>JBBTUL010000001.1:0-61237 GCA_038063755.1 Patescibacteria group bacterium
TGAATTGATAAATAAGCTTGCTTGCTTGCCGTGGCTTTATAACAACAAGCGAGTTCCTTTCCGGAGCGCTGAATTGCTCAAGCCCGGCCGCCAAGCCTTCGAGAAGATCATTCGCTTGAAAAGGAGAGCCCGCGGATGCAAGAAGACGCACATTTACCTCGAAAAGTGGTTTCGCGTTCTTCTCTTCAAGAGCCTTCACGGCTTGTTCGTCGACAACCTTCTCCTCCTTCTCTTTTCCTTTCTCTCCGACGCTTGCAAATGATTTCACCGTATCGAGGAGCGAAGTGGAGAGAATTTCTTTGAGTGACGTCCCCCGCTTCAAAAGATTGATCGTCTTCCTCACCTCTTCTTTAACCTTTTTGGATGCTGGACGTATAACAAGCTGCAGAGCGGCACCCTCTCCTACTTCGTTTACCTTCGCAAAGCTTCCAAGAATCGCGCCGAACGAGTCTGCATCAAACTCTTGATACGTTCGAACCGGCAGTATGTATCGCTCCTTCTGCTTCACGTATGCGGCGACAGATGTACCCTGCGCATTAAAAATCGAATAGTCGTCGCTCATTCCCTCGACGGAAGCGCCGTTCCAAAGTCCCTGGATCTGTTTTGATGCAACCTCGCTCCATTTTTTAGGAATCGCGATATAGAAATGTATCTCCTCGCCGACGTGAGGAACGGCAACCTCAAGGACAAACGGGTCATGTATCGAAGCAAGGCTCGCAAGAAGCTGTTCGAATTTTCCGATTTGGGACTTTATATCTTCCTTTCCTTGCGAACCCTCCTTCGTGTCACGAGGAATCTTCACAAGCAAAAGCGAGAGACCAAAGGACGACGCGACTCGCCTACGATTCAGGAAGCGCACGGAAACATAAAGTCCGGCGCAAAGTATAATCCCGACGATTGTTCCAACAATAAGCGGGTACACCATGATCGTTTTATTTCAAAACACCACGCTTCTGAAACTCCGGGTACAATTTTCCGGCGAGGGCATCGTGGAAAGCATCGAGCACGAAAGGATTCGACTTCATCGCCATCTCGTTTGCCTTTCCGATCCCTTGATGGATTGCGAGATCAACCAGGTACTCTATTTCAAGCTTCACCTCAGAAGAAGCGCTCGTAGCATACGCGGGAATCTGGCTCTTCTGTGAATCGTCTCGAGGAATGGTCTGGATGGGTGCTTGGGCAACCGCCCGAATCGCAAGTCTTAAAAGATCTTGCTCGCTCGACGCCCTTATTTCGGGATTTTCTCGATGTCCCGCAATTTCAGCCGCAAGACGGTTCATGTCCGCCTCAAGCGCAGCGTGCTCAAATTGTGGTACTTGATCTGGCATAAAAAAATACGAATTACGTTATACTAAGTGTATGTGGAAAAAATATATTCCAATCTTCACCGTCCTCATTATAGCAGTCTTCTTTCGCACCTACCATCTGAAAACTCTTCCGCCCGGCCTCTATCCCGATGAAGCAATGAATGGATCGAATGGACTTACGGCGATTCATACGGGAGACTTCAAGGTCTTCTATCCAGAAAATAACGGACGGGAAGGTCTTTTCATCAACCTTCAAGCGCTCCTTGTAAAATGGAGCGGCGTTCGAGAGCCCTGGGTCTTGAGATCAGTAAGTTCGCTCTTCGGCATTTTGACCGTTCTTGGAATGTATTTTCTTGGAAAAGAGCTTTTTTCAAAACGCATCGGCCTCCTCGCATCCTTCCTGCTTGCGACAAACTTTTTGCATATAAATTTTTCGCGTATCGGCTTTAGAGCGATCATGGCTCCGGCATTCGCTGTGTGGGGACTCTACTTTTTTATCAGAGCACTGCGGCAGGACAGAACACGCCCCGCATCAATTCTCGCCATTCTTGCGGGCGCTGTCTTCGGACTAGGACTCCATTCATATATCGCCTATCGAGTTATGCCGGCGCTTATCGTGCTTGTGACAGCTTACTTTCTCGTTTTTGAAAAAAATCGTCGCGTAGAAACTCTGAAAAAGACGGCGCTCTTTATAGTCGCCGCGCTTATAGTTTTCGCTCCTCTCGGAATGTATTTCTTGGAAAATCCAGGAGACTTCTTCGGACGAACATCGCAAGTGTCAGTATTCTCATCCACATCCCCGCTTGCAGGGCTCGGATTAAACATCGCAAAAACTCTTGGCATGTTTAATGTTATTGGAGACTATAATTGGCGCCACAACATCTCCGGAAAACCCGAACTTTACCTGCCAGTCGGGCTGCTCTTCCTTGCCGGAATTGTTCTTGCTATAAAGAAATTTTTTAAGAAATCTTCTTGGAGTGCCGGCCAAGTGCTTCCCGTTGGCATCCTGCTCTCTTGGTTCGGACTCGCAATGCTCCCTGTCATCATATCGAACGAAGGACTTCCCCATGCGCTTCGAGCAATACTCATGTTGCCGCCGGTAATGTTCTTTTCGGCGCTCGGGGGCAACGCTCTCTTTGATCTCTTCCTCTCGAAAGTAAAAGAACCATCGAAAGAACTTTGGTCTCGTCGAATCATCTCCTTTTTTGCCGCGCTTATCCTTGCGAATGCATATGTTAGCTACTTCATCGTGTGGGGAAAGAATCCCGAGGTCCAAAACGCCTTTGCGGCAAACTACACCGCCATCGCCCGAAAATTAAATTCACTTCCAAGAGAGGTTCCTAAGTATGTCGTCGTCGAAGCGGGCGGGGTTCTGGTGAATGGGATCCCCATGCCATCCCAGCCGATTATGTTTATGACTGACACGTTTCGCAAGGAAGAACAAACAGAAAAAAATATTTTTTACGTGCTTCCGGAAAAAAGAAATGCTATTCCAGATAATGCATCGGTATTCGTCATAGATTAAACATGAGCCCATTCGGGGCTCATGTTTATACTTGTGCTATTTCGACTTCGGTAAATTGCTGCCTGTGTCCTTTCTTTTTTCGATATCTTGCTTTCGCATGATATTTGAACACTATCTTCTTCTTCGCTCTTCCTTGAGAAAGCACTTTCCCTACCACCCTTACGCCCGGAACGTGCGGCGTTCCAACCGTCACAGCGTCTCCGTTCGCGGTAAGCAAAACATTCTCAAAAATGACCTCTGATCCAGGCTCGCCGGGAAGTTTTTCAATCTTGATTTTCGAGCCCTGTGAAACACGATACTGCTTTCCGCCAGTCTCAATGATTGCGAATGTCGCCATGGGATTATCTTAATTGACACTAATAATAGCTGCAAACCCGAGGAAAAGCAAGGTGCCGAGAAAGAATGACCAGACGGCGGCAAGATTGGCAAGAAACAAAGCTCTTTTCTCCAGAGTATTCGCCACGAGGAGGTTTATCGAAAGCATGACGAGACCAAAAACGCCAAAAAGCTCAAGCTCGATAAGTGATCCAATTTTTGTGATGCCATCATAGTTGTTGAATTGAAGAATGATCGGAGACACTGTGGAACGAAAAGAGGCATAAGCCCAGGCCATTCCGAGAATAACGAGGAGGAAGCTCATTCCAAAAAAGATATTGCGCCATCCGATATGGCGATATGGTAGCACTATACTCATACCTATTTTAAGATGCGCGCGAGTTCTTCGGGAGGAACGACATTAATATCAACGCCGGTACCTAGCTCAAATCCTCCCTCTTGGGCCATCTTCGGAATCACTTCAACGTGCCAGTGGTAATGCGAATGGCTTTTTTGATTTTTAAGGGGGGCTGTGTGGATGAAAAAATTATAGTCTGGGTCGTTTAAGTTCTTCTCGATTTTCTTCAATACTCGCTGAAGCAGTTCAGCAACCGCGCGAAGCGGTTTCTCGTCAGTCTCCTCAAAAAAAGCGTAGTGCTTCTTTGGGAAAATACGTATCTTGTATGGATGTCTTGAGGCAAACGGCGCGAACGCAATCGCGTCCTTGTTCTCTGCGATGATACTTTTTCCTCCCTTCCTTTCGTGCTTGATAATATCGCAATGCGCGCATCTTCGCTTCTTGGTGAAATATTCATGAGATCCCCTTAGCGAATGCGAAACCTCGGGCGGTACGATCGGAAGCGCGAGTAGTTGGTAGTGCGGATGGTAGAGAGACGCGCCGGCGCTTGCTCCCCAATTGGAGAACGCCGAAACATAAGTAAGGCACTTGTCTTTTTTTATACCGCGATAACGCTCCTGGAAAATAAGGAATATTCGCAAAGCCTCGCTAAGCGAAAGTCTTGAAAAATTATTTTCGTGATCTCGCGTGACCACGAGATCGTGATATCCGATACCCGGCATGGTTTCGTAGGGACCAAGATTTATGGACTTTACGCAAACATTGCTGTGTCGAAGTGCCGGATATTTATTCGGAATAAGCACCACGCGCCAGCTTTCTCTGTTCGGATAAGCAATGATTGGCGGCCAATTTCCCGTCTTTTCGAGGTCCTCAAACGGGCACGTTTTTTTCGGCGTTGGCCTTCGCCTGCTTTTTCCGTCAGAAAATCCGTGAGGGCGTCCTGCCCTCTCTGGCGCAACAACGATCCAATCTCCCGAAACCGGATCCTTTCGAAACTCTGCCATGTATTTAGTATCGCTCATCCTTCAGGGCAAAACAAGGCGTAAAAAAACACCTTTTGGGTGTTTATATGAACTGGCTTTCTTCTCCTCCAAAAAACTCACGGACGAATTGCGAAAACAGATCGCTATCCTCATAGGCAGCCCTCCGCAACCCCCGGACAACTACATTCGGAACCAAGCCTCCGGAAAGCTCGACTTCGTTCGTAATTACTCCAAATCTCACGCTCCGACTCGTGGAATAGAAAAGATCTCCCACAATGCTTCTGCGCAGAACTGAGCGAGGTTTAAATATAAGCCCTGAGTCCTTCCCGAGGTAGTAGTAAAACCTGTTTACCAAAATCTCGCTTGGAAGATTTGGCAAATTCTTCACCTCTTTTTTCCGTTGTGCTAGGAAAATAGAAGCACAAACAAGGCCTAAGTGTCAAGATTTTTTAATGCGGTTTTCGTAGTACCAAGCGAATACATCCTTTGCCACAGGAACAGCATTCAGGCTTCCTTGTTTCGAATTTTCGACAAGAATCAAGATTGCAACTTCTGGGTTTTCATATGGTGCATAACCGACGAAGAACGCGTTTTCTTTTTTGTTATTCTCTATCTGCGCACTTCCGGTTTTCCCTGCAACCGGAAACGGCAGATCACTTAAAACTCTCGCCGTTCCAAGGGGAGAAGTAACTGTCCTCCTCATTCCAATCTGAACTTCTCCGATTTCCTCTGCAAACGCAGACAGGTCCCTTCTTACCTCAGGGCTTGAGTCGCTTTTTTTCAGGATCGGTCTAAAAACCTTCCCTCCGTTTGCAATCGCGCCAACGTAACTTAAAAGCTGTATGGGCGTCACCAAGAGATCTCCCTGTCCGATTGAAACGTTGTAGGTATCCCCCAAAAGCCATGAATGCTTTGTGGTTTTTTCCTTCCATTCCGGTGAGGGCAAAAAACCAGCCGCCTCTCCTGGAAAATCAATTCCTGTTTTCTCGCCAAGACCAAACTTCTCCCACCACTCTCGCAGGCGCTTGATACCAAGCCCTTTTTGCGAACCAGCTCCTCCGCCGACGGTATAGAAGTACACATTTGATGATTGCGCTATCGCTGCGGCAAGATTTACATTGCCCTGATATCGCCAATCCGCATACCTGGTCGGCTTATCGGGCGCATATGGATTCGGTATCTCAAGGTATCCAGGAGAAAAAATTTCCGTTGCAGGACTCATCACCCTCTCCGCAAGGGCAGCAACCGCAACCATCGGTTTAATCGTTGACCCCGGATTATATACTCCCGCGACAGCCCGATTAAAAAGAGGTTTGGAAGATGCGGTAAGTATCTCTTTTTTTTCTTCGCGATGTCCTGGGCGAGAAAGAACGTTGTTATCATACGAAGGAAGATTTATGAAAGCTAACACTTCGCCGCTCCTTGGATCGATTGCGAGTCCAACGCCCGAAATGCGCCCGAGGCTGTCAAGGCCTGCCTTTAGGCGATGTGCGAAATACGACTGAAATCCTGCATCAATCGTAAGCGCAAGCGTTTGCCCTACCTGCGGAGAGGCTTCTTTCATGGGGGCGACTACCTCTCCTTTCGCGTTTCTGGCTTTAACTCGACTACCGGCTTCGCCTCGCAGAAAATCATCGTAAAAAGCCTCGATCCCAGCCTTCCCGATAAGATCCTGGCTCGTGATCGCGTCTTCTTTGTCCTGGAGCTCCTTTTTGGTCGGGAAGCCAACGTATCCGAGAATCGAAGAAAATGCTGCCGGGTCTTTGTATTCCCGATCTGCTGCCTGAACAACCGAAAGCGTCGGGAGGTCAAGTGCCTTCAGTCTGATTGTTTTCTCTTGCGCAAGGTCAGTCGCAAGAGTGATAGAGTCGATACCCCCTCTCTCTTCCGCTTCGTTTAGCGCATCATCAAAGTCTGCTTTTGTGATTCCCGCGATATCAGCAAGTACGCGCTCCGTTTCCCGTTGCATGCTCTCGTCGCGCAAAAAAGGACCCACATGCAAAACCAGAGAAAACGAAGGCTTGTTCTCCACAAGCGGAACATGGAATCTGTCTTCGATCACGCCGCGCGGGGCAGGAATGTGTTCTACCGCGTTTAGATTCCGAAACGCCCTCCGCTCGTACATTCCGTCGGCGGCATATCCCAAAAGAAAAACTCTTCCGGCGATAAGCAGTCCAAAAAATATAATCAGCCCACCGACAAAAATGGCGGGGGCTCTGTCGAGGGGAACTTCTTTCACGTCGAGATCACGAGACCAGTCCTCGCTTAATGCATCTTCAAAACCAAGATCACGATTTGCGGCACTCATTGCTATACATTATCCCCAAAGAAGCCCTTCGGGCAAGACTATCTTTCAAGCCACAGCGAAGCGTCTCGCCTTCCCCATATAGCCTCTCCCGCGTACATCACAAACATCCCGAAAAGAAAGTTCATGCCGGCAAGCAGAAAAAGTGTTTGAAATTCAGAGTATGCCTCCCGCGGCGCAGTAATTGCGTAAAATGCAAACGTCGATACTGCCAACACTACGAGCATGAACGACCGACCTGGTCTCCGGAAAAGTCTCGCCGCAATCGGAAAAAGCATAAAAACTATCCAAGAGGTTTCAAGGGGGGTCGAGAAGAGAAAAAAGAAACCGGAAAATCCGGTAACGAGGACGACCTCCAGCAAAGACAGCTGCGGAATAATTGCCAACAAAAAAAGAAGGGAGAAATCGGGAGACAACCCGAAATATAGCCGAATCTTCATTTCGACGACGGCAAATACCGCGACAGAAGCGAAAAGTGAAATCAGTCTCGCGAATCTTTTCATCTATTTCTTCTTAACGAGGGGAAGCAGTACGACCTCCCGTATCTCGTAGAGGGGGTGAAGAACCACGAGAGAAGATTTTCGAAAGGTCTCTCCTTTTGCGGACGAAATCTCTCCGACCAAACCGATAACAGTCCCGAAAGGAACCATGTCCCCTGTCGACCGAACAATGTCTTTTTGAGAAATAGAAGCATTCTCCGGTATGAGCGTAATTTCTGGATTCACACCTCCCACAAGAAGAGCATCGACCCCAAGGGCTCCGACACGCACCGGAAGCTTAAACGTCGGATCGAATAGCGTTTCAACAAGGGCTGAGTTTTCAAAAACCTCTTTTACGACTCCGACAAATGCCTCCTTATAGACTACCGCTTGCCCGACTGAAACCCCCTGCCCAAAACCTCGGGAAATCAATAGTTCGTTCTTAAAGTTAAATGGGTATCGCGAGTAAACCTCAGCCCGAAGAGCGTCTCGCGAAGACTGCCCGTTGTCTTTTCCGCTTTCCTCTTCTATAAAAGTATTTGAAGCTATCGTCCCGTAGCTTAAAAAAGAACGTGCGCGAAGAAAAAATGGGGAACCGAAAGATGCAATTACAACGAAGAGAAGCAGTGCGACGAAAGAAGTGATAAGTTCTTTTTTCATGTATTACGATGCGCGAAAACTAACACGCAATCCAAGTCCTCTTAGAGCTTTATCTCTTTCGGTCTCAGGGGATTATCCAAGAGACCTTCGAAGTGCTCAAAATTATCAACCATCCTTCCTAAGCCGCGAACCATGCAGGAAAGCGGGTCTTCTACGACTTGGGTCCTCACCGATGTTTCTTTCTCGATAAGCTCGTCTATTCCGCGAAGCAGCGCTCCGCCACCGGAAATCCAAATCCCCTGTTTCAGCATGTCTCCCGCAAGCTCCGGAGGGGTCAGCTCGATAACTTCGTGTATCGCGTCTAGAATTGAACGCAATGACTTCGCAAACGCCGCACGAACATGCGTGTTTTTAATGAGCACTTCTCTCGGAAGCCCAGACGTGTAGTCGCGTCCTCGGACAGGAATTTCGAGACGTTCATCGAGGGGAAGCGCGGACCCGACGGCTATCTTTGCAAACTCTGCGGTCGGCTCTCCAATCGCAAGCTTAAATTCGTCGCGCATAAATCGAATAATGTCTTCGTTTAGCTTGTCTCCCGCAACCTTAAGCGTCTTTGAAACCACAATCCCACCGTAGGAGATAACGGCCACATCGGTCGTCCCTCCGCCAATATCGATGATTAAGCTCGCGACCGGAGTCTCAATGGGAAGGTTCGCCCCAAGAGCCGCGGCAACAGTTGATTCCACCAGAAAAACTTTTCCACAGCCTGCTGTTTTTGCCGCATCCTCAACCGATTTCCGCTCAACCTCGGTCAGGTCATTCGGAATACCGAGCAAGCCCCTCCGAAGGCCGAATAACGGCCTCGGTTCGATTCGCTTAAAAAACTGAGAAAGCATTTCGTGGGTCATGTCAAAATCAGATATCACGCCGTTTGAGAGCGGCCTTATAACGCTCACGTGCGATGGGGTTCGCTCAAGCATCCCTTTTGCCTTTTCTCCGACCGCCAATATTTGATTCGTTTTGTTGTTTACGGCGGCAACCGAAGGTTCGTTCACAATCACGCCTTCATACCGCGCATAAATAAGCGTGTTTGCGGTTCCAAGGTCAATTCCGATGTCTTTGAAAAGTCTTTGTTGAAATCCCATAATCTTATTCGCTAATCTTTTGCAACAGCTCTTCGTATGTTATGAGCGTGGATTCTTTTTTGCCTCTTTCTTTGAGTTCCACTCTCTCTCCTGTTTTCTCGCTCACAACCACTCGATATGGAATACCGATAAGGTCCGCTTCGCTGAATTTTTCTCCGGCGGAAACATCTCTCTCGTCATACAGTACTTCAACGCCGGCAGCTTGTAAATTCTTATATATTTCGCTTCCATTCCCTCCGGAAAGTTCGATAAGGTGAACGAGAAATGGTGCGGCGGATCTCGGCCAAATGATACCTTTCTCGTCATGCGATCGCTCAACGATCACCCCGAAAAGACGGGAGATTCCGATCCCATAGCACCCCATAACCGGATAGCTCTTCTTTCCCTCGCGATCGATAAATGTCAGATCGAAGTCCTTTCCATATTTCGTGCCAAGATCAAAAACATTCCCGACCTCTGATGCTCGGGCTTTTAAAAGCGTGCCCTTGCCGCATTTGGCGCATTTCGCTCCGGTTTTTTCCTCTTTCGCGATTTCGGTATTTACGCAAAACGCACACGCGTCACAATATAAAATATCGTCTTCTCCGGCATCCGTAAGCACCATAAACTCGTACGAGATTTTTTCGCTGAAACTTCCGCCGGATGCCTCGGTAACCTTGGCGGTAAGTCCCAGGCGTGAAAAAATTTTAAGATATGCCGCCTTGACCACTTCATAGTATCGCTCGAAATCCTCCTGGTTTTCGTGAAAACTATACATGTCTTTCATGAAAAACTCGCGGCCGCGCAAAAGTCCGGATTTTGAACGAAGCTCGTCGCGAAACTTCCAGTGAATCTGATATACCGCGCGCGGCAAGTCTTTATAGGTATGCACCCTGCTCATAACAAGCGGCGTTACAATCTCCTCTTCGCTCTGGCCCAGCGCATACTCTTTTTCGGTACGACTCGTGAGCTTAAAGAGCACGTCTATCTTGTCCCATCCTCCGGTTTGGACCCAATTAGCCTTCGGGTGCAAAACTGGCATAAGCACTTCTTCGCCACCTACCGCATCCATCTCTTCGCGCACCACCTGTTCGATCTTTCTAAGGACGCGCAAGCCAAGCGGCAGGTAGGAATATACCCCAGCCATAAGCTTCTCCACGAATCCGGCCCTCACCAAGAGCTTGGCGTTTATGGTCTCCTCGTCCTTCGGGTAATCCCGAAGCGGTTTTAGAAAAAGCTTTGATTGCAGCATTGAAATTACGATATCATAAATATTTTTCTTCGGCCACTCGAAAGCCCTGGTGCTGAAGGGTAATTACCGCGACGCTCATGCCGAAACTTGTATAATTGTCTTATGTCGTCCATTCGCGAAAATATCGCCGAGGCAAAAAAGAGGCACTATCTGTTTTGGGGAATCGCGCTCTTTGTGTCCGCGCTCCTGGGAAGCGCCGCTGGGTTCCGTCTGTCTCAAGGTCCGTGTGCGATCACGGCCGAGACCGTAACGGTCCGAGGAGGATCGCTTGAGCCGAAGATCGAAAATGACGACAAAATCACCCTCCTCTATGGCTATTATAGATGCCACACGCCCAGACGTAACGACATTGTCGCCTACCGGTACGCGCCGAGCAAGGACCCGCTTCTAAAGATTGTTCGAGGCATTCCTGGAGATACGCTCGCAATAGTAGAGGCCGAAAGAAAACTCTCGAACATAACGATAAATGGGATAATTCTCGAAACTTCGGAGGGAAAACCCTACCTCCTTACTCCGAACCAAAAAGACCTTCTCTCTCTTTATATCAAAGACCACGACGGAATTATTCCACAGGATTCTTACTTGCTCTTAAGCAATCTTGCCGAAGGAGGAATCGATTCAAGAACCTTTGGTCTCGCCGGACTTTCGGATATGCTCGCGAAAGCGAAGTGACTAGAAAGTTTTTTCGGTGCGCACATACACGCAAGCTAGATATGTTGGCGTACTACAGCCTACGCCGGTATTAATAGCTCCATTTCCGGCTAGCTGTACTGCCGAGAAGGTGCCTGTATCCGTCCAGTTTAAGCAAAATCGGGAAGGATCAATAGAGCTTACTGCCTGTACCCAGATAGCTACGCTCCAGGGATATCGAGATCCTAACAATCTTATATTATCAATTGATGCCCATACCGATCCTGGATAATCATTCTGGCATTTTTGATTCCCGCCCTTCAGCCCGCCCAGACTCCCGTTAAACGTAGTCGAGGTATATCCCGCAAAAGATACGCTGCTTGTTGCAAGCGCGGTGTCTACATACCCTTTCGTCGCCACGTCGGATGATCCTGTTGGAGTCGAGATGCCAGTGATGCGATGACTATACATCACCAATTCGCCTGTCGTTAAAACATCAAGAATAGTAGAATCGGAAGTTCGATTATAAACCCTAAAGCCGACGGTTGCGGGTCCGTTTATCTGCCACTCGATATCCGGTCCGCTTGATGAATCCTGGCGTATGACGAAGAAATCATCCGCAACATCCGTAATGATTGACGGCTTTCCCCCAAGCTGGGTCCAGTTCTGAACTTTGATGTCTCCCGCAACGGAAAGCTTGTTTGAAAGCGTGGTGGTGCCAATGCCAACGCGCTGGCTCGCGTCGACATAGATCGCGTTAAGCGAGTTGGTGAGGATGCGGAGTGGCTTGCTGTTTACGCTGTTGATGCGGGACTCTACGGAAGAATTATTGTATCCCATGTAAAGCTGCGTTGTACCAGTGTTGTCAATGTATTCCGGCCTTGGATATCCGGAAGCGGAGGTGTTTCTGATGCCCATCACGGGAACACCAGCGCCCGACCCCACAACATAGAGCGCATAGGATGGCGCGATTCCGACTCCGACACTTGCAGGGAAGGTGTAGTTTCCTCCTCCGGTATTCGCGCCGAAGGCGCCGGCGGAAGTTCCCGTCGCAGTTACGGTTGTGCCGGACGCGGCAGCTGTGGTCTGCGTCGTACCGTCAGGGAAGATGAATCCTCCGGTCGTTGACTCGATTGATCCTCCTACGCGAAGACGGGTGGTGCTTGCTGTCGGGGGAAATGTGGCGGTTGCAATAGTAACTCTGCCATCGTTTCGGACATTGAAGATGCTCGTATTTCCCGCATCAATGATACGGATGGAATAGATGGTAGAAGAAGCTCCTGTTGAGGTAGCGGCAACCAAGAGGCGGGTGTCCCCCGGATTTGTGGTAGTGCCGATTATGATGTTTGCAGAGGTGTCGATCAAAAACGAACCGGAGCCGGACCCGGGACTTTGCGACCCTGGACCAGCGACAGCGTAGACAAAATAGAAACCGCCGCCGCCAAGCGAGATAAGAAAAATCGACAAAAGAAATAGCTTGCGTTTTGTGCTCATGGGGTGTATACGCACGGAAGATAATATGAATTACTGCACGCTGGGGAATTGACCGCTCCACCGGCATAGAGCGTATTGCCGTCTGCAAAAGAGCCAGTATACGAAGCGCTATTGCTTTGGTAATGGAAGCATGAGGTCTCAAGCGCGTAAGTAACATCAGCGAGCCACACGCTTTGCGTCCAGGGGTAGCTGGCGCCGAGCTTCACGAGCTCCTCTGCATCTGCCCAGACTGAACCAGAATAGGCAGCATTGCACCATATGTTCCCTGTCTTTATTGAAGATGGCGTCCCTCCCTTCCACATGGAGCCGTCGAATGTTGTCGTGGTATACCCGGCCCAACGGACCGTTGTTGTCGCCGCCCATACGTAGGAGTCGGTCGAAATTTTTTTATCGAGCTCTTCCTGGAGGGTACCGGACGGTTTTAAAAAATACGAAAAAAGAAACGAACCGACAAGCGTTGCCATCAATATCAGCACTTTAAAGGTTGCTCTCTTCATGTAGATGTCTAATACGTACAAGCAAGACGATATGAACTAATACAAGCATCGCTTGTAACGTTTGTGGTGCTCATCACTCCTCCTTGATAAGAAACACTGTTCGTTGCCCACGACAAACACGATGATCCGTCCATGAGCCACACGCTATATGTCCAGGGATAATTACTGCCAAGCGCCATAAGTTCGCTCATCGATGCCCAATGAGAACCGCTGTAATTTGAATTGCAAATGATATTCCCTTTCCTTACCCCTCCCGTTCCACCGCCAATCGCGCCATCATACGTTGTTGTCGAATACCCTGCCCAACGAGTTGGGACGTTTACTGAATCCACATACCCCTTCGTCGCGGCGTCCGTCGAAGCGGTCGGGGTCGAGACACCGGTTATTCTGTTCGTAGCGGTTATGAGTCCGCTTGTGGAAACGGTAAAAAGTACGCTTACGGCAGTTCTGTTTACAACCTTAAAAGCGTCACCGGCTGATCCGTTCATCTGCCACTCGATATCCGGTCCGCTTGATGAGTCCTGGCGTATGACGAAATAGTCATTTGCAACATCAGTAGTGATTGATGGCTTTGACCCAAGCTGGGTCCAGTTCTGAACCCTAATGTCTCCTGCGACGGAGAGCTTGTTTGAAAGCGTGGTAGTACCAATGCCAACGCGCTGGCTCGCGTCAATAAAGATCGCGTCAAGCGAGTTGGTGAGGATGCGGAGTGGCTTGCTGTTTATGCTGTTTATTCTCGACTGACCGTTGGTATTGTCATACCCCATATAAAGGTTTGTCGCCCCGGCGCTATCTATGTATTCAATGCCAGGATAACCAGTTGCCGAAGTACTTCTTATTCCCACAGCAGAAGCAGCGGCCGACCCCACGACATGCAGCGCATAGGATGGCGCGGTCGTGGTTCCGATCCCGACACTTGCAGGGAAGGTGTAGTTTCCTCCTCCGGTATTCGCGCCGAAGGCTCCGGCGGAGACATTCGCGGCAAGTACCGTCGAGGTCGCAGCAGCAGAAACTGCCGTCGTCTGCGTCGTACCGTCAGGGAAGATGAATCCTCCGGTCGTTGACTCGATTGATCCTCCTACGCGAAGACGGGTGGTGCTTGCTGTCGGGGGAAATGTGGCGGTTGCAATAGTAACTCTGCCATCGTTTCGGACATTGAAGATGCTCGTATTTCCCGCATCAATGATACGGATGGAATAGATGGTAGAAGAAGCTCCTGTTGAGGTAGCGGCAACCAAGAGGCGGGTGTCCCCCGGATTTGTGGTAGTGCCGATTATGATGTTTGCAGAGGTGTCGGCGATAACCGCGCCCGAAGTAGAAGTGGATGAGCTTGAAGGACCAACAAACGCGGCGGTTTTAAAAACCGTAACTGCAAGGTACATGATCGCGGAGATGGCAAGAATCGCTGCCGCGTATAGTATTTTCTTCTGTGCGTTTCTCATTTGTTCGTAGGAGACTTATTAGATCACTCTCATTGTGCCGCTCTCTTTTGCGCAATAGCTTGGATAAGTGGGCTCTCTTCACTAAGCTCGGTCTGCCATAAAATGTTTTTTGGATTCAAGTACAGCACATCCTTTGGACCCCATACTGCGGACTTAAAAGAAGTAACTCCGAGCTGAGGCTGGTTCTCAGGAGAAACTCCTCGTTCCATATACCAGACGTCGGTAAGGTGAGGACGTGGAAACCCTGATAACTTTCCGAAGTACATATCTCCGGAAACAAGATACACGACCGTATAACCCGACTCGCCTGTTTGCCACACGTTCGACCTGCTCAAAAAAAGTCCACCATATACTCCGAGCGCGACGAGGATCAATGCACCAACTGCCACCACTGCAAACTTTTTCTCTTTTAAAAACATATATCGATAAAATTATTTTATTTTTTTGGAACGACCGTGATGTATCCTATTGGTCCTTTTTCCGGACCGCCGCAGGATTCGCAGTAGAGAACGAATTTCCCCGCCTGGTTAAATTGCCCCTCAAGAAGTCGGGACGACCCTTTCGGAATTGAAAGACGATATCCGTTGTCCGGCTGTACAACTTCGTACGCTTTATCAACCGCCTCAAAATCTATATGCGCCACATCGCCGACGTACAGTGCGAGAGAGTCCGGTGAAAAAATATTTTTTTCGATTCTCACTCTGAACTCTCTTATCTTCGTATCGGCTCCGGGACCCGACGGGCGCACAACGGATGGCGAGGCGATGCCCGCAATAACTCCCCCCGCCTCTGGAACGACTGCCCCGCCTGGAACCGGAAGGCGGGTTTTTGATTCAGGCAAACCGCCTTCACTAAGACTGGCTACTCCGGAATCAGTAGGAGGAACTTGTTTAACTTCCTCTTTCCGCAATGCAAACAGAAGCGCTACTCCAAGCGTAATTATGATAATGACGAGCACGATTTCGATCGCAAGTCTTTTTTTGTCCATGATTCTTTATTATACCCTATCGGACAGTAAAAAAATCTTCACCACGAAGACGGACCCAGGAGGTTCGTCCAAGCATATGTCCCGCCGTTCTGACGGATACATGCCTGGACCGTGTCGGTTGCCACCGCATTTTGCACGATCCAAACCGTCCCACGCTGGGATGAATCGCATGTTGGTTGCGCGGTCGCGGTATTTACGCGGATCCCGCCATTTACCTCAAGCGTCTGTCCGGGAGAAACAACTCCCACGCCGACGTTTGATCCGCTGAAATATATCGTGTTATTGACCGACTGCCAGTCTCCGGCGGAAGCACCGAGCTTGTAAATGTTTCCGGTTGACGGAACAACGTTTGAATCAAATGTCGCCGCCGAAACACGAGCGATTGCCGTATCGAGTATCTGCGTAAAGCGCTGCTGCGGATTCGCCGTTACGTATTCTACGGTGAAATCAACGGCGACCGAATCGTGCCCTGGCGGGTTCGCTCTTTTTTTAAACGCCATGCTCGAAACCGTCACTCGATTCGACGTAAGCGCCGTAAGAGATCCTGCGTCCGTTTCTCGCAGGTAGACCACCCCATCCTGAACGATAATATACGTCGGGTCTGCGGTTGAGGATGCCATGCGAAGCTTGAGCGTCGTAGTGCTCGTATCCGTCGGCATCTCAATCACGCTCGATTTTTCCACGAGGCGCTGAATATTTTGGAGAACGAATTGGCTCTGTCCGTTTACCTCGGCCGCAGCGATTTGGCGGACTTGTACGCGCGTAACGCCAACCAAAATTCCAAGAAATCCGATCATCGCTCCGCTGAAAATGGCAACGAACAGCAAAAGCTCGATTAAGGAAAAACCTTCTCGAGAATCCAGTAAATAGAATCTAGAAGCTAGTAGCCGACGTAGCCGATTTACCATATGGGGTAATTATAACTTATTGAGCACCGTATTTATCATCTTCATTACCTCGCCAAGCTCGGCTTCCAGAGCCGCATATTCCACACCGCTCAAATATCCCAACTCTAGGGCGATTATGAGTTGCGTTTCGACCTCCGCACCGGAACCATAAGCTATCCGTAAAAATTGTGTTTTTTCGCCTGAATGTTTTCGATTGAATCCTTCTGCGATGTTCGACGGGATCGAAACACCCGCCCTTCTTAGCTGACTTGTCAGTCCATATGTTTCTTCCCGAGGAAACCGGTCAGTCGCCTTATAAAGACGGATGACAAAATCTTTGGCTTTCTGCCACATAATAAGGTCTTTGTACGATTTCACGTTTCCCATGTTTGGAGCTTCTAAATCCTGATTTTCGAATCTCAACTACTAGCTTCTAGATTCTAACTTCTCTATTCTATCTCCTATCTTTCGGAGTTACCCAAAAACCAAGTCTGAATTTTCCTCCAAGCATAAGACGGGTCTGCGCCTCGAGTCCGGGAAATGCACCGAAAATAATGAGCGTAATCGGGATGAAAATCCACTCAACAACATAGAGCGCGTAGTGACGCATGCGGAACCACTTTGGTTTCGGCGGTAAAAGAACGACGCTCATAATAGCCGAAGTCGCGACCCCAACCATTGAAAGACCGATCACGAAACGAGTGATGCGCGGAAGGCTGTACGAGAGAAGTGACGCGCCGAAGGCCATTCCTCCGAGCGCGACCGGAAGCCAGCCGAGCGCAAAAATCATAAGCGAGTTCGTCGCCCAGGAGTGGTACCCCTCAAGCACGGTGAACGTCCAAAAGATCTTCCTTCGTGTCGAAATTTTTTTGCTTTTGCGAAGACCGTCCAAAAGGTACGGCACGTTTTCCGATCCCCATCCCCATCTTCGCTGTTGCAAATAAAGATTTTTCATCGTCCCCCAAAATGTCGGCGCAACATTCGCGTCCATCGAAACAGGATATTCAAGCGGCACAACCTTGAAATCTCCTTCGTAATGCAAAAAACATTGCCAAAATATTCGTGAATCCTCTGAAACCATGTCGGTGTGCCAATACCCGACATCCAAAAGCGCGGTGAAGGGAATTGATTGCGAAGAAAATGAAGTAAGGCGCTCAGGACGAGCCTGCTGCATCATCTGCCAGAATGTTGCGGAAAAAGATACCACTCGGGCGAGCGCGGGAGCCTGAAACACGTTGTTGGTGAAAAACGGAACGGGCTGATAGATGGCTCGCAGACGATCTGGTGTGTCAAGAAAAAGATAGGTAAGTCGTCCAAAATATTCCGAGAAAACTTGAGTGTCAATATCAAAAACCGAAACCAAAATATCTTCGTACGGAATATGGCGCGCATCCACGATTTCTTTCTTTGCCTGTTTTATCGCCCATGTTTCGTTTGCCCCTTTTCCGGCAAGCTCTCCAGAGATATCTCCAGGGTGATTTGTTACAAGAAAGCTTCCAAACTTCTCGCCGAATTCCTTCTTTATCCTCTCGCCGACCGTTCGCGCCGCCTCCCCCGCTCTCTCCTCAAGGGCAAGTACGACATGAAGCTTCTCCTTCGGATAGTTTCCTTGAAGAATCCTTGAGAAGCTATCCAGAACAACCTCGTATGGCTCCTTATACATAGGGAAGAGTACGAGGTGCTGAACTCGGCCCCAATCCCCTTCAAATCGCTCGTTGAGTCGCAAAAGCCAGTTTTCACTCATATTTCTCTTCATTGCAAGAAACGCGACGCGTAGATGAAAAGAAAGGTAAATAGTCTTGAGAAGCCAATAGACATCAAAAAGAATAATGAAAACCGAAACCGCAGCAGGCAGTTTCCACGAAAAAACCACCATGAGGATGAGGGTTGTCCACGCAAGCGCTCCTGGAAGAATTTCGAAAAACCGATACATTAAATTGGATTACCGCAATTTATGCGCTTCCCAGCCTACCACAGAAAAGCATCTACGGCATACGATCCTCCGCCAAGCGAAAGGATTGCAAGGGCAGTTGCGAAAATGAAAATATCAAGCTCGTAGCCTCCGACAAACGAATCTCCCTTCTTGATTTTCCAAATGAGAATCACGAGGAATTGAACGACAAGGAGTGCCGCTAGAGCCTGTGAAAGAAAACCGAGAATAAGAGCGATTCCTCCAAAAAACTCGAGAAGTGTCACCACAACCGCCCAAAACATTCCGGGCTTGAATCCTTCAGATGCAAACCAGGCTCCCGTTCCCCGAATGTTTTTTAGCTTCGGAATTCCATGTATCGCAAGAACTAGCCCGAGAGCGATACGAAGTGCTAAAAGCCCCCAGTCGTCCCAAATGTATAGAAGTGGAAACATAATCGTTTTATTTGTTAATTTTGCGGCTTCGATGCAAGCCTTTTGTGAAGTATAGCACGGACCAGCAATTTTAACTCCCGGTAAAAATTTCCGTACTGTATGTACGGAAAGAACAAGCTTCGTGCTTGCGCATGGCTCCATCGTCTAATAGTTAGGACGGCGCTCTTTTCCGCAGAAGGCGGATTTTCCTCTGGAGGACACGGCGGAACCATTATGTGTAACTCTATATCCTAAAAAGCGTTTTGTTTGCCAGGTATTATATCGGCATCACTGCCAACCAAAAGGAGAGGCTTGATAAACACAACGCCAGTGAAGTAAGATCTACCAAGGCATACTCTCCATGGAGGCTTGTATATAAAGAAGGATTTTCAGAAAGAACCTCTGCTCGGAAACGAGAGATATTTCTGAAAAGAACTGCTCGAGCAAGAAAAGAGCTTTTTGAAAGAATCGAGAAAATGCCGCCATCGTCTAGCCTGGCCTAGGACATCGCCCTTTCACGGCGGGAACACCGGTTCAAATCCGGTTGGCGGTACAAATATCGTTTTGGTCTAGTCGAAGTGTGTGCTATAAAAAATATATGGTCCCGCGAAAAATTGAGCGATTCGGAAAACCGGAAGAAGGTGCCGTTTTTGAGGAACGCGAAGGTGGCGTAAAGGTTTTCAAAGTACCAGCCGAAACCGTCCAGGCTGACCTGAACAAAGATCAAGAACGAGGCCGACGAGTTCATCTAGCAATCGCCGAGGCGAAAAAAGTCCGCGACGAAAGAAAGGAGATTGCCGCATATATGGATGCGGCTCGAGGCTTTTTGGAAGCGAAATTCAACGTCAACAATCTTACAACGAGCGAGGGAGTTGAACTTCGAAAAGAAGTGGAGCGACAAGTTGCGAGGTACAACGAGCAAGAAAAATCGCGAGATAGAAACGTCGCGGGAACGGGATGGGAGATTACCAACCCTTCAGTGGAGGCGGCTTATCTTTGGCTTCAAAATCTTTACGGCATAACCCCAGAGACCGTAAAAACTTTTTACAACTATTACTTTTGGGACGGTGGAGAGGGATTGCTTTACGAATTTAAGAGTGAAGAAGATCGGAACAGAAAGCACAGCGAATATCTCGCGAACATAAAAGAAGATCGTGCCGTGGGGTGCCTGAGATACAACGCCCCATCAAGCGCATTTGAAGAGCATTTAAGAAAAATGCGGGCAAGCGCGCACACCCCAGAGGCGGATGTGTAGGCGGTCCTCAAATTAAAAAATCTCCCATGGAAAATCCATTCGAAAAATACCTACCTCCGGCTGTAACATTTTATGAATCGCTTCTTCGCGAGGGAGTTCCATTCGATGAAGTCGAAGAGCTTATGGAGCGAGTTGACCTTGGCAAGCTTGAAAAAGAAATTGTCACCGACGCATTCGGGTTGTCCAAGGAAAAAGTTAATATCCTCGACGACGAAAGAGCAAGGGAGAGAACTCTCGCTTCAATCGCGCGCCTCATAATCGAGCTTCGCAAAAACATCTCCGAATATGACACGGTCATCGGAGACGACGCAAGCGCCAGAATTCTCGCCCTCCTCATCGGTAAAATAATAGACAAAAAAAGAAAGGAGTCCGGGAAAAATCCAGCGCAAAAGCTTTTCGTTCAAGGAGGAAGGCACGGGAAGGAAAAAATCTGGGAAGCCGTGAGAGATTTCCTTTCGGAAAAAGCAAAAAAAATGGGCAAGACACTCCTTGTAACCGAATACATCACATCCGGTCGTGGCATAATGCCAACCGTCCTTGCTCTTGAAGCGAGTGGTGTAGACTTCGACCTTGCAAGCGTATCTATAACAAACAACCCTGAAAGCTACCCGCCCGAAATTCAACGACATCTCGTATTCGGCAGCGTGGGTCAGTCCGGCCTAGGACTATACTCTAGAAGCTCAGAGTCTGGCGTCAGAAAAAACTACAACCGCAAAGCGGGCTCGAAAGATCCGACCCTTGAGGCACCCAGGAATCCACACGTCGAAAAAATGAAAAACGCAAAGCAAGACAGGATTAACTTTGCACGAAGAGATGTTTCGCTTGTAGCAGAAGAGTTGGGCAAGCTCGTAGACTAAAATTTTCCCTCAGCCTCAAAGAGGCGGCTGTTGCAAATAAGACGCGGAAATGCTATACTTTCTGCGTTTTTCGCCACACTTTACTACTTTTTATGTCAGAGATATCAATCAAAGCAGAAGAGCTCCTTCATATCGGAAATTTCCCCGTAACAAACGCGCTCCTTATGTCTCTTTTGGTATTCATCTTCCTCGCCTCCGCAAGCATCCTGCTTCGAAAAAAACTCTCGCTCATCCCGGGAAAGGTACAGTCTGTCCTTGAGCTTCTGCTCGAAGGAATCCTTAATCTTATGGACTCGGTCCTCGGGAGCCGCGCAAAGTCAGAAAAGTATCTCCCTTTTATCGCGACCATATTTCTCTTTATTCTCTTCTCGAACTGGTTCGGACTTCTTCCGGGTGTCGGATCTCTTGTTCTTCGCGAAGGCGAGCATGGCGCGATTCCCGTTCTTCGCGCACCATCAAGCGACCTTAACTTCACGCTCGCCCTTGCCGTGCTTGCGGTCGTCTCCATTAATATTTTCGGAATTCTTGCAATTGGCATCGCCGCTCACGCAAAAAAGTTTTTCGATTTTTCGAACCCAATCAACTTCTTCCTCGGCATCCTTGAGCTCATTTCTGAATTTGCTAAAATGGTATCGTTCTCATTTCGTCTCTTCGGAAATATATTTGCCGGAGAGGTGCTTCTTACCATTATTGCCTTCCTCGTCCCCTACGTAATACCGCTTCCATTCTTGTTCCTTGAGGTATTTGTCGGATTTATACAGGCGTTCGTTTTTGGAATGCTCGCGCTGGTTTTTACCGCGATCGCCACAACTGAACATGCTACCGAACACTAGAATATAAAAGGTCGAAAAAAACACAACTAATCAACCATGGGAATCGAAGAAATTAAGATATTAGGATCGGCGCTCGCCATCGCTGTCGGAACAATCATGCCAGCGCTCGCCATCGGGCTCATCGGATCAAAGGGCGCAGAAGCTATTGGAAGGAATCCAGAAGCGGCACCGAAGGTTCAGACTGCTATGATTTTGGCAATCGCCTTTGCCGAAGCAATCGCAATTTATGCGTTGGTCATCTCGCTCATTATCAAGTTCGTATAAACGGCACATAGCAGAGGGCAAATCGTAGGATCTCTTGCCCGATTGCGCTTTGCTATTTGCCCCGAAAAGCCAGCACCTCAATGGAAGAACTCTTACAAAAACTAGGAATAGACTGGAAGTTGCTTTTAAGCCAAGCGGCAAACTTTTTGCTCTTGCTCGTTATTCTCCGCATATTCGCTTACAAACCGCTTTTGAAATTACTTAAGGAGCGACGAGAAAAAATCGAGGAGGGGGTTCAAAAAGCCGAAGAGGCAGATACCCGCCTCGGAGAAGCAGATAAGGTGCTTCAGGAGAAAACGAAGGAGGCGGAAATAAAATCTCTTGAGATACTCAAGTCTACAGAAGCCAGATCGAGGGAGGTTGAAGCGGAGATGCTCGCGGCGGCGAAACGCAAGGAGCTTGTAATGTTTGAAGAAGTGAATCGCTCTATCGCCCAAAAAGAAGAAGATATGAAGGTTCGAGTTCGCAACGAAGCAATCGTCCTTGTAAAGGAGGCGCTGACGCAAGCGGTTGGAATGAAACCGAAAGAAATCGACGAAGCCCTGATCGAACAGGCGCTCCAGAAAACAGCCAGGAAATGAAGTATTCCCCCATCCTTTACGCGAAAGCGTTCTCTGCGGTCCTTGCGAAAGAGAAACCGCAGAGCGAAAAGGTAGTTCTCTCGAACATGGTCCTCCTCGTAAAGAAAAACGGAGATGAAGCGCATTGGGATGCCATCTTGAAAGAAACAAGTCGCCTTTTGAGGAAAGCCTTTGGCATTCATCACATACTCCTTGAATCGGCTCGGCCGCTCACCAAAGAACAGCGTGCATCACTTGAGAAGTCCCTTCCCACGCCACGTGTGATCGAGGAAAAAATATCCTCGGAGCTTGTCGCGGGCGTTCGGATAACCATCGACGGAATGGAACAGTTTGACGGCTCGCTTTTCAAAAAACTAGAAACAATGCTCCCCCGTCGATAACGAAAATATCAGCATGTCATACGAAATAATAGAAAAACTTAAAAAAGAAATCTCCGCGCACAAAGACTCCACGCAGTGGGAAGCTATCGGATCCGTCATTGAGGTTGGTGATGGCATTATTAAAATTATCGGCCTTTCAAAAACAGTAAGCCAAGAGTTGCTTTTGGTTGAGACCGTGGATGGACCGCGAAGAGCACTCGCTTTGAACCTCGAAGAGGAAACGGTAGGCGCACTCGTTCTCGACGACTACCTTTCAATAAAAACGGGAGACATTGTAAAAAATACCGGCTCAGTTCTTTCCCTCAACGTTGGAGTCGAGCTGCTTGGCCGCGTTATTGATCCGCTCGGAAACCCGCTTGATGGGAAGGGCCCTATCTTCAAGGAAGAAGCAAAGCCCGAGAAATATCTTTTAGAAAACAAAGCGCCGGGAGTTCTCGACCGAGAATCGGTGAATGCCCCGCTTCACACCGGAATCAAAGCGATTGATTCCATGATTCCTATCGGGCGCGGACAACGTGAGCTTATTATCGGAGACAGACAAACGGGAAAAACCGCCGTTGCGCTTGATACGATTATTAATCAGCTGAAAGACAAGAGCGGAAAAACACCGATTTGTATCTATGTAGCGGTTGGCCAGAAAGAATCGAAGGTCGCAAAGATCGTCGAAACGCTCAAGGAACATGGCGCTATGGAATACACGGTGGTCGTCTCGGCATCTGCTTCTTCTCCGGCAGCGCTTTGGTATTTGGCTCCGTTTGCGGGATGCGCTGTTGGAGAATTTTTCCGAGATAAAGGACAGGATGCGCTCGTAGTCTACGACGACCTTTCAAAACACGCTTGGGCATATAGACAGATTTCACTTCTCCTTCGCCGCCCGCCAGGACGTGAGGCGTATCCGGGAGATGTTTTCTACCTTCATTCCCGCCTTCTTGAACGTGCCGCAAAACTCTCGAAAGAAAAAGGCGGAGGCTCTCTCACCGCTCTTCCCATCATCGAAACTCAACTGGGAGATGTCACGGCATACATTCCGACAAACGTTATTTCGATAACCGATGGCCAAATATATCTGGAATCTGATCTTTTTTATCAGGGAGTTCGTCCGGCGGTAAACGTCGGTCTCTCGGTCTCCCGCGTAGGATCCGCAGCCCAAACGAAAGCGATGAAAAAGGTCACCGGCAAACTTCGCCTTGCGCTTGCGCAGTTCCGCGAACTTCAGGCATTCGTGCAATTCTCCTCCGACGTTGACGAAGCAACTCAAAAAAAGATCAAGCAGGGCCAGCTTGTTACCGAAATATTGAAGCAGAGCGATCTTGCCCCGCTCCCGTTTGAAAAACAAGTTGTTTCTTTCTATGCGACGCTTAACGGCTACCTTGATGAAATACCCCTCCCGCAAGCGAAAGCGAAAGAAGAGCAAATGTTTGAAAATATCGAAAGATTTCACGGAGACATCCTGGAGTCCATCCGAACAACAAAAGAGCTCTCGCCTGAGACCGAAGAATCGCTTAAAAAAGCAATAACCGCATTCCTTTCGAAATAATGGAATCCCTTCAAAACATTAAAAGGCGCCTGAAGGGCGTCAAGAATATCAGCCAGATAACCAAAGCAATGGAGCTTGTTGCTGCAACCAAAATGCGACGCAGCCAAGAAGTCGCCATTTCATCTCGTCCGTACACCTACGCGGCTCTCGATCTCCTTGCGGTACTCGCAAGACAAGGAAGCCTCCATCCGTCGCCCCTGCTGCAAAAACGGCCCCTCAACCACACGCTCGTAGTCCTTATCACGTCAGACAAGGGTCTTGCGGGCTCATTCAACAGTTCCGTCATCCGATCATTCGAGTCGTTCGCTAAGGAAACAAATATCGACATGAAAGATGGCTCGCACTTGTTCGTTGCGATCGGGCAAAAATCCGCTTCGTATCTCGATCGTCGAACGCCTCACCTTATCCAGTCGTTCATCCGATTCGGAGATTTCACAACCGTACAAGAAATTGGAAACCTCACCAAGCTGCTTGTTGACGGATACCTTGCCGAACGGTGGGACAAGGTTATTGCGATATCTACTCACTTTAAGACCGCGCTCCGCCAAGTAGTTCTGAAGCGCCAAATTCTCCCCGTAGATCCCGACCTTCTTAAAAAAACTGCCGACGAGATAGTTCCGGAAACAGGAAAGTTCGCCGAGCTCATCAGAAGCAACGGTCTCTCGTTTTTCAACGAGGGAAAGGATGCTTCGGAATACCTCATCGAACCATCCCCGCAGATTGTGCTCGAGTCCTTAGTCCCCCATCTCGTCGAGATGCAGCTCTATCACATTATTCTTGAGGCAAACGCATCAGAACACGCCGCGCGGCGGACTGCTATGAAAAGCGCGTCCGACAACGCCGAAGAATTAGCATCGAACCTCTCCCTCCAATACAACAAGTCGAGACAAGCATCTATTACAAAAGAGCTAATTGAAATTACTGCTGGAGCAGAGTCGCTCTAAAAAATAAAAGCATATGAAAAAAAATAACGATTCACCAAAAAAAACCGGCACCATTACTCAGATCATTGGTCCCGTTGTCGATGTCGTATTCCCAGAGAGTCAAGCGGTCCCGTCCATTTATGAGCAGCTGCTCGTTCGAGAAGGAGGAAAAGACCTCACGCTTGAAGTGGTGCGACATCTTGAACCAGGAAAGGTCCGAGCAATCGCGCTTGAGTCAACAGACGGACTTCGACGTGGCGTCGAAGTAGAAGACACGGGACATGCCATCCTCGTCCCAGTTGGACCTGAAGTCCTCGGAAATATTTTCGACGTGATGGGGCGGCCCCTAAAGCCTATTGAAACGAAGTTTTCGAAATTTGCCCCCATTCACCGCTCCGCGCCGCCTTTTACCGAGCAATCTACCAAAACAGAAATCTTCGAAACCGGCATTAAGGTTATCGACCTTATCGCTCCATTTATAAAAGGAGGAAAGGTTGGGCTTTTCGGAGGCGCAGGAGTTGGAAAAACTGTCCTTCTTATGGAGCTTATCCGAAACGTTGCGGAAGTCTCCGGTGGTGCTTCGGTTTTCGCCGGCGTTGGAGAAAGAACGCGCGAAGGAAACGATCTATATAAAGAAATGCAGGACTCCGGCGTTCTCAAAAAAACAGCACTTGTCTTCGGACAAATGAACGAGGTTCCTGGCGCGCGAGCCCGCGTGGCACTAACCGCGCTCGCCATGGCGGAATATTTCAGAGACGAAGAAGGGAAAGACGTGCTCCTTTTTATCGACAACATTTTCCGCTACTCCCAAGCCGGATCGGAAGTTTCAACGCTCTTGGGCCGCATGCCTTCCGCGGTGGGCTACCAACCGACGCTCGCTTCCGAAATGGCGGAGCTTCAAGAACGAATCACCTCGACACACAAGGGCTCGATTACTTCCGTGCAAGCCGTCTACGTTCCGGCGGATGACATTACTGACCCTGCCCCAGCAACAACCTTTAGCCATCTAGACTCGACGATTGTTTTAAATCGCGCTCTTACCGAAATCGGCATATATCCGGCTGTCGACCCGCTTGCATCAAGCTCGAGCGCGCTTGATCCGAAAATCGTTGGAAATGAACATTATGAAACAGCGCGCGAAGTCCAAAAGACACTTCAGCGCTACAAAGAACTCCAAGACATCATCGCTATTCTGGGCATTGAAGAGCTCTCCGAAGGAGACCGAAAGATAGTTGACCGAGCACGTAAAGTACAGCGCTTCTTATCACAGCCGTTCTTCGTCGGCGAAACATTCACTGGCAGACCAGGGAAATACGTGAAACGAGAAGATACTATTCGCGGATTTAAAGAGATTCTTGAGGGCCGCCATGACGACAAGCCGGAAGACGTCTTCTATATGAAGGGCGGTATCGACGAGCTCGTCTAAAAAACAAAAATGAAACTCGAGGCGTACGCACTGCAAAAAATTCTTTATACTGGAGAGATCTCCTCGCTCACCTGCAAAACCGCAGCTGGAGAAATTACGATTCTTGACCACCACAAACCCATTATCTCCGTGCTCGCTCCAGGAACGATCGCCATTACGGCGACTGATGGAAAAAAATCGTACTTCGAAGTAAAGAGTGGATTTCTTGAGGTTCAGGCCGGAAACTCTGTTCGTATCATAGCGGATATAAATTAAAAAGACCCGAAGCAGGGGTCTTATGCGGATCTGTATTCGAGATAGTGATACGGATGTCCCCTCCAGCTCCCTCGGTCTTCTCGGGTGAAGCCAAGTTTCTTATAAAATCCCAATGCGCGGTACTCATAGAACGAACCAACAGAGATGA
The DNA here is from genome assembly GCA_038063755.1 of Patescibacteria group bacterium. Classification (GTDB taxonomy): domain Bacteria; phylum Patescibacteriota; class Minisyncoccia; order UBA6257; family 2-01-FULL-56-20; genus JBBTUL01. The sequence goes on from JBBTUL010000001.1 coordinate 26,989, forward strand.
ATTTAAGTCCACTTTTCTTCGCTTTTTCTTTTATAAAGGAGATAAGCGCTTCTCCGACTCCGCGACGCTTATGATCGCCACGAACAGCAAGTGTGTCAATCTCGACATATCGCGCGTGGGGCGTAACGCACATGATTCCGATAATACCCTTCTCACTCACCGCAACAAAATACCTCCCCCCTGAAACAGCCTCCTTTATTGTGGTGGGCCAATGCAAGCGAAAGCCAACGAAATCGAGCTTGAGCTCTGTAGCCGCAATTTTTTGAATCGCGGAAACGTCGTTATGTCTCGCCTTGCGGATACGCATGCTTAGTCCTTGTAAATAATGACTGCTTTTATTAGGCTAATCGAGTACGAGTTGATGTCAAGTCACTCTTTATGAAAAAAATAATCATCTTAGCCATCGAAACTTCTTGCGATGAAACAGCCCTCTCTCTCGTTGAGGCCAGCGGCACAATATCTTTCCCAAGTTTTCAGGTAAAAGAAAGTATTATATCTTCGCAAATCGCGGTTCACCGACCCTTCGGGGGGGTTGTTCCCAATCTCGCAAAGCGAGAACATGAAAAAAATCTTCCGGTTCTTTTTAAAAAACTGCTTGCCGCTAACCGCTCTCTTGTAAAAAACATCCACTGCATCGCGGTTACCGTCGGCCCAGGACTTGAACCCGCGCTCTGGGCTGGCATCACCTTCGCGCAAACGATCGGCAAACAGTTGAAAAAGCCGGTTATGGGAGTAAACCATCTTGAAGGACACTTATGGAGTTTTCTCCTCCCGAAAAAAGGAGTTCGCTGGTCAAAGAAGAAAATCAAAAATCTTTTCCCCGCAGTAGGACTTATCGTAAGCGGAGGACATACCATGCTTCTTAGGATCGATGGGCTTACGAAGTGGAAAAAAATCGGAGAGACTCGCGACGATGCGGCTGGAGAAGCATTTGATAAAGTTGCGCGCCTCCTTAGCCTTCCCTACCCGGGAGGACCGGAAATCTCAAAACTCGCAAAGAAGGGCGATCGCACATCCATCTCATTTCCGCAACCGATGGTTCACGCGAAAAACTTTGATTTCAGCTTCTCAGGACTCAAGACATCAGTCCTCTATTATCTGCGAGACAATCCCAGTGCTCAAAAAAAAGACGTCGCCGCATCCTTTGAACATGCTGCCGTCTCCGTCCTTGCGGAAAAAACAATGCGAGCCGTCTCTCGCATAAACGCCAAGTCCGTACTCCTCTCCGGGGGCGTTGCCGCGAACACCTATTTACGGGAGGTTCTTCTCTCTCGAACCCGTAAGGCAAAAATTCCCTTTATCGTTTCGGAGGCACAATATAATACAGACAACGCCTCCATGGTCGGAGCAGCCGCCTATATCAACCTGCTTCGCAAAAAAAAGTACCGTCTTCGTGCAAATGGAAATTTGGGAATATAGAACACTCGCTTTCGTCTCTTGGGAAAGGTAAAATAGAATCACCAATGGAAGCACTCGATACGCGCTACAACCAAAACGAAGAACCTGATATTTACGATCTATGGGAAAAATCAGGAATCTTTACTCCGGAAACATCCAAGAAACGGGGAATAACCGATGCGGAAGCTCCGCCTTTTGTCGTGGTGCTACCCCCTCCAAATGTGACCGGAACCCTTCATATCGGACATGCATTTGAAGACACCGTCCAAGATATTTTCGTTCGCTACCATCGCATGCTCGGAGAGCCAACACTTTGGATTCCAGGTACCGATCATGCCGCAATAGCCACTCAAGCAAAAGTTGAGAAAATACTCAGCAAAGAAGAAGGGAAATCGAAATACGATCTCGGACGAGATGAATTCTTAAAACGCGTAAACGCGTTTGCAAAAGAAAGTCACGACACCATTACGCGGCAAATCCGCCGCCTTGGAGCGTCGCTTGACTGGAGTCGTGAAGCTTACACGCTCGATGAAAAACGAAATCTTGCGGTCCGAACCGCCTTTAAGCGAATGTACGATCTCGGCCTTATTTATCGAGCTGATCGCATCGTAAACTGGGACCCAAAAGGGCAGACAGTAATTTCGGATGACGAAGTGGTCTATGAAGAGCGCCCTGCAAAACTTTACACCTTCCGCTATTCCAAAGACTTCCCTATCTCCATCTCAACCACTAGACCAGAGACGAAAGTCGGAGACACCGCGGTTGCGGTTCATCCCGAAGACCAACGATACAAGAAATTTGTTGGAAAAATATACGAAGCGAATTTTTGCGGAGCTCAGATCAAGGTGAAGATCGTCGCCGACTCCTCTGTCGAAAAGGATTTCGGCACCGGAGCACTCGGCGTTACTCCCGCGCACAGCATGATCGACTGGGAAATAGCATCTCGACACGACCTTCCATTGGTGCAGGTGATAGATGAATATGGAAAAATGATGGTGGAAGATGTGCGCTTAAAAGGAAAGAAGACAATCGAAGCGAGAGAAGTAATCGTGGCATGGCTGAAAAACGAGGGCCTTCTCGAAAAGGAAGAGGACGTCACGCAAAATGTTTCGACATCAGAACGAACGGGAGCCGTAATAGAACCGCTTCCGAAACTTCAGTGGTTCATTGGCGTGAACAAAGAATTTGTCCTTGAGCACTCAAGCATCCACGGCATTCCTTCGGGGTCAAAAACAACGCTCAAAGAAATCATGAGGAAGTCAGTCTCTGAAAAACAAATAAAGATTCTCCCAGAGAGATTTGAAAAGGTTTACTTCCATTGGATAGACAATCTTCGCGACTGGTGTATTTCGCGACAGCTTTGGTTCGGACATCGCATTCCCGTCTGGTACCGTTCGACTGACGCTCACGGCAAGCCGAACGGTATCCCGAGCGATAGTCGAGGGGTCGAAACTTATGTGAACGTCGAGCCACCGAAGGGCTCGGATTGGGAACAGGACTCCGACACGCTTGATACCTGGTTTTCTTCCGGCATGTGGACTTTTTCGACCCTGGGATGGCCCGAGAAAACAGAAGACCTTAAGCGGTACCACCCAAACGCGTTCATGTGTCCGGGGTACGAAATTATCTTCATGTGGGTCGCCCGTATGATTTTGATGAGCGGATGCCTTTTGGGGGAGATCCCTTTTCGTACCGTTCTCTTCCACGGCATCGTCCGCGACTCGCAAGGAAGAAAGTTCAGCAAATCCATCGGAAATGGTATTGACCCTTTGGAGCTCGCGAATACCTATGGTGCCGATGCGCTACGCATGGCGCTCGTGATCGGTGCTGCGCCGGGAAACGATGTAACATTTAGCGAAGATAGGGTTCGGGGATACAGGAACTTTTCGACAAAGATATGGAACCTCGCCAGATTCCTGCGCATGAATTCGCGACCTGAGTTCTCGCACGGCAACCACAAATTCGACGAAGGCGACAGAGCGACGCTTCAGGAGTTCGAAGCCGTTAAGAAGGCGGTGACCAACCACATTGAGAACTTCGACCTGCACCTCGCCGCAGAAGGCCTATACCACTACGTCTGGCACACGTTCGCCGACAAGGTGGTCGAAGAGGCAAAGCCGCGCCTCCAGGGAGATGATTCTGAAAAAGCTCACAGAGCCTACCACCTTCTCGATCACATTCTTGTCGATTGCTTAAAGATGCTGCATCCATTCATGCCATTTGTAACGGAAGCTGTATATCGAAAATCTCACCCGAATGATCTTTTGACAGAAGAACGCTGGCCATATATTCCCCACGTCGAGTAGGCGAACCCCTCTGTTATAATGCAGGTATGCTGCCGCTTGGAATCTTTCTGGGGCTTTTGCCTGGTTTTGCTTGGTTGGTTTTTTACTTAAGCGAAGATCGGCATCCAGAACCGCGCAAGGCGATCGCCCTTACTTTTATAAACGGGGCTGGATTCGCCTTTTTCGCGCTCGCCGCGCAGGTCATTCTCGATCAGATTTTCAAATCGCAGAACATCGAACACTTCGGACTCGTTGCAATTCTGGTTTTTGCATTTATCGAAGAGGTGCTCAAGTTCTTAGCGGCATACGCGGCGATACACAAAAATCCGGCATTTGACGAACCGATTGATGCGATGATTTATTCGGTTGTCGCCGCTCTTGGATTCGCAACAGTAGAAAATATTGGCATTGTAGCCGGAAGCAACGCTGGAGCATCTCCGTTTCTCGCAGGCATCCTCTATGTCATTACATTCCGCTTTGTTGGGGCAACGCTTCTGCATACCCTCACCTCGAGCATCATCGGGTATCAGTGGGCAAAAGGTATCCGAGTCTTTCGCCAAAAACCCTATGTTTTTTGGGGAATAATTCTCGCGACCGTGATTCATGCAGTTTTCAACCTCATCATCCTAAACTTCGGCGAAACAGGGTTTCCCGTCATTTTCTTGGTTATTGTGGCAATATTCGTCCTCCGCGACTTTGAGCGACTCAAACAACGCTTCGTTTAAGTACTTCTCTCTTTTTTTGCCAATATGATATGATAGAAGGTATAAAAATCGTCGCAGAGCCACACCATCAACATGACAAACGATCAAGAAAAATTTTTTGAAGACCTTGCCTCCGGCACTCCCCCAGAAGCGCCTAAATACGAATTCGAACTTGCACGAGCGCGATCGAATGTTGTAGATCGAGCAGTTGCGCCTCCAAAAAAAGTTCCGGTGCGCGAAGAAATTGTGCGAAGCGAAACGGAGGGATGGCTTACCATCGACGTATACCAAAATTCACAAGAAATCGTGGTTGAGTCTGCTATTGCAGGAGTTCGTCCGGAAGATATTGACATCACCGTCACACCCGACTCTGTTTCAATTAAAGGAGATCGACAGCACGAGCAGGAGGTAAAAGGCGACGACTATCTTTATCAGGAGTGTTATTGGGGAAGGTTTTCTCGTTCCATTATTCTCCCCCAGGAAATTGACCCGGATAATGCAACCGTGACCTTCAGAAACGGAATCCTCACCGTCCGTCTCCCCAAGCTCACCCTTCAAAAGACGAGGAGGCTTACGGTAAAAAGCGAATAAAACGGTTCATCAATATACGACAGATGCGCTTGACCCAGGCGCTTCTGTCGTATATAGTAACACCCATGCGACAATGCGAAGTATGTCAAAAAGGGTCCGTCATTCGCGGCAAACGCCGTCTTTTGCGCGGCCACTATAACCCGCTTGAAACTGCTCGCAGATATCCAAACTTGCAATGGGCAAAAGTTGACGGAGGACGCAAAAAGATTTGCGTCCAGTGCATGAGAACAACCACGAAGAAAGGCGCCGCTAAAAAAGCGTAACGCGAGGCCGAGTTGGTCGTTTTCGTCTTTTCGTAAAATTGCAAAAAAGCACCCATGACAGACACTGGCCCAGAAAAAAGTATTGGATCATCGGAAGGAAAGGAAGAAGCGGCCGAGATACCTGAGCTCGACAAATACGCCGCCCTCATCACGGCGGACGATGTTTTGTGGGAAATGACCAAATCCGCAAAGAGTGGGTGGAGTAATATTTCGAAAGAACAGCAGAAGGAACTATTGAGCCACTTTGAAGCCATTATTGACAGTAGCCACCACTATTATTCTGTTTACCAACAACTAAACAAGATGGTTTCTTCTCCGCACGATAAGTACTCAGAAGGAACCGCCGACGGAAAGAAGGAGTTAATCGGACGGTTAGACTCCGGTCGCCGTGCGGCACATAATGCCGTTATAGATTCGCTTAATATTATGTCGAGACGAATGAAGGAATTTGGTCTCAACAACTCTTGGCGAGGCGATGACCGTATTTATACTCCCGATAGCTCAAGCGATGGATCGGGAGAGGGAACGAGGAAAAAGATTGCGCAGTGGGTTTTCCACCTACACGATATTGAGGTTGGGTTGGAAAGAGAAGCGGAGTAAGCATCTCGGGCCGTAGTATACCGGTAGTACGAGCGCATGGGGTGCGTTTAGACCGGGTTCGATTCCCGGCGGCCCGACCATATATCACAAGACCACCCACGCGGTGGTTTTGTGATATATATCTCGCTGGGAATCGAACAAGCGGAAGGGGTCGGGGAACCGCGACCGGTTCCCCGTGTCGGAGGTTATTCGGAACCGAGGGTTTCGAAAAGCGATTCTGAGTTTTCCGAAGAATCGCGGGTGAGATAGCGAAGCGTCCCGGCGGCCCGACATTAGAAGTTGGATTATCGAGCAAAGCGAGATTAACAACTCTTATGTCCCGACTCCGGTCGGGACTAGAGAAAGTCTTCGAGCAAAGCGAGTTAGAGTTTCTTGTGTCCCGTCTGAGCGAAGCGACAGCGGGACAGTAGAATCTTCGAGCGAAGCGTCCCGGCGGCCCGACATTAGACTGTGTTGAGCGGAGCGCTTACAGAATCTTATGCCCCGTCGGCAGGCGGGGCGGTAGCGATCTTAGTGAGCAAAGCGAGCTTTAGAATTTCTTATGCCCCGACAGACGTCGGGGCTTTCAAGAGTCCTCTATCTCCACAATAGCCCATAGGGCGAAGGCGGGACGGCTCCAGTTTTCTAAACCAGAGAAAGAATAAAAAGAAACAAAAAACCCGACGCTGGGTCGGGGTCTTTGTCCTCTCGTCTGAGATGATCCCGGCCAAGTGCCAGGTGGGTGGGCTCGTCTTCTGCCCCAAGGGGCGGAAGAAATTTGCCCTCCCTGATCAGATTATTTGATCCGGAATCTCAAGAACGAGATTACCTAAAGTATACCATGTGCAAGAAAAAATGAGGATAAAATCAAAAAACAAGATATAATGAATACATGAAAAGAAGATGGCGCGATACCCTATTCTATGTGCTTTTGACCTGTTTTTTCCTCCTTGGAGGAGTCGCTGTCTTATACGCGCAAGGGTGGCGATTTGACACGTCCTTGCTCTCATTCGGAAAGGTAGGGGCAATATACTTGAGAACCTTTCCAGAGGAAACCATTGTCAAAATCGACGGGAAAGAACTTGATAAGAAACCTGGGATTTTCGACAGAGGAGTTTTCGTAAATGGCCTCTTTCCCCGATCTTACACGATAGAAACATCGGCTCCTGGGTTTCGTACGTGGAAAACAGATGTCGAAGTTCTACCATCTCTTGTCGAACAGTTGAAGCATATTGTGCTCGTGCCCAACCAAGGCAGCATCGTTCTTTCGGGACCAGTCGAGGGCTTATTCGGGAAAAATGAAGTCCTCATAACCCGCGACCTATCTCGCACGCTTTTCTTCAAAAACAGAAAGCTCTCAGGATCAACTGTTCTTGGAATTTCGAATGTCGGAGACGCGGTTCTCACGCATACCCCAGAACAAGCTACTTATTACTGGAATGATGTCGAAACCGGAACGACATCGAATCTTTCGGTGCTTTTCCGAGATGCCCGTAATGGCTTCCGAATCCCAGCGAACCACTCAATTCTTATGAGCGAGCGCGAGGACGGAACGGTGCTTGTATCAAACACCGCCTCGCTCTATCTCTTCACTATGAGGTCAAACGAAGTTAGGCCGATCGTGACTCGATCGACGAACCCTATTACCGCATTCGCAATCTCTCCTCGCTGGATCTCTTGGTCAACTTATAACGCACAAAAAAATATATCGATAGTGGAAAGCTACGATCGCGTCGCACAGCAAAACACCGAAGATCCCGTCACTCTTATTGGAAAGACCGTTTCTCTCGCAATAAGCGGCAAAGAAACTCTCGGCGTACTCCAGCACACCGGAGAGCTCTTTCTCGGAGTTCCTCGAGACCCTCTTCGAAATATCGCGAGCGATGTTCGCTCGTTTCTTTTTACAGATGACGGAACGAAGATTGTCGCCCGAGAGTCTCAGGCAGTCGAAATTTTCTCTCTTATCGAAGACGAGGTTATGTACGCAAGACTCAACCTTCCAGCGGGAACAGACGAGGAAAAACTCATCTGGTATCATGACAACCATCACTTATTCCTCACGTACAACGATCGCGCGCTGTTCCTCGATGAAATAGATAAAAAACTTTCGAGCGTTATTGAAATCGCCCGAGGAAAAGATTTTTTTTACAATCCAGAAGAAAACATCCTTTACTACATAGCGGATGGAGCTGTCATCGGGATGGAATTTCCTCGCTAGAAACTTCGGCCGAAGAACCTACAAATCCCTCTCCTTCGGTCCAAGTCGGTTTATTATCTGATTAAGCTCTTCTTTCGAGTAGAAGCTGATGAGGATTTTTCCGGTACTCCCGTTCTGTTGAATTTTAACCGGAGCGCCAAGCTCTGAGCTTAATTGCTCCTGAAAGATTTGAAGTTCTGGGGAAAGACTTGCTTCGTTAAATACGCGGTGGCGGACTCTTGGCGTAACTGCTTCAACTCGCGATTTTAGCTCACGGGTCGTCATCCCCCTCGCAATGAGGTCTCTGAAAAGCCTCTCCTGTTCGGCAGGGCTCTCAACGCCCAAAAGAAGCCTTCCGTGGCTCTCGGTCACCTCACTTCGCTCAATTGCCTCTTGAATAGTCGTCGGGAGGTCAAGAAGACGAAGGGTGTTTGCAACTGACTCTCTGCTTTTTCCGAGACGTACGGCGATTTCTCGCTGAGTCATGCGGAACTCATCCTGTAAGCGGGAAAAGGCGCGGGCCATTTCGATTGCGTTTAGATCCTCGCGCTGCAAGTTCTCGATAACCGCGAGCTCAAGACGCTCACGCTCAAGGTCTACGCTTCGCACGATCGCCGGCACGCGCTCAAGTCCGGCAAGTTTTGCCGCCATGAGTCGTCGCTCTCCCGCAATAAGTTCGTACTCGACCTCGGTCCCTGTTGGAATTTCGTGTTCTTTTTTTGTAACAACGAGTGGTTGTAAAATACCGAACTCGCGGATGGATGACGAAAGATCGTGTAGCGCATCTTCGTCAAATGACTTTCTGGGCTGTTGCGGATTTGGCTTTATCTTCTCAACTTCAAGATAAAAGATCGCCTCTCCGACTCCTCGTTGTGTTTTCGGGGGTTGATGTCTCGATGTCGATCGCGGGGAAAGCCAATTTACCTTTTCCTCCTTTTTCTCTGGAAGCGAGAGTTCGGTGTGTTCACCGGGGTGAGCCGCCTCGTGGGATTCAAGTTCAAAAAGAACAAAAGGTTCCTGTGGAGCATTGGCGTAGTTGTCATCCGCGGCATGAGGCACTAAAGACGCGGAGTTGCGGTAAGCTTGGCTCTGGTCTGAAGTTGGTACCGGAGGTCTCCCATCTCCTCCTTGAGATCCTTTATTTGGCGGTATAAGCGCTTCTAGTCCTTTTCCGAGCATCGTATGTCAAGATTTATATTTTGATATTGAAATTACCGAAATCGGTTGAAAGAAACACCGGCTCTCCGGCGACAAACGGTTTCTCTTGTTGGATAACTTCGTGGGCAAGTTTCTTGTACGCAAGCGCTCCTGACGAGTCGGGTCGATAAAGCAAGATGGGCTGTCCGAAGCTTGGCGCTTCGGCAAGCGAAACATTTCTTGGAATTGTTACCTCAAAAACGTTATGTGGAAAATGAGCACGAACATTCTTCTCGACATCGCGGCTCAACCTCTCTCGATGATCAAACATCGTGATAACCGCCCCTGCAATACCGAGCGGATGCGCGAAATTTGCACGGAAAAGCGAGATTGTCTCAAGAAGCTGTCCCAAGCCCTCAAGGCTATAATACTCCGCCTGCACCGGAATAATTATCTCATCTGCCGCGGCAAGCGCGTTCACCGTAAGAAGGTTCAGGCTCGGTGAAAGATCGATAATTATGTAGTCGTATTCGTGTCGTACACGATGGAGGAACTTGCGCAAGAAATATTCTCGATTTTCAAGATTTACCAACTCAACAAGCGCTCCGGCAAGATGCGGTGCTGCGGGAATGAGGTGGAGATTATAAATAAGAGATGGACGGATAAGATCATTCGGATGCTCGTCTTCAAGGATGCCATGATAAATGCTTCGCTCTATTTTTGAAGGATTCGTACCGAGGGCGGAACTTGCGTTTGCCTGGGGGTCGAAATCCACAAGCAAAACCCTCCTCCCCCGAAGTGCGAGCGCCGCACCGAGATTAACGGCCGTTGTGGTCTTACCCACTCCCCCCTTTGCGTTGCAAATTGCAATTACGCGAGCCATTGCCATCATTGTATAATTTTTGACCCGAAGTGGCAAAAATTATCGTAGTGATGAGCATCCCGTCGGAGTGGTAGCGCAGGCGGGATAAAATTTGATTTTCGTATCAAAATCTAGGATAATACCCGAATCTGGTCGAGTGGCAGGACAACCCTTTTGCCGCGGTGGCGGAATGGCAGACGCAAAGGACTCAAAATCCTTCGAGGGAAACCTCATGAGAGTTCGACTCTCTCCCGCGGCACCAGAAAGGAATTCGCAAGTTTGAAAGGTTCGCATCTCCATGCCTTACCGGCAGTCAGACGAAAAGGACTCAAAATCTATCCCCGTCATTCGCATTTTCGTATATCGCGTTTGGCGGGATCACCCTCCGCCATTATTAGTTACCGAACGCACGAAAACGTGAGCGGTTACCCCGGCCCGTTTTTTTATAAAAATCCCACCGTAGTGGTGGGGTGAGTATTTCCCGAAGGCTAACAAATTACGCGGCGGGAGCGAATCGGAGAACTATTTCTTGTTTCGACATCCTCTTTGCCAGAAATAACAATCTTAAACCCGGGGGTAAGAGAGTTGTCTTCACAGATAGACTGGTCGAAGTCAGAAAAATCGCCTTCCATATTGATGAAATCCCGAACGAGCTTTGCGGTCTCCTCGTCAAGGTCGAAATAGCACGCTGCTGGGGCTCCGGAACACACGAAAAAAAGAGTTTGTTCCTGGACTCCGACCGAAGCCGGATCTCCCTCGAGTGCATGCGGCATCAATTCGCAAAATCGCTCCGCCATGTTCTCCGCTTCGGCCAGAACAGAAATTCCAACAAATCCACCCTCTTCGTCTCTCAGCAAACACAGCTCTGCGTCAATCATGTGTCTCCTCCGTATCAATGCTGGACCCAGCATAACACAATGGACCAACTTGTAAATGCATTGCGAACGGAAGGGGCGGGTTTTCTTCGGCCCAAAGATACGCTATGCTTTAAAAAGCCATTTTGGAAAATAGGGGGTGCGATGCGGAGCCTGTCTAGGGCAGCCCCCGCAAACGCTCGCGCCATCCGAGGCGCGGTATGCGGGATTTTGCTACTCTTGAGGATATCCGGGTCTGCGGCCGAAACGCCGCCTGTCAAAACTGTTGCGGAGGAAGTCGTAGCATTCGGTGGATATAGATCAAGTATGGCGACCTACGAGGTTCGCGTGGAGTTCAGAAGCTGGCTCAAGCGGATGTTCGCCTCGTTTATGGGCGACATTCCGAAGACGCTTATCTACAAAGAACTCCCAATTCTCAGAAACGGCGAGTTGGATTATTCTCGAATCCTTCTCACCGACAAAGCCGGAAGTTCATGGGTGCGAATCTCTATTCCGCCAACGGAAGGAATGTCGTTCGGCCTCCCGGACGGAAAGCCAATCATCCTGGACGAAGATGGGAAACGTTTCGTCATAGGGCTCTGGCAGTTCCTGAAAGATCCGAGGAGCGGAGAATATCGTGGATCATTCGCAATCAACCACGACACCTTCGATGGAGTTGCGAAACTCGTTCCGTCGGACGTTGCCGGAATAGAAAGAAAGGTCGCCGTCACGGTGACGAGAAACAAGAAAACAGTATCTTTTGAGAGCGAATTCTATCTTATCCCAGGGACGTATTTTCGAGCTCCTCTTATCCGCGTAAATATCGTCGAGTCCGGGGTACGCCTTACGCTTCGCGCAATCGAACCCCTAAGCTAATCTGCTCCGCACCAGCGGAGCTTTTTTATACCTGGATCATGTCAGCAATCGCGCACCCTCTCGTGAGTGCGCTCCAAGCCTGTCTTACCCTCTCTCGAGGATGTGCAATTGCTGATTTATGCGACTTCCGCCTGATAGCATGCTTCACAATACACAATTTCCGGACGGCCGGGGGCGTAAGAAGTTTGGAAAGTATTCGAGCAATGTTCGGAGCCGTGGGCGTGGCTGGTGGCATTCGCGTACGCTCCCCGCTCAGAAGATACGCCGCCACACCGGCAGGTCCTTGTCCAAAGCCTTAGGGGGTTAAGGCGCGCAAACCGACGTTTGTAACGACATTCAAAGCATTTTTCAGGAAGCGGTAAATCGAATCGATTCAAAAACCCAACCTCCGCAGGAACAAAACGATACGCCCGCCCACAAACAGCACAACCAATAACTTCTTTGAAAATGTCCTCTCCGATCTTCTCGCTGGTCTTTGGCAAATCTGCTCCCTTCAGGGTGATCACGTGTTCCGAAAGAGTGCTGTCTTTCCACTCCCAACCGAAGCGATTCGCGTCCTCTCTCTTCATTGGACAATGCGTCTGAGCATCGGTCTCGTTGTAGCAATACGGCGAAAGATTGTATGGAAAGTACTCGCCATACTTCCAGATTCTTCCGCGATCATCAATGTATGGATTTGTGTTCATATCCTCAACAATACGCGAACGCAGAGCATGAAAATCGCTTTCTGAATATTGTTTATTGAGAATGCAATATTTCTTTTTCCGAATTGCGGAACAACCAAAAAGATCCGTCGACTCTATGCACCAGAAACAGTATTCCAGATTCATAGTGTGACCCAAAGCACAAACGTAAGAAAACCTAACATTGTAGACACCAGCCCCAACGTTGCAACATTCGTATATTAATTCAGCGTTGTCGCCCCATATGGTATAGTCGTAGGCATCTTTCACTCGCTCATCTTTAATGAATTGGCAGAAGCGAACATCTTCTAGTCCTCTTGCCTGAAAAGAATCTCTCGCGTTTTTTGATTCATACACGTAGTCTCCGGAAACATTCACGTTTTGAAATCCGTGCATAAACTTATGCGGCACCGAAAGCCAAACATCTTCCGCCTTCTTGCGAAGTCTCTCGATCCCCTCCCTAGTTTTCATCTCCTCGCGAAGAGATCTCATCTCGCGGGCATACTCATCTTTTGAACAAGGCTTGTTCCAAATGTAATAACTTTTGTTTCTCAGATTCGCACAACCGAAACAATTCGTGCATCCCCAACAATTTTTTGAAAAGAGAACATCGACACAGTCGCTAGAATCCTCCGAAAAGAAAAGCCGTGATGACTTTCTACAATTCACATCCTCGTAACAAAGCTCAGACTCTCCGACAACATGTAAGTCCATCGCGTCCTTAACATTGGACAGGCGTGTGGAATAAAGAACATTCTCACAGTAGTCAGCGTCGAAAATGAGATAGCAGTTTTTTGAAAATCCACTCTCGTTTACATATTCGCTATTCGTCAAGGTCGGATGGTTTGTACCAAGGGCAACCAGGGGAATATTGTGCCAAAGTTCGTCCACCTGATCGAAAAAGGGGCGATTTGGCTCATATTCCCGACCATATTCAAGCGGATCCCACGCGTCAGACCACCAACAGGGAGGACAATAGACAGTGTGCGGTTTTTCTGGCGAATACGTAGAAAGAATCTGTTTTTTGCATAGATCGCATTCGCGCTTGTAAAGGTTTCTTTCGTTCCGAAACATCAGTCGTCGCTGGAAACGACAATCCGGGCAAAACGTAGGCGGCGGTACGTTGATCTTCTTGTAAAAATCAAAATCTTGAGCGTTTATCAAGAACGATTCTTTACAGTTCTGACAGGCTTTATTTTCAGATGCTGGCATAGATATTAAGCAAAACGAAGCGAAATCCTGAGCGTATCGAAGGGCTCGGGTTCGATAAGAAACTGATTTTTACAATTTTGACACTGACGGTTCTCTTGGTTCATGTTTCTTTATCCCGCCCATGGGCGGGATCCACGATGGCGCAGTTCGGCTTCGCCGAAGCGCCATCGGGACAATTTTGGCAATTCCTGGTTTCCTGATTCATACGACTTCGGCTTGGTAACATTGCTCGCAGTACACAATCTCCGGACGGCTGGGGGCGTAAGGCGTTTCAAATTCGATCGAGCAGGCTGACCCGCCGTGAAAATGTGGGCGTGAATTCTTGTAGATTCCGTTGCTCGACGCATCGCCACCACAAGAACAGCTACGCTCCCAAAGCTTGAAAGGAAGCTTGAGCGCGTAACGCTCTAGATTCCGGCAGTAAAAACATTTTCGGGGTAGAGACACTCCTGTTTTCCTGTAGAATTGAAGTTCCTGATGTGTAATCAGGTAATTTCTCCTACACTCCACACACGCTAGAACTTCTTTCATGATTGAGTCCTTAACGTCCGCAATCGCGTTTGGCAGATCACAGGACCTGACGGTCTCCTTGCCGGTGGTAAATTGAAAATTGTCCTGCCACCTACATCCTTTAATCAGTGCCTCTTCCTTGGTTAGCGGGAAATACAGCTGGGCAGTCGTCTCGTTGTACCCGAAATGAGAAAGATTGGCTGGAAAAAACTCGCCGTATTCCCCGGCCTCCTTCATCTGCGCTACAATCTTCGCCCGGATCACTTGATACTCCTCTTTCGAATACTGCTTGTTCAAAATACAATATTGGGCGCTCTTCAAACCGGCACAGCCAAAAAGGTTTTGTCCCGAATGGCAGTTTTCCACATACTCTGCATGAGAGTTTTTGTATGAAAATATACTAAACAAGGTCCTATAATCATTGTCTGGCGTAATCCCTTCGTAGCAATCTTCATTTTCGCCGCCGGTCGCCATGTCGTATCCAGACTTAATCAAATTGCCATTTTGGAAATATTTCGTGTCTTCGCTACCTCTCACATTAAACGAATCGCGCATATTCTTACAGTTAAACATCTGGTCGCCGGTGCAATTAATACAATTGCGTAAGATCGCGAATTCATGCGGGTATCCTAGAATGAACTCTCTGAACTCTTTTTTTGCTCGCTCCGCGCCACTCCACGTGTCCAGAGCGTAGTCTTTCACGATTTTCCCATACTCCTCTTTCGAATACTGCTTGTTCTTAAAGCAATACTTCCTGCGGCGCAAACCGATCGACATAAAACAATCTTCGCAGTCTCTGCATTCATAACAAAACATGCAGTTAATCAATGCAAAAGACCGGTAACAATTTCTGGCTCGGTAACAACTCTCGAGGAAAATGCTATCGTAAATCATCTCGCATTTTTGAAAAATATCGATGCAATCGAACGTTTCTCGCACTTCAGGACCGGAGATTTGCAATGAGTAGGCACATTCTTCGTTCTTCCAAGAAGCGGAAACCATGTAGCAATTCTTGGCTAAAGAGACATTTTGGGCATATTCGCAGTTTACGCTCCCAATACCGTCGTCGTTGACCATAGAAATCAATGGCACAACGTTCTGGAGCTCTCTAAACTGTTCGAAAAATGATCGGGAGAAGTCGTAGTCGCGACCATATCCTTTTCCGTCCCACGCATCGGACCACCAACATTTCTGGCAATAAACCACAAGCCTCTTGTCCGGAGAATATAATGTAATAATGCTCCGACCGCACAAACTACACTGGCTTTTGTAGAAACTTAGATCATTGCGCCATGCCCTCCTTCTCTGATTACGACAATCCGGGCAAAACGTAGGCGGTGGAACGCTGATCTTTTTGTAGAATGCAAAGTCATCGGGCTCGATAAGAAACTGATTCTTACAATTTTGACACTGACGGTTCTCTTGGTTCATGTTTTTTATCCCGCCCATAGGCGGGATCCTCGATTTTGTTTATTCGCTTCGCTCATACAAAATCGGGACAGCTTTGACACGCTTGTCCCTGGTGGGGTCGAGGGGAGCTTGTCGAAGAAATTCTGGCCTCAGGCATCATCCCGTAATTCTAATCCAAAACCCGCGTTGGGCAAGGTGCTTTGATGCGCTAAATCAATCCCCAATTCTTTTGGGCCTCTTCGTATTGCATCCGTAGCTTCTCGACGAGATCTTCCGTGACATCTTTAAGGCCATACTTCTCGAGAAATCTTTTCCCGTGACCCTGTCCGAGGTTGTACCCTAAACTCCAAACAGCGGCGGAGAGATCGACTTCCACGGCATCCACCCGCATGTCTCCGAGGTCAATATATCCGGAAAACGCGTCACCGTTGAAAACAAAGTTCGGCAGACAGGCATCGCCATGGACTAACACACCGCTTGCCTTCGGACCTCCGAACGGGCAGTCCTTCGTGTCGGTCGCGTGAAATTTTCGTAATACCTCGGCAAGGTTATCCACGATCTTCACCGCCGACCATTGCTTGGCAAGCTTCGCGAGGTTCGTGCCATCAATCGCCGTAAGCAGGAGCGCATCCTTGTCTTCGTTCTGTATAAACCCCGCAACCCTGGGAGTCGGTAATTTCTCGCATGCCCAATCGAGCCGTTCGCGTTCCTTGGAAAGTCCCGGTGCGATCTTGAGGAAGTACACCCCGCCAGGAGTCGAAAGCTCATACACCGCACTCTGATCGCCATGCGGTTCTTTGGTGACAACGACTTTTCCTCCAAGCAGCTTTTCCGCCCAATCGATGAAAAATTTCTCCATGAATTCGGTAATGTCCTCGCGAGACGAAATCAAGATAATTTTAGCTCAGAACCCGCGTTGGGCAAGGTGCTCTTTCTGCAAACCAACTGAATCTATTTGTTCACTCTAACTTAAATTGCGCCTTTATCCTCTCCTTCTTCTGTGATCTTCCGGAAAGCAACCAGCACCATAAAAATGGCAACAGCAAAACTAACAGCAGAAACCCAGGCTAGCGCTCGACTTTCTTGACTCTCGGCAGCAATAAAAAGCTGCAGAGCCATAATAATGATCTGAATAAGTCCTAGGAAAACCAGGATTATGGAAACACGTGTGGTTGCTTTGCTGAATTCCTTAAATGTTTTACGACTGCGAAGAGTCGCGCGTATATGTATCTTCTGCTGCTCCCATGGGAGAGGAGCTACATTTTTTCCTTTCCCATCCATCCAATCTAGCAAGCCATGGTCTTCCGGCAGATATAATAAATTCTTATCTTCCTCTTCAGGCTCCATGACGTCATTCTAACCAATATGTTCTCGCCAAGTCAAAAGCCACTGCAGCAATAACATACCCAGAGCTCCAGCAACTACGCTGATGGAGTGCTGTGTTATCGAATGGCTTAGTGCTTTCCGCGGATAATACCAGGGACTGATGAGCTGTTCCCCCGAAGAAGAAACCTTGAGTGTTTTGTTTGCATCTTCGACGATGTAATGATCCTCTATGCAGTAACTTAAAATCTGATGAATTTTCTTTCTGTCCCAATATATTTTTGTATTAAGCATTACTTTGCTTTTTAAAATTTTCGCAAAAGTCATTTTGCTAAGATATTCCATAAATTGATCCCGCGGAACGCCAGCCCCCAGATTTGACGGGTCCCTCGCAAAGTCGTCGAGCATCTTTACCATCTCCCTCCTTCTGTTTTTAATAGGCATAAATCAAGAAATTCTGGTTATGCTTTCGGTAGAATCTTGCACCTCTTCTTGCTTTTTTGATCACCCACTCAGACAGATTCATGAAAGCTCTTCCCTACAGCTCCCCAATCGACGATATTCCACCAGTTTTCTATATACTCCGCGCGGCGGTTTTGATACTTCAGATAATAGGCGTGTTCCCAAACATCAAGCGCCAAAACCGGTTTCTTGCCCTGCGACAGGGGCGTATCCTGATTCGGGGTTGTAAGGATCTCAAGGCCAAGTCCTTCGGCGGGGCTCCCCTCGGCTCTGCTCGGGACAGGCAGGACAATTCCTTCGGGGTTACTCAGGACAAGCCACGTCCAACCGCTACCGAATACTTTAAGCGCGGAGTCCGTAAACGCTTTCTTGAAATCCGCAAACGACCCGTACGCACCCGCGACCGCAGTTGCAAGCTCGCCCTGCGGCTCGCTTACACCCCCCGCAGGCGCAAGAAGCGTCCAAAAAAGCGAGTGGTTCAGGTGTCCCCCGCCGTGGTTCTTTACCGCGCCGCGAATGTCCTCGGGAACGGCATCCAAATTCTTCAAAAGTTCCTCAAGCGGGGTCTCCGCTATTTCGGGGTGCTTTGCGAGAGCCTCGTTCAGCTTATCGACATAGGCCTGGTGGTGCTTTGCGTGGTGCAACTCCATCGTTCGCGCATCGATGAATGGCTCAAGCGCATCGTATCCGTACGGCAGTTTCGGCAGTTCGTATTTCATATGTTTCTCATTATACACGCAAGAATTAAAAAACCGAAGAAATTCCTTCGGTTTGAACTGCGGGGACTACTCGAAATATGGCGGCCACATCCACGACGAGACTACTTTTGCCGAAAAACGCGGGAATGCTTCCTTGCACCTTTTCACCTGCTCTCTGAAACGCGACTGAAACTCGTACGAAAGCGCCATGTGGACGTTTTTGATCGCACTGAGATGCGGACCACCCACACCAGGATTCCAATAATCGCATGCCTCACAGATCAAAACCACTCGGCACCTTGCGACTTCGTCAACGCTCTGACGGGCAACGAGCCTCTTTTTGCACGTCGGGCACGAGAAGAACAGCCCCTCTTCATCTCCGACAACCTTCATTGAGGTGCTATCTTGCCCCGCAAGATTGAGGGTCAAATGAAATCGTCCTTTCGCCGGATCGAAAAACGCGCGAACGGTGCTCTCAACCATATTCTTCCTCCAGTGGCACGCAAAATACTGCAGCTATTAAAACAGAAAACCATGAAAAACGCAATGGTTAGTTCGTGCTATGCTCCAGACGATTGATGTGTGGTCCGAGCAGTATGCGAATCACATATGCAGAAAACATTCCCACGGCGAGCCCTCCTGCGATATCAAGCGGCCAGTGAACACCTGCGGCGACTCGCGCGATACCCATGAGGAATGAAAGCGCAAAAAGGGCGATCCCCAAACGCCGATTCATAAAGTATATTCCCGTTGCAAGCGCAAAGAAAAACGCTGCGTGTCCCGAAGGAAACGATGAGCTCGTCTCGGCAAAAAGGGACGGAAGTCCGAGAAGCGTGTTCGGCCGTGGATGAAGATATGCCGCACGGACGATTTCCGTGATAATCCCGCGAGCAAGAATAATGCTAAGCACAAGATGCCCGAGCCTGGCATAGCGCAGACGCCACGAAGGGATCTTGAAGCAAAAGACGAGCGCCCCAAGTACCAAAAAATATCCGAGATATTCGGACAAAAAAACGATCACGGCGTCAAAGAACCATCCGTGATAACTTAGCCTATAAAGATATTCGAAAACGGCTTGATTCATAAGAAACAAGCAAATGTTACCTCCTCACGAACGGCAGGAGCCCCATGAATCGGGCGCGCTTTACTGCCTCCGCAAGACGCCTCTCGTGCTTCGCGCAAACGCCGGTGTGTTTCGGGTTGATGATTTTCGCCTGACTCGACGTGAAACGTTTCAGCATTTCAACGTCTTTGTAGTCGATTTCCATTAGATTTTGCGAGCAGTAGAAGCACTGTTTTGTCATGATTTTGATAATACTTTAATAATTAGAACGGGATTTCTTCCATCGGTGCGGCATCGTCGAGGTTGATGATCGGGATTTCTTCTTCCTTCGCCTCTTCCTGTGGAATTTCTGCGCTTTTTGCCGCTCCGCCGCTTCTGTCTCCTCCGCCTCCCTGCGGCTTTGGCCCAAGTTGCAAGCGCTCGCAAATAATTTCCGTCGATTTATGATTCGCGCCATTTTTATCCTGCCACGTGCGAGTCTGCAGACGCCCCTCAACGAGCGTAAGGCTCCCCTTGGTGAGGAATTGTGTCGCAATTTCGGCTTGCCTTCCCCAGGCAACAACGTTATGGAACTCTGTCTCTTCCTGCCGCGCGCCACCCTTGTCGCTCCAAGTCCGATTTGTCGCGACGCTAAAGGTCGTCACCGACGAACCGCTTGCGGTTCGGCGAAGTTCCGGCGTTGCGGTTACCCTTCCTACGATAAATGCTTTGTTGAGATTCATCTTTTTTTCTCGCTTACTTAGTTATTGCAGGATTTCTTCGATTTTCTTTTCGAGCGCTTCGTTGCTAAGCGTTGCCGGCTTCGCTTCGTACGGTTTTTGGGGACGCATCCGTTCTCCTCCGCCAAATCCACCCTGGAAGTCTCTAGGCCTTGGCTTCTGTCGTGAAAACGGAGGCGTAATAAGTAAAAAGCGAATGATTCCGGGTTTTATGTTTAACTCGTTGCTCACGTCTTTTGTTTTCTCCGGAAGAAGCGAGAAATGGCAATATCCAAAAAGCGCCACGCCCTCCTTCTTTATCTCGTAGGCAAGAGTCGTGCGGGTCACCGGACCTTCGAAGCTCACATCTGCTTCAAATTTCTTGAGTGTCGCGATGAGATCTTTCGCGTCTTCTTCTGCTTTCGCAAGGAACGCGAGTTCGTATTCTTTTTTATCGGTAGTTTCCATGTATTTTTTATGCTTGATGCTCTTGGACTACGTCGTCAGACATACCTGGCGCGGCTTCGGTTATTTCGGGAACTTTATACCCCGATCCGGCAGGAATCAATCTTCCGATGATGACATTCTCCTTGAGTCCACGCAGCGTGTCAACCCTCCCTTCAATCGCGGCCCCTACCAGTACGCGCGATGTATCTTGGAATGATGCTGCGGAAAGGAAGCTCTCTGTGGTAAGCGCAACACGGGTAATTCCCATAAGCAACTGTCTTGCCTTTGCGGGAGTCTTGCCGTCTTTCTTGAGCGCGCGATTCAATTCCAGAAACTTTGATTTTTCGAGAACTTCTCCCATAACTATTTCGCCCGCATCTCCGGCGTGCGTCACGCGGACACGCGAGAACATCTGCCGAACAATAACTTCGATGTGCTTGTCGTGGATCGCAGCTCCTTCGGCCATATAGATTCTCTGCACTTCGCCGATGATATGCCTCATAACCTCGTGGCTTCCTCTGAACTGCAAAAGTTCTTTTAGGTCAATGCTTCCTTCCGAGAGCTGATCACCAGCCTTCACCTTGTCGCCAGTTTTTACGAGCGTAAGAACCGAGCGAGGAATAGGATATTCGATCTGCTTCACGTCGCCCTTCTTCGCCTTTGTTCCTGGTGCTGGCTTCTTCGTTTTTGTTCGCTTTCGAAGCTCCCCTTCAACGCGAACAACGATCACCTTGAATGATTCGCGCTCCTCAACTGCCTCCACGACCCCATCGGAAGCTGAAAGTACGGCCTTTCCTTTTGGAGGACGAGCTTCGAAAAGCTCTTCGATACGAGGAAGACCGTGCGTAATATCAAGTCCGGCGACTCCTCCGGTATGGAACGTTCTCATGGTGAGCTGTGTCCCTGGCTCTCCGATTGACTGCGCGGCAATAACGCCAACTGCCGAACCGATCGAAACCGCCTGATTCATTCCGAGGTCAAATCCGTAACATTTTCCACATAAGCCAAAAAGCGTTTTACAGGCAAGCGGAGAACGAACGGCAATAGAATCAACACCTGAAGCGTCGACAATCTCCGCGGTTCTCTTATCAACAATTTCTCCCGCTTTCACAAGCGTTTTTCGGCCATCCTTTACGTCTTCAATAACCGATCGCGCGAAGAGACGCGTACCGAATGATTGTCCGAATGCCCTTCCGTCGTTTCGATTAATCGTAACGCCTTCTTTTGTCCGGCAATCGTCCTCTCGAATAATGATGTCTTGGGCCACATCAACCAAGCGCCGAGTCAAATACCCTGCTTGCGCGGTTTTGAGCGCCGTATCCGTCGTTCCTTTGCGAGCGCCGTGAGTCGAGATGAAATATTCGATAACCGAGAGACCTTCTTTATATGAAGCCTTGATCGGAAGTTCCATGGTTTCACCCTTTGGGTTCGAAACGAGTCCCTTCATGCCCATCATCTGGGACGGCTGAGACCATGATCCACGCGCGTTCGAATCGACAATCTGATAGACCGGATTATCTTTCTTGAGGGCGCTTAAAACAAGCTTGTCGATTTGGCTCTTCACGCGCATCCAAACCTCGATCACTCGTGCGCGACGCTCGCCTTCGGTAAGTAAACCGTCATTGAACTGTTCGTGGATGGCATCGATTTCCTTCTCCGCGCTCTTTACGATACCCTCCTTCTCTTTCGGGGTAACGAGGTCCGATATCGCCCAGGTGATGCCTGATTTTGTTGCCATCTCGAATCCAAGAAGTTTAACGTTGTCTAAAATCTGTCGCGCTCGCTCTAGGCCGCGCATATCAAATATCTGCTCGATGACCTTCGCGATTTTCTTCTTGTTCAATGTTTCTCCGACGAATGGAAGCGTCCCTTCAAGTGAGCGGTTCAAGATGAACCTGCCAAACGTTGAGGTTCTGTCTTCGATAATAATTTCTTCGTGAAGCTTGATCACCTTGTTTTCGTAAGCCATCAAAGCCTCGTTGTAATCAACAAATACTTTCTTCTTTTTCTTGGGATCAATTTCCGCTTCCGGTCGTGTGAGATAATAGATACCAAGAACCGCGTCCTGCGTAAGTCCCGTAATGAGATCGCCGGTCGCCGGCTTCAAAAGGTTTCTTCCTGCCGACATTATCTCTGCAGCCTCCCATTGCGCGGCGCGGGAAAGCGGAACGTGTACGGCCATCTGGTCTCCGTCGAAATCGGCGTTAAAAGCCGCGCAAACAAGCGGAGGAATTTGGATTGCAAGGCCTTCAACCAAGAGCGGTCGGAATGCCTGTACGGAGAGTCTGTGCAAAGTCGGCGCGCGGTTTAGAAGCACTTTTTTATCTCGAATTACGTCTTCAAGAATCGCCCAGATCTCATCGCTCCCCTGCTCAATCATGCGATTCGCGATTTTAATGTTGTGCACCAGGCCGCGGTTAATCATCTCTCCGATCACAAATGGACGGAAAAGCTCAAGTGCCATTTTCTTCGGCAACCCGCATTCGTCGAGACGAAGACGCGGACCAACCACGATTACGGAACGTCCGGAATAGTCAACGCGCTTTCCAAGTAGGTTTTGGCGGAAACGGCCCTGCTTGCCTTTTAACATATCAGCGAGCGAGCGAAGTGGTCTCCGCTGAGCGGAAAGCTGCTGCGTACCAAAGCGGGCTGAGTTATCTATAAGAGCATCAACGGCCTCCTGAAGCATGCGCTTCTCATTTCGAACGATGATTTCCGGAGCTTTGATCTCGAGAAGTTTCTTTAGGCGGTTGTTGCGGTTTAAGACGCGGCGATAGAGATCATTCAAGTCTGAAGTCGCGTAACGTCCGCCGTCCAAGGCAACCATCGGACGAAGATCCGGAGGGAGCACAGGGAGAAGCTTCATGATGAGCCACTCGGGACGAGTATTATTCCTCACCATCGCCTTTATAATCTTCAATCTCCGGAGGAGCTTTATTTCGGTTGTTGGGTCTTTCATTTCCGAAATCTCCTTTTCCATCGCGGCGACCTCCTTCTTTAGGTTGAGATTCTCAAGAATCGTTTGGATCGCTTCGGCTCCGCTTCCCGCCTTGAAAACCGTGCTGAATCTGCGAGAGAGCGAAACATATTCGTCTTCACGCAAAATGGTCCCTGGATGAAGTTCCTCGAGTAAATCTTTTACGCGATTCGCACCATCCAAAAGTTCGCGAGTCGCTTCTTTGCTGTCTGATCCGATAGCCTTAAGCTTTCCCTTGAGCTCCGAGTCAACTTCTTTCATGACGGCCTTTCTGCTTTCGTCATCAACTTCGGTCACAATATAGTCGACGTAGTAGATAACTCGTTCGAGCTTCGATGACTGAACGTTCAAAAGCAAAGAGAGTGGCGATGGCGCGCTCTTAAAGAACCAGATGTGCGTCACTGGCGTAGCAAGCGTAATATGACCAAGTCGCTCGCGGCGCACAACCGAACGGGTTACTTCAACACCGCACTTATCGCAAACCACTCCCTTGTAGCGAATTTTTCGATATTTACCACAGTAGCACTCGTAGTCTTTTGTTGGACCGAAAATACGTTCACTAAAAAGTCCGTCTTTTTCCGGTCTCTGCGTTCGATAGTTAATTGTTTCCGGTTTTATAACTTCTCCATGCGACCAACGCAAGACGTCATCTGGAGAGGCAACGCCAATGCGTAAGCTCGAAAAATCTTTTGGAGCCTCTGCTTCGGTGAGCGGATTTCCTGCTTTCGTAATGGGTTCGATGTTGAGTCCCAATGACTTCAACTCGCTTACGAGCACGTTAAACGATGCCGGAATGTTCGGTTCTTTAATCTCCTCTCCTCGAATAATCGCTTCGTATGCCGCTGACCGCCCCAACACGTCGTCGGATTTAATTGTAAGCATCTCCTGGAGCACGTGTCGTGCGCCATAGCCCTCAAGCGCCCAGACTTCCATTTCTCCGAAGCGCTGTCCTCCAAACTGCGCCTTTCCTCCAAGCGGCTGCTGCGTGATTAAGGAGTACGGACCAATGGAACGCATGTGCACCTTATCTTCTACAAGATGGTTCAGCTTCATCATGTAGATTTGTCCGACCATGACGCGGTCATGAAACGGCTCTCCCGTTCGGCCATCGTAGAGCATTACCTTTCCGTCTGCAGGAAGATTCGCTTTTTTAAGCTCCTCCCAAATTTGCGCCTCGCTCACTGAATCAAACGATGGAGTGATTGCTCTATATCCAAGTTTTTCGGCGGCCCAGCCCAAATGCGTCTCAAGAATTTGGCCAAGATTCATACGAGAAACGACGCCTAATGGGTTTAAAATAATGTCAACGGGAGTGCCATCCGCAAGATGCGGCATGTCCTCCACGGGGCGAACCTGGGAAATGACACCCTTGTTTCCATGGCGGCCCGCAAGCTTGTCTCCAGCTTGCACCTTCCTGAGGCTCGCGACTTCAATCTGAATTCGTTTAATAATTCCTGCTTCAAGCTTATCTCCCTCGTCGCGCGAAAAGATTTTCACCCCCACGACGCGCCCGCGCTTTCCGTGCGGCAACGTAAGAGATGTATCTTTTACATCGCGAGCCTTCTCTCCAAAAATGGCGCGAAGCAAGCGCTCTTCGGCCGTAAGCTCCGCTTCGCCTCGCGGAGAAATTTTTCCAACAAGAATATCTCCCGCATGAACCTCGGCGCCAATACGCACGATTCCTTCCTCATCAAGATTCTTGAGTTTTTCCTCGGAAACGTTCGGAATATCCGGAGTCATAATTTCCGGCCCAAGCTTCGTGTCTCGAACGTCGCAGTAAAAGTCTTCTATGTGAATGGAAGTAAACAAATCTTCTCTCGCTACTCGCTCGGAAAGGATAATGGCATCTTCAAAGTTTGCTCCTTCCCACGACATAAACGACACAAGAAGATTCTGTCCGAGCGCGAGCACTCCGCGATCAACCGAGGAGCCGTTTGCGATAATATCTCCCTTCTTAACCTTCTGTCCTTTTGTAACGAGCGGATCTTGCGAAATGGCGCTGAATTGGTTGGAACGCTTGAACTTTACAAGATTGTATTCCTTCGTGGTTCCTTTGGCATATTTTACGGTTATTTTGCTCGAATCAACCTGGGTCACCACGCCTTCCCCTTCTGCCGCAATAACATATCCCGAATCTCTTGCAACCTTTTCTTCCTCTCCGGTCCCAACGTAAGGAGCGCTCGGACGGATTGACGGCACCGCTTGGCGCTGCATGTTTGAACCCATGAGTGCGCGGTTTGCATCGTCATGCTGTAAGAATGGAATAAGCGATGTCGCAACGGAAACGAATTGATGCGGAGCCACTTCCATAAGATCAATGTCCCCTACGGGGCAGGTGCTCGGCTCACCTCCGATGCGGGATTCCACAACCGTTCCTAAAATCTTTCCTTTCGCATCGCGCTCAACGGCCCCGTTTGCGATTTTATATTTTTCTTCCTCAAGCGCATCAAGCCAAACAATTTCATCAGTCGCTCTTCCACTTTTAACTTTTACGTACGGAGTTTCAAGAAAACCAAAATCGTTTACTCGGGCGAAGCTCGCAAGATAGTTGATAAGACCGATGTTCGATCCTTCCGGCGTCTCGATCGGACAGATGCGTCCGTAGTGAGAGCGGTGAACGTCACGCACTTCGAAGCTTGCGCGCTCGCGCGTAAGACCTCCGGGACCGAGTGCCGAAAGACGCCTCTTATGCTCAAGTTCGGCTAAAGGATTTACCTGGTCCATGAACTGCGAAAGCTGTGAAGAAGCAAAAAACTCTTTAATAACTGCTGCAATCGGGCGGAAATTGATGAGCTGTGCCGGAGCGAGTGCATCGCGATCAAGCGTTGACATTCTATCCTGTACAATACGGCGAAGCCGTGCAACACCAACGCGAAGCCTTCCCTCAAGCAATTCTCCGACCGCCTTCACGCGGCGATTTCCCAAGTGGTCAATGTCATCCGATATGGCACTCGACGTATTGTTGAGCCTGATAATTTCACGGACCATTCCCAAAATATCCTCTTTGTCCAAAAGAGGTTCTTTTTTCTTCTCGGAAAGGCCAAGTCTACGATTTACCTTGAAACGACCTACTGCCGAAAGGTCATAGCGATCAAATCGATGAAAAATACCATCGATAAGGCTTTTTGCTGTTTCGGCGTTTGCAGGGTCGCCCGGGCGCAAGCGACGATAGATCTCTATATATGACTCGTCGACATCCTTTGCGATGTCTTTTTTAAATGTTGCCTCAAGAAAATTTATCGGCCCGGTATCGATATCGAGGAGCTTTCTCCTCATCTCTTCTTCTCCGACTCCAAAGATACGAAGGAGGTCGGTCACGGGAACCTTTCGATGCCGATCGATTTTAACGCCGATTACTCCATCGATGTCTGTCTCGAATTCAAGCCATGATCCTCGGTTCGGAATAACCTTCGCACCGAAAAGTTTCTTCCCGCGAAAAGCGACTGCCGTGAAATATACTCCGGCAGAACGAACAAGCTGCGAAACGACAACGCGCTCAACGCCGTTTATAATGAAAGTTCCGCGATCGGTCATGACCGGGAAGTCGCCGAAATACACCTCCTGCTTTTCGGTGTGTCCTGTGTTTTTGTTCTTCAAGCGAATGCTCATATGAAGGGGTGCCTCATATGTCGCTTCTTTGTATCGGGATGTTACTTCGTCGTACTTCGGTTCGCCAAAAGAATAATCATCGAAGTGAAGCTCGAGCTCGTTTCCGGTGTGATCATGAATCGGGGAAATTTCTTTTAATAATGTCTTGAGTCCTTCTTTTAAAAACCACTGATAGGACTTCAACTGCATCTCATTCAAGTTGTCGATGGAGAGAGCCGGCTTGAACCGCGAGAAGTCTTTCTTGGGAAGTGGGTGCGACATTATTATTTTAAATAATTATTTTTAATGCAGTCGTAATTTTTGAAACAAGAAAAAACGGACGGCGAAGAGAAAAGCGCACCAAGACAGAACTTGGCTTTTTACGAGTTCTTTAAGAGGTATTTAACTCTATTCTCCTCGTGCCTGTCAAGGGTTTGTGAAAAAATAGTTTTCCCGGTCTTCGGATCGGAAAGATAGAACCAATATGGCGAATCGACCGGTTGAAGCGCTGCCCGTATTGCCTCTATCCCCGGATTTCCAATCGGTCCGGGAGGAAGACCCTTATTTAGGTAGGTATTATATGGCGAATCGATCTTGAAGTCAAGCGAAGAGAGGGGGTAACAGTTCGAGACCCTCGTTTTGGCCTCTTTTATATAGCAAATTGAGGCATCGACCTGAAGAGCCATACCGACCTTAAGCCGCTTTTTAAGAATACCTGCGACAATCTGCCGATCAGAAAAATCGCTCACTTCCCTTTCAAGAAGTGAGGCCAACACCAGATCATCTGCTCCGCCATCCGGCCTTCCGGCGAGAAGTTCATCGGTCCGCTCTCTAAAGTTTTGGATCATCTTTTCAAGCACTTCATTTGGCGTTGACGAGACATAAAAACGATAGGTGTCTGGAAAAAGCTTCCCCTCTGCGGAAATGGACGACGGAAAGATGCGGGAAATAAACGATCCTTTTTTTAATACTCCGCTTTCGGCAAGTACCGCATCGATATCGTAAATCGTCGACCCTTCAACAATGGTTACCTCAACCTCTCTTGATGGCCCCGCGACGAACGCCCGAATGATTTTCGGTGTTCGATCGGTCGCATCAAAAATATAGGCTCCGGGCTTCAGATCGTTCCATGCGCCCGAAAGTATCGCGTAACCCGCAAAGGCAAACGACGAACGGACAAGTCTCGCGCTCACCACTTCTTTTGCAACGTCGAACACGCCAGACTCATTTGAAATTACGACTTGAACCTTTCCTTTCCCGCCAGGAAAAAAGAGCGATATAAACAAGAGATAGCCGAAAAACGCGCACAAAAAAAGCACTGAGGAAAAAAGTCCAACGGTTAAATATCGGATATTATGATCGTCTTCGAATTGCATAAAATGCTCCTACGAGTGAAAAATTTAAAAGCATGTTCGACCCCCCGTAGCTTAAAAATGGAAATGGAACCCCGATGACCGGGAGAAGCCCGACTGCCGATCCGGTGTTTACCAAAAAATGAAGCCCGAAGACAACAACCATACCAAGAGAAACAAACTTCTCAAAATTAGTTTCTGCCCGAAGTCCCTCGCGGAGGATTCCTATGCAAAGAAAAACGAGAGCGGCAATGATGATAAGTCCGGCAATGCGGCCCCACTCCTCAACGAGAGCGGAAAAGATGAAGTCTGTTGCCGGATCGGTCAAAAACCCAAGCTGCGTTTGAGATCCTTGCCCATACCCCTTCCCCCAAAAACCGGCGGAACCAATTGCAATTTTGGACTGTATAACGCTGTAGTTTATTCCAAGAGCGTTCCGTTCCGGGTAAAAAACCGCCGCAATACGATCGCGCTGATAGTCCTTAAGAAATACGCTCCACCCGATTGCAAGCGCGATCACAAAAAGAACAAGCGACGCGATTATCCATTTTCTTGGAAGACCGGAGACCAGAAGGAATCCGAACCAAAGCCCCACGAGTATTATCGCCGAACCGAGATCTGGCTGAAGCAGTGTGAGTAGGACGGGAACCGCGCAGATTCCACCGGAAATAAAAACATATCTTAATCGCGCGATACTCAAATGTCTTCGGCTGAAATACTGTGCGAACACTAAAATAAGCGCGAGTTTTGCAAGCTCTACTGGCTGGAAATGGAACGGACCGAAAACAAGCCAGCTTCGCGTGTTGCGAATACCCGGTGCTACGAAAAGCGTGATAAGAAGCAGCGCAACCGCGACTCCATAAACTGTCCACGAAAACCATCCAGCACGGAGCATTCCGGCCCTCTCAAGCGCGAACATTACCCCCACAATCACTATTCCCGCCGCAAGCCATCCAAGCTGAAGCAAAAGAAAGCTCGAAGAAATACTCGAAAGCATCACGAGACTCGCAAAAACAAGAACTCCTACCGGAAACCAAATTTTCATGGCCTAAGTTCAGGATGTAAAAATACTTCTGTTCTGGTTGAATCAAGATGGTCTATCAGAGGATAAAATATTGAAAACTCTCGCGTTTCCTGTGGACCGAACCGATCAAGAATCGTCCTCGACGCTCCGGCTAGAACCTCCGATTCGTCATAAAAAAGCGCGGAGATCGTAAGCGATGGAAAAGAAACTATATCTTGATTTACCACTATCCCCCGCACGACCGTGAGATTCGTCTCGTTTGTTGTTTTCGCATCACGGACGCGCACCTCTGGACGCACAAAGTCCTTGCTCTTGGTCCAGGTCGGAGTACCGAGATAAACCTCGGCGGTAAATGGGCCGATTCCAGATGGCTTTATATTGGGGACGACGAGCTGAAACACGTCTCCCCCGTAAAGCGAAGCTGATCCCTCGACTGTCGCGCTTGCCGTTCTGTCTCTGTTGAAAATGGCGACGCGGTATGGCAGCTTGCTCACTCCGAAGTCGGTGTTCGCGTTCTGGATTCTTTGTACCACCGTCACTCCGCTCGCCGTCCCAGAAGAACCTGGAATCGTTATGGTTCGTATGGGTCCCACGAGCTCCGGCATGCGAATATCGGGTGGAGTACATACTTTCGCGCAGGAGCCTTCGCAGTCGACACCGAGCTCGTTTCCGTTTCGCTTGCCGTCAAAACATGACGGCGATGGCTTCAACTTTAAAAAATAAAGAGCTCCGGCCATTGCCGCGAGTACCGCTAAATATAATCCACCATATACAACCTGCTTTAGAATCCGCCTTGGCATTACCGCTATTATACCTCGCCCTTTGAACGAAACAAAAACCCGCGCTAAAAGCGCGGGGATGATTCCAGCTGATCAAGAAGGCACGCGTGTGCCCTACTCCACCTTGCCCATCTGTAAGCCCAGCCGGTAGCAGATGCCCGCTCCTCGGAAGGACTCACGCCGTCATCGCTTGCGAACACGACGTCCGGAAAAACGCCGATGCCGTGCAGTTTTTTCGCTCGTGGTCCTAGGAGATACTCGAGGTCTGTGAGATGAAGCGCTGATCCATCTCGAAGTTCATAGGTCGACTGCCCCACTCCCTTGCCAAACGTGCGTCTCCCAACGACAAGGGCGTATCCGAGTTCTTGCATCGCACCGGCAAAGAACTCTGATGCTGATGCGGTATGTTCATTTACGAGAATTACGGTCGGGACTCCATGAAGCGCCCCTCTTCCTGGCTTCATTCCTTCGGTGCCGAAGCTGAATCGCGATACAGTCGTCGCCACCGTGAGCACCTTTCCTCCTCGTCCGGCGAGAGAAAAAATAGTGTCGCCATCTTTAGTGAATTGTAAGAGCAAAGATTCCGCAAGGTAAGCATACCCGCCAAGATTGTCGCGCAAATCAATCACGAGACCCTCGTAACCGCCAGATGAAAAGTCCTTGGTAATGCGGTTGAGCTTTGCCACAAGGCCCTCGTCCAGAAACGAATGTATTCTCAGATAATAAACGGAAAGTCCGGTATTTATCGAGACGCTCCCGCGCGGGAATGGTCTGCACTCAAGCTCTTTCTCGAGCTTCGTCTTCCCTCTTCGAATAAGAACGCGCAACTTCTCTCCGGATTCGCGACAGATAAGAGCATCCTTGAGGCGCTTCGGGTTTGAAGGCGCAAAAATCGCTTTTCCAGCTTTCTCTACGAAGTCATTTGTCCGCAGGTCCACCTCTTCGGCAGAGCTCATTGGGAAAATGCCGACGATCATGCCATCACTTGATCGCAGGTTCATAATGCCATAGCTGAACTCCGACACAGGAGCAGTGTTTGCAAGGCGATCATTTATGGTCGCGAACCACGAATGTTCGTCGAGACACTGTTCAATGTTTTCGATGCCAACCCGCCGGATGCATTTTCCTCCTCCCTCATAAAGATAGTTTTTCTCGACAACCGCGATAACTTCTTCAAGGACCGGCTGAGGCGAATAACACGAACTTCCGATAAGTATCGAAAGAAAAGGCAGGAGTCCGCCAGAACAGATACCCATTCCTATCTCCCCCAGACTCAAGGCACTACGTTCATTGACTCTCTCCAGGCTTGGAAAGTCAAGTTTTTCGCGTCGCCTCACTTGCACGGTCCCGTATTGTGTTTTTCTACGCTTCACGTGTATATTCAGAAATAGCGACATTGAAAAAGGTGGGTAAAATGAAAAAAGCGATCGTCTTCGTGATGAAGGACAAAACGCTTCCATTGCGACGGGACCCAAATAACTGCGACTTCCCCGCAAGCGAAGAGTTACTGAACTACCTTGAATCGAATGAACCGATATTTGCGCTGACCGCCCCTGGGACGGAAATGGTTGTCCTTTCGCGCGGAAAGCTGGTGGAGGAATTTCCAGAAGCAAAATCTATTCGCATTCGCCTGCAACCGTTTGGTCGGGCATGGTGCGACCAGAGAGAAAAAGAAGGACTCGAGAAAATATCGGGGCTTTCACTTGCTCCATACAACCTCGCGAAAGAGGCTCATGTTCCGTTGGCAAGATTCTTGCACAAAGAGTTTGGCGAGAAGCTTTATGTTTTGATTGAGCTCTCAACTGAGACAAAAAGATGGAAGGATCTGAAGAATTTCGTCGACGAAAAACTTATGCCGAACAGCGCTGGGATGTTTGTCGACAAGTTGGCCGATGGGCTGAACGCCTTTGCCGAAAGCCCAGGAGTCATGGAGATGCTTATTGAAATTCTTGAGGCGCTCGATGTAGAAACAAGACTTGATCTTACAATCGGTGCCTATGAGCGCATAAAGTACAATGGTCCCGAAAGGAAGCTGATCAAGGAAAGAGAAAAGTCGGAGGACCCCGTAAAGCCAAAGCAAGATGATAACGAAAAGGAAAAATATCCTCCGGAGGTTTGGGATGTAATCGCTTCCGAACGGAAACGGATTGAGGCCGGCTTGGGGCACCAAGAAGCGGATCTTTCAAGAAAATACCTCGGAGTCCTTGAGCGCCTTCCCTGGAAAGTGCTCGCAACCGAAAATAGTGACCCGGCGCTAGTTAGCCGGAAATTAAATCTTGGACATTATGGTATGGAGCAGGCAAAAGACAAAATCCTTGACCATATTGCGGTGCGCACGCTAAACCGCGATTCGCGCGGAGAAATCATTTGTCTTGAAGGTCCTCCTGGAGTCGGGAAAACGTCTCTTGCGCGCAGCATTGCAGACTCCCTCGGACTTCCCTTCGGACACATAAATCTTGGCGGAGTGCATGATATGACAGAGCTTAGGGGGCACCGACGCACGTATATCGGAGCGATCCCCGGAAGCCTTATTCGCGTGCTGATCAAGGCCGGGGTTAAAAATCCAGTCATCCTCTTGGACGAGGTTGATAAGATTGGAATCCATAACGGTTCACGAGAAGTGGAGAATGCTCTGCTTGAGATCCTCGATCCAACGGAAAATGCGAATTTCCGGGATCATTTTCTTGATGTTCCTTTTGACCTTTCTCGCGTGACGTTCATCGCGGCAATCAACGAACCGAACCTTTCGCCAAGCCTCTTGGACAGAATGGATCGAGTCGTTCTCCATGGATACGGAGAGGCCGAAAAACTCATAATCGCGAGGGAATATCTCATTCCGCAGATCAGGCATTCGTGCGGGCTTACGAATCACTCGATTCCCCACCTTACGAACGAACTTCTGCTTGAAATTGTCCGGTCGTACACGCATGAGGCAGGTGTGCGAAAGTTCCGAGAGAAACTTCTTACCGTTCACAAAAAAATCGCAAGAAAGATCGTCAGCGGAATACTCCTCGGAGAAGAGCTCTCGCTTGCGGAACTCAAGGAGCACCTCGGAGATCCTCAACCGAACCTATACACGGCGGATTTCGGAAACTTCGGTCCTGGCGTCGGCGTTTTTCTTTTCGTGCAAAATGGACTGGGAGACGTCGGAACCGTTGAGGTGACGCTTCGGAAGAAACGCTCTCAAAGCGACGACGAGATCACGGGAAATCTCGGAAAAGACATCCATGAATCCGTGAAGCTCGCAATCGGACGCATCCGAGAAAAATTCCCACACCTCTTTGAGGCTGGCAGTTCGTACCATCTTCATGTAAGCGATGGCGGAACGCCAAAGCGAGGTCCATCAGCCGGCGTCATCATTTACACGGCTCTTGTATCTGCGTTCTCGAAAATTCCGATTAAGCCTGGATTCGCCGTAACCGGAGAGAATATGCTCCTTCGCGACGCGGTCGATCCTGTCGGCGGAATCGTACAGAAACTTCTTGGCGCAGAGCGACGGGGACTCATCGAGGTTGCAATTCCTTCGGTGACCGCCGGGCAGTTAGGCGTAATGCCAAAGGATCATCTTGAAAAGATGGAAATTATCCGCGTCGGTTCCCTCGGGGATAACCCGGAAGCCATTTTGCGGAAACTTGTTGAAGTTTCACGACTTCCGAAGCGGAAGTTCACGGTTTATCTCATTGACACTCCGGAGCAGGCACTTGCAATCGCCTTCCCGGAACACTTTTTCAGTCAAATTCAGAAATGAAAACACCCCGACATACGTCGGGGCATTTTTTTGAAAACAAAAAACCGCATGAGATCCTTTTGTGTCGGCATACCCTACTTTCCCCAGAACCGAAGCTCTAAGTATCATCGGGCTTGAACGCTTTCACTTCTCTGTTCGGAATGGGAAGAGGTGGGTCACGTTCAAGTAGAACACCGACGCAAAAGGACCCCATACGGTCTCTTGAGCGCTTGAATCAAAAACTTGTAAGTCAACAGTTATATTTTATTACAACCTGTTGGTCGCCCCGACAAAAGTCGGAACGCACCAGCATTGGGATGGTTGGTGGTTATTAGTACTCCTTGGCTGAACACCTTGCGGTGCGTACACCTAGAGCCTATCAACGTGGTAGTCTTCCACGAAACCATTGTGTCTAATCTTGGGATAGGCTTCGTACTTAGATGCTTTCAGTACTTATCCCTTCCGAACATAGCTACCCGGCGCTTCACCTGGTGGCAAAGCCGGTAGACCAGAGGTTCGTTCAACCCGGTCCTCTCGTACTAGGGTCAAC
>JBBTUL010000002.1:0-34796 GCA_038063755.1 Patescibacteria group bacterium
TTTTAGTTTTTGAGATACCTGCGAACCGCGATAAAACTTGAAATGCCGGTAATACCGACCCCTAGGAGTATCTGGTACGCAAGAAGGGCGGGGAGCTTGCCATAAAAATAGTCTTTTAATGAAAACCCGGGGATCGAAAAGTCAAAGTATGATCCGGAGCTGAACACGAGAGGCGCGAGCAGGAACATAAGGAGCACGACAAAAAGCGAAAGAATCGCGGCAAGCACTCCGATAATCGTTCCCTCAATCACGTACGGACCTCGCACGAGAGCGTTTGAAGCTCCAACCGCGCGCATAATCCCGATTTCGTCTCGGTTCGAGTAGATAACGAGGCGAATGGTGTTAAAAACTACGAGTCCGGCGATAACCGAAAGAATGATCGTCGCAGCGAGCCCCGCACGATTTACGCCGCCGATGATTCCGATAAGGCGATCAATCACAACCTGATTTTTCGCATAGCTTACGGTGCTAATTCTGCCCTTCAGGTCCGGAGCTTCAAGGTAAGACGCGATGGCGGCGTACTCGGAAGGATCATATGCTTTTATATTAAACGAAGGCTCGAGGGGGTTAACATTCAGCTCGTTTAGGGATTGAATGATGGTCTGGTCGTTTTCTGCTTCATGTTTTGCCCGAAAAAGCTCAAGGGCTTTGTCCGCAGAAACATATTCAACCAACCGAACCTCGGAGAGCTTCTCGATCGAACTTTTCATGCTCAAAATGTCGTCTTCGGAAGTGCTGGTCTTAAAATAAACCGTGATATCAATCTTATCTTCCAAAAAAGCAATCATACCGTTTGTCGCACCGTTGGTGAGAATAAGACCGAGAAAAACAATGAGCGAAAGCGTCACGATCGCAACCGTCGCCGTCGAAAGCAAGCCGTTGCGAACAAAGTTCTTGAGACCGTAATGGATGATTCGCGAAATAACGGTAAACATGACTTTTATAAAAGAATGTATTTCCCGCGTTCTTCATCGCGAACAACGCGTCCGCGATCAAGAGTGACCACTCTCTTGTCGAGGCTGTTTACAACTTCTCTGTCGTGTGTCGCAAGGATGAGCGTTGTGCCAAGCTCGTTGATCTTTTTTAAAAGCATGATTATTTCCGCCGTGTTTATGGGATCAAGATTTCCAGTCGGCTCGTCTGCGATGATAAGCTCTGGACGGTGTACGAGCGCTCTCGCGATTGCCACCCGCTGACGCTCTCCTCCTGAAAGTTGATGAGGAAAGTGGGAAAGTTTTTCCGAAAGACCAACCATATCGAGCACCTGCGGAACAAGCTCTGCGATTTCGCGCTGGGGACGGCCGGCAACCTCAAGAGCGAAAGAAACGTTTTCGTAGGCGTTTTTCGTCGGCAGCAGCCTGAAGTCTTGGAACACGATCCCCACGTGCCTCCTGAGCGCCGGCAAGTCACGATCTTTAAGCTTATTTACCTCATACTGCCCGAAGAACACCCTCCCTTTTGATGGGCGCTCCTCTCCGATCAACATTTTCACGAGCGTTGACTTCCCTGCCCCCGAACGCCCGACGATAGAAATAAACTCTCCGGACCCGATCTTGAACGTGACGTCTTCAAGCGCTTGTGAATGGCTATTGTATATCTTCGATACTCCTTGAAAGGTAACCATAATGTTTTATGGGGTGATTTTCCCCCTTCCCCAAAACCGACAAAGGAATTGTAACCTTCATCGCGGCTCTTTACAACCAAGACATAACGCAAAAAACTATTGCAAACCCTCGATTTCCGCCTCAATAAAGGCGTCTATATCGCCTTGAAGCACGGCGTCCACGTTGCTTGTCTCTACCTCGGTCCGATGGTCTTTTACCAGCTGATACGGGTTCAAGACATAGGAACGAATCTGATTTCCCCACTCCGGCTTTACGTTCAGACGAAGATCGCCGAGCGTCTCGATGTGGTGTTGCTCCATGAGTTTCAGGAGCTTTGCCTTTAAGAGCGTAAGGGCCTTCTCGCGATTCTGTGCCTGCGATCGTTCCGCCCTCGCGCCAACCGCAATACCGGTCGGAAGATGCACCACGCGAACCGCAGTTTCCACTTTGTTCACGTTCTGCCCTCCGGGACCACCCGCTCGAGAAAACTCCCACTTCAAATCCGCATCAGGAACAACGATTCTTTCCGCATCAACCTGCGGAAGCTCGGGGAGCACCTCGACAAGCGCAAATGAAGTATGGCGCATCTGCTTCGATGAAAAAGGAGAAATCCTCACCAACCGATGCACACCGGACTCTCTGCGCAAGTATCCATAAGCGTGCGCTCCGTAAATCTCGATCGTCCTGCTTCTCGGATTGTCGTCGAGAATCCGTATCTTCCACTCTCGCCCTCTTGCGTGTTTTTCATACATCTCGAAAAGCATCCTCCCCCAATCTTCAGCGTCATCTCCGCCCGCACCGGGGAAAATAGCAATGATGGCATTTCGATTGTCATATGCGCCCTGAAACAAAGTTTTCAGCTCGAGGTCTCTCAACTTCTTCCGTGCCGCATAAAATGCGTCTTGCGAATAATTTGTGGTAAGACCTTCGATCATCTGCGAAGCCGCGCGAAAAGTGTCGATCACGTCTTTTATCTCGCCAAGCTCTTTGATGTGTTCATCCGCGGCGGCACGATTCAACCAAAAAGAAGGATCGCCCATCGCCGCTTCTAGTTCTTCTATGCGCTTCTCTTTGGTCGAGGCGTCAAAGCCGCCCGCCAAGTCGGCGGGCTTGACTCACGAGATCCTGAACGCTTTGTTTTTCTTCTTCGGTCATGAATAATATCATTATACCTCATACGCACCTCCCCTAAGCACTTGGCAAAGAGAAAGTAAACGCAGACCCCTTTCCCTCGGTTGATTCAAAAGAAATTTTTCCTTTCATTTTCTCAACGAGCATTTTCGTTATAAAAAGTCCGAGTCCGGTTCCCGGCACATCTCGCGTTTCTTTCGTTCGCGCCCTGAAAAATCTTTCGAAAACTCTTGTTTTTCCGTCTTCAGGTATTCCATAGCCGCCATCTGAGACCCTCACCGAGACCATCCCCGAAGATTTCTCGATGCGAACCTCGACGAATCCGTTCGGACGATTGTACTTAATTGCGTTGCTTATGAGGTTCATGAAAACTTCACCAACCTTAACCGCATTCGCGAGAGCCCGTACCGAGCTGCCAGCATCATCCCACCTGATCTTTATCCCTTTTTCATTCGCTGCGGAACGAAGTTCTTTTATGACCGTATCGATGATGGGAACGATATCCGTAGGACCCACTTCGACAGCAAGGGCTTGCGATTCCGACCGCGCAATCTCCAAAAGATCATTGATAAGCTGGGAAAGGTTCGTGCTCGCAAGAGAAATCGCGGCGAGATTCTCTCGCACGTCTTGTGGAAGTTTCTTGCCCGACTCGGAAACGAGCTCAAGAAAGCCCCTGATGGCGATGACCGGAGCCTTTAGCTCGTGTGCGGCGATAAAAACAAACTCATCTTTCAGGCGGGCAATATCACGCGCTTTCACAAGTTCGCGCTCTTGTGCGTTCGTAAGTTCCTTTGTTCTTTCCTCGACGATCGCCTCAAGTTCGCGGTTGAAACGTTTCAGCTCTTCATACGTCTTCGCATTCTGAATGCCGAGGCTTGCGGTTGATGCGAACGTGTCGAGAAACTCCAAATCGTGATCATAAAAAGCCTCGCCGGAAGCCCGAGGCCCCAGGATAAGAAATGCAATCCTTGTCGCCTCGACACGAAGAGGGACCACAAGAGCGATTTCGAGTTTTCGAAAAAAACTCTTCAGCGCTCCTTCTTCGATGTCTTCGAATACGAAAACTCGCTGCCCGTCTGTTTTACCGACAAGATCAAGAAATTCATTCGTATCAAACTTTTTCTCGTCGAATCCAAAACCCTTGAGCATCCCTGGACCCCTCTCGTTGGTAATAAGAAACGCGGCCGACTTTATCCCCATTTCAGAAGCGAGCGTTTTTAGGGTCTTTTTCGTCGTTTCTTCGAGGTCGATTGTTTCCGCAAAAATATGCGTCAACCGAGAGAGAAGTTCTTCCGCGTTATATTGGCCCTTGAAAAATAATCTTCGCGTAATCTTGCCGACAAAGGACCTGAGATAACCGGAAGTCGAAACCGCGATACTAGTGAGAATTATTGCGCCGAGAACAAATGCGGGATCGAACGTAATATCGAAAAATAGGATCGGGACGAGAAAGAGTGCCGCGACATAGAGAAGTCCAATGAGTCCGACGAGCAAGAGGAAGGCTACCGTACGCGCGACAATCAGACGTATCTCGAATAATCTATGCCGCACGATTGCGTATCCGGTTGTAAGCGCGATAATGATCATTCCGTAAAGACCAAGACGCGAAACTTCGAGGCTGATATTGTAGAATGGCTGCAAAAAAAGATTTATAACAATGGCGTTTCCGATCGAAACAAAGAACCCAAAAAGAATGAGATCTATCTGCTGAACGTGAAGCAGGTTTTTCATCGCCTTTGCGTGTCCTCGATGAATCACAAGAAACGAAAGGCCGCCAAGAGCAAGACCTATAATAAGCGCACCGTAAAGCGGGAGAAGCGCGCCGTTCTGAAGTCTGATAAGCCCATCGATAAATGTGGTTGATCGAACGACAAATGGGCCGTAGGCGGAGAACACCGAAAAGACGATCGAGGCATAAAAAAGAAACGGATGTGCCCACTTCATTTTCCCGGAGAAAGACTCTTTGGTAAAGCACTGTACAAATCGGAACCACGAATACACAATCCAAATCGCAAGAACAAAATCAAGGCGCAAAAAAAACTCAAGACGCTCATACCCGACGAGCGAAGGCTCGTTTTCCAGGTAGTTTGCGACTATCCATACATTTAGGAAAACGGCAAATGCAGCATACCAACGATGGACTTGCGATTCTCTATCTCGCAAAAATATACCGAGTGCCGTTGTGAGGCTCGCAAGGACAGCGAACGAAATGAGGGCGTCAAGCCCGAAGTTAAATTCCATAGATCGCCGAAATTATATCACGATTCAGCCATATAAAAATTAAAAACCCGCAAAAAATGCGGGTGAATCATGTCTCATGCGTTGCATACGCACCGAGGAGGAATGAGCACTGCGGAGTCCATCGTCTCGCGATACCTATCAAGCATCTCGTGAAATTCTCTATCACATCCTTTGGCATCATGGAGATCCTGAGCGATACCTTGAGGGGAGTGATTTGATGGAACGGCGAGAAGCTCGGGCTCGTCTTTGAATGGAAGAAGATGAGCGCGTGTTCCGTGTCTTGAAGCGGCATGACGAAGAACGACGAGCACCATAGAAAGGGATGCTGGCGCGAATTTTCCTTCGCGCCATTCGCGCTCGAGAAGTGTCCCCTGGCCGACGTTCGTACTGCAGAAATATGCCTCATCCATATTGAGCCCGATGGGAGCCGAACCAAGAATCCAATCGAGCGTTTGCTTCGCTTCGTAAATGGCCCATTCCGGTTCAAGGTTTGGCGCAGGATTTAAAAGTGCATATCCACCGACAAGTGCCCCGTGATCGTGAAGTGTTTGTACTGCCAGAACAAGCTCGCTTCGTTTATGCCCCTTCTTGAGCACGTGCAGGCGAAGATGATCGTCTTTGGTTTCAACGCCAATGCGAACGGTAAGCCCGATCCCAGCTCCACCGAGAACGTCCGCAATGGGCTTTATGCTCTTGCGAGTAACAAGTCCGGCGCGCGATTCAATCACGAGACGCTTAAATCCACCCAGCTCGATGACTGCCAAGATGATGCCGAGCTGAAGCGAACTTGGCATCGCGAGAAAACTTCCGCCGTTAAAGAGCATGAGCGTGTGTCGCGAACTTGGATCAAGCTCTCCGAGCGCTTCTCGCACGAGTCGCCCTTCTTCGTCTGCGGGGACAGGCAAGCCGCCATAGAACGCTTCGCGATAGGCCTGAACCGCTCCCGGAAGCGGACAGAACGTGCAAAGTGAATTGCGCGAACCGCCACGCTCTCCCCAGTCGGGACAGCCGAAAGGAATATATATCGTATCAACCTCAACAAAACGTTCTTCCGAAACATCCCACCACCGGCGATGTCCGCCGGAAAGCATCTGTACGCGAGGATCAACTTCTCTACTACTTGTCATGTGGCACCTCCTCAAGGTTCCTGAGTCCCTCACGCACTCCATGTGCGTGGATGAGATTCGCCGCAGCGCGAAGCGCGCGTACGGGGTCGTCCGCCGCAAAAAGAACGCCATGACCACCAGATTCTTCATCCGGTGGAAAACCGTCTCTTAAGAACTGATGCGGGTTTGAACCTCCGGTCATCTCCCAATAAAGATGCAACATCGAGTCGCGCGGACTTCCATCCCGTCGCCGAAGCCGCCAATACTCTTCGGGAGATATTCCATTTTTATCATGCATCGCCTTAAAACCCGGCATCCGAGAACAAAACATAAAAAGCTTTTTCCGCATCCGAAACCATTCGAGAAACGCGGCGTGAGCGAGAAGATATGAAGTACCGTGCGGCGCGTTTGCACAAACCGCAAACGAAACAACATATACGTTCTCCCCGCGAAGATCAAATGTCCGGCGAAGCGTTCCGTCATCCGTTGCCGCGCCCCACGACGTGCACTCTTCAGGGGTAAGTCCGGTTGGCTGAAGAATAAGATCGCCGACAACTTCTCCGTTTTTTTCGGCAACCCAAAACCATGAGTGTCGCTGCCTATTGCAAAGCCCCACTCTTTCCCGCATGACGGCTTCTGCCGCCATCGCATCTTCTCCAATATCTCCAAACGTTTCCCTCTCAACGCGCATAATTCCAGGAACATCTTCGTCTTTTGCTGGTCGAACCGTAAGCACCGTGCTTCCTCCTTCTTTGGTTGTAAAGCCTCCACCAAGAACCGTACGTGGAAAAAATAAAGAAAAGATAAAGTGCTGAAAAGGCACGTTTTTCTCTCAATCCCGGCCTTGACCCCTACTCTTCTGGCTTGTATTCCGTCTTATAGCCCTTGTTTTCGTCTGGACGCAGCGCGTTCGGGTAATAGACATCTGTCTTTATGTCATGCGAAACCTTCTTGAAAAGCGTGAATGTATTGTAAGGATCGGTGATGCTCAACATCACAAACGGAACGTTTCTTGTGTATGAATGACTATCTCCATTCCCATCCGTCGTTCTCCCGGCCATAAGCCTATTTGCATAAATAGCAACACTCCCCGAATTTTTGCCGAAAAGCTTGTCTACAACACCAACATTGACCGTAGCGCTTTCGACTTTGTCGTAGTCCGCGAAATCAAAATCTCTCCCAATAAGTCCGCGTTGAAATATAACTCGCTTGTCGGTAATGACGTACCAGATGTGCTTATAAACGAGAAGGGTATATAACGGACTTAAAAGGAGCAGGGAAAGCCCGATCAAGACGAAAAAAGAAACAAGCGCGATCACAAACCACGGCACCCCTGACTGCCGAAGGGACAGAACGAGAAAGAGGCCCGAGAGGCCGGTCCAGATAAGACCAAAAATAATAGTTGGAAACATTGAAAGAATGTAAGGCAAAAACTGCGGTCGTCCCTCCCAAAGCACCGTCTCGCCATTGTTCAAAATTTTTTCCGTTTCGTTCATTCTCTTATAAAAAATACTTTCTTTTCAGATAAACGGAAAGATAGCCGACTGCGATTAAGAGAAGTCCTGCGAGAACCAAGGTGAGCGCCCAACCAAGGCTATCCGAAAAGTATTCTGCGGTTATTTTTAAGACGTAGAGCATCAAAGACAATGTTCCGAACACAAGGAACGCTTTGCTCTTCACGTGCACGCTTGTGAAAAATACGCCGAAGACGAGGAACGGGAAAGCAATTTCCCAGAATAAATTTTGCTCCGGTTTCCATCCACCGAGAGAAAGCGCGGCACTGAGAAAGCCAAAAACACCAAATCCATAACCAAATCCATAGAGGAAGCCGGAAAACGATGCGAGCGCCTTTCCTGAAAAGAGATAGCCAAGCAGCATATAAACGGCTCCGGAAAAAAATAGTCGATACTGGACGAACTCCCATTCCGAACGATACGCCGCGTCGCCCAAAAGAAAGTCTGTGAACTTAAAGAACAGCAATGTTCCGAAGATGATACTAAAAAGCGAAAAGATGCCTTTTCGGAAAACGTAATACGACAAAAGGTGAACCCCGAAAAGGATCGCTGCGATAACGCTCATGAGCCACTTGCTGTCCGCATAGCCTCCCGCCTCGAAAGCAACGTAGAGTCCCATGGGAAGAACAAGTGCGGAGATAAGGTGAAATGCCGAGCCAAGTGCTTCGTTTTTTTCTGTTCGTGAAAGCAAAAACCCGAGTCCATAAGCAATCGCTCCCGATCCGAGTGTTGATAGTATTCTCACGCTGACGCTCAAATCCGACCAGCTCTGTGCAAGCATTATCGCAATCCCAAGAAAAATAACTGTCCCGCCTAGGTAGTAGAGAATTTCGGCGGCAGTAAGCTTTCGCGTAAGCGACACATCTTTCTTCTCCATGACTGCCGGAGAGTTTACACGAACGAGCTCTTCCTGGCTTATGCCTTCCTTTGCCGCAAGTTCTCGCATCGCGGATAATATTTCTTCTTTTGTCTGCATCTTCTCATTCTACCAAACTGGAACAAAAATAACTCGGTTCGGTCGAAAACTAAGAGCCGGAGGGGAGATTCGAACTCCCGACCCACGCTTTACGAAAGCGTTGCTCTACCCCTGAGCTACTCCGGCTCTTAGTCTTCGAGGGGCTTAATAAAAACTGGCACCGCGGCCATTCGAAACCCAAGATACAAAACGACTACTCAACCGTCCAAAAAAGTATACCCAAAAAGATATCACCCGTCACCCGAGCTATCGAATCCTCCCGCCTCTTCAAGTACGCTCTGTTTTTCATGATGATCCTCAAGTTCTTTCATTTTTTCTTCGAATTCCCTCTGTTTAATATCTCCGGAAGCATATCTCATTTTTAAAATATGAACTGCGGGAGAGTCGTGCTGACTTTCCATATCTTTTATGTTCGGCGAAGCGCCGCGAAGCGTTTTTACGCTATAATAGAGCGCGTAAAAGAAGATGATGGCAAGCGCTTGGTTGAGTGCAAAAAATGCGTCTTCATCCGCCAAATATGCCTGAACAGCGTAATACTCGAACGCAATAAGCCCTCCAACGGAAATAGAAAGATCAAAAGCGAGAACAGGAAAATGTATCGGGCTTAAGAATCCTGCGGTAAGTGCAACCACTGATATTGCAAGGAGTGAGGAAAAAAGCGGGAGCGGAAGATTGTCGTAAATAAAAGGAAGCCCAACAAGCATGATCATGCCGGAAGCCATAAACAGCCTTCGTACCGTATCGCCATAATAATGCTCCACCATGGCAATATTATACCGTAAATTCAGAATAAACGCAAGGACGTGTAAACCTCTTGAGAAGACTATCTTTTTCCGCCAAGCCAGGGGAGCTTACCCTCAAGACCCCATATTCGTCCGGCCTGGAGCGCTCCCAGAAGGAGAAGTGCAGCTGCGTAAATGATGTGTTCGTCGACAATATACGCATGCGCATTCGGATACGGGAATCCGAGCGGTAGATAATAGAGGATCATGAGAAGTGCCCCAAGGCGCGAAACGGGCTTCACGGCTATGCCGAGGATGAGTGCAACGCCCAAAAGCGTAAGTCCCCACTCGTTCACAAAGTCGACAATGGGAAGCATCGTGGAACTTGCGAGCCACGCGTAGAATCCCGTTAAGAATTTCGCGCTCTTCAAATATCCTTCCGACGTCCATTTGGGATCGAGGACCTTTGTGATACCCGCGTAGAAAAACATCCACCCCATCGTGACCCTCAAACACACCAACCAAATCCGTTGTGATTTAGACATACGTATATTTTACCATTTTTACCTCCAAAAAACTCCTCTACTTCTTGAAGTAGAATTTCACGAGTTCCGAGACAACGTATTTCCTCCCCAGTTCGTTCATGTGCTCGTTCGGGTAGCTAGGGTAATCAAAGGCCTTTGAGGGCAGTCCCAGAGCAAGATTGAGGCAGGGCGCGCCGCGCTCTTTAAGGAGCTCGCAGATATAATCCGCGTTCGCCTTCGCGGTTGCCGTAAATTCTTTGCCGACGTACTTCTCCCCCGTCTCGTAGTCGATCGGGGCGATATAGATATAGGTCTTGATACCGGCGTCCTTTGCCGTAGCGAGCAGTCTGTCGAGTGCGGCGAGTTTCCGGTGGTTGGGTTGAAGACGATACATATATTTGTAGACAAAGTCTCCCTTGATGTTGTCGAAAGTGGCGGCTTTGTTCTTATTGAGCGCCTCGAAGTCGTTTACCGTACCGACTTTCGTGTCTCCACTATAGACGGGCGTTTCCAAAAACTGCGTGTAGGAAACGGTGTTCACGTTGATCGCTCGCAGTATCGCGAGCGGCTTATAGAAATACGAGATGAAGCGCGTGCGGTCCGTGAGGAAAAAGAGTTCCTTTTCGAACTGGTTTACGGGTCGCATATCCCATTCCGGCGAGAAGGACCGAAGCTGTATCGGGATTACGACCGCGTCCGGCTTCACACTCGCATGCGCAAGATAGTCGACTTCCGCCGCGTAAACGCCCAGGTGATACGCCGGATGTCCTTGATTTCCGACACGGATTCCCGTTTCCCGCTCGAGCATCTCGGGAAGCGTTGCCGGGTCCTTATC
Source organism: Patescibacteria group bacterium (assembly GCA_038063755.1). Lineage (GTDB taxonomy): Bacteria > Patescibacteriota > Minisyncoccia > UBA6257 > 2-01-FULL-56-20 > JBBTUL01. Next base: position 10,654 of record JBBTUL010000002.1, read on the forward strand.
ACCTATCGAATGATGCCAGACGGCGCTGTCTCCAAAAAAGAGCACGCGCGCACCGTCCGCGAGATTTTTATTGATGAGCGTGATCTCGGGAAGCGGCGTCAGGTATCGCGCAATAAGTACTTGGAGGAGGATAAGCGCCACTATGCCGGCAAGAAATTTGAGAAAGAAATTTTTCATCAGAATTGGAAGTAGATGAAAGGAATTTCGTGTGTAACGCCCAAGTTCATGATGCAGAGCGCTGCAATAATATAGAGCGACCACCGAAGCCACGCCTTTCGTCCGCGGAAAATATCCATCTCGTTCTCACTCGCCGCCTTCTTATCAAGCAGGAAGAAAAGGATGATGAGCGCCCAGAAAAACACGAACTGTCTGCGCCCGGCGCCCTCGAGCGTAAGCGAGCTTATAAGATTCACGAACGGCGATAGCGAGAACTGTCCGAAGGCGGAGACCGTCTCTCCGACGAGACGGAAGGTGCCGGAAAGTGCGTTCGTAAATATGTAAATGGCCTCCGAGAGCGAATTCGCTCGAAACACGAGGAAACCGATAGAGGCGAGGAAAAATGTCGTTGCGGCTTGGAGCGTGCGAAGCAGGCGCGGGATCTTGGTCAACCCTACCCATCCCGCAAGTCGTTCCCGAGCATTTTTTGTGAACTGGCCCACGACAAGGTACGTGCCGTGGAGCGCGCCGAAAACGACGAATGTCCAATTCGCCCCGTGCCAAAGGCCGATCAAAACCATGGTCACGAAAAGCGCCCACGAAAGCCGAAAACGGGCGTTCCCTCTCGCCTTGAGCGCCAACGGATAGTAGAGATAATCGCGAAGCCAATTCGAAAGCGAAATGTGCCACCTGCGCCAGAACTCCGCCATGGAAAGCGAAAGAAACGGGCGATTGAAGTTTTCCGAAAGTTCCACGCCCAAGACTCGCGCGGAACCGACCGCGATATCCGAATACCCGGAGAAATCGCAGTAGACCTGGAACGCGAAAAAAATCGTCGCAACAAGGAGCACCGGGCCAGAATAGTTGTGCGGATAGTTATAGACCTGATCGACATACGCCGCGAGGTTGTCCGCGATAACTATCTTTTTCATGAGTCCCCAAAGTATTCGCTCGAGTCCTCTCCGGATGTTCCCGAAGTCAAGTTTGTGCGTAAGATGCAGTTGGGGCAGGAGGTGCTGCGGGCGCTCGATGGGTCCCGCGACAAGTTGCGGGAAAAACATCACGTAGAGCGCATAGGCAAGGTAGCTTCGCTCCGCCGGGTGTCTGCCGCGATAGACCTCAATCACATAGCTCAAGCTCTGGAAAATGTGGAACGAAAGGCCGAGTGGGAGAATGATGGTCAAAAGCAGAGGTGAATAATTCCAGTGAAGCCATCCGGCGAGCGCCGCGATATTTTCGTTGAAAAAGTTAAAGTATTTGAAAACAAAAAGCGTCCCCAGATTTGCGATAACGCTAAATATAAGGAGCATGCGGCGGCGCACCCCCACCGCCCCTTCGATATATTTGCCGAGAAAAAAGTCCGCGGTGATGAGTGCGAAGAGGATGAGAATATACTTCGGCACGAACGCCATGTAGAAGTACGAACTCGCCATGAGCAGTAAAAGCGTCCTCCATTTTGCTGGGACGATATAGTAGAGGAAAACAACTACCGGAAAGAAAATGAAAAATGAGAACGAGTTAAAAAGCATAGCGTCTATATCTCAACATCATTGGGAGCGGCGGACTCGGGAGCAAGAAGGAGCGTAAGGTCTTTAAGTTCCCGGGCGCTCTCCGAGCAGAGGAAAGAAACAACCCCTGCAACATCTTTTGCCTCCGCAAGTGTTTTCGTGGGGCCGGAAACGCGTACCATGTCCAGAAACGCCTTCGGCGTCTCCGCGTTCATTCCTCCCGGCATGACACCGGGGGCCACGGAATATACCCGTACGCCGTGAGGCAAAAGCTCCTCGCGCAGGGCGACCAACATCCCTTGAAGCGCGAATTTCATGGGGCTGTAGGCTCCGCGAGCCTTGGTATTCAGGTCTGTTACCACTCCGGCGGTCGTAATACCCACGATCACCCCGTCTCCGTGCTCCGCAAGGTGCAGAGCACAGGCGGAAAGGAAGTTGAAACTCCCGAACACGTTCGGTTCGAACTGCTCCCGCAGATCCTCCACGGTCGAAAGGTACAATTGCTTTCGCATCGGCATCGTGCCCGCCGCGTGCACGGCGGCGAAAATCGGACCCTGCTCGGCTTCGATTCTTTCTATCGTTTTTGTGACTCCCGCGGCATCCGCAAGGTCGCACTTATAGCTCGCGTGTTCCGTGCCGTGGAACTCGGAGATAAGTTTTGCAACTTCTTCATCGCTTGCGCTCTTGTAGAGCACGGCGATTTTCATTCCGTCCTCGGCGAGCTTCTTCGCTATCGCGGAGCCGACGTAACCCGTTCCACCGGAGATCACCGAAACCCTCCCTTGTTTTATTTCGTCGCTCATAGTGTTTAAAGCACCTGCACCGTTGCCGTTCCCTCGACGACCGTCTCGTCCCCTTTCGTTATCGAAACGGCAATTTCCAAGATTCCCGTCGCATCGCTTTTTTGTATAACCTCTCCGCGCACGGAAACCGTGTCCCCGATAAAAACCGGCTTCTTGAAATCAAGATGCTCCCGCAAGTAAAGACAGCGCTTCCCGGGAAGATACATGCCGACGAGCGTCGAGGTAAGAGAGGCCACAAACATGCCGTGGACTAAGCGACGCCCGAATTTCGTCGTGGCCGCATACGTCTCGTCCATGTGGAGTGGGTTCTCGTCCCCGGTGAGTATGGAAAACGCGCGGACGTCTTCCTCGCTGATCGTCCGCTCAAAGGAATCGTTCATCCCGACGGCGATGTCGTTAAATGAAAGATCGCGCGGCGTCATTGTATGGTTTTTCGTGTTTCGACTATTTTCCTCAGATCACCCACGCACTTCGCGTTGATCGCCTCGTCCATCGTAAAAGAAAACCCGAACCGCTTTTCGAGCTCGGCGATGAAAAAAAGATAGTTCATCGAATCCCATGCAGGAATGTCTTTCGACGAAAGCTCGTCGCGGACATCCGTCTCCGGAATCTTGAAGACTTCCACAAGTATTTCGTTAAAGGTTTTCATGTTTGGTTCGTATCCAGCCCGGATGATAAGGGTTTTTGGGCACTTCTCGCGTCTTGCCGGGGAAATGCTTTTCGACGAATTCTTTGGCCGGGACGTTCTTCTCCGTGGGCTCAAATGCAATTGTAACCCGAATGGCGCCGGATTCCCTCGCGCGCTTCAAGATAAAGGCCATAAAGGCATCCTCCACCTCGCGGCCGAAGACCCGGCAACTCATGAGGAGCGAGCGGATGTGCCACTCTTCTTTTTTCTTTTCCACGAGCGCGAAAGCGATCACGCCATAGTCGCCGAACCTATCCTGCAGTCGCGCGTGGAACACCGCATGGTTCTTGCTCTTCACGAACTTCTTAACCTCAGCCTCCGTGAGCGGCTTCTTTAGCGTATTGAACTGGTTCGTCTTTTCGGTGAGTTGCGAAAGACGCGGGAGACACGAGTCGTCGTCCTCATAAATAAAAAGTTCAAGTCCGAGGTTTTGCAGAAATTCCTCTTTGCTCTTGTACTGTTTTTCCTCTTCTTTCCTTAAACGCTCGGTGACGTAGAGATTACCCCGCATCTTGTCCTCGTCGGTAATGACCTCCGAGTCGAAATAGTCAAGCGAATTTAAGAAGCGCGCATACTCGGCGGGGTTTTCCGGAAAGTCGGGAACTTCGACCTCGGGAAGGAGGGCGCGCACGAGCGCGCGGTTCGTCGGGTCGTCGTCCAGAAACACCATCGAGTCGAGCCCGATGTTCAACTCCTTCGCAAGTTCGCGGAGGTTCTCCGCTTTATCGTTCCAGTTGATCCGGTGCGCGGCGAAGTGATCTTCTTTGAGTACCATGTTCGGATGATTACGGATCACCTCCCACGCATCGTTCGGATTGTTGCGACTATTGATCGCCAAAATCACCCCGCGGTGATGATGGTCGAGAAGCGCCTGCTGGAATGCGACGAAGCTGTTCCCCGGCGGGGTTAGCGAAAGTTCGATGTTTTTTATGCCGTCTTCCCCCACAACGCCGCCCCAAAGGGTGTTGTCGAGATCGAGCACAATGCATTTCTTCATGATCGTCGTATGGCCGCCGCAACGGCAAGGGTCGCCGTGTGGCTTATGGAAACCAGAACCGCCTTTTTGACTCTCCCGGAGACAAAAACGCCGGGGGCGCCGCTCTTACTCCTCCGAATCTCTATAGATGATAGCAGAATGTCACCCCTCTCCAAAGCCTTAAAAACCGCCTCTTTTGCCGCAAAAGTGCCCGCGAGGTGAGGCGCCGGGTCCGTAAACGAGTAGCAGTATTCGATCTCCGCGCGCGAGAAGGTGTCGGTCAAAAACCGATGATCGCGACTCAGCCGAAACCGCGCAAAGCGCTTCACGTCCACAACGTCTATGCCGAATCCACTGGTAGCCATCAAGGGCAATCTTACTCCAATTTCGGCGGATTTGGAAAATATAGGATGTTTCGTTGTGAATCGCGAAATGTTTTTTGCAAACATTGACTCAGGCTGTCTTTCCTGTAATGTAAAAGCAGCTTCTTGAAGATTGGAGACCAGGTATGGACGAGACTCGGATTGAAAAGGTTGATTTTAATTTTCGGGGCGGCGAGAGGTTTGAAAAATGCCGTGGGGTGGGATGGATTCCAGACAAGCAAGATTCTCGCGCACCATGTGCGCTTCTACTCCACGGACTTCCCTCCTTCGGGGGACTCGTTCGCCTCGGGGTGGAACTTGCCTACTCTGGGTTTCCTGCATTCACGTTCCATTATCCAGGAGCTTGGCAGAAAGACGGATGCTTTACGCTCGAGGATGCTCTTGAAGGTGTTCATGCTGCGATTGCGAAAATCCAAGTGGGTGGGTTTTCCATAAAGAGGGAAGATCTTTTGCTCATCGGCCACAGTATGGGCGGCACACTCGCCCTCCTCGCGGCGACGAATCATTCAGGGATGCCAGTCGCGGCGCTTGCGCCGTTTAATTTCGGCAGACACATCAAAGACATTGAGGCCGCTCTTCCAGAACTCGTCGAACCCTATAACGCTTCCCCTGAGGCGATTCTTGAAGAGGTTCAAAGGAATCCCGATCGCTGGGATCTCACCAGGGCGGCAGCGGAGCTTCGAGAAAATCCGGTCCTGCTTATCGGAGGAGAACATGATACAGAGGTCCCCACCCTGAAGCATCATGACCCGATCGCTCGCGCTTTTCTTGTCGCGAAAGCGGAACACTTCAGAGAAAGGATCATCCATGGTGCGGGGCATCAATTTGATGAAACACGATTAGTAGATCGCACTACCATGTCTACGATCATTCACTGGATGAGGTTGTTACAGAATCGTTACTAGGGAAAATACACCGGATGCAAAAGCATCCGGATTTTTTAAATTAAAACGCCGCGCTGTTATGGCGCGGCTTTAAATACCTACAAAATCTTAAAGAGAAACCCCCATATCCCGAGAAAGTTCTTCGGCATCTTTGACCATCCTACCCAAGCCAACTTCAATACCGCGCGTCCAGAAGCTCTGATCTCGCGGATCAATGCCAAACGGAGCGAGAAGCTCTATTACCCCCTTTGAACTACCGGCACGCAGAAGGTCAAGATAGAGCGGTTCGAAGCGATCTCCGAGTCGCTCCTGCTCCGCGTACAAGCTCTGAGTCAAAATCTCGCCAAACGCGTAGCCGTACACGTAGAATGGCCGGTGAAAGTGGCTGACGTAAGCCCACAGATTCTCAACGTTTTCATATGTGAATACCTCGCCTTCTTCTCCATAAAATCGGCAGAGAACATCCCGAAATATTCGATTCAGCTCATCAACCGAGAGCCTTCTCGGTTCTTCCCAGTTTTTGAGGCCAGCGTCCATACCATGAATCCGCTGCTCGAATCTGGAAAAACCGATCTGTCGAACCATGGTATTTAGCGCGTCAGTAAGTTTCCCCGAAACAAGACCGAGGAGCTCTTCCTTTTTCCCTTCTGCAAGAAGCTTCTCACGAAGAAAGTTGAAGGTTATCATCTCCCCGAAAACCGAAGCGGTTTCAGCATACACTATCGGGGCATGCTGCATGAGCGCCCCTTGATGCTCGCCCGCCAGAACGCCGTGCACACCGTGACCAAGCTCGTGAGCAAGGGTCATCACGTCTCGCTCCGAACCGAGATAATTCAAGAATGTAAACGAGGCAGCGGATCCGTCGGATAGTATGAGCGAACAATTATACGCGCCGCCTGCCCTGCCCCTTCCACCAGCCGGAGCATCAATACGTTTTTCGGAAAACATCTTTTGGATGATCTCTGCAAGCGTCGGACTGAAACGCTCGTACGCCGAAACGACCGTCTTCGTCGCTTCGTCAAATGGGATCATACCGGCACGAGAGAACGGAAGCGGAGCGTTTCTGTCGCTCCACCTGAGCGTTCCTTGCCCCAAGTGTGCCGCTTTTAGCCTGTACCATCGCTTCGCGAGCAACACCGCAGTCTCTTCGACAGCTCGGTGAAGCGCATCGACAACTTCAGTAGGCACCCTGTTCTCCATATTCTTTGGCTCCATAGGATTCTTGTATCCCCGCTCATTCTTCTCGAGTGCTCGAGCGCCGGAAACAACTGAAAGAGTTCGTGCAGAGTACTTTGCAAAAGGTCCGCCCAGTCCTGAACTCAAAACTCGGATCGCGTCTCTGCGCTCAACGGGATCGTACGACGTATCAAGAACGTTCAACATCTCGACGAGCGTCATCTTTTTGTCGCCAAAGTCGAACAGAAGATCAGCCTCCAGTTCGTCAAAAAAATCTCCCCACGATGATGATGCAAACGGCGAACGCTTTTCGAGCGCGGACTCGACCTCTTCGCTTAAAAGATGTGGCCTAAATATCCGCGCATGCTCAATCCATGGACGATGCTTCGCGACCACCTCGTCGCTCTTGTAGAGCTCTTCGAGGACTTCCACTGGAATACCGACGAGCTCCAGTTCGAAAAATGTGAGACATTCTCCGTTCGCCAAGCTAATCCTTCTCGTAGCCCCATCCATCTCGACGTTCACCCGCGCATCGCCGGTGTCTGTGCTCTGAAGAAGCGAGAGGTAAACCAGAATCTTGTTCCCAAGAACATCAAGAGTCTTGTAGTCTGCAATGGCCTCTCCAAGCTTGCTCGAAAGATTTCCTCTGTATTTCGTCTTGAACTCCCTTGCCAAGACTTCGTAGCGCTCAAGGTCGATTTTCCGCCCTGGATCGTCAAGCCCTGAATAGAAAACGGAAAGGTCCCATCGAACCTCTTCTGCCCCGCTCTTCCTGTCGTTCACGTTGGTTTTCTCCATAAATTTTTGATTTGCTATATGACTTATAGCATGGCTCGGGCGAGCATACAAATATGCCTTTTCGCCTCCCGCCCATCTGCTTTCGACAAAAAATCCGCACAATGCGGTGGGGGTTGGTCTAGGACTTTCTCGCATCTACTGCCTCAAATATCCTCTGGGGTTGGCGAGGTCCATCCAACCGAGGTGTCTCGGTCGGGGTCTTCTTTGGGAATAAGTCCGAGTTCCTGGAAGAACTCTTTGCCTCCAGGAATCTGCTTCACATGAGGTAACTCCTCCAGACTGAACCAGCGGACTTCCACCAAATCATCACTTAAGCGAACTTCAATCTCATCCGCTGGCTTATCGAGTAACACCTTGAATCGGTTGAATTCCATTTTTACAACTACTTTTTCGCCGGTGTCCTTCAAGGTTTTTTCGGTAATGCCTATGCCTTTTTGAGGAAGAGGCTCCGGGGTATAAGAAGTGGTATCAACACCAACTTCTTCGCTAATCTCGCGCTTCAGAGCATCTTCAAAGCTTTCTCCGGGATCTACGCCGCCTCCGGGAAGATGCCAGCAATCCGAATAAACACCTCCTTTTGCCGGATCTTTTCTCCCCATCAAAAGTTTATTGTCGGAGCTAAAAATAAGAGCGGAAACAATTGTTCTCTCTATTTCTCTCATTTCTGTGCGCTGTCTTTCTTGAGACATGTTTAATTCTACCTTCGGATCTTCCCTGTGCATGAATTAAGTCTAACTTACAAAAAGTTCTTTGGGTAGCTTGGTCGCCCTGTCGCCATAGGTTTGCCGGTCCTTCGAGCCATGCTCGCTCCTGCGAAAGCGGGAAGCCGACGGGGTTCGACGCTTTTTCTGTCCTAGCCGTTTTGCAAATGTTGCACCCGAGCGACCTCCCGAACCGCGGCTTTATTGCCATCGTATTTCACTCGCCCTATGGCCTCGTCCTCGTCCAGAAAGGCCGCCTCAACGTGTTCGTCGCTAAGCGTTATCGTGTCGGAATCCTCCAGCTTGTAGCCGTAAACGTATTCGTTCAGCTCATATCCCTCGCCGCCAATATAGTGAAAGGCGTACTGCGTTGTGAGCAGGTTGGTTTTGTCGGTTCGTATGCCGACTTCTTCGGCGGTTTCTCGCAGCGCGTTTTCGTTCAACAACTCCTTTGCGTGCACACCGCCGGTAATCGTTTGCCAAAATCCTCCTTTTTTTTCATTCCTTTTCATGACCAAAAACTTCGGCTTGCCTTCCGCCTCTTTGAAACAAACGACGTTAACCTGCGCGATCCTGTCCTTCTCGACCGCCCCCGCGATATTGCGCACGATGTCATTTGCCGTTTTCCTCGCGCCGGACGTATCAAAGATGTCGATGAAAAGCGGCGCTATGTTGTATTCGAAGGGAAGAACAACGCGGTAAAAGTAGTCGTATTTTTCCGTAAACTCACTGTTCCCCAAGAACGCCCTGACGCTCTCGTCCTCCACCCCCGAGAGGACAGGCATCGCTCCACCCGTGCCGGGATATAAAACTACCACCAGCGATTCATTTTTTGCGTACCAATCTCGGAACCGCTCAAAAACGCTGAGCGTCATCTCCACTTTTTTATTGCTTGCGTACAAGAACGCCATGGAAGAAATGATGGACCTCTCCATAACAGCTCCCGTTCTGTCAGACATGCCGTAAAGCAAGTCATGGTTTTTCCCATGTTGGTCAATATACCAACCGTCGATATCTATAATCGGCTCTTTCGCTTTCAAATGATCGGGCTCGCTCACCACCGCGTAGCCGAAACTCTTTTTAAGACACTCGGCTACCGTTGATTTGCCAGTATTCCAAAGTCCCTCGACGATAATCTTATTATTCATGCTTATAGATTTTGCTATTTTTTATTGAAAAATGACAGTCCAAGACATTCACCGCATGCCTCCCCTCCTCGAGCCACAACGGACGGAAGGTTTCTTCTCTAAAATTCTGCGCGGTAAAATTATCCGCCAAAGCCAGAGCTGTCTCGAATTTTTTTGCTATGCCGGGCCAGCCGTAAAGTCCGATAACATCCTTTTTGTTGGCCCGCCCAATCCGTTCGGCCAATTTTTTGTTCCCTAGAAGTTTCTCGATTTCATTCACGATCGCCATTTTTTCATCTCTCACAATGACGCCGTGAACATTTTCGTACCCAGATGCCCCGATCGTAGTCGCAACAACGGGCAAGCCCGCCAGACAGTAGTCCAACACCTTGGTTTTCATGCCAGATCCCGCGAAAACCGTGCACAACCCAACACTTGCCGAACGTACTTCTTTTCTAAATAATCTTTTTTCTTTTATTTCGCCTAGAATCTCGATATCGGCCCTCCCTCTATATTTCTTTCTCAACCCTTCGGGAATCATACCTATGCTTTTCAGCACAACGCGCCTTCGTTTGTTCAGTTCCGGCAACAGCTCGTCGGCAACATACACAAATCCCCTCTGGTTCGGCGGATAGAAAAGATTTCCCAAAAACAATATTGCGTCCCCAGTCTTGCGCACCCGGACGTCATCTGCCCCGCTCTTTGAAACTCCATTAGGAACGAGAAGCACCTTCTCTTTCTGAATACCAATACTTTCAGTCAAGGTTGCATAATCGAGAGGGGTCATAGTGACTACCGCGTCTGCATATTCCCCAGCCGCATGCTGCAAAAATGCCATTAAAGGACTTCTTTCCTTTTTGCCGAGCGTTTTCATGAGCGTTGCCTCCACGTCATGTAATTCAAGTAGCACCGGAAGTCCGGTTTTCTGTCTTATTTTCAAGCCCAGGCTGACAAATGTTTGGGTAATTTCATACTGGACGATCTCAATCATTTCCTTGGTTAGGATACCGCTCACATATGCGGCGTTGTAAAACAGACGCGGAGGCAACACGTGGACCGTAAGTCCTGCTGCACACAACTCCTTCAGATCATCCTCGGCCCTGAAGTTTCTGTTGCCCAATACCCACACTATCTTGTGCCCTCTTTTTGCAAGCTCCTTGCTCAGATAATAAAGGCGGTACGTTACACCGGTCGTCGGCGGTATGGTTATCGCCGTATCGATGATAATGGCGACACGGTATTTTTTGCCAACTCTTTCGCGTCTTAACGTGGAGTACACCCTACCGTCTTCGGAGCGAAACAGCTTGTTATCAACCACCCTCTTAATCATAATAAGGGCATAGTAACACATTGCCGTGACGCCATGAAAATTCTCATTACAGGTGGTATGGGATTTATCGGACATCATCTTGTTCGGTTCATTCTTAAAAAAAGACCGAAGGACGAGGTGGTGGTTATCGACGATCTATCAAAAGGGCGCAGGGATTTTTTGCGCGACATCCACAATAAATTTTCATTCTACAAGATTAATATAACCGACCGAAAAAAGCTCGGTCGTTGCTTTCGGAAAGAGATGCCGGATGTGGTAATCCACGCTGCCGCCATCCATTTTATTCCTGAGTGCAACAAGCATCCCCTAAAAACCATCGGGGTAAACATTGCCGGCACCTATAACCTTGTCGATCTCGCAAGCCAATGCCGTGTACGGCAATTTATTTTTGCGTCCTCTGCTGCCATCTATGGACCATGTTTGAAAAAAAGGACCGAGAACATGACTCCGAACCCATTGGACCTTTATGGATACTCAAAATTATCCGGAGAACGAATCGTTAGAAGTCTGCGTAAAACACATTGGTCTATTCTGCGATTTTCCAACGTCATCGGCACGGAAGAAACCAATGCGCATCTACTGCCCTCAGTAATAAACCAGCTTGCGCGAAGCGATATTATCACGCTCGGAGACCTGAACCCGAGGCGAGATTATCTTTTCGTAACCGACCTAGTGAATGGAATCGAGAAGGCTATCGGCAATAAGAGGGCTTACTCCCAAAGTATTAATCTTGGTTCCGGCAGGGGTGTTTCCGTTAAGGGATTGATTTTGGAAATCGAAAAAATCCTAAAAAGAAGGATTGTCGTTGTCCAGAGTAAAAAACTCAAAAGGCGGATTGATGATCCATTCTTGGTTGTCTCCATCAACAAAGCCGAAAAGCTGCTCGGGTGGAAGCCCGAATATACTCTGCGCAAGGCGCTCCAAAAAATAATACATGCAGAACAGCGGATCCTTTTCCGTCGAGCCGGACAGTAATTTGCTTTTTTCGATAAATGTGTTACAACTGGACTAGCGACTTACTTGATTCTATAACGGAAGGGGGGTCGAATGTTCATCTGTTTCTCGGGGATTGATGGGTGCGGAAAAGGCACTCAGAAGGAGTTTCTGGCTGATTATTACAGGGGCCTGGGGAATAGGGTTTTCTTGAGTAAGGCCTATGGCGATGCCGAGAAGGAATGTTTTTCGGCGTTCATCGAGCGATGGTCCCAGGAAGCAATACTGTTTTTATTTCAGGCACTCCACACCGAGCAGAGGAAGAAGGCCGAGCAGGCGCTGCAGCGGGGGGAAATCGTGATTGCGGACCGGTGGGACGAATCCTACCTCGCATACCACGAAGCGTTCGGGATTCTTTCGATGTATCCGGCGCTTCGCGCCCGATTAAATGAAATTGCCTTCGCGAGCATGGCACCTGATGTAACTTTTTTGATCGATCTTTCTGAAGAAAGCGCTCGAAAGCGGCTGCAATCGCGGGGTATGGATTTTTTTGACCGGCTTTCCGCCGACTACCATCGAACTATGCGTAGAAAGTATTTGGAGTTGGCGAAAGAACGAAACTGGATAGTAATTGACGGAGCGAAAACACCGGCCGACATTCGTGCCGACGTTATCGCTCATCTGCCTTCTTGCTGACGCAAGAAGGTTTTTTCTTTATAGAGACCTTGACCGACGGGGTCGACGCTTTTCTCTGTGGATTGCTTGTGCTAAGCCTGTCGAAGTGCTGACGCAATTCGAGCTTCGGAAGGTCGGATCCTGAACCGAGGTTCGAATCTTCTCCAACATCGTTCGCTCGCTACACCCGCCCAAGTGCTTGCCCTGAGCGAGTGAAGCGAGTCGAAGGGCGGTGGGGGTGAGATTCGAACTCACGGTACCCTTTCGGATACAGCAGTTTTCAAGACTGCCGCCTTAAACCGCTCGGCCACCCCACCAACGCAAATATTCTACGTTCTCCGAACCAAAAATACAAAAGCCCGGATGATTTCCGAGCTGGAACAATTACCTCCCACTGGCGCTTTTACGCAACAGGACCGCCATCACCGGACCGACAACGAACATCGAAGATGACGCGAAAAATAGCACTCCGAGGCCTTGCGGCAAAAGTTTTCCGGTAAGAACAAGGAGAACAAATGCCAAAACGCCCGTTGTTAAAACCCAGTGAAATTTGGCGTTCATCTTCTTTTTGTCTTCCCTGCGCCACGAATGTACGAAAGAAATCATGAAGCATATATGCACCAATATGGCCAGAAGATCAGCAACAAAAAGCTTGCCGAGGAGATTCATACGACGCCCCACCTGTTTAAAGCTTCTGTCCTCAGACTATTCGCGGCACAAGATATCGTCAATATTCTACGCACATCACCGAAACGAAGGCTGGAAACTTTCATTGATTTCAATCGGAACAAGTTCTGCTCCGGCAATACCTTTCCCCCTCAACAAAACCCTAAGCGCCGCGCCCTGCATGGTTTCCTCAGAAAACGACTGATCGAAAATAAAATTTCCCAGGCTATAGGCAATGTAGCCTCCGTTATAGCCCTCGAGCTCTTGGACCACATGCGGGTGGTGTCCCACTACGATATTCGCTCCCGCATCAATCGCATCGTGCGCGAGTGCTTCCTGTGTGGCGTTGTGTTTTGTCTGATATTCTTCTCCCCAATGAAATGAGACGACGACCAAGTCCGCTTCCTGTTTCGCGCGAACGATATCCGTCTTTATGGTTTCGATGTCCGGCCGCGCGATCGCGGGAACACTTTCCGGATTTCCCAGCGTTTTGAAAACGAGATCGGTATACCCGAGGAGTGCTACTCTCGCATCCCCTGCAGTAAGCACCTTCGGCGCATGGGCTTCCGTAAAATCCTTCCCGACGCCAATCGTGAAGATTCTCTTTTCGTCCAAAAGTTCGAGCGTATCCAAAAACGCCTCGCGGCCGTAATCCCACGCATGGTTGTTCGCAACAGAGAGCGCATCGAATCCGGCAAAAGAAATGCCTTCGAGGACATAAGGGTCTGCACGGAAGGAATAGATGCTTCCCACGTTTTTTCCCCGACGCGAGATCGGACCCTCAAGATTGCCGAAGGTTAGGTCCGCAGAGCGCAGGGTATGAGCCGCGAGAAGGAATGGATAGCGAAAATCATTTTTTTCTATAATTCTTGCCCCGACCATACGCGAAAGCATGATGTCGCCCACGAAAAGCATCGTCGCGTCTTTCGGCAGAACGGGCGCCTCGGCAATCGAAAGGTCTTCGGCTGGCAAGACCGGCTCAACCCTCGGTGAAGAGACGATCTGCTCACCGACAAAAACCGCAGTGGCGATGATCAAAAAAGAGATTGCTCGCTTCATAAACTACGCGCTCTCGCGCAGAATCCCATAATGCAACTGAACTTCACTTTCGGAAATCTTTTCTACGCCAAGAAGGGTGAGTGATCTTTTAAAATCCGTCCCGACGCCGAAAAGCGGAACGCCTCGTCCGAAAACCACGGGTTCGACCGTGAGATATATTTCGTCGAACAATCCGTCAGACATGAAGCTTCCGTTCAGCTCCCCGCCTCCGGCAACCAGAACTTCATTGAAGCCCTTCTTCTCAAGCTCTTCGAGCGTTTCTTCGATCGACTGATCACTAAAAAACACATTTGTACCAGGACTGGTCTCCGGAATATTTGAGGTCATCACGACGTTCAGGCAATCGGGAATGGGAAACGTGCCGTCTTTCACCATTACGTCATACGTGCCGCGACCAACAACGACGTTTCCGGTCCGCTTCGCGAGCACTTTGAAATTTTCCCAGTCTTTCGAACTTACCCAGCTCGTATCTCCCGCCTCGTCGGCGACGAAACCGTTTGCCGTTACCGCCATATAAAGAATCGTTTTTACCATGGATTTATTGCACTTATCATATCGCGTCTTCAGGAAAATGAAAAAGCGACAAAATGTCGCTTTATGATGCATCCGAAATGCCTACACTCGAAACATAGCGAAGCCGCCGGTCGCTTCTTTTATCACTATCGGCTCGGCTAGGGCAGGAAACAAACGCGCCTTGGCCCGATCGACGTAATTCATTCCCAAAACAAGCGTGAGTCCGAAAGCAAACAGACCCCCCAAAACGAAGAGTAATCTTCCTAAATGAATGTCGATGTAGTAATGAAAGCCGATGTAGCCAAGAAGACAAAGTAGTCCGAGGCCTGCCAGAGAGAACAATCTTAGCTTCTTCACCCTATACTTGTCCCAATTCTTATCCTGCTCGAACAAGAAATCGAGCTGCTTTCTGCTGAATCGAATCCCGCAACACATGCAGTAATTGTTCCTTTCGGCTAAATCAAACTCGAAGCGGCAACTCCCACACTTCATCGTCTGCATTTTGACTCCCCCATCGGTCAAGCTACTGCCTATCTTCTACCGCGAAACGATGCGTTTTGTCAATCAAGTAATTACCTGACCGCGATCAAAATCACTAAAAGAACCGCGAATGCCACGAGCCATCCGAGCGTCGCGAAGAGAAACGTAAATGCGGTTTTCTTCTCCCCCTGCACATAGAGGTGTATCGGCCGACCGAGGACCAGGAGTCCTGTGATGGATGCGGATATCACAAGAAGCAGGAGCATGAGGATCGGAGCGAAGAATTCTTTTCCCGTTCCAAACATTTTTTCCGCATTCGTCAAAAACAACGCCACCCCGCCGATATAGAGCACCACGCCAAGCGCGTGCAGTAAACTTTTTGAGATGTATGCGAATGGCTTCATGCTTTGTTTGAAAAAATGTTTTTTGGTTTTTATCTGCCGATCATTGTCCCGATGTCTGATGGCGAGCCACTATGTGGACCGTAGCGGATTCGGACCGCTGACCTCCTCATTGCAAATGAGGCGCTCTACCAACTGAGCTAACGGCCCTAATTCTAGAGGCGAATCGATTAAAACAACCTTCAGGGGGTATTATACCGACCCTCCTGCGGTTGTGAAGAGCGCTACGAGACTCGCTTCAAATCAAGCTCGTATACCTCAAAATGCTTCGTGAGATATTCCTTGAATTTATAGGGAACCACCTTTTGCACTTTCACTGGTTTTTTCGCGAGATATTGCCAGGGGTCGACTTTCTCGAAGTCTTTCGGGCTCACATAATAGGTATACGCAATGAGATCATCTGGAATGTCGGACAGGCTCACCTCAATCAGGATGACTTTCTTACCACGAAATTCGATCGTGCTTTCGCGCGGAGCTCCGAGGTCGCGGGGAGAAATGCCGAACACGCGGGAAAATTTTATATTGTCCGCCGCCCAAATGCCTCGTTCGCCGCGATGAAACCCGTCGATGACTTTGAGCGGACGCGGATCGAGATACGTGAGGCCTCCGACGACGGAGGAGTGATACAAATATTGCAGTTGCTTCTTCATGATCTTCAAGAACAATTCTACACCCTATCGCGGTCATGCATCCATAATAGCGCGGTCGCACCACCTTCCCTCGGGCGCTCCGGGCCGCTAGGCCAGGTCCTACCTTCGGCTTCAGGTGACGCGCCCGCGCTCACCGTACCGACAGAAACAGCAGCGCCGTAACAATTACGCGCCGAGACGTCGCTCGGTGTCCCGGTAGCGGGCGAGTATATGCAAAAACTCTTTCTCGGAGAAGTCCGGCCAGAGCGTTTCGGTGAAAACCAGCTGGGACTCGGCAACGTCCCACATCATAAACCCCTGGGACCAATGCGGCTCTCCACCGGTGCGGATAACGAGATCGACTGCCGGAAGCTCGGCTGTCCAAAGCGATTCTTTAATGCTTGCGGCGGAGACCTTCTTCTTTCCCGAAGCGAGCGACTTCACCGCCTGCTCCATGTCCTCGACGCCGCTGTACGCCATAAGGAACGTCAGATTGTATCTCTTGTGCTGTTTGGTTTCGGCGATGAGGCGCTCCATCTCGTCCCTGAGCGCCGCCGGAAAATATTTGCGCCACTTCCCCAGTATCCGCACGCGGACCTCCTCTGTGTGGAGTCGCTTGTCTTTTCGAAGCTTCGCGAAATAGTTCTTGAAAACCCCGAACAAAAACCTCACCTCCGCGGGAGATCGCTTCGTTACGTTTCCGACGGACGATCCCCAGATGGTAAGGTATGGAATTTTCTCATCAAACGCCACCTTGAGGATAGTCTCGAACGTCTCCGCCCCTTTCTTGTGCCCCAAAACGACACGCATTCCTTTTTTGCGCGCCCACCTGCGATTCCCGTCGGGAATGACGGCGATATGATTGGGATTGGGCATAGCTATTATCTGCAAGGGCAAGGTTGGATTTCTACCGACGTTAAAATTTGTGTTCCTCGTCAATTTCTAAAGTTACAAATTCTATTTCTTTGGGCCCCAGCACTTTTGGGGGTATGAGGTGTGTAGAGCCTGGCGCCTTCAGAATACCATCATGCACAGGGAAACAGGTTCTTGGATTGATATCAATCGCATAGTCAATCGCCTCCGGCAACTTCATCCAGGGTCCGGCAACCGGCAGGGCTAAAACATCGACTTGCTTTCCCGGATTCGTGAAAGCATCTCCAGGGTAGAAAAGTTTACTCGCAATAAAATAGCCGGTATTTTGGGTTGCCGGAATAGAAGCGTGCATAACAGCGTGATCTTTCCCAAAACCCTCGATTAAGACTCCGCTTGCGTCGAAACTTTGACCATCTTCAACCGGATTGAAAGTAATGCCGTCTTTTTCCAATAACATGCCAACGCTGTTATTGGTAATAACTTTTGCATCAGGATTATTTTTCAAAAGAACCTTCAGCGAATCAATGTGTAGGTGATCGGCGTGTTCGTGCGTGATAAGCACAAAGTCAATATTTTTTACTTCGTTTTGTTGTGTTGAATAGGTTCCGGGGTCGGTCAAAATCCTGACCCCACCCTCTTCGATCAACAAACAACAATGCCCAAACTTCGTAATGTTCATAGTGGACCCAGGGAGAATCGGACTCCCACCTCCTCCATGCCATGGAGGCGTAATACCATTTTACTATAGGCCCAAACGTATTTTTTTGTCAGCGATGATGCGTTCGAGAATGACTCCGCCTCTTACCTTCCCGACGACCGTCGGGACGTAATACCATTTTACTATAGGCCCCTCTGTTTTCCCCTGCGAATGGACAGTTTTTAAGACCCTTTCTTCCCTTTGTCGTTTCCAGTAAGCTCTTTGATTCTTTCTCGAATGTAGTCCTCGATTAGTTGGGTCTGTTCCGGTTTTCCGTCTCCGTCTAAATCAAGGGGTATCTTTTCCCATTTTGTGACGTGCACTTCTGTTCCAGAAACACGAATAATAAACTGGCTTGAAGATTCCTCGAGGTCAAACACATAGCCTTCGGCCTTAAGCTCTTCGGCCATCCGATCGACCCTCTTCCGAGTTTCTTCGGCTCCTTCTCTTTCTCCGGGGCGTGGCATTTTTTCCATCTCTTGAATATATGCGAAGCGGTTCTCTTTTGCAAATGAGAGTGGAAGTTCGCAGAAAAACGGTGTATTCTTTTTGTGGATTGCGGTACGCCATCGCGATTCGCCGCCCGTCTAAAATCTTGATATGAGTCAAGCCGAGGAACAGCCCTCGTAGTTCCCTCCTGCGCTTAAATAAGATTTAAGCTTCGGACGGGCAGGTTATGCCACTTTCGCGCACACATGCTCATCCGAAACCCCGATGTACATCGGGACGAAGGAGAGCCCTCGTAGTTCAATGGATAGAACAGGTCCGTCCTAAGGACAAAATGGGGGTTCGATTCCCTCCGAGGGCACTTGATAGCATCACGAAAGGGCCGGCTCAAAAAGTTGGAGTGGGATGTAAATATAGAGGAGAGGAGGTGAAGCGTTCGTTGTAGGTATTTGGTGGGGTGGCTGAGTGGTCGAAGGCGCCGCACTCGAAATGCGGTGTACTCGAAAGGGTACCGTGAGTTCGAATCTCACCCCCACCGCCCTTCGACTCGCTTCACTCGCTCAGGGCAAGCACTTGGGCGGGTGTAGCGAGCGAACGATGTTGGAAGAGATTCGAACCTTGGTTCAGAATCCGACCACATTAATTAAAGCCACCAAGGGTGGCGGATATATTGGAAGTGCATAGCGAGGTATGGCCGAGCGGCCATGCGCACCCCCACCGCATTAGGTTTTGTTGACGCGTCGCGTTTTATAAAATCTTATGTCCTTCCGTAGCCTTGGCGAAGGAGGGCAGTCAATATTTCTTATCGAGGAACCGTGATGCCTCAATAGGGGGATGCTTTCATGAAAAATAAAAGAGATTTTGGTTTTATCTTTTGGTTACACTTCGTATCCATTTTGGCCATTTGGAGTTCACCATTTTGGTTGTCCTGGAAGCTCATTGTCCTAGGCATTGGTCTCTACTATCTCCAATTGTTGCTTATGGGTGACTGTGTGCTTACGAAGTGGCAGTTTAGTACAACGGAAAGAGAAATAACCTTTTATTCTCATGTTCTGGAAAAAATGAGCTTCAATTTTGATCGTCAGAGGGTTAGGTTTGTGGCAGATTACATAATGCCTTGGATAATTCTAGTAATTGCCTTAATCTGACAAAAAATTGATCGCAATGGAGGCCGTCTCCTGTTGACCTCCGAGGTCCTTTTTTATATCTTAAGAGCAAACACAAAGGTCGCGACACAAAGCAATTAACATTATTAACTTATGACACATTCAAAAAAGACTCTTTTTGGTGGATTAGCGCTTCTTGCTGGTGGCATTTTCGTATCGCTGGTTTTTGCCGGTACGGTTAGCGGTCTGCCGATATCCAATGGTACCTATTCGCAGTGGACACCCTCGACCGGAAGCTCGCACTATACGTCGGTCGACGAAGCGACGTGCAACGGAAATACTGATTACGTCTACACCACAACGGTCGGGAATAGGGATTCGTACGGTGTCAGTTTGTCCGGAATTCCAAATGGCGCAGTAATTACGAACGTTGCTCTGCGGCCGTGTGCATCACGACGATCCTCAGGAAACGGATCGTCGACTCTCGCTGTATTCTACCGCTTCAATGGAGTGAACGGTTCAGATGGAGGATACTACGCCCTAACAAGCGGAACCACCCCAACCCAACTCGCGACCACTTCTTTTTCAGGTCTTTCGCTTTCGAAAACTTCTTCGAGCACGCTTGAAGTCGGAGCGGTATTCGCCGTCGGAAATAAGGGATTGAAGCTGAGCAGGCTTGCAGCGGAAATTACCTACATCACCGCGCCGAATGCACCAACAAACCTGTCTGCTACGGGCATGACCGTTGGAACCTCTTCAATTGTTCGGCTTCAGTGGAATGACAATTCGAGCGATGAATCAGGATTCAAGATTGAGCGAAGCACCTCGGATAATACAAACTTCTCACAAATATCCGTGAGGGATGCGAACAATACATTGTTCGATGACTACACCACGACCCCCGGAACGACGTACTACTACCGTATTCGGGCGTACAACGCGGCCGGAGATTCCGCTTACTCAAACGAGGCAAGCGGGACGGCTCCGATCACAATACCAAATGCACCAACAAACCTGTCTGTCATAAATGGTAGTTCCACAATCCTCATACTTTTGTGGAATGACAACTCGAGCAATGAATCAGAATTCAAGATCGAGCGAAGTCCGCTTAATAATACGAACTTCGTACAAGTCGCCTCAACCACGGCAAACAATACGAACTTCTTCGACTATGGTCTCGCCTCGGGAACGACATACTACTACCGTATTCGGGCGTACAACGCGGCTGGAAACTCGGCCTATTCGAACGAGGCAAGCGGAACAACTCCGTAGTCGCTCTTCGACAAATCTGAGATGCGAAAACTCGCCTTCCTGGCGGGTTTTCATTTTGCTGTGAAAATTCCGCCTCTGCGTCCTCTGCTCTTAGGGTATAATGAAACCCATGATGGAAGAGCGACGGGTTATTCGAACAATCAAAAAAGTGATGCCGGCAGTTGTTTCGATTATCGTCTCGAAACACTTGAAAGACGTCGAGAAAGAAATACCGAAAGAGCTTTATGCCGAACTGCCGAAGTCCGCTGACGGAAAAACCGTAAAGCTTCCCGATGAGCTTGTTGACGAGCACGGCATGGTACAGATCGGTGGAGGCTCGGGATTCATCGTCTCTCCTGACGGCATCATCGTTACCAACAAGCACGTAATAAACGATGCGAATGCCGAATATGCCGTAATAACAAACGACGGGAAGAGCTTCTCTGCCGAAGTCCTTACCAGAGACCCGATAAGCGATGTAGCGATCATAAAAATCGACGCTAAAAACCTACCCACAATCTCTCCGGGAGATTCTATCGGGCTCGAATTGGGACAAAGAGTTATTGCGATCGGGAACGCCCTTGGTATCTTCAAAAATACCGTTTCACTCGGTATTATTTCCGGCCTATCGAGGTCAATCCAAGCGCAAGCCGATCCGGATGCTCCGCCACAGGAGATGCGGGGACTCGTTCAAACCGACGCGGCAATAAACCCAGGAAACTCCGGCGGACCGCTTGTTAATATGAAAGGCTACGCAGTCGGCATAAACTCTGCGATTGTATCTGGAGCGCAAAGTATCGGTTTTGCAATTCCCATAAATACCGTAAAGCGGGACCTAAGCGATCTTAAAAAATATGGCCGGATAAAACGCCCGCTCCTAGGAGTCCGTTATATTATTATTGACGCAAAGTTGCAGGAAAAAATGCATCTTCCGGTTGACTACGGGGCATTTATCATCAAGGAAACATCTCATGATCGCGGAGTCGTCCCGGGAAGCGCCGCGGAAGAGGCTGGACTCAAAGAAAAAGACATCATCCTTGAATGCGACGGCAAGAAGGTCAGCCGCGAACATCCGATACAGGACTATCTTGAAGACCTGGAAGTTGGAGACTCGGTCGAACTTACCGTTCTTCGCGGAAAAGAGCAGTTTAAAACTCGCGTGCCGCTCACTGAACGAAAATAAACTTGGTCGCAAAAGGACGGTTCGTTGTCGCGGATACTCATTCTCGCCGCATGTTTTTCGGGAGCGCGCTCCAAGGCCGCTAGGCCGGTCTTACTCTCCCTTGAAAACATGCGGCGAGGTTCTTGGGCCGTGACGGGGTGAATATGAAGTTAATACTTGTATACGTCTACCACCTTCCCCTCCGCGTCACGAAGCGTTATCGTTCCATGCGGATACGCGAGAAACGGATCCTCGAAAAATACCCTCCATTCTTTGCCGCTCACGCGAGCATTTTGCCCCTCAAGGGGAGTAAATACCTGCAACTCGTCTCCCGTATTTAAGACGATATTCTGAAGCGAACGACGAGCACCAGGACCATAGAGATCAACCGCTCGAGGAATGATCTTCCTGCCAAGCTCGGTTTCAACCCTCCATCCGGTAACGGATATTGGACCTGTCGGCTGCGCTGCTCGGATTCCGAATCGATGAAACTTTTCCGTTCCCGACCCAAGAGACAAAAAACCTATTTCTAGCTTCCCGGCATACGTTGACGATGCCGACCGGACTTGTCCGGTTAATCCAGAAAATCCTTTTAGAATGCTTGTTACGATTTGATTATCTTCTCCGCCGAAAACCAGAGAGAGGACATCCGATTGGTATGCATAGTAAATGGCTCCGAAAACGACAACAAGGATAAGCAGTCCGGTAAGAATGTGTCCCATGTCTATACAATAATATTGATAAGCCTACCAGGTATATATATCACACGCTTCGGTTTATTTCCACCGATAAATCCGGCAAGACGCTCCGTTTTCATGACGACCTGAATCGCTTTCTCTTCTCCGTCTTCCGGAGCAAGCACAATAGTTCCTCGCGTTTTTCCGTTTATTTGCACCGCGACGGTCACTGTGTCTTCTTTGATGCGGCGGGCGTCGTATTTCGGCCACACTTCTTTATGGATCGAACTCTTGTGTCCGAACACGCCTCTCCAAATCTCTTCGGAAAGGTGCGGTGCGAATGGAGCAAAAAGTTTCGTGAATATCTCGAGAGTGTCGCGCCGGAGAGATTCGCGATCCGCCTCGAGTGCGTTCAGGCAAATCATGAGCGAGCTTATGGCGGTGTTGTAATTCAAGGACGCGACATCTTCCGTAACTTTTTTCACGGTTTTGTGAAGCGTCTTTAGTATTTCGGGATTTTTCGTGCTACCCGACGCCTGCGGTACGCTGTTTGCGAGCGCCCATGCGCGATTTAAGAAGCGCTCCACCCCCAAAATACCGGCGTCCCGGAAATCCCCTCCCTGCTCGAAGGGAGCGAGAAACATGAGATACATACGAAGCGTATCGGCGCCGAATTTCCTGATATACTCGTCGGGGTTCACCACATTCCCTTTCGACTTCGACATCTTCGCCCCGTCCTTGATGAGCAACCCGTGGGCACGGAACATCGGGAACGGTTCTTCGAAGTGCACGTATTTTAAATCCTTCAAAACCATCGTCATGAAGCGGACATAGAGCAAGTGAAGCACGGAGTGTTCCGCTCCGCCGATATACATATCCACCGGGAACCATTTTTTCGTGATCGCCTTGTTCCACGGAGCCTTCTTTTCGGAGACGCTCGGATAGCGGAGATAGTACCACGCCGAGTCAAGGAAGGTATCAGAAACGTCCGTTTCGCGACGAGCGATGGATTTGCACGCGGGACACTTCACGCGATAGAACGATTTGACGGATGCAAGCGGTGACTCGTCCTTGCCGCTCGGGCGGAACTCTTTTACAAACGGAAGCTTCACCGGGAGGTCGCGCTCGGGAACCGCATACCAGCCGGGCATGCCTTTCTGCTCCCCTTTTCCTTTTGCGGCACAAGCGTCGCAATGGATCATAGGGATGGGAGGACCCCAGTAGCGCTGGCGGGAAATAAGCCAGTCGCGCAGTCGGAATTGTACCTTTCGCTCCCCTCCCACATGTTTTGCGATCTTCCATTTCGCTTCTTCGGAGGGCATGCCGTCGAAAGAACCGGAGTTTATCAGTGGACCACTGCCGGTATATATGGGCGCGATCCTTCCAAGAGCTCGCAAAACAAAATCCGCCTCGTTCTTGAAGATTCCTTTTTGGATCATAGAAATTCCGTCTTCTACATCCACCCACATACTTTCGAATCCGTCCTCACCTTTGAAATTTTTATCTAACTTGTCTTGCACGTCTACCGCGTAGGCGGAGACCCTCCTTACCGTGTTCAGCTTGTGCGTAGGGGAAACATAAAACACTTCGGCCTGTCCCAGAAATCGCCCAACACGCACATCGGAATATGCCGTCTCTTCCTTCACTTCGCGCAACAGCGCATCTGTGTCGCCCTCGCCAGATTCGTACGTGCCGCCCGGCAAATTATAATCACCGAAAGATTCTCGAACAATCAAAAGTTTTTTCTCCCTTAGTATTACCGCCTTAACCACATCCCGCCTTCTTGAACTATCGAGTTCTACTCCTGTCCTTTGAATAACAGCGTCACGTATCGGTAGATCGTATTTTTTCGCAAACGTAAAATCGCGCTCGTCGTGCGCCGGAACCGCCATGATGGCGCCGGTGCCGTATCCGCCGAGAACATAGTCGGCAACCCATATTGGAATATCCTCACCGGTCGCCGGGTTGACCACTTTTATACCTTTCAGCTCCACACCGGTCTTTCCCTGCCCTGAGCCCGTCGAAGGAGCTTGCCCTGAGCCTG
>JBBTUL010000002.1:34896-64040 GCA_038063755.1 Patescibacteria group bacterium
TCCACACCGGTCTTTCCCTGCCCTGAGCCCGTCGAAGGAGCTTGCCCTGAGCCTGCCTGCAGTGAGCTTGCCGAATCTGTCGAAGGAGCTTGCCCTGAGCCCGTCGAAGGGTCTTTGTCTTCTGCAAGTCTTTCTTCCTCCGACTTCTTCTTTGCATCCGCAACGTATTTTTTTACCTCTTCCTTGTTCTTTATTCTAGATTCTAGATTCTTCACCAGCGGGTGTTCGGGTGCGAGCACAACATACGTTGCCCCGAAGAGCGTATCGGGGCGAGTGGTAAAAACGGCAACGCGCCCAAGAGCGGCGTCGAGCACTTTCGGCTCTCTCTTGCCACAAATATGCACATCCTCCGCTTCGAAGAAGTTCGCCGCGACGCCAAGCGCCCGCTCGAGTTCGTGTGCGCGCTCGGCTCCGACGATTGGGTCGTTTATATCCTGAAGCACCGCGATCTCGGAAGCGCTTTTCTTGATGCGGGCGAAATCGAACTTCCAATCGGATTTTTTCGCGAACGGCCGCGGATGGTCGTTGAAGTCGGGGTTCACGAACCCTCCGGCGAGGATGAGTTTCCGTATCGGCGAGGAGAGCCGCTCCACAACCCGGAGCGCCACTACCGCGCCCAGACTATGACCCAAAAGGACGGTGTCGAAATCGAAATGTGCGTTTTTGAGGACAAACCCCACCTGCTCGGCGACATTTCCCGCGGCCGGATGCGGGAGCGCCGGAACTTGGACTGCATACCCCCGCGCCTCAAGCTCCGCCTTAAGCCACGGGAAGAAGTTTCTCTTGGGAGACCTCTTAAAACCGTGCAGAAGCACAAAATTCGGTTTTTTGGCGCACCGGATGTCGAAATAGAGCTCCGCGCCTTCGCTTTTTCCTATCCAATTGCGCTGTGCGATCTTTACTTTTTCCGACCAGTCGAGCTTCCCGAGATTCGCAAGGAGCTTGTCCGCATATTTCGTGATACGAAAAAACCACTGCTCCAGATCTTTCTTAATCGCCACCGTCGAGCAACGTTCACATTTCCCATTGATCACCTGCTCGTCGGCAAGCACGGTTTTACAGGACGGACACCAATTGACCGCTTGTTTTTTTCGGTACGCGAGACCCGCCTTGAAAAGTTTCGTAAAGATCCACTGCGTCCAACGATAATAGTTCGGGTCGTACGTCTCGAGCTTCTCGCGCCACGCGAAACCGTTTCCTATCTCCTCAAGTTGTTTATAAAAACGCTTCGACGAGACGCCCGCCTGCGTCATCGGGTGCGCTCCGATTTTCATCGCATAGTTTTCGGAATGTATTCCGAATCCGTCGAGGCCAATGGGCTCAAACACATCGTTGCCCTGCATTCGCTTGAACCTCCCGTAGATGTCGCTCCCGGTGAATGCATACATATTGCCCACATGAAGTCCCTCCGCCGAAGGGTACGGAAACATCATGAGGTTGTAGAACTTCTTTTTTGCGGCTTTTGCCATCGAGGGTTCGTAAACCCCTTCCTTTTGCCAGGCTTTTTGCCACTTTTTTTCGATTTTCGAAAAATCAAATTTTTTCTTCATGCGAATGAGCGTATAGAGATTGTAGCCGAAATCATGAACAAAAAACAAACCCAAAAATGGGTTTGTTTCTACTCCGCCTTAAGCTATTTACGCTTTATGCTCCGTCAGCTAAATCTCCTGACCGACGAACAAAAACCCAGTAAAAAGCGAATGCAAGCATCACAACGATAAGCACGAGCCAGAACCACCAGCTTCCGAGAAGGTACCTGAATGCATCAAGCACATTTCCCGTAAACCCGCTTATCTTCCCTACGGTTGCCGGAAGATATACCACAAGAACCTGGGATCTTCCTCGAGAATCGATAAAGCTAAGATCAACCTTGAAGAGCGCGCTTTCGCCCTCTTTTAGTTCTTTCTTCACCAAGCCTCGCGCCACGATCGCGGACTGAAAACCTCCAGGAATCGTTTCAAGCGAATAGGTAATCGTACCTCCATCTTGCGCGAGCACCGGATGGTTGGTTGCGAGAAATGTTACGCCCGCAGGAAGCGAGAGTTTTAGCTCCGCGCGCTTCACCTCTCCCGAACAGCTGTTTTTGTATGTAATCGTGTAGGAAAATTCTGAACCGGGAAGAAGAGTTGGATCCGCGAGCGAGGGGGTAAGCACGAGACACTCTCCATCTGATCCAGACTGAGCGTCGCTACCACCCGTCTCGGTTGAAGTCGCTCCGGTTTGCCCACCCGAACTTCCATCGTTGCCGTCATTCGTATTATTCGCTCCGCCGCTTCCCCCCGTGCCCTTGGGAAGCGTGAAGATAAGCGTTTCCCCGTATGCCGTACCATATCGATTCTGCGCTACCCCGCGAAAGTAGTATTGAACTTCCGTGGGAATGGTAATCTTGCTTGAGAAGCTCCCTAAAAATCCGCGCGTCGGAACGAATTCTCGTGGAGTTGATTTCCCGAGATTCACCGTCGGACCATACTCAAACCAAGCCGTTCCTGATTCACCTCGTGGATCAACTCTTCCGTTTAAGGAAATATTTCCACCTGAAAACAAAGTTATGAATCCTGTCTGCGCGGTAGGAGGTTGTCCGTAAACCGGAGGCAATGTGCCGCCTCCTCCACCACCGGAAAGGAACGAGAGCGTCTGTCCAGTAGATGTACCCGAGTTATTCCTCGCTACGGCGCGAAAATAGTAAGTCGTATTCTGTAAAAGATTCGAAATGGTAACCGTAGCGGGAACATAGTCCGATCCTGAACCAATCGTCATGGAGTTTGAGGTGTTGGTAAGAGAACCTGAGCTTAATCCATACTCAAACCAGACCGTTGTATTTGACCCTTGCGAATGGACATTGCCGTTTAGCGTTGCCCCTGTTTGATACACTCCCGTTGCAGCGTTCGTCTGCACGGTGGGAAGACTCGAAAGCCCCGAACCGCTGGTAATAAAACTCGTGATTGAACCTTGTGTGCGACCGTACGTATTATCCGCAACAAGCCTAAAATAATAGGTCGCGTTTGTAGAAAGACCGGAAAGTGGTGCGTTTAAAGAGACTCCCGATGTTCCCGATCCGAGTGACTGCGAAGTTGTCATGTTCCCTAAAGACGGCGAAGTCCCATATTCAAACCAATACGTTGTCGAGTACCCGTTCGGGTTTACGGTTCCAGAAAGCGTTCCTGAATTCGAAGTAATACTATATGCAGAAAATGTTTGGACGACAGGCGCATTGCTGGTTGTCCCATAGTTTGTTGAAAAGTTTACGATGCTCCCTTGCGAGGTGCCGTAGGAATTTTGTCCAACCACTCGATAGTAATACGTCGTGTTTGCCTGGAGTCCCGTAAGCGATGCAACAACTTCGTATGACGTGTTCTGCGGAGTCACTTGATACAAATCAATACGGGCGGCCAAAAGCGACGAAGTTCCATACTCGACCCAAACGGTCGTGATGTTGTCATTCGGAAAAACACTGCCGCGAAGCGTTGCGGAGTTTTGGGTAATATTCGCTGGTTGGGAAGTCGTTACGGTTGGCACGCCGGCCGCAAGCGCAAACGAGGCGGTCGCTAAACCGCAAAAGACAAAAAACGGCAAAAAAATGGCGAATTTCTTAATATGCTTCATTACGCACATTCTAACATGCCCGAGCGAAAAAGTCAACCCCTATATCTCCTCTACTCGGACAAGACTTGCCTGAACGATATTCCGCTTTGAAGCAGAGCCGATCGGATAACAGGTGATAAGATCAAGCTCGGAACCGGAAGCATAGCCAGAGAGAAGAGCATTTGCGTCTGACGGAGAAAGAATCTTCCTCGCAAAAACTTGATACACATATTTCTTTCCTTTTCCAACCACGTAAAACTCGTCGAATACCTCAAGCTTCGGAAGGAGCGAGAAGATGGTTGCATAGTCTCCGCGATACCAAGAAGCGCGAGAGCTATGCCCCAAAAGAATCGATCTACCGGAAGGAGTTCCTATCCCGTCAGAGGACGGGTAAAGCGCTACGCCGCCCTCCATGCTCGCGAGAATCGCTTCTTTCGAACCCGATCGCGGAGGGACGATCGGTACTTGGACAGAAATTTTTGGAATTATAAGTTCGTATTCTTGCGCGACAAGAATTCGAGACCCCGAGCGCTCTCGTGCCACGGTCGGCCCCTCTTCCGCGATGATCGGCTCCACCTCGAGAATTTCTCCTCTGGCAAGATCTGCCTCCACGAATGGCGATCTTAAAAATAGCGCGTAGCGAATGTTTGCCGCAAATGCTCCCCCGTTCATAATAAAGAAAGAAAGAAGGCTCATGCCGAAAAATATGATAAGAAAGATATTCGCCTGTTTAAGCCGTTTTCTATTTATCGAATGCATCGCAGTGGCTTATTTCTTCGCTTCGAGGGAAACGGTGGAGTACGAGACAGGAGTGATGCTCGAAGGTAAAAGGCTTCCCGCTCCCTTTATGCCGATGTAGCCAAACATGAGAGTGAGTACAAGCAATCGAACAACCACGCTCTTCGGAATGATGCGCATTCTTGATGTGTACATGAAAAAAGCGATAAGAAGCATTCCTATAATTCCAAACGCAAAAACTCTTCCTGGAATTGCAAGAAGCGTATTCGCATCAAATTCGCCCACATACTCTCTGACGAAGCGCTCAACGACTCTCATTGTCGGGAAAGAGCCTGTAATCTCCGTCGTTCCGAGAACCGCCGGCATCTTTCTCGGGGCGTTTGCCGGAAAAACATCCGCCCTTCTTGCCGGCGCTTCCGACTTCTCTGCTGTAAAGCCCGAAGGTGTCGTCTTGGTTGGAACATCGCCCACATTCAAGGGAACGGCCGCCCCAGAGGTGGCTGGTGTGTTTTTTGAAGCAGTCTTTGCTATGGCCGCTTTTGGCTTTCCGAAATATTGCACTACGAAAACCGTCGGCTGCTCTTCGTACGTTCCCCGAAGAACTGCGACGCCGATTTCAGTATAAAGTTTGTTTAAAATATTCGCGCGGTGGCTCATTGAACCCATAAGCGCATCGTGCGCTTCGCGCGCGGTCACGAAATCGGTCGCAAGGTTTTCTCCTGCTGCAGTGTAAAGGTAATTCCGTGCTCGGAGAAAGTCCCATGGTGATTTGTTTTCTGGAGACACGTGAGCGAAATATCCTTTTCCTGCCATATCCCTCGCCTTATCTTCCGCGACAAGATTGAGTATCGAACTTTCGGAAAGCGCGGAAAGATTGCCCGCTGCACGCGAAGCATTTACAAGAAGCACAACGTCTTCGCGCTTAAAGAGCGGTCCATCAACGAGCGCGGCGAATTGTCGTTCTCGGACATAAACGGGAGAAAAAATAAGAACTGCGGCGGCGAAAAAAAGAAGTACGGTAAGCGGTGTCCTTAAGAGAACCGGCACCATGCCGTTTCGGTGCGTTGGAAGAAAAATGTCTTTTATTACTTTCATTCGGGCAACTAGCTTTGTAGGGCACTACCTTGCGGAGCCCGACAATGCTCCGCCTATATCCTGAATTTCGTAAAGCGCCCTCTTTCCGTATCCGGACGTTTCTCGCGCGATCGAATCTCTGCAACCATTCGTTCGAATTCGTTCGCATACTCTGCCTTTTCCGTCCGTACGCGAACTTGATTGTCGGTAGCAAGGATGGTCGAATATTCCTTCGTCTCGCGTCCGAAGAAAATAACGTACATGATAAGCGACGCAACAAATCCAAGGGCGAGCATCCAGGGAACTACATTTTCCGGACCGGTTACAATATCAGCCGCACCCAAAACCTGCCCTCGGCTCTTCACCTGAATCGTCGCGTAAGCAATCTGAAGGCCTGAATTCATTGTAGCAGAAGCCTGGTTGGTAATTACCCGAGCAGAGGTACCTGGAAGGACTGTCGCCCGGAAGCGAACTACCTTCTCTTCATTCGAGCCCATGTATCCGAGTGAAATGCCGCCTGAAACGATACCGTCCTGAACAGTGTTCCCATTTACCTGAGTTGACCCTGGAACATAGATGAGTTCGGATGGCAAAACATCTCGCACCGTGACAAGACCTGAACTCAGATCGTTGTTGCGAACTCTGATTTCAAACTCAAGAACATCCTGCCCTTGTGCCTCGATAAAGTTCGAGTAGGTCGTTTGGTTCGTGGTTCTATTTATGGAGTTTTTCGTAATGCGAAGATTTGTCGGATTGTTGTATATCGTTCCAACCGTGACCGTATCGGTGTCTTCGGCGATTCCGTATTGGTTCGCGCACGTAATGCGATACGTTGTCGTATACGATGGACTCACGCTTTCTGATCCATAGGTTGACTTCCCACCGCTCCACCCGTTCGAAGCAGAACAGGTATCCGCGTTCGTCGAAGTCCACGAGAGAACGGAGTTCTGTCCCTGATTGATATTCCTCGGATTCGCGACAATGTCTACGGTTGGAAGATTCGGCTGAGTAATATTCACCGTCACACTGTCAGAGGCTGATCCTCCCGGACCGGTACAGTTTACGGAGTACGTTCGGGAATAGGTGAAGCTACCCGAATACTGTGCGCCGTACGTTCCGGTCCATCCGGTGGGCGAAATAGTGCAGTACGTTGCGTTTGCCGAGGTCCAGGTGATGTTTGCCTGTGTGTTATATGGAATGGTGATGGTGTAGTCGTATGAGTTCGCCTTAATGTCTGCTGTCGGAGCTGGCTGTTGATTCTGAATGTTGACCGTCACGCTGTCGGAGGCCGATCCGCCGGGGCCGGTGCAGTTTACAGAGTACGTTTGGGAGTTGCTGAGATTTCCGGATGATTGATCTCCTGAGATTCCTGTCCAGCCAGCGGGAGAGACGGTACATGATGTCGCATTTGTTGAGGACCAGGTAATTTGCGTAGCGGTATTCTGCGGAATGGTAATAGTAGTATCTGACCCGCCAGCTTTGATATCGGCGGTCGGAGGCTGGGGGGCTCCCTGCACATTCACCGTCACACTGTCGGAAGCCGATCCTCCTGGACCGGTACAGTTTACGGAGTATGTTCGAGAACTGGTGAGATTGCCTGATGGCTGGCCACCGGAAATACCCGTCCATCCGGAAGGAGAAACGGTACAATATGTTGCGTTTGCCGAGGTCCAGGTGATGTTCGCAGAACTGTTATAAGAAATGGTGATGGCGCTATCTGATCCTTCTGCCTTAATGTCTGCGGTTGGAGGAATTTGCGTCTGAGAAACTTGAACCGTGCATGTATCGGTTGTGTTTCCGGATCTTACGGTGACCGTTTTTGGTCCAGAACTAAAGAAATACGTCTGGAAGCTTGATCCGTTTCCGGAACCAGGACTCCCATCAAACGTGCTCCACCAAAAAGATCCGTCTCCGCCCGTTGCGGTAAAGGATGCTGGGTTGCCAACCTGGGCGGTCTGGTTTTCCGGAGAACAAGAAACTGGCATCTGTTGATTTTGCACATTCACCGTCACGCTGTCAGAGGCTGATCCTCCCGGACCGGTACAGTCTACGGAGTACGTTCGAGAACTGGTGAGATTGCCTGATGGCTGACCACCGGAGATACCCGTCCATCCAGAAGGAGAAACGGTGCAGTATGTTGCGTTTGCCGAGGGCCAGGTGATGTTTGCGGAACTGTTATAAGAAATAGTGATGGCACTGTCTGATCCTTCTGCCTTAATGTCGGCGGTAATCGGTTGTGGCGGCGGCGGCGGAGGTGGTGGTGGAGGAGGATTGTCCGAAACAACGATGGTTAGCGTCCGCGTAATCCCACAAGTCTGGTTGTTGCCACCGTATGCAGTTATTCCAATATTGTACGTTCCTGCGGTATAGAAAACCCCGCTTATGGTATTTCCGTAGAATGAAATGCCCGACGGAAGACCGCTTGCTAAAAAGTTTGTCGGCGGGGTGCCACCAGATGAGGTGATGGCATAATAGAACGACTGCCCAACCCGAACGGTTTGCCACAAAGAACTTGTAATGGTCGGTGCAACACACTGCTGTGGCGGTTCTGTAATATAAACGGTGCAATTTGCAGTAATCGTCTGCCTGCCGGAGACAACTGTCACGCTTGCGCTCTTTTGGCCGGCGGTCTGATAGCTCGCGGTAGCCGGGTTGGTAGTTACTCCGATCGGGAACAAATCATTGCCGGTCCATGAATATGAGTAACTTCCATTCCCTCCTGAAACATTCGCCCTCCAGGTAACCGTCTGATTTATAAGCGGGGACGATGAAGATGCGAAGCACGAAACGACAAGCGGCGGAGGGGTGTATGTTTCACACACCGGAAGACCAAAGTTTATCGAACCATCAAGAAATGTAGCCCCGCTAAACGCCCCCGAACCCAAAAGTAAGTCGATCTGATATCGACAGCTCGGGAGATTTACACGAAGCGGCTGGGCAGAGCCCGGCTGAACAACAACCGACACAGAATCAAATCTGCTCTGATTTTGCGGGTTCGTTTCCGAATTTACCTTAAAAGATTTTAACGTGAACTCATAGGCACAGCTCGGATGATTGTTGGTTACCCAAGCAGTTCCAGCGTTGGAATCTAAATTCCACTGAAAATTTCCCCTAAGAGCTATAATTCCGGCATCAGTCGAGGGAAGAGGGCACGCTATAGCGGCTTTTGAAGACGGAACCCCAACGAAAAGCAGGGCTCCGAAGAAAAGCGTGGCGAGAACAGCCCCTTTTTGCCATTTCGGCATGGTTATCATGTTCGCATATTCTAGCATATCTTTGAAGCAAAGTCAATAGCGCTTCGGCTGCGTCCTCCAAGCCTCATCGCATCACAAGATACTATATGAATCCGCCGGGTAGTCAATGCCGAAAGAACTATATCCGAAATATTCGGGAAGCGTTTTCAAGGAACTTCTCCTTCGAAAGTTCCGTGGAAAGATTTTTCAATTCTGCAAGGCGATCAATCACATAAGAGACGTATGCGGGTTCGTTGCGCTCTCCCCGATGCGGGACTGGCGTTACATAGGGAGCATCTGTCTCGGGAAGCAATCGTTCAATGGGAATTCGTTTGATGAGATTGTCATAGTCGCGTACAAAAGTAATGACTCCACCAAAGGTGAACGAAAAACCAAACTCCAGAAGTTCGTCCGCCTCTTCTTTCGATCCGCTGAAAAAATGCACAACCCCCGAGTCCGACCCCTGGAGAAGCGCACGATTCTCGTGAAGCGCCGCGAGAAGATCTGGAAACGCGCTTCTGCAGTGGATCATGAGCGGTTTTTTTTCTTCCGAAGAAAGTTCCATGTGCGAAACAAAAACTTCTTTCTGCTTCATTTTTTCTTCGGCGCTTAAAGGCTCCGCATCCTTCCGCACGTAATAATCGAAGCCGCACTCCCCTATTGCGACAACCTTCGGATGTCTTACGAGGGTTCGCAGTTCTTCTTTGTTAAAAACTTCCTGCGCTGATTCTTTCTGTTCGTTCGTGTCATGGTACCAATCGCTCCGCAAGTGTCCGGGATGAAACCCCGCCGCTGCCCACACAAAATCAGGATATTGCTCGGAAAGGACGATGGCTTGCTTTGAAGTAGAAACCTGAGTTCCAACGGCAACAACCCCCGTCCCAGATTCAAGAAGCCTGCTCATCACCGCGTCTCTGTCTCCGTCGTAGGACAGAAACTGCGGATGGGAATGGGCGTCAATCGAGGTAATAGCCTGCTTCATGCGTTAGGGCAGTCGGGGAAAAAGGACCGGCGGTTTTTTCACAGTAATCGACCCGTCAGAATCAACCTTTACGGAAAGCCTCAACACCTCGGCCGAGTGCGGCAAAACGCAGGAAAGATAATCGAGCGTTTCGCTGAGCAGAGAAAGAAGCTCGTAAAGCACAGCCTTTCGATCCGTATCACCTTCCATGGCCCAAACCTTCTTCTCGTTCACATATCCGTCACCGAACGCGTACACACTCCATAGCGCCGCGATGGCTTCGTTGATCCTAAATGCGTCCATCTTCTCTTCAAAGACCTTCTTGGCAGAAGCGATTATCGAACCGACTTCCGCGCTTATTGTGCCCGAAGGAATCTTTCCTTCTCTTTCGGCGAGGGTAAGTACGCGGGATGCGAAATTACCGATCCCATTCGCAAGATCGGCATTATAGAGCACTCGAAACTTCTGCTCGCTCCAATCCCCGTCTCCAGATGAAGGAATCTCACGCAAAAGGTAATAGCGCACGGAATCAGATCCATAACGCTCGGTTAAAGAAACTGGATCAATCACGTTTCCGACAGTCTTCGACATCTTCTCGCCCTCAACCGTAATGAATCCGTGTACGAAAAGCGCCTTCGGTAATGGAAGTTTTGCGGCCATGAGCATTCCTGGCCAGATCGCAGCATGAAACCGAAGGATGTCTTTGCCGATAAGCTGAACATCCGCCGGCCATAGCCTAGAAAAAGTTTCTCTCTCGCCTGATTCGATTCCGTATCCT
The DNA here is from genome assembly GCA_038063755.1 of Patescibacteria group bacterium. Lineage (GTDB taxonomy): Bacteria > Patescibacteriota > Minisyncoccia > UBA6257 > 2-01-FULL-56-20 > JBBTUL01. The sequence continues at coordinate 45,263 of JBBTUL010000002.1, forward strand.
ACCGCAGAAATATAATTCGTAAGCGCATCTGCCCATACATACATAGTCTGAGCTTCATCGTTCGGAACGGGTATCCCCCACGCGAGCGTCTTTTGTGGACGAGAAAAGCTTACGTCGGTTAGCCCCTCGATAAAAGCAAGAATTTCGTTTCGGCGAGAATCGGGAATAATACGCAGCTCCTCTTTCTCTATCGCCTCCTTGATTTTTTCCTTGTATCGCGAAAGACGAAAGAAGTAATTTTCTTCTGCGATCACTTCGGGAATTTTTTTGTGGTCACGGCAGATACCTCCCTCAAGATCCTTCTCGGTAACGAACGCTTCATGTCCAACACAGTAAAGACCCTGGTAAGACTTCTTGTATATGTCTCCCGCGGCAACAAGCGCATTCCACATTTTTATAACCCCAGGCCAATGCTTTTCCCGATCGGTAGTTCGAACGAAACCGTCCCAAGAAAGATTAAGTGCGTCCCGAAGGGCAATAAACATCTTTGACACTCGATCAACAAACGCTTGGGGTTCCTCCTGGGCTTCCTCCGCTGCTCGCGAGATTTTTGTTCCGTGCTCGTCGGTACCGGTTAGAAAAAAAACCTCACTGCCCCGCGCTCGCTCGAATCGGGCAAGCGCGTCGGCCTGCACCTTCTCAAGCGCATGTCCGATATGCGGTTTCGCGTTTGCGTAATCTATTGCGGTTGTAATATAAAATTTCTTTCCCATGTGCTCTCTTTATACTGGAACTCTCGATGAGCGCTCTTCGAGGACTTCTTGGAGCACCGCAGCAGCAGGGACGGCAACCACCGCCCCCAAAACACCTCCCACCTCTATTCCAATGAGCAGGGCTATAATTACAATAACCGGATGAAGGTCGACTGCCCTGCGCGTGAGAAGCGGAACGAAAACATGCGACTCAAGCTGGTGGATGATAAGAAATAAAATTAAAACGTAAAAAGCCGTTGCCGGAGAGATTGCAAACGCAAACAGCGTCGCGAGGGCGCCGGAGAGAATTGGCCCCACAAAAGGAACCAGCTCAAAAATCGCCGCGATGCCTCCTAAGATGATCGCGTGAGGAACGTCGAAAATCGCGAGGGCACCCCAACTTAAAAATCCCATGATGAAACTCAAGAGTATTTGGCTCTGGAACCAAAAGCCGATTTTTCTGCTTGAACGTTCATAGATGCGAAGGGCAGCCTCCTCTGAGGATTTTGGAAAGACCGCGCGGATAAACCTTCCCACTCCGTCGCGGCTCAAGCTTAAGTAAAAGGAGCTTACAATAACTGCTGCCGCAAGCCCAAAACCTCCGACGACATTCGAGAACGCTCCGAGAGGAGTGATATCGCCGGAGAAAAACTGGTTCGCTATTTTCTCAATGTTTACGATAACCGATCCTTTTGTTTTCGTATTTATAAATTGATCGAAAAGAGGGGCGAGCGGAGACTTCTGAATTCCCTTCACAAGAGTACCAAGATCGGTCATGACATACGGGATCACAAGATAGACGACAAGAACAAAGAGAAACAGCGTTAGCGCAAACAAAAGAATCACTCCGACCGTTCTTTGAATTCCCTTTTTTTCAAAAAAGGTTACAAGAACCTCAAGGCCGGATGAAATGATTACCGCGAGAAAAAGTCCGAGGAAAATATCACTTGCCACAAAAAGAAGCCACGCGAATAAAACAAAAAATAACGCTCTCCAAAGACTTGTCCACGATATTTCAAGAGTATGTTTCATCACGCATGCCTGTCTCTCAATAATACTCAGACACGGCCCGTTTTGTACATCCCCCCAAGGGAAGTGGCGAACCCTTCTCGCAACTACCTAGGGGTCAGAACTCACTGCCCAAAAGAGAGCTCTTTCTTTATCCGCTTCGTGTCGGTAAAGGGACCAATACATGCAAGATTCAGCCTGTTATCCTTAAAAACAAACTTCGCAACATTTTGTATATCCCGTGAAGTTACCCGCATAACGCGGCGTACCGCCTCTTCCGGCGAAATAATCTTTTTGGCCAAAATCTCTTGTCCGCCATAGAAGGTCGCAAGCTCATCGGAAGTCTCAAGTCCGATCATGAAGCCTCCGACAAGATGATCCTTCACTCTTCGGAGTTCCGATGCCGGCACGAGCTCTCTCTTGAAACGCGCACATTCCTCAAGAATCGCCTCCGTAACTTCATAAAACTTTGCGTGATTTACCCCGGCAGAAATCGTGAGCGATCCGTGATCAAGCGATAAATCGCTCGCGGCGCCAATATAATATGCGGCGCCAAGCTCTTCTCGCACGCGCTTAAAAAGTCTTGAGCTCATTCCCCCGCCAAGTGCATGCGCAAGCACGCCCAAGGCATGACGTCTTTTGTCAAACATCGAGAACGTGCGAACTCCGAGCACCATGTGACTCTGGTCGGATTTCTTGTGTCGCAACCTCAGAGCAGGAAGCCTCTGGCTTTCTTTTACCCTCGGTTTTTGGGAAACATTCTTCTTTGGAAGAGAACCAAACATATCGGCGGTCCACTTTCGAATATCGCGCTCCTTGAAAGAGCCTGCGACAACGACAACCGTCTTCGGAGCGACGTACCTCGAGTCGCGATACCTCACAAAGTCGTCCCGAGTAAATTTTCGCACTATCTTCTCTGTGCCAGCGATATTCCATCCGGCCGGCTGATCTCCGTATAACAGCTCTTGAAAAAGATCGTGAACGCTTCGGCGAGGAGTATCCTCGTACATGTGTATCTCCTCGATGATAACCCCTCTCTCCTTTTCTATTTCGGCCGCATCAAGCGTCGGATTCAGATACAGATCCGAAACAAGCTCGAAAAGCTCTGGAAGCTTTCTGTTCTCTGCCTTTGCCCAGTATCCCGTGAACTCCTGTCCGGTAAAAGCGTTGTACTCTGCGCCAAGGGCATCAAGCTCCTCGGAAATCATTCCTGGCTTCGGACGCTTCGCGGTTCCCTTAAAATTCATGTGCTCAAGAAAATGGGACAAGCCGTTCCACTTCTTCGTCTCGTATTCCGAACCAGCTTCAACGAGAACGAGCACCGTTATGGCGACTGTTTTTGATGGAACAAGGACGAGGCGTAACCCATTCGCGAGAATTATTTTTTTCATTTTATTGACAGTCCTGCTCTTGAAAACTGTTGATGTAATTATAGCCCACTCCCGAAGAAGCACACGCCGCTTACCCGTTGATGATGTTGATATCTTCTTGAAATTTACTAGCGCGCTCAACTACTTTCGCTCCATATACATTCGTGCACACTGATCGATTCCACCGTGTACCGCAATAATATCTTGCAGCGGCATTGCGCTCATTCGTAGATGCCCCGGCATCGCGCAAGTAAAGACCTGCGGCTACAAATGCATCCCCGTTGTTCCAAGGACTCGCAGGAGACCTTCCCGTGACGCTTGCGACATCATCGGCGTATCCTGCCCATGTCGAAGGAATGAATTGCGCCGGACCCATTGCTCCTCCATATGTACCATCACGGTTCGGACAGGAAACGGTCACCGAATCAGGCTGGAGCCCAAGAGCGCTTACGATTTTCAGAAACGCCGGCACGTCGCGCGTCGGGTGCATTGCGGGTTTCCCCGTCGAAGGAAAAATCTCGTTGTATTTACAACGGCCCACGTTCTGCCCAAGCGCAGACTCTCTGTCAAGAATCGCGAGGATAAAGGCAGGACGCACCCCCGTAGCATCTCCGGCGATCTTCGCAAAACGGTATGCGTCCTCAAACGAAAGCTCACCGCCGCCTAAAAATTCGAAAAGACGGCTTCGGATTTGCGCAGCATTAGCCTTCGTCTTCTGAAGCAAAGCTTGATACTTCGATTCCTGTCCCTTTGTAACAACCAGGAGATTATTTTTCTCGCTCTTTGTTCTGTCAGTCTCCTGCCTCTGGGATTCACGGAATGATTTCGCGGCCTCAGCGTCTGCCCTTGCAAGCGTAAGCTCCTCCTTGTCTTCCTCGAGAGCTTGTTGCAAGTCTTTGATTTGCAAAATGGTTGTCCTCAGCCCTCCCTGCACAAGGGAAAGATTGTTCACATGATCAAAAAAATCAGAAAGCGTTGGGTTCTTCAATAAAATTTCGAGAAACGTATCCGCTTCCGCCTGCTGTATTTGTCGAATCAGCTCGGAAAGAGCATCTTCCTTGAGCGTTATATTCTCTTGCGTCTCTCCAATCTTTGTCTCGGTCGATACGATCTTCCCATCAAGATCCTTGAGCGTAATGTTGACGGATTTGATCTGAAGATTGAGCTTGCTTATCTGAGCATTCAACTTATCAACTTCGCCCTTCAAGGTTTTTCCCTGCTTCTCATACTGCTTGATCTGATCTTGGTATTGATCAATTTGCGACTCAAGCTCTTGGAGTTGCTTTTCAAGGCCTGCTCGCTCTTCTTGCGGTGAATTCGCTGCAAGCGTTGAAGCTGTTGGGGCCGTCGCATTGCCAAAAAACAGCGAAGTAAGTATCGCGCAAAGAATCAGTATTTGTAGAAGTGCGAATGGTGCTGCAACCGAAAAACCCCGTCGAGGAGAGAGATTTATTCTCTCGCCCACTCTCTTCCCTGATTCCGGTGAAGAAATGTCGCGCATCGTTCGTGTGACACTTCGACACCCAGAGCTTTTCTTCCGTCGCAGATTATAAAAATACACAAAAGAGTCTTTAGGATGCTGAAGCATTTTCCTCTGAGGCTTTCCCTGCCTCCCGCTCGGCCTTCTTTTCCTCTGTCTCCACTTTGACATCGGCCAAGTCGAGGGCGGGCGCAGGAGCAAGCTCCTCTTCTTTAACCGGCGGGGTCACAGAGACGATAACAGCTTCCGGATCGGCTAAGATTTCGACACCGGGCGCAACCACAAGGTCCTTCACATAGATCGCTTGGTCGATTTCCGACAATCCACCTACGTTCACTACGAATTCGTGCGGCAGGTTTCCAGGGAGAGCTTCCACTTCTATCTCCAAGAGTGCCTTGTTTAAAACACCACCCTTCTCTTTTACCGCCGGAGACTCGCCAGAAAAATCAATCGGGACGGTAACGGTAATCTTTTCGTCCATTCGCACCCCATAGAAATCAACGTGTAAGACATCATCGCTTATCGGATCGTATTGTACGTCGTGTATGATCGCAGCATTTTTTCCATCGCTAAAAAGCAAGGTGATAACCGTATTCGTCCCGGCGTCTCGGAATGTTTTTGTAAAGTCCTTTTTTGAGACAAAAAGGCTCTTGGTCTCCATTCCACGGCCATAAAAAACGGCCGGTATGTACCCTTCGCGCCTCAGAACTTCCGTTGACTTTTCTACCTTTTCTCGTTCTTGTATCTTAAGTTCCATATCTTTCATGATAACAATTTTTTTCGCTCGACGCAAGCAAAAAAACCTCCGCAGGGTGTTGACGGTGTTGCGCATTTAAAAACAAGATTTTTCAAACGCGCCTCACCCAAATAAGAAGGCCGTCAGACGGTACATGGGAATCACCAGGGCAATAACGACCGCGAGGAGCATTAAGAGTGTTTTTTGATTCGCCCCCTGGACATCTTGCAAAAGTTTTCCGGGAGGTGTCGTGAGCACAACATACCCCTCGGATGTCCCGTCTTTTCCAATAAATCTTCTTGAGATCATCGCCACCTCCACGTCAAAAAAGAAAAAGGCAAGTGCTCGAATCACGCAAGCAACGAAGGCGACGTGACTAAGGCCCATCTGCGCCAGAAAATAGTCAGCGATGAAACTAAACGCAAGACTTGTTTATGACCCCTTTAATGCGCCTTATTCCTGCGGCAACCGCCTCTTCTTTCGCGATCCTGAACAACCCCCCTATCTCTCCGGTATGCGCCACATGCGGTCCGCCGCAAAACTCACGACTGATAATCAGACCTGTTTTTTGGTCCTGGATGGTGTAGACATTCACCATGTCAGGGTACTTCTCCCCAAACACGCCGACCGCACCAAGCTTTCGCGCATTTTCAAGTGATAATATATCCTTCTTCACCTCATAGTCTGCGCTAATCCATTCGTTTACCAGATGCTCCACTTCTTTCTTCTCGTCGTCGGTGAGTTTTTCGGAATGCGTAAAGTCGAAACGCGTGCGCTCTTTCGTAATATTCGATCCCTTCTGCCACACATGATCTCCGAGTACCTTCCGAAGAGCAGCGTTCATGAGATGGGTTGTGGTATGAAGTCGCACCACTTCCTCGCTCTGATCCGCAAGCCCTCCTTTAAAAACACCGGCGGTCGCCGTGCGAGAAAGGTCCTGATGTTTGGTAATCGCGGCGCGGTACCCTTCCAAATCGAGATCTATTGCCATCTCGGTTGTCGCGAAATCCTTAATCAGCTCTAGCGGGAAACCATGAGTGGTTTCGAGGAAAAAAATGTCTTCCCCTTTAATGCTGGTTCCATTACGAATGGCGTCGTTTGCTAGCTTCTCAAGCACTTTTGACCCCGTCCGATATATGGCTACGAACCTTGATGCCTCTTCTTGTATAATCGAGCAAATTTCAGATTTCTTTGCAATTAGTTCGGGATACTGGTCTTCGTATTTCTCGATAATGGAAGATGCAACTTCGGAAAGTGCCTCCGCACTGCTTTTCCACCCTGGAATAGGTCCTCCCTCCTCCACCACCGCCAATCTGCGCGTTCTCTGATAAGACGATGCCGCACGGCGGATCAATTTCCGCACAACATATTCTCTCGCCTTATTACCAGGCAACACCCCATCGCCAATTAAGAAAACCGCAGCGCGAATGTGGTCTGCGATGATTCTCTGAAGTCGCATCGGAACGATCTTGCCAAAACTCGACATTGCTGGCCGAAAAACATCTATGTCGAAAACAGATTTCGCTTCATTCGCCGCCATCGTAATCCGTTCCAACCCACCCCCAAAATCAACATTGCGCTGGGCAAGTTTTTCAAACGATCCGTCCTCGCGCTTTTTGTATTCCATAAACACAGAGTTCCCGATCTCCAAAAATCTTCCGCAATCACAATTCGGGTGACACTCCCTCCCGAACTTCAAATCGTGCGAAGTTCCAAAATCATAAAACACCTCGGAGTCCGGTCCTCCCGGCTCTCCCGCCGGCATGTTCTCCGGCGCTCCAGCTCGACTCCACCAGTTTTTCTTCACGTCATAATAAAAAATCCGTCCGCCCTGCATGCCCGATTCTCCTCCCCGTGCCTCGGTTAAGAGCTCGACGTCCTTCGCCTCAATCCCTTTTTCTTTAAAAAGCCGCTTCCAGACAAGAACTGATTCGTTGTCTCTCAGCACGCCACTTGCCACATCTCCCGCAAAGACGGAAACATAAAGCCGCGCCGGATCGAGCCCTGCGCCGTCTTTTTCGTTTGTAAGAAAATCAAAGAACCAAGAAAGTTGTTCCTCTTTAAAGTAGTCGCCGAAAGACCAATTTCCAAGCATCTCGAAAAATGTCGTGTGCCGATTGTCTCCCACCTCGTCGATATCTTCCGCGCGAAAACACTTTTGTGAATTCGTAATGCGCTTACCGAGGGGATGTTTTTCCCCTAAAAGATATGGAACGAGCGGCTGCATGCCGGAACCGGTAAAAAGTGTCGTAGGGTCGTTTTCCGGAACGAGGGATGCGGAAGAAAAGACCGCATGCCCGCGATCACGATAAAAGTTCAAAAATTTTTCTCGAACCTCGGAAAGCCGCATGAACGAATTCTACCCGTTATTCCCCTTTTCTATCAAGCTTCTCGGCCGTCTTCAGGGCTTCGTTCATGATTCCAAGCCCGCAGATCCTCCGAGCAGAACACCTAAAAGCGCTCCTCGTTCCTGTTTCGAGAAAATCTTATTTCCTTCTGCGAGATATGATCCGCAAGCTTCATAATCTTTCTTCGCAACTCTCTCCTTCGCTTAATGTCGCTTTGGTGGTTTTTCTCATGCCTCCATGAGAAATTGGATCCTATGCTCCGTTTTCAAACCCTTCAAGTGCCTTTGCCTTGTGATGTTCGCGGACTTTCTCAAGCGCTTTCGCTTCGATCTGCCTGATGCGCTCTCGAGTAACATTGAACATTTTCCCGACCTCTTCGAGCGTGTGGCTTACGCCGTCCTCTAGTCCAAATCGCATATTGAGAATTTTTTGTTCACGCTCGGAAAGGTCAACCATAATCTCCGCGATAAGATCGCGAAGCAGCGACCTCGCAACCGTTTGGTCCGGCGGCGTGTTTTTTTCATCGGGAATGAAGTCGGAAAGCGTTGAATCCTCCTCGTCTCCAACCGGAGCTTCAATAGAAAGCACTTCCTGAGAAATTTTCTGTATGTGTTGCACCTTTTCTACGTCAACACCCATTTCGGCGGCAATTTCATCCGGCAACGGGTCGCGGCCGAGCTCCTGAATAAGCTGGCGGCGAGTTTGCGCGTATTTAGAAATAGTCTCAACCATATGGACGGGGATGCGGATCGTCCTCGACTGATCTGCAAGTGCGCGTGTGATCGCCTGGCGGATCCACCACGTGGCATATGTTGAGAACTTGAATCCCTTGCTATAGTCAAACTTTGCCACGGCGCGAGAAAGACCGATATTCCCCTCTTGAATAAGATCAAGAATTGAAAGATTGGGCGTTCGATTCACGTATCGCTTTGCGATAGAAACCACAAGACGAAGGTTGGCCTTCATGAGTCGCTGCCTCGCGTCTTCGTCCCCTCGCTCAATGCGCTTTGCAAGCTCACGCTCCTCGTTTTTTGTGAGAAGTGGTGTCTTCCCGATCTCCTTCAAATAGAGCTGCACTGCATCCGGCGTCTCGACATCGAATTCCCCCGATTCGAAACTTGAACCGCCGTGATCTTCATGGACAAGATCAATAAGCCCAGTGGTCTCAAGAATCTTAATATTGGCCTCGTGAAGCTTCTCATAAATAATATCGAGAAAATCAATGCTCTCCTCGATGTTCGGGAAGTAATATAGTATTTCGTTATCCGTAACAAACCCTCGCGGTTTCCCGCGCTCAATAAGCTCCTGGAGCGCCTCTTCGTTGACCTTAAGCTTTGACGCTTCCTTCTTTGAAAGCTTTTGTTTAAGAGATTTCTCCTTTACCACCTTCGCCTTCTTTTTTCCTTTTACTGCTTTTTGCTTTTTTGTGGCCTTCTTCACTGGATGCCGAACGGCCTTGTTCCTTGTTTTCCTTTTGGGAAGCTTCTTTTTGCGTGGTTTTCGTTTCGGCATAAAACTAAAATTGAGCACTCTTCTCAGTTGCTCGTATAATGATGTTTCCTATTATATAAAAATTCTCAATTTAAGCAAGTACCCGCCTTGAAAAACCAATCTGCCGTTCGAGGAGCCTCGCCGCTCCAGGCCTAAAGAAGGGGAAGGCTTTTTAATTCCACAAGCAATTTCTCCACCAGCTCTTCGTCACCGCCGAACTCTGCTTCGCGGACTCGCGCAGAAAGCTCTTGCTTTCTCTCGCGCACGAACTCTTTTCGAAGGCGCTCTTGAAGTTCGCCGAGCTCTGCATGCGCAACTCGTGCGGCCAAGAGCGCAACGCCGTTCATCATTTCATCTATCGCCCTCTCTCCTGATGTTTTTTTCCCGGCACAGAATAATTCAAAAACCCTCCGGTGCTCTTCGGGAAAATATCCGGTAAAATCCGCAAGAACAGAAAAATCGTTGAGGGAGAAAGCAACCGCAAGGAGACGCTCCGAAAGCATTCTGCGGCCGCCCTTCGCCTCTTCCTGTGGACGTTCGGCGTCTTCTCCTGCCCCCTTGCTCTGCATCTCATCTTGTACAACAATCCGCGAAGCTTCTTCTTTAAGCGAGTCTTCCGAAACACCGGTACGTTTTGCGAGCTCTTTTACCCAACCGTCTCGCGCGACCGGACTTGCAATCGCTTTTATTTTCCCCAAAACCACACGCAAGCGTTTTATAAACTCTCGGTCGCGCATATCTCCGCGCTTTTCTGAAAGATATCTTTTAAAGTAAAATTCCATTGCTGGAATTGCATCCGCAATGAATTTTTTAAGGAGTTCAGGGTCTTCTATCACAACATCCGCGGCGTCTTTGTGCGGCTCGGTAAGAACAACGCGGACCGTAAAATCGAGCGCCTCAGACAAGTCGATTGCCCGCTCAAGAGCAGCAAATCCGGCTTCGTCGCTGTCGAGTCCAAGCGCAAGTCTGTCAGTAAGACGTCGAAGCGCATTTAAATGATCACGCGTGAGCGCTGTTCCCGATGTCGCGACCACATTCGTAATACCCGACTGCCACGCCATCACCGCATCCATTTGTCCCTCAACAAGGAATGCTTCGCCGGTTTCGCGAATCGCGTTTCTCGCTCTTAAAAAGTTATAAAGGATCTTTGATTTAACAAAAACAGGAGTTTCTGGGCTGTTTACATATTTCCCAACGTCTCCACGATCAAGTTCGGGCAAGATACGTCCGGTAAATCCGACTATCTTCCCGGCATGGTTTAAAATCGGAAACATTATTCTCCCGCGAAATCGGTCAAACGCAAGCCCTCGGTCGCTTTTAAGAGACAGTCCTGCGCGAATAATGTCGTTTAGATCATACCCCTTGTTGATGAGGTAAACCGTAAGCGCGTCGCCATCTGGCGGAGCCCACCCGATATCAAATTCGTCGATGGTTCGCTCCTCTACCTTTCTGCCTCGCATATATTTTTTTGCCGCATCGCTTCTCTCGAACTCTTTCTTGAAAAAATCTCTTGCTGAAGCGTTGATGTCATAGAGCAATCCAAACTGCTTGTATTCGAGCGGGCTCATTCGCTTGAGCTCAATACCTGCTTTTTCGGCAAGGATTTTTAAAACCTCGCCAAATTCAAGATTTTCGTGCTTCATCACGAACGAAAAAACATCTCCTCCTTGATCGCAACCAAAACAATGCCATGTTTGCCGATCGGGAGAAACAATAAACGATGGGGTTTTTTCCCGATGAAACGGACAAAGGCCCTTGAGGTTCTTTCCGGCAGGACTAAGCTGCATATACGTCCGCACAACATCAACGATGTCGAGTTTTTCTTTTATCCGCTGAGTCGGATTCTCCATATCGGTCATTGTACGCCACCCTTCTGTTTCGGAGCAAGAAAAAAATGATACAATGTGCAATATGCCCCTTCTTGAGGTAGAAAATTTGAATGTCCATCTTGGGACAAATCACATCTTGCGGGATGTAAATTTCTCGATCAGTAGAGGCGAAAGCCTTGCTATTATTGGCCCGAATGGAGCGGGAAAAACCATCCTCCTTAAAGTGCTCTTGGAACTTGTTCCCTATTCAGGAAAGGCATTGTGGGAGAAAGGAATTAAGGTTGGATACGTTCCTCAAAAAATCGAGGCGGACCGCCAAATCCCGCTCACCGTCTGGAACCTTCTTGACGCAAAGGCCAAGACAATCGGATCAGAGCGAAAAGAAGTTCGAGACGTTGCAAAAAGCGTCGGCATTGCGGAGCATACGCTTCGCACGGAACTGCGGCATATTTCCGGCGGCCAGTTTCAAAGGGTCTTGATCGCTTTCGCGCTTCTTGGGAAACCGGACATCATTCTTTTTGACGAACCGACCGCGAGCATCGACGAACAAGGAGAAGAACAGGTCTACGAAGTCATCCACCGACTGCAAGATGAACTGAACATTGCCGTCATCGTCGTCTCGCACGACCTGAGCTTCGTCTACCGCCACGCAACTTCGGTTCTATGCCTTAATAAGCACGGGCTCTGCTTCGGCCGTCCGGACCAAGTCCTCACTCCCGAAAAACTAACCGAGCTTTACAGCGCACCCTTCGGGTACTATCACCACATTCACGAAAACAATCATGGCCACTAACGAACTCTATTCCCTCATTCTTGCGATTCTTACCGCGGGAGCGGCGGGCGTTGTCGGAAGCTTCGCGCTCATGAAAAAAATGAGCCTGGCGGGGGACGTCGTCGCTCACCTCGCGCTCCCGGGACTGGGCGCCGCGCTTCTCTGGAAAATAAATCCGCTCGTGGGAGCCGCCGCAACGCTTCTTTTGGGGACGCTTCTCATCTGGCAACTTGAAAAGCGTTCGAGCTTGCAAACCGATACTTCGATCGGAGTTATCTTCACCGCCGCGCTTGCCGTAGGGGCGCTCCTTACGCCGAAGGAGGAGCTTATTGAAGCGCTTTTCGGTGGATTCGCAAAGCTTTCGCTCTTCGGATTTTCTCTCGGCGTTCTCGGCGTTTTCGCGATCGTCGCAACCACTCTTGCACTTCGAAATCGTCTTATTTTAAATATTTTTTCTCCGGAACTCGCAAAATCAGCCGGAGTAAGCGTCCACCTCACCAACCTTATATACCTCCTTGTATTTGCGCTTACCATCCTGCTCGGATTGCAATTTCTGGGCGCAATTCTCGTAGGTGCGCTCATCATTGTTCCAGCGGCAATTGGAAGAGAGCTTGCAAAAACCTTCCCGCAATTCCTCACGATATCAGCTATCGCCGGAGCGCTTTCTGTCGTTCTCGGCTACGCAATATCACAAATTTACGGACTTGATCTTGGCCCGGTAGTAGTTGCCGTCTCTGCGGCGCTTTTTGGGATAACTCTGTTTAGGAAGAAAAGCTAAAAAATCTCTTCCATGAAAGACGTGGACGCTGTTGTGCTTCTGGGTGGCGGTACGGATGGAACCCTGAAGCCGGCTCATTACACAGGAGAGCGACTACGCGCATATTTGAAGCTCAATCCTCGTATCAAGATGAAGCCTGTCGTCCTAAGCGGTGGATATAGCTTGTGGATAAAAAAGCCGAGACACACCGAAGCCGAAGTGATGCAGCGCTATCTTGCACACCACGGAATTTCCAAAAACAGGATATACGTCGAGACAAAATCGCGCGATACACTTGGAAACGCATATTTCTCAAAACAAATTACTAGAAAGTTTCCTTCGTGGAAAAAACTTCTCGTAATCACAACTGACGGACACGTTCCGCGCTCTCGGTGGATCTTTAGAAAAATCTTTGGCCCAAACTACCGCGTCTCTTTTCTTGGTGTTCCTTCGCGTTTCGGCTCATTTGCGAGCAATCCGAACAGGAAAAAATACGAGTCCTATCTCATAAACGCGTACAAAAATATTTTGAAAACCGCGGAGAGTGGCGATGATAAAAAAATATTACGCCTCCTCAAATCCTCTCACCTTGCATTCTCGAAAAGCAAAAAAGCGCTTGCGCTTGGGAAACAAATCTCCATAAAAAAACAGGAGCTTCTTGGATACCTAAGTTCGACGAAGTTATAAGGGGGCACCGCTTCTGGCCCAGTAGTAGTTGCCGTCTCTGCGGTACTTTTTGGGATAAGTTTGCTTAGGAAGAAAAACTAGTGAGAGGAATTTCTTTCTTGGTCCCGGCACGAATTTTGTTTCGCCCCGCTTCCGCTCTCCGAACTTCTTCGGGGCACAAGAAGCAGTAAAATCCCGCGCGCGAGATTGACTGGCTTCTAGTGAGCGGGTAACGGGAATCGAACCCGTGTCTCAACCTTGGGAAGGTCGCGTTCTGCCACTGAACCATACCCGCATCATTCATCGATATTGTAGCCTGCTATTGAAAAAATAAAAGCCAGGAGTATGCTCAAGGAAGTTCAAACAATCGGATCGGAGTGGCTTCTGAAGCCGAAGAACCCCACGCCAAAAATCGCCAAAAAACACAAACGCCGAGTCGCTGGAGAAATCTCGGAGGGTGAAGTCTCCGTTGCGCTTGAAGAGCTCTTGGCCGAACCAGATTCCGGAGTGCTCAAGTTTTTTCACACCGGAAAATTCGATCCATTACTCGACGCATCTGGAACCGATTTCTTGATAAGCCTGAAGCCGATGTGGATCCAGGGAAAAGATGGTCACCCCGAAAAGATCGGGAGCTATGGTCTTACCCTGCAGCTACAGGTGAAAAGATCGAGCCGCCGAGGAAAATCGGCTATCCGGATTCATTACCGGAAGTATCCATCGGTTCCGGCACTCGCGATCGACGGAAAAGGAATCCCCTGGATTAAGAAGAGGATAAAGAACATTATTCGAAGGCTGTTTCGAGGGCAAACTGTGATACCACTTCACTATGCCTGCCGAAACAGATAGTCCCCGCTTAAACGGGGATTTTTATTTCCTTTTCTTCCTTAAAAACGTCGGGATGTCCCAATACGAACTGTCGTCTCCTTTTGTTTGTGACTTTTCCCTCTCTGGCATGGTCTGCTGTTTGACTTGAGTCGGCTCCCTTCTTATCTCTCCACGCGACGCATCTCCCAAATCAAGCGAAGGGTACTCTCTTTTTTCTTCGCGTTTCTCGAGAACCGAAAGCGGGGTCAGCCTATCTCCAGGAACTGAGGCCCGGGAAGATCCATGATGACTCGCTGAACCAAAAAGAGAATTTGCGGATTGTACGCCATTGAACCCTGTCGCGATAAGAGTCACTTTTACAAAATTCTTCTTGAGATTCTTGTCGTAATATGCGCCGAAAATTATCTTCGCGCCAGGATCGGCTGATTGCGCAATGAGCTTCGCTGCATCGTTTACCTCGCTCATTTTTAAGTCTTTCCCACCAGAAATCCCAATCACAACCCCCTTTGCGCCTTCGGGAGATAGCTCGAGCAATGGTGAATGAAGCGCCGCCTCGGCAGCCTTCGTTGCCCTGTCTTGACCGGATGCCGTACCCATGCCGACGATCGCAAGACCGGAATCCGAAACGATTGACTTAATGTCCGCAAAATCAACATTGATGATTCCTGGCATCATAATAAGATCAACGAGGCCTCTGATTGCATTCCTTAATATTTCGTCGATTGACTCGAATGCCTTCACAATCGGCGTATCTTTGTCGATGACCGAAAACACCCTGTCGTTTGGAACAACGATAATCCCGTCAACTTTTTCTTTTATGCGAGCAATGCCCTCTTGCGCAATACGCTCCCGTTGCACACCCTCAAACACGAACGGCTTTGTCACGACAGCGAACGTAAGCGCTCCTGCCTGCTTTGCCGCTTCGGCAACAATAGGAGTGGCTCCCGTACCCGTCCCGCCCCCCAAGCCAGCAGTTATAAAAACGAGATCTGATCCACTCAAAGATTCTGCAATTTCCGAGCGATTCTCCTCCGCCGCCTGACGTCCAAGCTCTGGATTCATTCCTGCGCCAAGTCCGCGCGTAAGATTTCGCCCGATGTAAATTTTATGACGCACCTCGCAGTGATCAAGGTCTTGGTGGTCAGTGTTGACCGCGATGAACTCAACACCGCGAATTCCATTCTTGCTCATTCTAGAAACAGCATTCCCACCACCACCACCAACGCCAACAACTTTAATATTCGCGATCGGCGGCTGTAGCTTATCTTTTCTTGCTTTTGCGTATGATGCGTTTGACATCGGTTCTTATGGAATAAAGTATTGAAACAGTTTTTTAATATTAAACCCTCGATCCGAATCTCCTTCCTTCCACCACCCCTCTTGATCCCCTCCCCAGAGTGCGAGTCCTGCGGCTCCGGCGAAGTCCGGATCTTCGATCATTTCGTTCATCTGAGAAGGTCCTCCTTCCGCCCACGGACGCATATCCGCAAATCCAATTTGAGAAGAAAGTTTGAGCTCTTGTTTTGCAAGGTCGGCGAGCCCAGGAAGTTTCGAGCCGCCCCCCGAAAGAACCGCACCTCCCGCAAGCTTACCAGCCCTTCCGGCAAGTTTAAGCTCATTATTTACAAATTCGAAGATTTCCGCAAGCCTCGATTCAATGATTTCGGCCACAAACCGCCTAGAAACCGATCCTTTTGCCTCCGGAACGAACTTTGAAAGGTCAATGACGTCCTTTGAACTAACGTCATGAGAGGAGGCACTTCCGTGGTAAAGTTTCACACTCTCCGCGGCTACGATCGGGATGCGGAGTCCGACCGCAATGTCGTTCGTTATATTTCCAGAACCGACCGGAAAGTTTTGAACCCCAATAAGCTTGTGCTCTTCGTAAATCGTGACACCGGTCGTTCCGAAGCCGATATCAATGAGAACCACGCCTAAGTCTTTCTGTTTTTTTGTAAGAACCGATCGCGCCGATGCAAGTGCGGTAAGCACCAGGCCGGAAATTTCTCCTCCCGACATCTCGACAAGCTTCATAAGGCTTTTCACATGAGGAGCAAACGCCTCAACCACCATGCTTTGGACTTCGAGTCGGCTTCCAGAGAGTCCCAGCGGGTTCGCTATGTCGGGAACGCCGTCAACGACATACTCCCTCGTGAGCGTATGGATCACCATACGATTCGGAGCAAGGTTGACCGCCTGACTCGCCTTCACGACGCGATCAATATCGTCTTGGTAGATTTCGTTATCCACACGGGAGACCGCAACGATACCCCGCGAATTGTGAACTTTCACCTGCGAAGTTCCGATATTTACATACAAATTTTTCGTCGCAGCTTTTGAAATCTTTTTTATTTCATCGATCACTTTCGCGACGACCGGGACGGATTCGCTTAGGTCGTAAACCGTTCCCTTCCTCAGTCCGGAGGAAGATTCTTTTACCGTATGGCGAACAATTACATTGCTTTTTCGACGCTCGAGAACTACCGCTTTGACGGACGATGTTCCGATATCAAGCCCGACGACAAAATGTGATCCCATAGGTTTTTTTCAGCCCTCTTCATTCTCATCGTATCATGTTTCACCATGTGGCGGTAGCCTAAAAGGTGAAGAAATCCGTGGATAAGCAGCTTCGCGAAGACATGTCGAGATGTTCCTGTCGCCTTCTTGTTTATATATATCTCCCCCAACATTTTCTCTCTTCTCTCCGGGCTTACAAAGCCCTTTGGTTCGGGAAAGGCGAGAACGTCAACCACTTTTTCCCTTTTTATCTTCTGCGCCTCGAGGCCAGAAAACCATTCATAAGAAAGGAGCTCTTTTTTAAGCCGATTCATTTCGAGATCGCTTACTAAAAAAACCGCGACTGCGGCATTCTTCTTCCTGCGAAAACGGATCAAGAGATCCGTTACCTCCTTAATCCACGCCTGCGATGTGCTCATGCCTATGCGCCCTTGATGACTTTCGCCACCTCGCCTCCTTCCGCATTCTTCAGTCGTGCGAGCGCCGCCTTCATGAGCGCCGGAAAATCGGTCACACCTTCGGCACGCAGCTCTGCGACAACTTTCTCTATTTCTTCTCGCGTCACTGCCGCAGGAAGATAAGGAGTGATATGGACGAGCTCCGAAACTTCCTTATCTGAAAGGTCCTTTCTTCCACCCTTATTAAAAAGCTCGATCGATTCCTTTCTTTTCTTCACTTCTTTTTTAAAAACATCGAGCACTTCTTCGTCGGTAAGCGGAGAGGAATCTCCCTTCCCCCTCTTTTCAATCTCTCGATTGTGCACTTGTGAGAGGAGAAATCGAAGTACGCCACTTCTCTCGTGGTTGCCTCCCTTCATTGATTCTTTCAGATCTTGTCCGATCTTGTCGAGAATGGGCATCAGAGCGTCCCGAGCTTCTTTGCAAGAGTTATGTCCTTGCGCTTCCCGTCACGGAAAATGGCCGAGCTCTTCCTTCGTCTGCGGGTTACGGGACGATCATGAAAGCGACGCTTGCGAGTCTCTATAATAACGCCGCTTCGGCGCACCTTCTTCGTAAAGCGCATAATAAGCCCTCCCACGTTCTCGTTTTCTCGTTTTCGTACTTCAACCATGGGAATGAGTGTACTAAAATGGCCGGAAAATGTAAACCCTCACACCAAAGGCTTGCGCCAGCAAGTTTTTTGGTACCCCACACCACCCAACCGATCTCGTTTTTTTAAAAAAGCCAACCCGTCTTGGGTTGGTAATTTCGATCACTTTATCTGCGAAGATAACCACCTAGGAACGCGCTACGAATCAGCCTTCCCTGTTGCCGACCATGGCAGCGAGAGTCCCGATTCCCATCATCAGCATGGGCAGATCGACGGTTCCGTCCGCCCTCGTTGCCTCCTGCACCTTCGCTGCGACATAGCACCGCATCGGCGTCTGCTTGCATAGCCAGACGGCGCGCTCTTCAGATACGCCCTCTGCAATGACATTCTGGCGATTCCGAAGCTCTGGGGTATACCACTCGTCAAACTCCTTCTTTGAGCGGAACCCCGTCCAGGTCCTTACCCCCTGTACCCACCAGCTTCGCTGGTGTACTCGAAAACGACGTTATACATCGTCGCTACCCCCTTTTGTTCCGCGTGGCCACCATTGGCCCCTTAATTTGCCTCTGCCAGAATATCATCTAAAACCATTTATGTCAAGACGTGTGGTTCTGTCCGGCCTACCGTCAGGCAGGGCAGGCGGGGGCGCCGGTAAGCTATCGGAGTCTAAGGACGAGATGCAGGCCCGTTGCCTAGGGGCAACGAGGCCGGTTACCGATGCGGACCGCCTGCCGTGCCTGTGCCGACGTGAAATGCAATCTTATTTCTTCCTCGAAAAAAGCTTGAGATGCTTTACGACCACCTCCCTCACTCCCTCATACGCCGGCGCAAGAAGTTTATATGGCGCAACTTCGTTCGACATTGTTTTCAGCCCTTCTTCGACTCCTCTTTTCCAGGCGAGGCGAATTTCGGTGTTGATGTGCACGATAGAAACCCCCGCGGCAATGGCTGCGGCAACATCCGCCTCGCTGTTTCCCGAGGCACCGTGGAGTACCAGCGGTATCCCGACCGCCTCCGCAACTGCTTGCACGCGTGGAATGTCGAGCGCCGGATCGGTGGCGTTTGAGAACATGCCATGAATATTTCCGACGGCGGGCGCCAGAAGATCAACGCCGGTCTCTTTCACGAAACGCGCGGCATCCTCCGGCTTCGTAAGATCCTCCGGATTTATCGCCGCCCCCTCGGGAAGCGCATCACGAACCTCGGAAGAGGATCCGATATAGCCGAGCTCACCCTC
>JBBTUL010000003.1:0-4229 GCA_038063755.1 Patescibacteria group bacterium
GATTATGGAAAAAACATTCCTTGCCGGCGTCCCTTGGTACCCGCCGCTTCTTGTCGCACAAACGAAAAGCACGCTTTCTTTCCTTCCGTTTATGAAAAAGAAAGACGCGGCAGAAGAGGCGAAGAGAAAAGAGGCCTCGCTTGCGGACATCGATCGGGACATTTCGCAGCTTGACCAGCGCGTTGAGCGAACCGTTGAAGGGCTCTTTTCTATCGGCCTTGAGGCGGTGGTCTTAAACGACGAACAGCTGGTTGAGCTTTTCTATAATTTCTACAATCCGGGCACCGTCGAGCGTCAGGAGGTTTCAGCGCCAAAATAAAACCGATGCCAGAAGAAAAACCCGTCGACCTGAAAAAGTTAATTTCCCCGTCTGGTCTTCAGATAAACTCGAATTATCTGAAAATCGGAGACAAGTTCGTGAAGACGCTTTTTGTTTTTTCCTATCCCCGCTACCTCTCAAGTGGATGGTTTGACTCTCTCATAAATCTTCCTGCACTTTTTGATATTTCTGTTTTTGTAACTCCGATTGACACAGGGCTTGCGCTCAAGAATTTGCGAAAAAAAGCGACTCAGCTTGAGTCACAGATATCAGACCAGCAGGAGAAAGGACTTGTTCGCGACCCAATTCTCGAAACCGGACTTCAGGATGTAGACGAGCTGAGGGATATGCTCCAACAGGCACAAGAAAAGATGTTTGAAACGGGTGTTTATATAGCGATCTACGGAGACACGCTTGAAGAAATCGCCCGTCTTGAAGGACAAATAACTTCCTTGATGGAATCAAAAATCGTATACGTAAAACCTGCGCTTTTTATGCAGCTTGAAGGATATTCGTCTATTCTTCCCCTTGGAAACGACCACATAAACATACGAACACCCCTAAACTCCGGGCCTATTTCTTCTTTCTTCCCGTTTGTATCTGAAGACCTCACGTCGGACAAAGGAATTATGTATGGCATTAACCGTCACAACAACAGCCTTGTTATTTTTGACCGCTTTTCGCTTGAAAACGCGAACCAGGTAGTCTTTGCGAAGTCTGGAGGAGGAAAAAGCTACGCGACAAAACTCGAGATCATCCGTTCGCTCATGATGGGAATCGACGTTGTCGTGATAGACCCAGAAAACGAATATCATCGCCTCGCAGAAGCCTTCGGCGGAAGCTTCTTTAATATATCCCTTACCTCGTCTGAGCACATCAATCCGTTTGACATCCCTATTATCCCCGACGGCGAACAGCCAGCCGATGTGCTTCGTTCCCATATCGTAAATATCGCCGGCCTTCTGAAGCTTATGCTCGGGAAACTAACCCCCGAAGAGGACGCGCTTCTTGACCATGCAATCACGGAAACCTATGCGTCTCGAGAAATAGTCCCCGGATCAGACTTCTCCAAGCTTCAGGCGCCGCTCCTTGAAGATCTTGAAACTGTTCTTAGGAATCTCGACGGCGGTCGCGGGATGGCAGAGCGTCTCTATAAGTACACGAAAGGAAGCTTTTCTGGATTCATCAATGAACCAACAAATATTGACATTGGAAATCGTTTGATTATTTTTTCGATCCGCGACCTCGAAGAAGAACTTCGTCCGGTCGCTATGTACGTCGTGTTGAATTTCATTTGGAATCTTATTCGGGCACGACTCAAAAAACGCATCCTTATTATCGACGAGGCTTGGATTATGTTGAAGAACGAAGATAGCGCAACGTTTTTATTCGGGCTTGTGAAGCGCGCAAGAAAATATTATCTTGGGGTCTCGACTATAACCCAAGACGTAGAAGACTTCCTTCGATCTCCCTACGGCCGTCCTATTATTACTAATTCTTCTTTGCAGCTGCTGTTGAAACAGGCCCCCGCAACAATTGATGTGGTTGCAAAAGCTTTTAATCTTACCGAGGCAGAAAAATCCTTCCTTCTTTCCGCAGAGGTTGGAACTGGGCTTTTCTTTGCAGGAATGAAGCACGTAGCGATTCAAATCGTCCCTTCGTATTTTGAAAATCAAATAATCACCACAAATCCGAAAGAGCTTTTGGAGGGCCCTCTGCAAGGCACATGAGCGGGCAGGCGAAAAAAATAGAATACGACAACCCGGGAACTATCATGGGCATCGTTGCCGGTGCCGTGGCGGATATTTTTTGGTCTTTCTTTTTTTTGGGACTTTTTTTTCCGCCGCTCCTTGTTTTTCCTATCGTCACTCACTATCTTGCCGCAATTTTTATTTATGCTTTCATTTTAAGAAAGATAAAACACCTTCTCCCAAAGATTGTTCTTCTTCTGGTTCTTCTGCTTCCTCTCCCGATCCTTTTTGTTGGTACGCTCATTGCGCTTTTGCTCCAAAATCGATTTGTTGAGTTCGTAGTAACGCAAGCAGCAATTATGGCCGTCGGGGCGGCGACTGGAGGAGCGGGTGCCGTCGCAGGAGAAGCGGCGGCCGGCACTGCGGCCGTGGGAGAAGCAGGAGTCGCGGTGGGAGAGGCTGCCGGCGGTGCTGTCGCCCGCGGAGCGGAATCCATCGCTGCGAAGGGTGCCGAGAAGGTTGCGGAGGGTGCCGCAGAGAAGGGCGCACGAGGCCTGGGAGGGCGATTCGGTGAGTGGGCAAAAGACGAAGCAAAAGGATACGCGCGCGATAAGGCGGAAAAAGGACTGGATCGTACGCTTGGCGGGAACAAAGAGGAACCAACGCTTGACGAGCTTCTCTACGAGGGCGCGCCTCCCGGAACTCTCGAAGAAACCGAGCAAAGCCTTGAAGGATATGACCTTTCGAACAAGATGCTTCCTTTTCCC
Source organism: Patescibacteria group bacterium (assembly GCA_038063755.1). Classification (GTDB taxonomy): domain Bacteria; phylum Patescibacteriota; class Minisyncoccia; order UBA6257; family 2-01-FULL-56-20; genus JBBTUL01. The sequence continues at coordinate 2,778 of JBBTUL010000003.1, forward strand.
GATCGGCAAAACAAAGAAAAAGATGTTACACTTGAAGATGATGGCTCTGTTGACCTTAGAAAGGCTGCCTAAAAAATCTTTATTTTCCTTTGGGGTTATCTTTTTCTCCCTCTTTCTTTTCCCTTCCTTTTTTTTGGTCCCAGGCCCTGCTTCCGCCCAAACATCACGTCCGGACATTATTCTTTCATGGAGGGCAGAGACCTATACGCCTCCGTTTTTCTCGGGAAAAGCCCTTCCTATAAATCGCTCTTCTGTTGTTGTCTCGCTTGACGTGCTCGTTGGCGGGAAGATTCTTGATCTCTCTTCGCAGCAGCTCGAGTGGTACGTAAACGACGCGCCGTTCCGTGCGGGCGTTGGTCTCCGTCGTATTTCTATTGCTATGCCGGATCTTTTAGGATCCCGTTCCGTTTCGGTTGGCGTCCGGATTCCCGACTATGGAGATGGATCTCTCGAAAAAACAATTGCCATCCCTACGGCGTCCCCGAAAGTTGTGATCACCCACCCCTACCCAAAAAACAATATTTCTTCTTCATTTTCGGCGCTCGCGGTCCCTTATTTCTTCAATGTCTCGTCTCCGCTTGAACTTGCCTACTTGTGGGATGTAAACGATGAGGCTCCTTCCGGAAAGGAGAGCCCGAGAGTCCTTTCGGTACAGCTTCCCAGAGAAACGCCTATCGGAGCTCTTGTTTCGGTTATGCTCACCGCTCAGAACAAAAACTCTTCAAGAGAAAACGCCTTGGCGGTCGCCATGTTTACAAAAACGCAATGATTTTCGCTCGCATTGCTCTTGCGGTCTCCTCCGCCCCCCCCGTAAACCCCACCTTCCCTGGTATCTCAGGAAGAGTCGGTCCTGCAGCTTTTATTCTTGATTTCTATAACTTCGCCCTTGCCTTGGGAGGTCTTCTTGCCTTTATCATGATTCTCTATGCCGGTATCAGATACGCAGCATCCCGAGGGAATCCCTCGTCTCAATCCGATGCAAAAGATGCCATTACCCAGGCTCTCTTGGGGCTCCTGCTTCTTATGGGAGCCTATATCATCCTTCGTACCATTAATCCTGAACTGGTTACCCTCAAGCTGCCGGTGATTGAGAGGTTGAATGTGCCGCCGCCGGCAACGGGGCAGGCGGACGAGAGCGGCAATTGTCATCCTACCTGTCTCTCCGGCTCTACCCATCCAGTCTGCAGAAAAAACGCTCTTAATGACGTTTATATGTGTTGTAGTGGTACGATCACCTCAGGCGAGTGTGTCTCTGTCGAGTCGTGTAATGATGGGCCATGTGAGCCCAAGGGCGGCACCTGCGAACGTGATAATTCCGGAGAAGCGTGGTGCAGGACGCCTCTCGATTTACAATCATGTTCCTCGCTGAACCCGAACTATCTTTGCGGAAATCCCAACTTCCATCCGTGTACCACATCCATGATGGCTGGCGGGGGCGCTACGTGTGTTAAA
>JBBTUL010000004.1:0-4895 GCA_038063755.1 Patescibacteria group bacterium
TCTCTTTTCCGATGATAACCCCTCGGTCAATGGCTTTTTTAAGGGAGGCCCCGGTGCCGTAAAGCGAAACTTTAAGCTCGCCTGAGCTCCTCTCGGTATCCGTCTTGTATTTTGTGAATGCAAAATCCGCAATCGTCGCCTGAACGGTGAATGTCTCGATCAAATCGGAGGCCTTCGCAAGCCTCCCATGTGCGAAGTCTTCGGTACGCAGCTGAATAGCGTTAAGCTTCTCGTGTCTTGCGATGGAGACAATTTTTCGCATCGCAAGAAAAACTTTTCTCTCTCGATACTTTTTCCTCTCTCCCAAGCCGACGATCATGACCCTCTCTCCCGAGGGAAGATATATGAGCCGAGAATACTCTCCTTTCGCGTCTCTTTTTTTTATCGCCCGAAAAATAAAATCTCTGTCCTCTTTCGTTAAGAGTTTCGCGAGAACATGTTCTCCCGGCAGAACCCCATCAAAGAGAACAAGGAAAGGGACAACTCCCGATTCGGTTGATTTTTTAAGCTCAAAAGAAGTAATTTGCATATTCTAACTATACCACCAGCCCTCTGGCTCGAAAAACTCTGAATATTGCTATGCAAGCTCCCACGCGATAAGTCCATAAAGCGCGAGCTTCTTTTTATAATTTGGGTAACCTGCATACGCCCGCCTCACCTCCAATTCGGTTCTCGCGTCAGGCATAATATCCTTGATTCGATAAGTCGAGAGCATTTTCTTGATGCTCGGAAAAAGTCTTACGCGGACCACTACTTTTGTGCACGCGAGCCTCCCGCAGACAAAGCGGATTGTGTCCCCCTTTTGTATAGCCTTATATCTTTTTATCGCGGCCCTTGTCTCAACCCACTTCTTTCCTGATGAAATATTTTGGAAGCTTTTCGGATCGTTCGATCGAAATATCAAAGTCCATACCTTCGCACCTCTTCCTTTTTCTGTTTTTTTAGTCATCTGCCAAAAATCCTTTTATCTGAAGATCCACCATTTTGCGGTACACCGCACATGTTTTAACGAGCTTGCCGTGGGGTCCCTGTCCTATAATTTTCCCCTTTTCGAGCACTAAAATGATGTCTGCATGATACACGGTCGAGAGTCGATGTGCGATCACGATCGTGGTACGCCCCTTCATAAGCTCATCCAATCCTTTCTGCACCTTCGATTCGGTAATGCTGTCGAGCGCTGATGTTGGCTCGTCGAGAATCACAATGGCAGGATTCTTCAAGACTGCACGGGCAATCGCAATTCGTTGTTTTTCACCCCCGGAAAGTCGTATCCCTTTCTCTCCAATAGTAGTGTCATATCCTTTCGGCAATTTTTCAATAAACTCGTGCGCATGGACCTGCTTCGCGGCTCGAACAATTTCCCCTTTCGCGGCATCGGGATTTCCATAGGCAATATTCTCTGCGACGGTTTCGTTGTACATCGCATTCTCCTGAAGCACCGTGCCGACGTGTCGCTTCACTTCTTCCAAGTCGAATCTCCGAATGTCGACTCCGTCTATGAGAATTCTCCCTTTATCGGGATCTACCAAGCGATTCAAGAGCGTCATGAGCGTGGTCTTCCCCGAGCCGGAATGCCCCACGATCGCGACCACCTGTCCGGGGTCGGCGCGAAGAGAAATATTTTTGAGCCCGAAATCGCTTTCGGTACCATAGGAGAACCACACGTGGTCAAAAGCAACTTCTCCGCGGATATTCTTAAGAGAAACAGGATCTGATGGATTTAAAATCGCATCTTCCGTCGCCAAAAGATCCAGGTACCGCTCAATATGCTGCGCTCGCCGGCTGTATTGCGGTAAGATATCTCGGAACACATGGAGCGGGGTCAATATCTCCTGCAAAAAACCCATAAACATAAAAAGTGTTCCGAGCGTGATTGATCCTCGCGCTACCAAAAAAATGCCAAATCCAAGCACCAAAAATCTTGCGATAGCGTCAGGATTGAACGTTTCGGCAACCTTCCATTTCCTATTGAGTTCGAGCTGTGCGTCGCGAGCTTTCACCACAAATTTTTCGTGGCGCTTAAGGAATAAGTCTTCTCGGGGATTTAATTTGTAGGTAACAAGGTTGGTGAGCTGGTCGGTGAGATGCTCAAACGTCGCTTCCCAAAGCTTGTTGGTTGCACGCTGTTCATCCTGGCATTTCTTTACATAGCGAATGACGAACCACAAGGACGGCGGAATAACCGAAACCGCGATGAGCGTCATCGGCCAGCTCACCCAGAAAGCGATTATGAGCATTCCCGCAAAACCGAGAGTAGCCGAGGCGAAACGCGTGAACCACCAGTTCGTCATTTCCCAAACCGCTGTGTCAGCGTCATCGACGATCTTCGTAAAGCGGCTCGAGTGCTGTTTGGTATATTTGGCGTAATCCAATCGGAGAATTCTTCTGTACCCGGTCATCTGTACGGTGTGCGAACCAATATTGCCGATTTTCCAAACGAGAAACGATCCTTCTGCACCTGTAATGTTTACGACCACGGCAAGCAAAAACCAAATCGCCACTGAAGTAACAAGTGTTTGAGTGTCGCCCGCAACGAATCCTCCCTTCACAATTCCATTGGTAAGCGTGTCCACCACTACCTTGTACAAATACGGCTCGATGAGTCGCGCGACGACGGAAACGAGCAACAACACGAAACTCCACGCAAGGAGCCGCTTGCTGCGAAATACAAGCTCAAAAATATATTTAAGATATCTCGGCATGTCACGCTTATCATATCGCGAAACGACACCCAAAAACAAAGCGTTCTTCGTTAAATGAATTGATGTCGCGCGAATTTTACGAAATGTTGCAAAATACCGTAAACCTGATACCTTGAACTTAGGATTTTTGACTGGGGAGGTCGCAGATGGGGATTATCGACCCAGGACACTCGACATTCAGTAGAATCAGCCTTGAGCTTAAGAATGGGTCCGGAACGTCCACTGAACCGGCGAGCGTGACGATACTCGACGAAGGCGGAAATATTATTGCTCGAATCATCGCCCATATCGACCAAAGACCAGGGGTCGGTGGAGGGCTTTTCCCGTGCGTCAGGTTCGAGGAAGAAAGAATCGTCCCTCATGCGTGGCGGCTCATCGCAGTCGAGGATAGAGCTTCCGGGGGTCGTCGACGATTGTATGAATTCAGATGCGATCAATGTGGAAGTACATGGAAAGGACACGTTTTCGGGAACGATCCTCCGGTGGGTTTTTGCAGGGGCAAATAGAAGTATTAGGAAACACTAGAGCCAGAACATGGCTCTTTTTTTATTGACAGATACCAAAGAAATGTTACGATATCTCAAGAACAAGTCGGGTGGAGACCTCTCGATGAGCGAGCCGAAGCATCAGTGGATACTAGTTGGTATTGAGGATATGGCGAGAGGTATTGAAAAGTACTTTTGCAGGAAATGCGGGAGAATAGAAAACAGCAAGAAAATGCCATCGGAAGACGGCTGTACGGCAAAGACCGATAAACTTCTTTTCGATTTCGTAAGTCGTTAGAGCCAGAACATGGCTCTTTTTTTATTGACAGGCATCGAAAAAGTCCATAGCATATTCATAGGACCTACAAATTGAGGAATGGGACCAAAATGAGTAAGCGCAAAATGCCCGCGCCAAGGCCGAAGAGAGATAATCATGACTGGGAAATGATTGGTTCTTCGGATCATATTGGCGGTCCAAATGTATATCTATGCAAGAATTGCGAGAGAACTGAGGTCTCGCGCCAGACGCCGCCGAAGGATGGCTGTCCTGGGCCCACCAAAAAGCACTAGAGCCAGAACATGGCTCTTTTTTTATTGTTGCCGAAAAACGAATCCTCTTGCTGTTAGATTTTTCCAAGGATACTTTTGAAAAACTCTTTGTCTTTCGGGTGAGTCAGGAGATCAGCAACATTTTCCTTTTCGATCCATCTGGCCTCCGGGTTGTGAGAATCAATCGGCCGGAGCACCGTTGCATCTGTTTTAAAAAGGAAAACAGTTATGTTTTTCAGTTCAGATTCGTCAACTTCTCCGTCTCTCGAAAGACGATAACGCTCATAACTTCCCAGATCGGAAACGAACTCCAATTGGTCAACTCCCGACTCCTCATAGATTTCTCTTCTTGCCGCAGTAAGCGCGTCCTCTCCGTCTTCGATGTGCCCTTTCGGCAAGAACCAAGAAACTCCTCTTTGACTTACGACCAAAATTTTTCCATCGGGGTTTACAACAACCCCTCCTGCACTTTTTGTTTTGAGTTGTCTATCTCCCATGACAATTCTACTGTTTACTCACTGCCCTATGGGGATTACCTTTAACTTCGGCCATTTTTGTAACCATTTTTTCTTCTCCACTCTTTCAGCAATCACATTTTCGACATTGCCTTCATCAATAAACCCACGACTTGGTCTGACGATTAAGTTTACCAAATCCTCTACTCCACAAGGTGCTATTAACTTTAATTTTCCGCTCTCTATTTTTACACCAATACATGTTGCTGTCTCTGGCCATTTTGAAACAGCATTTTCAGAAGAAGTATATGGCGGAGGCTCAACTGTATACCACTTATGAGCATATGCTTCATTCACCACCTCCCAATCTAAACCAGTTTTTGTTTTCAGCTCTTCAGATAACTTTTCATCAGCACGCTCGTCATTGCCATCAAGATCAAAGTAGACTAAATCAATGTCGTTTGTGTCAACTTTTTCCCGCTGGTATCCGTGCAAATAATCCCAAACCTTATTCCTTACAAATCCTGCTCCGATAACCCAATCTGGCAAATTTAGCTTTTCAGCAACATGCAGGATGTCCATCATCCATTTATCCTCGCTTATTAGGTTAAGAATATCTTGTTCGGTCATCTTATCTCCCATGACAATCTTTAAATTTCTTCCCATTCTTGCAATAGCACGGTGCGCTCGGAACCGCTGCTGCA
>JBBTUL010000005.1:0-45047 GCA_038063755.1 Patescibacteria group bacterium
CTTTAAAACCAATTGATTCATATACAAAGGTTGAGTTACTATAACTCAACCACCGGGGTCTCTGTCAACCCCCGAATCCCTAAGCAAGAATTTTGGCTTCTAAATTTCCCAGCCCGCGGCAGCAAGCGCAGGAATAATCACCGCAAGGAAAAGAGACGCGTAGTAGAGCGCTCTCTTTCGCGTCAGCTCTCCATTCTCATGATCGACGAGAACGTGGAACCCCACGATAATGGCAAAAAAGATTATGGCAGTTTGATAAAAAAAGTTAAGCGGGAGAAATAATAGCGTCACGCTTCCTTGAAGAAAAAAGAGGCAGATCAGCACGGTTGAGACTGAACCTTTCTTCCGCGGAGGCATCGCGCCATCGTCTGGTCGTTCATGGAGCGCAAGCTCTTTCGTCATAAAAAAGAACAATGCGGCAATCGCCAGAAATGCGGCAATAAGCAGAATTTTGCTGTGGCTTCCGGCAATTCGAAATGCCGTTGTGAGAAAAAGAAAGCTTGTTCCGAAAAGCAGCAATTCATATGCCTCTTTCCGGTTTATGATGACAAAGTTCTTTATGCCCAAAAGGACAAAAAACGATCCGGCAATAAGGATGGATGCCAAAATTCCCCTCTCGAGAATCATCGCGCTTATAAGAATCGCGAGGAAGGCCCAAAATAAACTTTTCGTCCTGAAAAAGGGCACGAAATAAACATAAACCGCTGCAAGAAAAAAGATCCAAAAAGGAGCAATAAACCAGATAGCACCAAGAAGAACGGCCTTAAGAAACAAAGACCAGCGAATCTGCTTTAACATTGACTTTAACCTTTCCACCGTCTTTAAGTTCTCCCCGAATTATTTTATCGGCAAGCCTATCGAGTACGAGTTTCTGGATGATACGCCTCAGCGGACGAGCTCCGAAATCCGGATCGAAGCCCTGTTCGGCAAGGTGTCTTTTTACGTTCTTATCGAACGCGATCACTATCTGCTTTTCCTTGAGTTGCTGCTCTACGAATCCAAGCTGAATCTCAACTATCCTTTCTATGTCTTTTGGCGTAAGGGGGTTGAAGATGATAATGTCGTCGATCCGGTTTAAAAACTCCGGGCGGAATGTCCCACGGAGAGACTCCATAATTTTGTCTTTATAATCCTCCGCGTCGACGCGCTCCTCGCCGTCAAGGGAAGAAAAACCGAGATTCGACATCGCGCGAATATACTCGCTTCCGACGTTTGAGGTCATCACGATGATTGAATTCTTAAAATTCACCACCTTGCCCTTACTGTCGGTAAGCCTCCCGTTGTCAAGCACTTGCAATAAAATATTAAACACCTCTGGGTGAGCTTTTTCGATTTCGTCAAAGAGAATTATGCTGTAGGGCCTGTGTCGCACGATCTCGGTAAGCTGTCCCCCTTCCTCGTGTCCGATGTATCCCGGAGGAGACCCTACCAGACGAGAAACTGCATGTCGCTCCATGTATTCCGACATATCGACTCGTATAAGCGCTTTCTCATCATTAAACATAAACTCCGCAAGCGCTTTCGCAAGCTCGGTCTTCCCAACTCCGGTCGGCCCCATGAACATAAACGACCCAAGCGGACGATGTGCGTCGGAAAGTCCTGCTCGTGCGCGACGAAGCGCATTGGATACGGCTTTGATGGCTTCTTCTTGTCCGATAACCCGATCGTGTAAAATTTCTTCGAGCTTTAAAAGCTTCTCGCTTTCGGTCTCAAGGATGCGATGCAGTGGTATTCCCGTCCAAGCAGAAACGACAGCGGCAACATCTTCCTTGTCTACTGCTTCTTTCAGAAAATGCTCATCACCCGAAGCTCTGCTCTTTTTCTTGTCTTTCTTCTGAGGCGCTCCAAAATATTTTTTCTCGAATATTTCAAAGTCTTTCTGTGCCTGCGGAAGCTCTCCGTACGTTATCTGAGCAACACGCTCCAGGTTTCCATCACGATCTGCGATTTCGGCTTCGCGCTTTAGAGTTTCGATTTTCTGTCGAAGCTGGTGCAACGTTTCAAATTTCATTTTCTCCGTTCGCCAGCGAGAAGAAAGATCTTCGTTTTGAGATTTTTTCTTTGTCAGTTCTTTGTCGATTTCCTTTATGCGAGCCGCGTTTTTTGCCGGCTTTTCCCCCAGGAGCGCTTGGCGCTCAACCTCAAGGCGGGCTACTTCTTTTCTTACTTTTGCAATTTCCTTCGGAATACTCTCGCTCTCAAGCCTCCGCGCAGCTGCAGCCTCGTCAATAAGATCGACTGCTTTGTCTGGGAGGAAGCGATCGGTAATGTATCGAGAGGAAAGGTTTACCGCTTCAATAATCGCTTCATCTGAAATTCGAAGTCCGTGATGAATTTCGTACTTCTCTTTGAGTCCCCGTAGAATCGCGATTGAATCTTCTATCGACGGCTCCTCGACCATAATCGGCTGAAATCTGCGCTCAAGCGCGGGGTCTTTCTCTATGTGTTTTTGGTATTCACGAACAGTGGTAGCGCCAATCGCGTGGAGCTCTCCGCGAGCGAGCGCTGGCTTCAAGAGGTTCGAAGCATCGACCGCTCCCTCTGCCGCTCCAGCGCCGACAATCGTATGAATTTCATCGATGAACAGTATGATTCTGCCGCTCGCGTTCTGAATTTCGCGAACAAACGCCTTCAGACGATCTTCGAACTCCCCGCGAAACTTCGTTCCCGCAATGAGCGAACCCAGATCGAGCATTAATATTTCCTTGCCTTTAAGCGGCTCCGGAACATCCCCCGAAAGTATTCGCTGTGCGAGCCCCTCAACTACCGCCGTCTTCCCAACCCCCGGCTCGCCGATAAGCACGGGGTTATTCTTCGTCCTTCGTGAAAGTACTTGCATCAGACGGTGAAGCTCATCCTCCCTTCCGATGACCGGATCAAGCTCGCCCCTTTTCGCTTTTTCGGTAAGGCTTATGGCATATTTCTCAAGTACTTGAAACTTTGATTCCGGAGTCTCGTCTGTCACGCGAACCGAACCGCGCAACTGCGCCAAAATACGAAAAGCGCCTTCGCGACGAACGCCGAATCGCTCAAGAATGGATGTCGCAGGGCCGGAAACCTCAAGAAGAGCAAGGAGCAGGTGCTCACAGGAAACAAATTCGTCTTTTTGTTGAGAGGCCACTTTCGAGGCCTGGTCCAACACTCGCATGAGCTCCTGCGAAAGGTAAAGCTGGCTTATGTTCGAAACCGAGACGAGCTTCGGAATCTTGTCTATCTCTCGATCTAAATCCTCCCGAAATGCGTCGATATTCACTCCTGACCGCAGAAGGACAGGAACCACGAGCGACTGCTCGTCGTCAATAAGCGAAGATAATAGATGAAGTGCTTTTAGTTCTCCGTGATTTTTTTGAGCCGCAAGCTCCTGGGCGTTTTGCAGTGCTTCTTGTGCTTTTATGGTAAAACGGTGAAAGTTTGCCATTGATATTTGTCTTTCCATTATACCGCATTTTTTTTGATTGGCAAGGTAAGCATGGCATTGCCAGTGAAGATACAAAAACCCGCACTATATGCGGGTGATGACTAGCGATCTTCCGTCGGTCCGAACCTAGAGAACGGGGTTCTCTTTTCCGTCCGCACCGAGCGCTGCTTCGAGGATTTCATCCATATCGTTCGGCGAAGGGTCGACGGGGTCCTTTTTCTCCTCATCAAACATCTTGGCGAGTGTCTCCTCGTCGAGTTTCCGGCAACGTCCGACAAGATCGTCAAAGTCAGCGAAAACAACGCGCCGGATGTCCGTTCCGTCTTTCGTGATGCGAGAAATCATCGCCCGAAGTCGAGCTCTTGCATAAAGAAGCTTGTCTGTCTCGCGCGCTTTGATGTTGGGAATCTCTTCCGCCGTGGCGAGAATCTCAGAAAGAGTCATTCTAAAATACGTCTGGGAACTCCTATATCGGTCAAAATGACTTCTTTTCTGCGCCATCTTCTTGGCCTCCTGATGAAAATACTACCTTGTTTTTACCAGCAACTGCTAGAAATTGCAACGCCCTAAACTCTCCTCGACAAAAACTTCTCGCGCGTCATCTGTCGCACAAAAACTTCTATTCGTAGCTCCGAAATATTTTTTTGAATTCCTGCAAAAACGTCTCGATCTCTTTCGCGGTTGTTGCCGCACCGACACTTATCCGAACACTTTCTTTTCCGGCCCTCAAAGCAACTCCGATCGCCTCAAATACATGCGACGGAGAAACCGAGCGAGCCTTACAGGCCGAACCGGCAGAGATCGCTATCCCCTTCAAATCAAGCTGCGTAATAAGCTCGTCGGCACGCACGCCGGGAATATACATATTTAAAATATTCGGCAACCGCCGCGAGGCATCCCTTGGGCCATGCCGCTTGATGTTGGGATTGACTCTCAACATCTGCCGCATCAGGCGATCCGCAAGAAGCGCCGCGCGCCCTGCCGCGCTTTTTCTGTTTTTTGTGGCAAGCTCAACCGCCTTTGCAAAACCGACGATACCGGCAACATTCTCCGTTCCGGAACGCAACCCGAACTCTTGTCCGCCTCCCGTTATAATCGGAAAAAGAAAATCCAAATCGCGCACGTAGAGCGCGCCTATTCCTTTCGGCCCGTATATTTTGTGCGCAGAAAGCGTCAGAAAGTCTGCCCCAAGCTCATTTACATCACAGAAAAGAAACTGAAACGCCTGGACCGCATCAACATGAAAAAGCGGATACTGTGATGCACGCCCACTCCGAAACCCCGCGACCACCTTTCCGATCTCCTTTATCGGCTCTATCGTGCCAATCTCATTGTTCGCATACATTATCGAAACGAGAATCGTCTCTGGGGTCATCGACTTTCGCACATCAATGGGGTCGATAAGCCCACCGGAGTCCACCCGTATTTCGGTAACCTCCACGCCTTCTTTTGCGATGTCCTTCGCAGTCTCGCGCACCGATTCGTGCTCAATTGCGGAAATAATAATGTGCGGTTTTTTTCCCGCCCCTCCGTGTGTCTCATTCCACTTTTTCACCGCCCCGCGCAAGGCGAGATTGTTCGCCTCCGTTGCTGATCCTGTAAAAATAACATTTCGAAATTCAGCCCCTAAGGCACGAGCAAGAGCTTCACGGCTTTCGTCTACTGCGGCAATGGCTCTCTGCCCGAAAGAATGAAGAGATCCGGCATTTCCGTATTCGGCACTAAAATATGGCCGCATAGCAGATAAAACGTCCGTTCGAATTGGCGTTGAAGCAGCGTAGTCGAAATAAGTGCGTTTTTTCATGTTATTCTCCTCCTCTATATTATGCTACACGAGAGATACCGCCGAAGGGCTTGCGGAGGAGAAGTCAACGCGCATCATCCCGCCGCTTTTTTTATCCGGCACCAGAAGCACTTTGTCTCTCACGTAGAGATCGTAGAGCTCTTTTGTAAGGCGGACATCTCCCAGGCAATACTCTTTAAGCTTTTCGATCTCTCCTCGCTCATAGAGTCCGATCGCTTCTCCTCCATGCATGTCCTTTTTTATTCCAAGATTTGCCTCCGCAAGACGGCTCAAGCTTACCCTCCCGCCATAAGCCTTCTCGATTTCCTCCAAAAGATCTATCCGGTTTTTGGTCCACAGGTTGACATCATCACGATATTTCATTTTTTGGAAGTAAAGGTTCAAGACCGGCACATCGTATCGATTTGAGGCGAATCCTATGATCTTGTCGCTTCCGCGGAAAAGCTCGGCGGCAAGATCAAGCTCGTGCTCGTCGAAACACACATATTCGTTCTTGTTGTATGAATAGATACCAACGGCGGAAATCTTCAGAGCGCCAAAATTACCCCATCCCACGTCGGGATCGGTAAAAAAGTTCTGCGTTTCGATATCGAATACGAGGGTGTCTGGTTTCATGTGTTGCGTGTAGTGTTTCATCCCTGCCGCACCTCTTTCGCTCGGGCGCTCCAGGCCGCTAGGCCGGTCTTACCCTCACTTCAAAGGATGCGGCAGAATTATTTCGTATATTTTCTTGCGCTACGCATCCTCCGTACTATAGGTTGGCACAAGAGGAGGTGTCAATAAAAAATGCTATGCCCTCCAGGTCTCCCTGGAGGGCGTTGTAGTTATAGTCGTCGACCGTGTGGTCAGCCCACGCTCATCGCCGGTGAAGGATTGCCGTGATGGTCCGGCTCAATCCTTTTTCTCACCAACGAAACCGGAGTTTCCTCGTCCCGTACTCCCTCCTGAGGGGTTTCGGGGTTCGATTGGCCTTCTGAGGGCGCTCTCCCTCCGGCTGTTGCGCGGAACAAACCTCCCTTGATCCTGCGTACCGGGTTTTGGTTCTCCCTGTCTCTGCGCCATGCGAGACAGCGAAGCGACGCTGACGCCCCTCTCCTGGCTTAAAATCTTTACTCTCGGCTGGCCAGGTAAGAGGCGGGGTCGTAGGCTTCAGATGCTATCGTCTATTATAACAAACTATGCTAATTTGTCAATCCTTCGACCTCGCTCAGAATTGACGCTGAGCCCGTCGAATGCGTCAATACCCCCCGGAGGCGCTCGGCTTCCCTTGTCATGATCTCTTTCGACGTCGCCTCAAGCGTGAATCGCAAAAGCGGTTCGGTGTTCGAGCCGCGAACCGTAAACCAGTAATCCGGATACTCAACGCTTACTCCATCCAAAAAATCTTGTTTGCCGTCTGCATAAATCTTTTTCACTGTCTCTATTTTAGAGGAAACCTCTTCCTTTGAATTGACACGGACGCTTGCCTCTTTTGAGTGCGCATATTTTAGAAATGGATTCACCGCTTCGGAAAGCGAAATATTTTTTTCCGATAGGCGAGCGAGAAGTTTTAGCACAAGAAGCATCGGGGCCTCAAAGATCCCACAGGGAAAAGAATAGTAATAATGCCCAGCGGCCTCGCCTCCGAAAACAGCACCTTCTCTGATGATAGCCTCTTTCATATACGAACTCCCCACCCTACTCCGGACACGCCTTCCCCCGAATCTCTCCGCAACCTCTTCAACAATCCTCGACGGACCGGCGTCGCTCACGATCGCTCCTCCTGGATGCGCTTCGAGCTCGATTTCCGCAAGAATCGCGGCGAGTGCTTCGCTCGGAACAACACTCCCTTTTTCGTCAACAAAAAATATCCGGTCGCCATCTCCGTCCGGCGCGATGCCGAGGTCTGCATTTTCGCTCTTCACTTTCTCTTGTAGATACTTGATGTTCTCTTCCTTCGACGGGTCTATGCCGTGCGCGGGAAACGTCCCGTCAAGTTCGAAATTCATCGGAATGAAATCGCACCCAAGCCTTGAGAAGAGCGCCGCAAGATCAAGCGCCCCCATTGCGTTCGCGGCATCGGCAACAACCTTAAATGGTTTTATTCTTGACGGCGAAACAGTTCGAACAGCCTCTTCCACGCATGCGGCCAGAATGCCTTCTCTTTTCTTCAGCGTCCCTCGCGCAGGAGAAATCATAAATCCTTCCTTTTCGATAATTGTCGCGATCTCTGCGATTCCGGTTTCTTTGCTCAATGACTCTGCGTTTTTTCGCGTCATTTTCACTCCGTTCCATTCTTTCGGGTTGTGCGATGCAGAAACCTGAAGCCCGCCGTCGTACCCAAAGAAACCGACTCCGAAATAAAGCGTTGGCGTCGAAACAAGGCCAAGGTCGTCAACGTCTACTCCGCACTCAAGAAGGCCTTCGATGAGGCGTGTGTGTAGCTCTGGGCTTGAAACTCTTGTATCTCGCCCGACTGCGACCGAAAGCCTCTTCCCTGGATTTTCACGGGAAAGCAGCGTCGCATATGCTTTTCCTGCCGCGTAAACGGTATCGCCATTTATTTCGTTCGGGTATACTCCCCGAATGTCGTACCCGCGAAAAATGGATGGGTCAGCTTTCATATATCATTCATTGTATATCCTGCGTAGAAATTAAAAACCCCCGATGTGGGGTTTTGTGCTTATGATGGCGGAAGTGAAACCTTCGGCGGGGCCGGCAGAATGAGAACCCTGTCAAAGTCCCTGACGCTTTTCACCTCATCAAACGTCGGCAAAAGAAACTTTCCGAACGCAATGCTCGCGATCTTTAGTCCATGCTCAAGAGAAATTCGCTTCTTACCTCTATTGTAGATATCCAAGCAAAGCTCGCCTTTGTTGTCGCTAAAAACCAAAGATTCTCTCGCGGCACGCTCTTCCGAGCCGTGTACTTCGACGAAACCACCCGGTGGTAATTCAACCGAAAAACCCGCGGCGAGGGAAACCATCTCTCCCGGGTCAAGGTCGTAGACATAAACGCCGTCCACTCCGCGCCTCACCTTCGGCATCGAAAGTCCGTTCTCGAGATAGTCGAATGCGAAAACCGCATATGGACCCAGCCCCGTCTCTTGATTTCTTACCCGGTGCCCGATGATCGCCCGAATAAAAACATCGAATCGACCCGATCCTTCCTCTGTCTGTTTCGGAGGCACTCCTCCCCAAAAGACGACCATCTTGAGGATGGGGTTCGTCTCTTTTGAGATTGCATGCGCTATCTCTTCTTTGGCAATCTCTCGAAAAAGATCAAAAAGTTTTTCCCTCCTTGAAGTACAAGGTGTTTTCATTAATTACACTTCTCCCCTTCAACGTTCTGATCTTAACCTAGCACAAAAAGAAAACCTCGACAATTTGTCGAGGCATAACTCTTCCTTCTATTTAAGACCCGTCGAACCGAATCCTCCAACTCCGCGTTCTGTTTTCCCAAATTCGGCGAAAGACGGGAGGTGTTCGAACTCTGGGAAAAGTCCGTGACCGAAGATAACCTGCGCAATCCTCATTCCTCTTCGAAGATCGAACGGCGTGGAGTTTCGGTTGTACACCAAAACCCCGGCTTCTCCGCGATAATCAGAATCGACCGTTCCTGGGGCATTCGTTACCGTGATGCCCCACTTTGCGGCAAGTCCGCTGCGCGGCGCAACCCAGTAGAAGTCTCCTGGCGGGAGTTCGGTCACAAACCCGATACCGACAAGCACCGACTCGTGCGGTTGCATGCGGTACGTAAGCTCGCCGTTTGATTCGACCGAATGCACATGGCCGGCAACATCCGGATCTTCGGGATAATTCAAGAAATCAAAAAGCGTGCGACGAAGATTTGGATTTTTTGCGTCCATCTCGCGAGATGAGACCACCGCCCGAATGAAGGCATCATATCCGACAGCCTCCGAGGTAAGACGCTTCGGAACCTGTCCTCCGGGAAGCGCAAGGATTCGAACCTTCGGCCGTCGCTCCCGATCAAGTGCTTCTTCTATCTTTCTTTCAACAAATCGGATTAGAAAATCTTGCTGATCCGCGCCAAATGGCGCGCTAAAAGAAATTACTTTCTTCTCGCTCACGTTCTCTCCTTACTTATCCAAAAATACTAATAACAATCTACCCGAACGGCACATGACCGTCAAAGCTATGCGGAGAGTTTTTTTATGAGGACTCCTGCTTTTTTCGCAAGTTTCAAAACTCGTTCGGAAGCCTCGTATCGACTCATATAAAAATCTTTATAATATACCGCGCTCACTCCTCCATTTACCATCATTTTAAAACAGTCGTAACATGGGGAGTGAGTAAGGTACATCGTTGAGCCATCGATCGAAATGCCGTTCCGTGCCGCCTGCACGAGCGCATTTGCCTCCGCGTGTACCGTCCGTACGCAATGACCGTCCACGATCTCGTGCCCCGACTCATCGCAATGCTCCATGCCGCGCGGGGCGCCATTGTATCCGGTTGAGAGGATCACGCGCGCGCGCACGAGAACCGCCCCCACGCTCCTTCTGTTGCACGTCGAGCGCGTCGCGACGATTTCGGCGATCTTCATAAAGTATTCGCCCCAGCCTGGTCGCACGCCGGAAAGTACGAACTTTGGCCGCGCTTGCTTCTTTGAACCTTTTCTCTTCATACATCAATTCTACACAATCGGAATTTTCATTGAAACGATAGGGTTTTTAGAGTAAAGTGATGAAGCATTCCTTTTTACATGGCAAAGAAGAACGGAGAAGAAATCATCGCAAAAAAAGAAGATCGGAGGGAGAGATTGTCGAGTCGCGAACGAAAGCTCCACCCCGACACGACGAAAAGCATTTGGGGTATTGTTTTTGTTGGCCTTGGAGTCATCTTCACACTCGCCGGCATTGGGAAGGCTGGCCCCGCAGGAGCATGGACCTATAGCGCGCTTCACGCGCTTCTTGGTGTTGGATATTTCATTTTTCCGCTTACGCTTTTTTTCGCCGGCGCAGTCTTCTTCAAGACGGAACGCGATCGCTTTGTCGGAACAACTCTTTTCGGAGCGCTTTTTGTGATCCTCTCTGTTTTGGGACTTATTGATATTGCCGCAGCCGGTCGCGGTGGCTGGCTTGGTCGCGCCCTGGGATCACTCCAGGCACCATTCGGAATAGTCGGTGCCGCGGTATTAAACGGCGTGGTCCTCATTGTCGCCGTATTGGTAACCGCGAATACGCCTCTTCGAATTCCAAGAAGAAAACCAAAAGAATCTCCTGCCGGAGAAGTAATTCCAGTAATTGCGAACGGAAAAGAAATAAAGGAAGAAAAAAATGAAGGAGAAAGAAAAGAAAAAAACGATGCGGTTGTTGTCGCCGAGTCGAAAGGAAAAGAGAGAACAAGCACTCCGGCATTCGTTCCTCGAGTGAAAAGCTCCGCACAGGGATATGTCTATACGCCGCCGCCGCTTTCTCTCTTGCAGTCGGGAACCGAGCACCCCACGACCGGGGACCTCAGGGCAAACGCGAACATCATCAAGCGAACACTTGAGGGATTCGGCATCCCCGTCGAAATGGGAGAAATAAACATTGGCCCAAAGGTCACGCGCTACACCCTAAAACCCGCGGAGGGCATGAAGCTTTCGAGGATCGTTGCTTTAAATCAAGACCTCTCGCTTGCCCTCGCCGCACACCCCATCCGCATTGAGGCTCCTATTCCTGGAAAATCATTCGTGGGGGTCGAAGTCCCGAACAAAGCCGCGGCGCTCGTTCGCCTCGGGAGCCTTATGGGATATAAAGATTTCGCCACCACCGGACCGCTTGGGTTCATCCTCGGACGCGATGTTACCGGAGAACCAATCTTCGCGAACATCGAAAAGATGCCCCATCTTCTTGTAGCCGGAGCCACCGGAAGCGGAAAGTCTGTCGTTATACACTCGCTCATTATTTCGCTTCTCTATAAAAATTCGCCGGAGACACTACGTCTCGTTCTAGTCGATCCAAAGCGTGTCGAGCTTTCGATATACGAAGGGATTCCTCATTTGGTAAGCCCCGTAATTACCGAAAACAAAAAAGCGATAGGGGTGTTGCGCTGGGCAATAAGCGAAATGGAACGCCGATATGACGTACTCTTGAAGGCCGGCAATCGAGATGTGAAAAGCTATAACGCAAGCCACGAAAAAGATCCGCTTCCCTACCTCCTTATCGTTGTCGACGAACTCGCTGACCTCATGGCCTCATACGGACGAGAAGTCGAGGGATCAATCGTTCGCCTGGCACAGATGGCAAGAGCAACGGGGATCCATTTGATCCTTTCGACCCAACGCCCATCCGTTGAAGTTATTACCGGACTCATCAAGGCAAACATCACGAGCCGCATCGCACTCCAAGTAGCAAGCCAAGTAGATTCGCGCACCATTCTGGACGCCGCCGGCGCCGAAAAACTTTTGGGAGGAGGAGACCTTCTTTTCGTAAGCGCAGAACTCTCGCAGCCTCGACGCATCCAGGGTGCCTACATCGGAGAAAATGAAATCGTGAAAGTCGCTGGATTTATCCGAGAGAACAACGAATCTCTCATACTCGGAAGCGATGACGTCGCGCTTTCGATCCCGCAAGCGAAAGGCATCCCCGGTTCGGTTGAAGTCACGCAATCAAACGGCAATGTTTTTGATGAATTTCTCGAAGATGGAGATGATGAGATGTACGAAGAGGCGGTTCGAGTTGTGGCGCAGGCCAAAAAAGCATCTGCTTCGCTTCTTCAAAGGCGTCTTTCGGTGGGCTATGCCCGCGCCGCACGCCTCCTTGACCTTATGGAGGAGAGGGGCATTATAGGACCAGGGGAAGGCGCGAAGCCTCGCGAAGTCTTCCTCGAAAAAATCGAAAGTGGCGAAATGTATATAAACGAAACCGAAGAATGACAAACATTGAATTCTCACAATTGCTCCAGGAGAAAATTAAGGAACGAGGGTACACCCTAAAACAACTTGCGGAAGCAACAGGCGTCTCGCCTGCTCATCTTGAGAATCTAAGCCATGGAAGATTTGAAAAACTTCCTCCGGCTCCATATCTTCACGGGTATCTTGAAAAAATCGGTCAAGCACTCGGTTTTGATCCGGAGCCTTGGTGGCAGGAAATGAAACGCCACGAAGACCTGCGCCAGTCGGGGCAAAAAGATCGCCTACCAGATAGCCGCTTTTTCAAAAAACCAGAGCGTTCATGGATTTTTGGCGCCGGGATTGTCGTGCTTGTTATTTTTTATGCCGGTTTTCGATTCTCTGCAATCCTTGGCCGGCCGCTCCTTACCGTTTATGATCCGAGCGACGCGACAACGGAAACCGGTGTCGAACGCTTTGCTGTCCGAGGAGTGGTGCAAAATGGAGACGTGTATATAAACAATGAGGCAGTCACCCCACAAAAGGACGGCTCGTGGGAAAAAGAAGTGCTCCTCGAGAGCGGCTTGAACACCATTGAGATCCGAGCAAAAAAACTTCTCGGCCGCGAAAATGTTGTAGTGCGACAGATTATTTTTTCGCCTCCGGTAGAAAATCTCACCCCGGAAAGTGCCTCGTCGCAATAAGAAGTTCGGTTTTTATAATCTATAAAACAAAAGACCCCGCAGAAATGCGGGGCGTAAACCATTTCAACTACCTTTCCGGTAGAAAATCCAGATAGTGCTTTCCTCTGAACTTGTCGGAAAAGAGAACTGCGGCCGGAGCAATAACCCTCTCAAAATCACGCTCGCAAATAGAAACATCCGAATGTAATTTTAGCTGATCCTCTTCCGGGAGATAAGTTTTTGCTACCCCCAACGTTCGGCGAGCAAAGTCTCGGTATGATCTCTCCAGATACCGAGCTCGAAGCTCAAGAAGTCGAGTTATTCCGCGGGCAAGATTCTCGTCCTTGAGCATTTCCTGTCGATATCTCCTCAACGTCTTCGTTCCGTAGTACGTCCTACGAAACTCCTTCCGAATTTCTCGCATGGCCCGGTCCTTGGGGGCCGTCGGCTGTGCAAAAAAATACTCAAGAGAAGCGGTGAGTGCTATTCCAAGAATAACGATCGCCATTCCAAGAATAAAGAGCTTGGTCGTCATTCCTGCTCCTTTGTCAGAAAAACTACTAACCATCTTTTACCACACGGCGAAGAATATCGTCAAGCAAAAAAAATAAAACCACGCATTTCAGCGTGGTGTGCCACTACCTTTTCGGTAGAAAATCCAGATATGATGTCTTGTCGTCAAAACAATAAGGGAATCCCGCCTTCGCTCGCCTCAGGAGTCGGTTGAACTTCTTGTAGCGCAAACGAATCTGCTCTGCAAGAACATCCTCCTCGTACCCAAGTCGTGCAAGCTCTTCAACCCCACACGATTCGGTCTCTTCGCGAAGCTTCGCGTGCCGATCCAGCGCCCCCTTTAGGATGAGGGAGCGGTGCACGAGGTCTGCCCGAACAGAAGAAAGCAGGAAGCGCCAACCATCCAGGTTCTTGCTCCGTAGAGATACCCAAAACTCGCGAGCTAACCGAATGCGCCGGATCTTGAGCAGAAAACGAGCCACAGACGAAGAAGGTTCCTTCGCTAAGTCTTGGAGGATGGGAATGATGAATGCCAGAGCCACAAGAAAACAACTGATAGATAGCCCGAGAAATACCACAAACAAAACCGGGTCATGAAATACGCGCTCAAAAGAATCGTCGAAATGCCCTAGCCTCATCATTCCTTTTCCTTTTTCTCTAAAGCTACTGCCTTTCTTTTACTCCGAACCCTTCTTCCTTGTCAAATAAAAACCGAAAAACTAATAAAGAATTTTTTCTAAAACTACTGTCGCGAGAAATCCGAAAAGCACCCCGGTTGCTATGTCGAAAAAAGTATGCCCAGATATATCGAGCACTCTCTTTTCAATGCTTGCGGCGCCGCTAGCCGGATTTTTAAAGTTGAATATTTTTTTGCGTATTTCCTCTCGCTCTCTGTCCGCAACGAGGTTATACATCAAAATAATCGCGGTAATTGCACAAAATACGAAAAGTGGCGCCGTTCCGACTTCTCGATAGACAAAATAAAGCGAGGAGACGAGAATAGCCGAATGCGCACTTGGCACCCCTCCCGCCCAAAGGTAAACCCACAGGGCTCTTTTGTCTAAGTCTTTACTGTCGCTTGAGGCCAATCGTAAAAAGAACTTCGCGGTCTGACAAAGGACATAAACGATGAAAACGATTAATATCTGGTTCATTATGGTGTGGGATAAGTATAAATCGGTTTTGAAAAAAATCCGAGGACGGTTAAAAACTTCAAGCTCCGGTTTTTAGGCCGGAGCATTTGCTGCAATTACTGCTGCTACTGCACCTGGAGCGGGCACTCGGCAGAGAGTGCCGTGCCGAGTTCAAGGAATGTCAAGGCGAAAAACATCTCCACCTCGACAGCTCGTCGAGTTAGTTTCTCGACGACCTTCGATACTGCTGGCGGGAAGAACATCCCGCCGGAAAACTGGAGGCTCACCTGCCCTCCAGAGACCTCCGTCCCGATATCCCGTAGGAGCGGGCTCTGAGACACCCGTTCCGCAGCTCCGTCGAGCCGATGAGCGGCCCGACGGAAGCAGGGAATCTCCTCCTTGCGGAGGAGTTCCCCCCGAAGCCGGTCGAGCAAACTCCACGGGACCCGCCGCGAACGCGACGCGACGGGGCGAAAGACAACCCACGCCGAACCGTCGGTTCGTTCGGCGAGCCGGACAATCGTCGCCCCAGGGCGAATCCCGGCTCGCCACGCCGGCGAGCCGAGGACGACAAAACGAACAATGTCGCCCTCGCTGTCTGCCCCCATCCCGAAGGATGGCTGCAGAAGGCCGTGGGCGAGAGCCTTCGCGAGCTCGTCGCCGGCCGCCGCCTCCGCCGAAACGGTGCCTCCAAAAAGAAGGAGGCCGACAATCACCATCATCATGATTCGCATTCGCCTCCTCCTTTCGGAAAAGAAACTGCTTTTCACTTTTTTCTACGCTGTTTTCATGCTACCACTTATTAAGCTTTTGTCAAGTGTTGTTTCCTCCTCTTGACGCGCTGGCGTTTTTGGTACATCCTATCGAAAGCAATCGCACTTGAACTCGGAGGATCGATGAGCCAGAGTTCTGGAGGCATTTCCGTCATTGGATTTATCGTTTTCCTTTCTCTGCTTACGGGTATTTCCGCTGGGCTCGCGCTCAAAAACGTTCTTGCCGCGCCCGCGATTTTTTTTGGCCTGATTACCGTCATAGTTGGTATTGCGACGGCGCTTGAGGAAGTCGGAGAAATGATCGCCAAGGCGATCCGAGAAAAGAAGTAACTCCCTTGATCGAGCAGCTAAGGCTGCTCTTTTTTTATCCGAAAATTGTAGACGGCAAACAAAAAAACCGGCGATGTGCCGGTAATGTTTTCCCGATCGTTCTTATGCGCCCAACATGCCCAACTTCAGAAAATCATCGAACGAACGAATGTTGTTTCCGAAATCATCCGGAAATGCCCTCCCTGCAAGACGAAGGTACTTCATAAATTCTCGCTCCATCTCCTGAAGATCAAACTCCATCTGGTCATGCTCCACCCGAAGGCGCCACGCATCAGGCGCACCCATCGAAGAGATGCCAACGAGCTTTTCCTCCTTGAACTTCCCGAAGTCCTCACGCTTCAGCTGAACGGCAAGCGCCCCCGCGAGAAGGACGAGCCACGCAAACAAGACTTTAGAGGAATATGGGTCATCCTTTGCCTTTACGAGATGCCGGAATACCTCTGGTGCTGACTCGAAGGCAACGGTCCCTCCATCTTCTAACATCTGTCTCGCCCGGGAAAGCGCCTCTTCGTCTGCGCCGAACTCCTTGAGCAACTTTTTTTCCGCTCTTTTCCTTGAGCGCTCATTAAGGGCGGCGTTCGCCCGAGGAAGAAGGTATAGAGCAACCGCCATGATTGTCCAAGCGGAAAATAGCGCGACAAGGGTCCAGGCAATGGCCATCTTTCGCCTCCTATTTGCGGTCGATTTGTGCCACAAAGACCATACCACAAAAACAAAAACGGGCAAGGCCCCTGTTCGCTTTTAGAAAAAACTTCTGCCTTTATGGGTTCCGAAAAAATCGCTCTGCTCGAAAGACGGTTTTATCCGAATTTTTTCCCTAGTTTTCCATCATTTTTTTCTTAAGTTTTTGGTGGTACAATGTTCGCATGCCAAAGAAAACACATCCAGAAAAGCAATCAAAAGAAGAATCGAAGGCTGGCCTAAATAGCCTTCTCGAATCCCTCCGCGATAAATTCGGAGAGGGATCAATTATGACCCTCGGGGAGGCAAGGAGAACAAACGTTTCCGTCGTTCCTACCGGATCTTTTTCGCTCGATATCGCGCTTGGCGTTGGCGGACTCCCGAGGGGACGCGTTGTTGAAATTTTCGGGCCCGAATCAAGTGGCAAAACAACCCTTGCGCTTCACGTGGTTGCCGAAGCACAGAAACAGGGCGGCAGGGCGGCTTTCATCGACGCAGAACATGCGCTCGACCCCGACTACGCGGCCCGGCTCGGAGTCAAGATTAACGAACTTTTGATTTCACAACCCGACAACGGAGAAGAGGCGCTTAATATTTTGGAAAGTCTCGTGCGGTCGAATATGATTTCTGTCGTCGTAGTCGACTCCGTTGCGGCGCTTACGCCTCGCGCAGAAATCGAAGGAGAAATGGGAGCGCAGTTCATCGGTCTCCAAGCGCGCATGATGTCTCAGGCGCTTCGAAAACTCACCGCAATCGCGGACAAATCGCAAACGCTTATTATTTTCATCAATCAAATCCGTATGCAGGTCGGCGTCTTCTTTGGAAATCCAGAAACGACGCCCGGAGGAAAAGCACTCAAGTTCTATTCCTCGGTTCGCATCGACGTGCGCCGCACCGCGCAAATCAAAAAAGGTGAGGAGGTCGCGGGAAGTCGCGTAAAAGCGAAAGTTGTGAAAAACAAAGTCGCTCCTCCGTTCCGCGTTGCGGAATTCGATATCATGTACGGAGAGGGAATCTCGTACGAAGCAGATGTTCTAAATACCGCCGTAAAAGTCGGTGTGGTAACAAAGTCCGG
The DNA here is from genome assembly GCA_038063755.1 of Patescibacteria group bacterium. Lineage (GTDB taxonomy): Bacteria > Patescibacteriota > Minisyncoccia > UBA6257 > 2-01-FULL-56-20 > JBBTUL01. The sequence goes on from JBBTUL010000005.1 coordinate 17,224, forward strand.
AGCAAGCTATACCTTCGAGGGAGAAAAACTCGGAAACGGATTCGAGAACGTCCGCCAGAAGCTTAAGGAAGACAAAAAGCTTCTTCAGGTTATGGCAAAAAAAGCTGAAGCCGCACGTCCGTCTATCGCCGCCGCCACTACCGAGGTTGAATAGTCCTCGCCTTCTTCTGGTCTACTCGCACCCTGAGCGTTCTTGGGCGAAGTGCAAGACTCGGCTTGGTGACCCGAAGTGCTAAAACAATAATGCGGAGGGTTTCTTACGGTAAAAAAACTATTACGGAAACACTAAAGCCTTGCGGCGGCCTGTTTTACGCTCTCCTCGTTCGTTCCTAATATGAAATATTCCGTCCCAAACCAACCATACAGAAACACGCTCTTCGATGGCTCGAAGGGAATGATTCGTACCGGCTGTCCTCCGACCTGCCCGTCCTTAAATGCCGCACCCGGCTCTCCCGGATTAGTAAGGAAAAATCCTGCGAATATAGACGGCGAACTCTCAATTTTCGCAGCCTCTCTTTGAAGAAGAATAGGAACTTTCCCGCCCGAAAGCTTCAAGATATATCCCGGCCATAAGGAGCTCCCGTCACGGTAGATAAAAAGAGTAAAATCTTTCTCAAAATTATCCTGGAAAAACTTGAGCGCAAGCGCCGAGTTTATGCGAGGAGAATAGTCCGTCCACGAAACACCGCTCCCGTCGGTATGTTGCGGCACAACTTCGAAAAACCCCTCCCCGAGAGCGGCACCCCTTGAAAGCTCGGCGAGAGAGTTCATGAGCGTTCCCGTTGCAGTATCAATATCCCACGTTACACGCTGGAGAGATGTCTTGAAAAATGATCTATGTGACAACCTATCGCTTCCGCCCGGCTGATTCTGCGGCACATTGTCCGGCAGGGGCTGCTCTCCGGATGGCGGTTGGATGGCAGGAACCTTTTCTTGGGAAACGAAAAGCGGATAAAGGAAAAAACCGATCGCAAAAAGAATCGCTGCTCCCACTATTCCTCCCAAAAGATAGAGCACCAAAGAAGATTGTTTTGGCGCTTGGGGTATTATTTTCGGCGACTCGTTTCCGCCTGCGGTAGTCTGGGGAAAAACCTTCTCGGCCTGCGTTGGTGGTGTATATGCGGGAGGCGTAAAAGACGGTGGTGGCGTTGCGATCGGTTTTGGGCGCACCTCGCTCTCCGTAGAAAGTGAAACGGAGATTCGCTCTGGAGTAGAAAGAGTTCCTCCACCCTTCCCCATAAGCTCAATGTCTGTTTGGAGCGTGCGAATAGTTACCTCGGCAGACGAGGAGGGAACTTGTGGCTGAGATGAGGGGACCGTCTCTGAGGCGCGGCTTCCTTTTCTCAGGCTGTATGAACTAGGCTCCATAGCCTCATTCTACCCCGCGAGCGCTTTCAAAGAAAGGCCGATTCTTCCGTCGGCATCAACACGCACAACTTTTGCGCGAACAAAATCACCCATTTTTACAACCTCGCCAACTTCTTTTACAAATCCGCTCTTAAGTTCGGAAACATGGATCATGCCGTCTCTCCCGCCGCCCAGGTCAACTATCGCTCCGAAGTCCAAGACCTTAATCACCGCGCCCTCAACGATCTCTCCGATAACAAAGTCGTGCGTAAGCGATTTTATCTCGGCAAGCGCCGCTTCGGCGGATGCAAGATCGATCGAAGAGACATAAACACGTCCGTCCTCCTCAATGTCGATTCCCGCAAGCGCATATTTTTTAATAAGTCCGTTTATCATTTTTCCTCCTGGACCAATTACGAGGCCGATCTTATCTGGGTCAATCACGTGCTGCAAAACTGCAGGAGCATATTTTGAAAGCTTCTCTCTCGGCTTGTCGATAACGGTCTTCATAAATCCGAGGATATGAAGTCTCGCTTCCTTGGCCTGTTCGAGCGTCTCACGGATCATTTTTTCCGTAAGTCCTCCTATTTTCACGTCGAGCTGCACCGCGGTTATTCCGTCTTCCGTTCCCGCAACCTTGAAATCCATATCTCCATAATGATCTTCCGGTCCTTGAAGATCGGTGAGTACCTTGTAGTTTCCGGCCTCATCCGACATAAGCCCCATGGCGATGCCGGCGGCCGTCTTTAACATCGGAACTCCTGCGTCCATGAGCGAAAGCGAACACGCGCAGACCGTCGCCATCGACGAAGAACCATTTGAAGAAAGAATTTCTGAAACCACACGAATCGTATACGGAAATTTGTCGACGGAGGGAATGAGCGGGAGGAACGCCTTCATGGCAAGCGCGCCGTGCCCGATCTCGCGTCTACCGGGACCTCGGAAAGGTCCAACTTCTCCTACGGAAAATGGAGGAAAGTTGTAGTGAAGCATAAAGCGTCGCTTCGTCGTTTCTTCCATCGTCTCCACGATCTGCTCTGCTCCAGGAGCCGCAAGCGTGGTAACTGCAAGCGCCTGCGTATTCCCTCGTATGAAAAGCGCTGAACCGTGCGTGCGGTTAAAAAGTCCGATTTCTCCATCAAGCGCGCGAACCTCGCGCAACCCTCTGCCATCAGGACGAAGGTCTTTTTCGAGTGTGTTTTTGTGCACCAGGGCATCAACCACCTCTTCAAACATATGCTCGACCGCTTGGGGGCCGATCTTTCGTTCCGCATCTTCCTTAAACTTCTCTTGGAGATGAAGCGCTAGTTCCTCCTTGAGCGCCGCGAGGCGAACTTCGCGCTCAACCTTGTCGAGCTGTTGCGGTTTTTTGTCTGGACGAGAAAGATGCGGGTAAACAGCATCTTCAAGTCTCGGTGCGAGAAATTCATCAACAGCCTGCTTCGCAACCGCATCGTCCGTATAAAGCGATGTCTCGATTTTTCTCTTTCCAATCTTGGCAATTACCTCCTCCTGAAAAGCGATGAGCTTATCTACCTCTTCCTGCGCGCGAACGAACGCCTGAAGCACATCCCCCTCTTGTGCTTCGCGCCCTGCAAGTTCGATCATGCTGATCTTGCCCTTCGGTCCAGCGGCAAACGTCTCGAATAAGAGTTTTTCGTCTCGAAGCTCTTTGTTCGTTGCTCCAACAACCAGCTTGCCTCCGATATTTGCAATACGAACTCCGGCCGCGGGGCCACCCCAGGGAATGTTTGAAGTTCCAAGCGCAAGCGATGCGGCGATAAGTCCCGGAAAATCCGGATCGTTCTCCTCGTCATAGGAAAGCACCGTTACCACAACCTGGATTTCCCGTCGTATCTTGTGATCAAAAAGAGGACGGATGACACGATCAACAATGCGCCCAGAAAGAACTGCGTCTTCGGAAGGACGGCTCTCTCTACGGACAAATCTGCTTCCTAAAATCTTCCCTGCGGCATAAAATCGCTCTTCGTAATCAACCTTAAGCGGGAGGTAGTCAACGCTTTTATCCGCTCTCGACATAACCGCAGTCCCCAGAACAACCGTATCGCCATACTGCACAAGCACAGCAGCACTTGCCTGCTCGGCAACCTGAGAAATCTCGACGGAAAGCTCTTTCCCGCCCACCTCTGTTTTAAACGTCTTTTTTTCGCGCATATTTATTTTTTTATAATACTCCTTGGAATCGACTCGATGCCAACAAAATTGTCTGCCGCTTCTTTCAGTTTCGCGGAGGTGCTCCGATCAAACGCCGCAACCTCAACAAGTCTTCCTGCGCCCCACTTCAAGTAATCCACAAGGGGAATGAAGTCTCCGTCTCCGGTAACAAGCACGACGACATCCAAAAAGGGTGCCATGCGGATCGCGTCAACCGCCATGCCGACATCCCAATCTGCTTTTTTCGTCCCGTCGGCATAAATCTGAAGGTCTTTTGTGCGAAGCTCAAGTCCGGCCCCCTCGAGCGCTTCAAAAAATGACGCCTCTCCCGCGGCGGTGTCGCTTTTTACCACATAGGCAACCGCCCGAATAAGCTGCCTCCCGTCAAGTAAGTGCTTTATAAGCTCTCGGTAATTCACCCTGCCTCGGTATACGTTCTTTGCGGAGTGATATAGGTTTTGTACGTCGATAAAAATCCCCACGCGCTGGCTGGGGTGACGGCTTGCGTGCTTCATTACTTTTTCAATTCAAGCTTTTTAATGAGTTTTTCGTAATCCATCGGCTCTTTCTTCTTCATATACGCCAAAAGACGTCGGCGATGACCGACCATCTGCAATAATCCGCGACGAGAGTGATTGTCTTTCGGGTTTTTCTTAAGATGCGAAGCGAGCTCATCAATCTGTCGTGTCGTGACGGCAATCTGCACTCGCGCCGACCCCGTGTCTTTATCGTGAGCGCGATGCTCCTCAATAACCTTCTTTTTTACACGTTTTGTAAGCATTTCCGGTATGATACAGGGAAATCAGTTCTTTTGCAAGCCCTGAGTCCTGTCGCAAAAGAAAATTGTGCGCTTCGGGGTATACTATATGCATGCTGGAACTTTCCGCGCTTCTCAAGGAATACCTGGACTATCTCGAAATCGAGAAAAACCGCTCTCCGCGCACAAGCGAAAACTACGCGCGATATCTCGCCCTATTTCTAAAAGACACCAAGGCAAAGCATCCGAAGGACATCACCGACGGCACCGTTCGTGACTTTCGCATAGGACTTGCAAGGAGGGGTCTAAAGAAAATAACGCAAAGCTATTATGTAATTGCACTTCGGAACTTCCTCAAATATCTTGCGAAGCGCGATATCCCCTCACTCGCCCCCGACAAGATCGAGCTTCCAAAAATAGCAAAACGGCAAATCGACGTCCTCGAATACAAAGATCTTGAGCGTCTTCTCGTGTCGCCGACCGGATCGGGTCTCAGAGCCCTGCGCGACCGCGCCGTTCTCGAGGTCTTTTTTTCAACTGGGCTGCGCGTCTCGGAACTCTGCGCGCTCGACCGTTATATAAACATCGACCAGGGAGAACTTTCTGTCCGCGGAAAGGGCGAAAAGCTCAGAGTTGTCTTTCTTGCGAACAGGACAAAGAAGGCGCTTAAAGAATATCTTGAAAAACGAAGCGATACCGATCAGGCGCTTTTTATAAGCATTGATAAGGCGGGAAACGTTTTGGGTCGCATTATCCCGCGTGCCGTCGAACGCCTCGTTGATGCCGCGGCGAAAAAGGCGGGGCTTCCCAAAAAAATTCATCCCCATGAGCTGCGACACTCTTTCGCAACCGACCTTCTTATAAACGGCGCCGACATTCGCTCTGTTCAGGAATTATTGGGACATGCAAATATATCGACAACACAAATCTACACACACCTCACGAATAAAGAGCTTCGGGAAATCCACGAAGCGTTTCATGCAAGAAGAAGGAAGTAGGACATATTAAAAACCACGAACGATGTTCGTGGAAGATTACGGAACCAGCTCAAAGAGATTTGCGTTCAGCTCTCTTGGCCAAATAGTACCATCAGGTCGCCTGACCGTAAGGAATTGATCCCCCCAAAACCGGCTCGTCCTTACAACCGTAAGTATCAGCCCCTCTTCAATCGCCTTTCGGACGTTTGCAAAGTGCCCGACGGAACGGTCAAAAAAAGCAGAACCCCTAAAACGGACTTGCTGTTCGACACGAAATTCCTCTTGCGCCATGAGAGTTCTCCTTGTCCGGCCCCTTGTGCTGGCCTAAGGATTACATATCGAGGACATATCCGTCAACCACGGTACCGCAAGAATGTGCCGTCTTGCACATCGCACCACGCATACGAATCATTCACGTACCATAGAAGCCTCTTCATATCCTCAAAGCTTCCTTGCGCCCCAAGGACAACTGCGTAAACTCTTCCGCTACAGGGCGCCTCTGTTACAACAACCAAATTTTGCCCAGCTCGCGGCGTCTCACCTGTTTTCCCGCCGAGAACACGGAGCGGTACATCCTCTCGGCCCAAAAGCTTGTTGGTACTCTGAAGCCTTGCGATATAGCTTCCGTTTACGGCGAAAAGACCAAAGTCTTTTTTCGAGGTGATCGCGAGAAGGTCTGAACGCGTCTCTTGGATGTGTCTCATGAGCTTGTACAGATCGAAAGCAGTCGATTGATTTATTTTATCGCTCCCGATCTCCGGGTCGGTTCCTGAAATATTCACAAGGCTTGTTTTTAAAAGCCCCAGAGACTCCGCCTTCTTGTTCATGGCGGCCAGAAACTCGTTCGCTCCAGTCCGAAGCGCAATCGCATTTGCAATCTCATTGTGCGATGCAACAAGGAGGGCGTGGAGTGCATTTTCGAAAGAAAGCATGTCGCCTGCGTGATAGATTCCGGAGACTCCTTTGTCGCGAAGTGCTTGTTCTGAAACAACGATCGTATCTTCGCTTCTGTTTTTTTCAGAAGATACGAGCGCTACCATAAGCTTTGTGATGCTCGCGATCGGGAGTGCCAGCTCTTTCTCTTTCTCTAGTAGAATCTTCTCGCTTCCTGCGCTGTCCACAAAAACCGCCACAAACGACCCTGCGGAAAGTTGAAGTCCTGGCGATCCCTCCCTAAAGGAAGGTGTCTCTACAAGATCGAATTTTGATTCATTGTATGCCAGCTTCTCCGCATAAAGCGCTTTTGCCATTTGAACTCCGACAAAACGCCAATGCCATGGTTCGTATGAAAATCCAGTCGCTTCTTTTTTTCCGTTCGGAAAACTCATGGTGAAGCCGTATTGATGTGCGTTTTTACGCATCCACCTGCCTCCCTTGCTATGCGCAAATCGGTCGTCAACACCCGTAAATTTAATAGAAGAATCCGTAAGGTCGACCGTCGTTCCAAGCTGGTGCTCGGAAAGTCCAGGCTTTGCAATTTCGTCTATCGCGCTCCCTCCTTCGATGCTCAGCCAAAAATCGTATAAGTGTTTTTGTATCTCCGGTGTCCGATACCCGGACGTAATCATAAGCTCAACGTCGTCCTTTTTTGCGTCAGAAAACATCCGCTCTATCTGGGGCGCTACATCGGAACGCAAACAGACGACTCCGGCCGTCCGAACCCTCCTTGAAACATCCTCGAGGGACGGAGGGGTATAGTCGAGGGGCACCGCGAAGGCACTCCCCACCTTCTTCATCATAAAATCTGGATAGACAACCTCCTCTCTTGGGCAAAGACGAGAAAGAAAGATTTCGTTTATCCTCTCTCGAGTCTCGTCGTCAACAATGCCGCTCTCGACGAGTCCGTATTCTTTCTGAAAGTTCTTGACCGCACCCACGGTTCTTTCTCCGTAATGTCCGGTTGTTGCTTGTTCAGGATAAATAGCCTTGTCTTCCGAGAGCATCCGCTGCAAGAGAAGGACGTCGCTTCCGCTCTCGCCGTACGAAAGATTGTTTTTGAGCGAGCCTCTCTGTTGCCACTCCCTAAGCAGTCCCGTCTCTATCTCGATAATCTGAGCGAGTCGATTTTCGCCCCCGTAGCCTGGCACCTTGCCAGACAAAAAAACAAAAAGGAGGACGGCGCAACCAAAACAAAAAGCGCCCAGAACGAATGATTTTTTATTGTCTAGTCCATTCATGGTTATTTCGACGAAAACCAAACGTCATTCTTCCACCTCCAATCGGAACCCATACCTCCAAAGATATATATTCTCTCGTTAAAAACAAGTGTTGAGTGGTCTTCTCTCCCCATCCACGGCGGGTCGCTGTCGGTTTTTTGCCACACAGCCCCGTCCGATGAATACCAAATATCATTCACGTCTCCCAAGATGCCGTCGTTTAGTCTTCCGACAATCCAAAGCAGACCGTGAAACACAGCGAGCGAATGCCCCTGTCGAGTCTGCCAAGACGGAGAACTCGTAACGAGCTCCCAGACCAAGCCATCCGCCGAAGACCAAACATCCCCAAATGTGTCTCCGGACAAGTTCATGCCGCCAGCTAGAAATATTTTCCCGTTAAAAATTGCGGTCGCATGATCCCACCGCGGAAACCACGGAATTGTCGCCGTTGCCTTGCTCCACAAAAGCCCGTCTTCGGAGTACCAAACATCGTTTTGTACTTTCCGCTCGTCGTAATTTACTCCGCCGAAAAACCACAGCTTCCCCTGGAACACCTCCGCAGACTGTCCCTCTCTCGCCGGCCAAGGAGCATCCACAACAACTTTTTTCCAAAAAGCTCCGTCGTCGGACTGCCATACGTCGCTCGTGTAACCCGTGATCGGACTCCATCCACCGAACATCCAAAGCTTGTCCTTAAACGGAATCACGGACATTGATCGCCGCACAGGCCACTCCGCATGTTCTTTTGCGATATTCCAACTTAAACCGTCCTCCGAATACCAAATGTCGTTGAAATGCGGAGCCTCCCAGTAGCGAACGACGTGATTTTCAAGGAGAACCTCGCCGCCGTCTAGCCCGCCCATAGTCCACATTTTATTTTTAAAAACCGCGCTTGCGGCAGAATCTCTCGGGCGCCACCTAAAAGAAGATGTCGCTTCCTCCCAAGATAAAAGATTTGGCTGAAAACCAGTAATTTGTTTTTCCGGTTCGTTCTCTACCTTCGGGGCCTCTGTCTCTTGGGGTGGCGAATATAAGAACAGGGAAAGCGCGACGATTGCGACAAGAAAGACGAACCAAAAGAATGATGAATACTTGAGATTTTTCATTTCAATTTTCTTTCTGCGAAGGCACTCTTCGATGGAATGTGCTCCTGAGAGCCCGCCTATCGGCAGGCAGGGATTCGAACCTCAAGATCAATCCCGGTGGGCAGGGCGGGAGTCGAACCCGCATGCCTTGCGGCGCTAGCTCCTAAAGCTAGTGCGTCTGCCATTTCGCCACCTGCCCGCCCTCTCACCGCGAAAACGAGAGTGCGTATTCGCTCATGGAAATAGTAAACCGATATAGAAAAAACGAAAAGCGCTCTTTCGACCCAAGTCGGAAGAGCGCTTCTTCTAGAAACATCCTTGAGCTTACTGAAACCCTCCCGGCTGCGAAATGACACAACCTGGGATAAAGCTGCAGACAAGCCTCGGAACGCCTCGTGCCAATATCGCGATCACAACGGCGATTGCCGCATACATGATCTGATGATTCGCAATTTTTGTCTTTTCTGGATCTCCTCCGGCCGTAAGATACTTAAAGGCTGCGAGAATCACGAAGATAACCGCAAGCACAATAAGAAGCGCGAACAAGAAGTTCACGACGGTCTTCATGAGACCAAAGAAGTCGTTTGTGTTTGTTACAATGTCCGGCGCTGGGGGAAGATTTCCCTGAGCAAGCACAAGTGCCGGCAGAACCAACACGGCAAGCTCTGCCACCGTTCGAAGAGTATTTTTAGTCATGATTTCTAATACAAATGACCAACCATTCTCGACCTTTCAACTATTACAGTATACCACAAAGCTGCAGGAAAAACCAGGATCCTTTGAAAAGCCATTATTTTCCCGGAAATCCAGTAACCAGATCCCGCACCAGCTGCGGAAGTCCTTGAGCAAGCATGCCAACCGCAAGCGCAATAACGGCATACAGGATCTGCCGATTCGCTTCTTTCATTTTTTCCGGGTCTCCCGAGGCGGTTAAGTATTTATACCCCGCAAAAAGAACGAAAAAGATGGCGACAACCGTAAGCAACCAAAAGATTAACCGAAAAACTCCGTCGGCGGTCCGCTTTAGGCCCTCTTCGCTATTTATGGGTGCCGCCGGCGCGTCAGAGAGCCCAATCGCCCCCACCATAAACGGAACCAAAAAAACTAAAAGAAGTGCCGTGATGCCCAACAACTGATATATATTTTTTTTCATATATTTCCCTTGATAGACGACCTTTTAAGATAAAACGTCCTGGATAAGCGCGGGAACTCCCTTCGCGATGAGTGCTATCGCAATCGCGATAGCTGAAAAAAGAAGCTGGCGGTTTGCTTGCTTCATCTTCTCTGGATCGCCCGACGCGGTCAGGTATTTAAATCCGGCAAAGAGAACAAGAAAAATGGCGACAACGGTAAGAAGCCAAAACGCTAGGCCGAAAATCTTGTCCATCGCCCCCTCAAGGTCTTCAACGGTTTTAATGGGCGACGTGGGGGGCTTCTCTATCGCAAATGTCATAGCGGGCAGAAGGAATAAGACGATGATAAGCGCCGTTACCCACTTAAGCGTTGCCGTTTTGTACAGATGATTTTGCATAAATATATAGTACGCTATTCAAACACGCTTCGCACGAAATCCACTATCCCGCTTGCGAGATAGGCAACAAGGAATCCGATCACCGTCCACCAAATGGTCTGTTTTCCGTTTTTGAGTTTTTCGGGATCCCCTGCGGCGGTAAGAAGCTGAAAACCGCCCCAGAGTATCATGAGCGGGGCGACAATAAGGGCGATCCAGTAAACGCCGCCAATAAGCTTGTCGGCAACGCATCCCAAGTCTTCGCATGGAATGACCTTCGGAATACCGAATTTAACCTCTTCAGATGCAAGCGCTTTTTTCACCATCAGGAAAAGCGGATTTCCCATCTCTTTATCGTACCAAAACGGCACAGAAACTCAACGGAAAGCCTCGCCCCGAAAGCGGGTTCGCCGAATCGTACTGAATACCCAAAACTACGTCTAGCCGGCAAGCGTCTTTCTGAGATATCTCCAAAAGCTCTAGCAACCTGACTTCTGCTTCTTTCCGAGTCTCGTCAAACGATCCTCCGATTATGGCGATCCAAAACCCGCTGAGGAGCGTGTCGTAAGCAATAAAATATTTTTCGTCTCGATAGAAAACAAAGCCTCCGCTTTCATCAAGCTCAACCTTCTCCGGATAGAAGTTTTTTGTTCGCACCGATCCGTCAGCGGTGCCTATCTCGATCGTTTCGCCTTCTGGCCGAAATGACAGCGCTCCGTCAGCGCGCAAAACCTTTTCCTGCGGCAACTGGGATGGCAGTATTTTTTGAAGAAGAGACTCTTCACCTTCGCTTCCGCTCGAAAGGAGGGTAAATACTGCGATCGCGCCCGCGATGAGAAAAAGCACGATACCCGCAAAAAGAATTGTTTTTCGTATATTTAGCATCCGACTATGTGAATATGATGGCTAGTCCAGTACGTGGTCTTCTCTCCTCCGCAGCTTAGATACTCGTTTTTAACCGTCGCGCCGCAAGCTTGGGCTGCCTGTATCGCTCTTTTTACCGCGCCACAGTCAACCGTGCTCCCGCTTTGAAGCGCTATATCCACACAGCAGCCATTGTTGTGACACGCTGACTGGTGAAGAACCGAAGGCGGCATTCCTTCGGTTACCCAAAAACCTGAAGTTCCCCCGCTTTTTGCCATGCACTCTAGCTTTTCGACCATCGGAGCGGCGGCCTCACATCCGTTCTTGCACGAAAGACTTGTGATAGCCGCACATGTTCCTTGGCAACCAGTCCCTGAAAGAAATGGGCCCGTCGGAGGTGGCGGCACATTCAACCTCTCAATCACCGGCAGCTTGAGGGTAACCAGTTCAGGATTAATGGTACGAAGGATGATATAGGCTCCCATAAGAAGCAGGAGCCCCAAGAGAGCCTGGGTAATGGCATCTTTTGCATCGGATTGAGACGAGGGATTCCCTCGGGATGCTGCGTATCTGATACCGGCATAGAGAATCATGATAAAGGCAAGAAGACCTCCCAAGGCAAGGGCGAAGTTATAGAAATCAAGAATAAAAGCTGCAGGACCGACTCTTCCTGAGATACCCGGGAAGGTGGGGTTTACGGGGGGGGCGGAAGCCGCAATGACGGTGTTTGAAAGAAACATGATTACGCCTCCAAAAAAATATATCGTTTTCTTCATTTCTATGGCCCAAAATCTGTCGCAAAAACCGCTCTTAATATTACCGGTTTCCGGTTGCCCCACCTCCGCCAAAGCTACCGCCCGCTGGCTTGAAGTTCGGATCGGCTCCTCCGGGAACAAACGGAGAATCATAATCGCCAGGAGCAAACACTTTACATTCAATGTTTGGCCATCCGACCTTCGCACCACCTTCCGCTTCGCCGTTTCCAAATATCCAAAGCGCGGTCCCGATAATCGCGAACCCGCATACAGAAATAAGAATTCCAATAATCGTGCTTGTTAGCGCGGACTTCGCTTTGCTTCGAAGATCCGGTGAGGCGCCGGAGACGAGGTACATCACTCCGCTTACCACGACCATGATCGGCGCGATCGCGTAAAGCACAAGGGTCAGTATAAACGCCAGTATGTGCTGTACCGTGTGTAGAATGTCGCAAAAGTTCGTGCATCCAAGTCCGGTACACGAAACAAGCGGACCCCAATACGGCGCCCCGGGAGTAATTTCGTGCGCGAAGACCGGCGCAGCAATAAGAAAAAAGAGGAGGACCGCTCCGCCGTACAGGATGATGTTTTTTTTCATTTTCCTAGCAATTGTGTCGTTTGATCTTCCGCTTGGCGTAATGCTGTTTCGCTTCCGAGTTTTCCGGTAAGCACATTCTTCACCGCATCATTTAAGATCGTTTTCATTTTACCATCGTCGGGCACCTGCCACGAACGAGCGATCAGGGCTTGTCGCGCGAAGACCCCAAGAGACGCGTCGTTTTGCGCTTTTGCGATGGCCTCACGGAACCCCGGAGGTCGCTTCGTAGTATCAAGATACGCCGCGGAGCCTTTCGCGTTTGCCGCAGCAAACATCATAAAATCCCAAGCCCACTGCGGATTCTTTCCCTGTTTTAGGGCGGCAAGTCCGGAATACGAAGCGTGGGCGATCGGACGATTCATGTCGACTTGCGGCATTGCCGCAACGCCGAAGGATAAAAATGGACTTCTCCCCTTTATCTCGGCGATATTGCCGTGATATCCGAATGCCATCGCGGACTTTCCGGAAGCAAACGACTCGATTGATTCTTCCTCCGCGTCGTTCCAAGTATAAAGTGGTGACCCCGCATTCGAAAATTGAAGATAGAACTGGAATGCTTGGATTCCTTTCTCTTCGCGGGCAAACACGGCTCGCCCCGCGGAGGCATCGGTCATCCGGCCTCCGTTTTGCATAATCAAAAGCTCGAGAAGATCAGCCGCATATCGGACAGACTGCTCCGATCCTCCGATTGCCGCACCCGCGCGCGAATCTCGTCTTAACTTCAAAACTAACTCCTGGAACTCACCCCACGTCGTCGGGGGAGCGGTTATTCCGGCTTGATCAAAAGCGTCTTTGTTGTAAAAAAGCGCGAGCGTGTCAATAAAAAGCGGAACTGCGTACGCGTTCCCGCCGCGCACAAAATCCTGTTCGGCAACGGTTGGAAATGCCGCTTGGAATTGTGCAAGAGAGAATTGGTTCGTGTTCGCAGGAGCAAGAAGCGTGAAAAGTGAATCTACGTCCCGACTTCCGATCGTAACCATATCGGGTCCCTTCCCTTCAGCGAGCGCGGTAAGAAGCTTTTCGTTCAGATCACCCGTTGGGAGCTCGGTATAGGTTATTTCTACATTCGGCCGAAATTGCTTATACGCGCCGAGGAGTCCCTCGAAATCTTTTTTGGACTCTGCACCCCAAAAAGCAAGCTTGATTTGTCCCGCGCTACCGCCTGGCTTTGATCCAATTCGTAATAGAACAAAAAAACCAACCACAACCACAACGAGAACCCCAACAATGGCTATTTGTCGCTTTGACAGTGCGATAGGAAGCATATTCTTAGATTACCACGATCGCCGCAAGGCGGTCTCCATTCTTCACGTTCATAATGCGCACCCCCTGCGCCGAACGCCCCGTTTTTCTTACCGAATCAAGCGGGACACGGATAATTTGCCCTTTTGCAGATAATGCGAAAATTTCTGTTTGATCAACGATCACCTGCGCATTAATAAGAAGTCCGGTCTTGCTCGTAATATTGGCCGTTCGCACTCCCGACCCGCCGCGATTCTGAAGCTTGTACTCCTTAAGAGGCGTCCGCTTTCCGAACCCATTTTCCATTACAACTAAAAGCTCTGCCGCTTTGTTCTCTGTTTTTGCGCTCTCAAGAAGCAGTCCGCATCCGGCAATACGATCCCCTTGTTTCAACTTCATACCGCGAATTCCGGCAGCGGTTCTTCCCATCGAACGAATCTGCGATTCTTTGAATCGAATTGATTGTCCCTTTTCTGTCGTTAGAACCACTTCGTCTTTCCCGCCGGAAAGACGAACCCAGCCCAAAAGATCCCCCTTCTTTAGATTGATTGCGATGATGCCCGTTCGTCTGATGTTGCCAAAGCCTTCGATGGGAGTTTTTTTCATAATCCCATCTTTCGTTATCATGAGAAGATAGCTTCCTTTCACGACCTTCGGATTATAGGCGACAATAGCGCTTACGTTTTCTCCGGAGGAAAGTTCAAGAAAGTTGTGTATCGCCTTTCCCTTCGCGGTACGCGACGCAACAGGAATTTCGTATACCTTCGTCTGAAACGCCCGTCCACGATCGGTAAAAAACAAGATGTCGTCGTGCGTGCTTACGCTCGTAAACTGCGTCAAGAAATCCTCCTCGCCGACATCCGATCCAATAAGGCCTTTTCCTCCTCTGTTTTGGCTCACGAAGGTGTCGGGCGAAATGCGTTTCACGTATCCTCCGTGAGAGAGCGTGATCATCGCCTCTTCCTGCGGAATAAGATCTTCATCCTTGAATGCCGTAATTCCAGTTTTCACCACCTGTGTGCGCCTCGCGTCGCCATACTGCCTAATAAGCTCCGCAACCTCGTCCGCTATAATTTTCAAAATTCTTGCGGAACCCTTTAGGATGAGCTGGAGTTCTTTGATAAGCGTCCTTTTCTCCTTGAGCTCATCTTCGATCTTTTTATGCTCAAGAGCCGCGAGCGTATGCAGCTTCATTTCAAGAATTGCTCCGGCCTGAATTTCGGAAAACTTGAATGTCTTTTTCAGATTCTCCTTTGCGTTCTCTTTGTCTTTTGATTTCTTAATAATTGAAATTACCTTGTCGATAACATCAAGCGCCTTCGCGAGCCCTTCGAGGATATGCGCTCTTTCTTCCGCCTTCTTCAGATCGAACTCTGTCCTCCTGCGAACCACTATCTTCCGGTACGCGAGATATTCCGAAAGTATCTCGCGAAGCGAAAGTATTCTCGGCTCAATGCCGTTTACGAGCGCGATCATGTTCGCGTGGAAGTCTTTCTGGAGATTCGTGTGCTTGAAAAGATGATTTAAAATCCTTTGCGGAGGAACGTCGTTCTTGAGCTCGATAACCACGCGCAACCCTTCTCGATCCGATTCGTCCCGAAGATCACGTATGCCTTCAACCTTCTTCTCTTGCACCAAATCGGCGATTTGGCGAATAAGTTCGCTTTTGTCGACCTGGTATGGGATCTCGGTGATAATAATGTCAAAATACCCCTTCTTTCGTTCGGTTATTTCCGTTTTCGCGCGAACGGTTATCGAGCCTTTTCCGGAAACATAAAGATCCCGAATCGCCCTTTCATCAAAAATAACTCCGCCGGTTGGAAAGTCGGGACCCTTCACGAACTCCAAAAGATCTTCGCTTGTCGCATCCATATTTTTCGCAAGATGCAAAATAGCATTCCCGATCTCGGTAAGATTGTGCGGTGGAATGCTCGTTGCCATGCCAACCGCGATACCGAGCGTTCCGTTCAAGAGCATGTTTGGAAGTCTTGCGGGTAGTATGCGCGGTTCATCTCGAGTGGCATCGTAATTTTTCTCCCACTCAACAGTCTCCTTCTCGATGTCCGAAAGGAGCTCTGCGGAAATCTTCGAGAGCTTGGTCTCGGTATATCGCATCGCCGCAGCATTGTCTCCGTCGATTGAGCCCCAGTTCCCCTGACCTAAAACGAGCGGATACCGCAAGGAAAAGTCCTGCACGAGCCGGACCATAGTGTCGTAAATCGCCGAATCGCCATGCGGGTGATATTTACCCATAACCTCTCCCACAACATTCGCGGACTTTTTGAATTTTGCGTCATGCGAAAGGCCGCTGTCCCACATCGCCCACAGGATTCTTCTCTGTACCGGTTTTAGCCCATCGCGCACATCCGGAAGCGCGCGGCTTACAATAACCGACATCGCATAGTCGAGATATGAATCTTTGAGCTCTTTTGTAATTTCTCTTTTTTCGATACTTCCCATGGTTAAGATTGTTTCGAGTTATTTTACCAAAAAATCGCCTACCCTTCTCGCTGTGGCAGAAACCCACCCTCCGACCACGCTCGTTTTTTCTCGAACTCCAAGAGATATCGCCGAAGGCTTTTTTTCCTCAAGGGAAAAAATGGTTGAAAAAAACACGACCCATATTGCAACAACAACCGCGCCGCAGACAAGGACGGCCGAAACAAACCATTTCCGCCGCACCTCCTCGGACGCGGCATCAATCCTCTCTTCGATTTTTTCGCTAATCCTCATTTTTCGCTTTTCGCCTCAAGCGCAACGACTTTATTTTCCACCCCCTCAAGGTCTTTTTTCTTGAAAACGAATTTTTCTTCAAAATCTGTCTTGTGTCCGAACTCTTTGAAGAATTCATTCAGGTTTTTATAGAAGCTCGGAAGAACAATCGCCGGCTCCATCTGTTTCATGAGCTTTGATGCGTCTTTTGCCGAAAGGAATGGACCACCGCCCACCGGAACGACGACGACATCCGGATCATCAAGCTGCTCCAAAATCTTGGTGTCAGGAATCTCGGAGGCGTGCCCCAGAAGCAGAATTTTCACCCCCTCAAACTGAACGAGATAGATCGTTTTTAAAAACTTTGCGGTTGATTCTTTTGAAAGAGAAACGCCCTTGATTTCTATGCCCTTTGTTTCGTACTCTCCAGGAAAGATGATTTCGTCTTCTTTTGGGGAAAGCTCGCCAGGAGGGGCGAGTGTTTTCAAATACACATCCGCCTTGAGGCGGTTGTTCTGGGAGTCAACGAGAAATGAGGTTTCTCCGCTCTGGAAGCGATAGCTTCCATCGCCGAAATACGTAATAACCATGCGGGTATATCGTATCAGATATTTACGATAATTTCCAGTGTTTTTTGTGAAAATTGGTGAAATTATGCCTTCGGGTAGCGATCGTTTTGTGATGAATGTCGTCACTGTCCCAAAAAACCGACTAAAAAAATCCCGGGGGGTTAGCCTGGGGATGATGATGCGGCCGACTCAGGACATCTTGATCGCGACGCCGGCCGGAGCGTCGCCAATCGCCTTCTCCTTGATGCCGCTGCGGTAGTTGACGGTGCCCCTGAACTTGCAGAACTTCACGCCGTCCGCGCAAACTCCGCCGTCGCTGAAGCCCATCTTCTTCATGATGTCACTCCTCTCTTTCTGCTCCGACTTCGAGTCGGAGCGGTGTGCGCCCTTGGGCACGATTTCTTTTTGCCGCCCTGGGGGCGACCACCTTCAGGTCCTGCCCTGCTGGACTTTTCCATTATAGCGGGTCGGAAACTCCTGTCTACTAATAATAATCACTGGCACCAGTTCTATAAATAGAAAAATCCCAGGGGTTAGCCTGGGTAATACATTTTTACTTCTTTGGATTCTGCGTCTTCTTCACGTTCACGATGGCGCCAAGGATATTTCCGGCAACCAACTGCCTCACCGCAGCAGTCAAGGCTTCTGCGTCATTAATAGTTATGACCGGTATTTCGATCGCTTTTCGTCGAAGCTGCATGACTCCACCCCGAAAGCCAAGATTCTCTCAGGAGACTATACCGTGCTTGCATATTTTGCAAGCTTTTGTGTATAATCCACCCAACTATGACACACGAACCGCAGGCCATAAAAACACTGACCCCGTTCGCGCAAGCGCTCAAAGACGAACTCGCAACCATCAACAAGCTCCGTGAGGGAGAGGTGGTGCAGGCCACGCTCATAAAGAAAACTCCTCGTGGAGCATATTTTTCAATCGGAAGATTCGGCACGGGAATCGTTTTCGGTTCCGAGCTGCAGGGAGCTCGTGAAGCGCTTAAGGGATTGAATGCCGGTGATCAGGTCGCCGCGAAGGTAGGCCAAGTTGAGGGGTATATGGGATATACCGAACTTTCACTTACCGAAGCAGGAAAACAAAAAGCGTGGCAAGAGGTGAAGGTGCTCGAAGAAAACGGGGAGATCACCGCGGTTAAGGTTGTCGGCGTAAACCAAGGAGGACTTTTGGTTGATTTCTCTGGGCTTAAAGGATTTCTGCCTGTTTCGCAGCTTTCTCCAGAGCACACACCGAACATTCCGGACGGAGACAGGATGCGCATGCTTGAGGAAATGAAAAAGTTTATCGGGCAGGAATTAAGCGTGAAGGTGATTATGACGAACGCGCGAAACAACAAGCTCATCGTCTCTGAGCGCGACAATGCGGCAAGCGGCTCAACCGCGAAGGAAATTCTGGACCGCTACTCGATAGGCCAAGTCGTCCCCGGCGTCGTCTCGGGCATTGCCGACTTTGGCATATTCGTCCGTTTTATTGACAACCCGGAAATCGAAGGACTTGTGCACATTTCTGAAATCGATCACCGCATCATTGACAGCCCCAAAGAGGTCTTGAAGCTCAACGAAAACGTACAGGTAAAAATCATCGACATAAAAGAGGGACGTGTATTTCTCTCTCTTAAGGCGCTCAAGCCCGACCCGTGGTTTTCGGCAGGAGAGAAATACAAGGAAGGCGAACATATTCGCGGAAAGGTATATAAATTCAATCCGTTCGGCGCGATTATCGACCTCGACGGAGGGCTTCAGGGTCTTATTCATGTATCTGAATACGGCGGCATCGACGAAATGAAAAAGGTACTCGTCGTGGGAGAGCCTTGCGAGTTTATAATCGGATCGGTGAAGCAAGAAGAAAAAAGAATCGTTCTGAAGACAAAGAAATAAAAAAATGCCCCGAAAGGGGCATTTTTTTGTTGCTTTTCGCTCACCGCTCTGTTATGTTGTAAAAAGGATTTTTGGAAGGAGTGTCGAATGAGCAGAAAAGAGAAAGATATCCTTCTTCCCCTTGCAGAATCGGCGCGTGTCCTGGCTAAGCAGAACCGCGCGGCTCGGCGAGAAGTCGAGCGAGAAAAAGCCGTAAAGAAGCTTGAGATTCTTCAGGCGGTGAAAGAAGAGTTTCGGCGGGCAATTGACGTTGCGGTTACTCACGGAGAGTACGTGGCTGAACTGGCGTTTCTCTTAAGAGAAGATCACTCCGGAAAGTGGGACACTTTCACTGCCTGGGCGTTCGATCGGGCGGCTGAGTGGGTCCGTGAAAAGGGATACCTTCTGGATCACAAAGTGGTCCGATCGTACCAGATGAACATCCCTGGCAGCCTGATCGGATCTGGAGGGTTTCTCCATATCTGGCGTGTTAAGCTCTGAAATTAGTTATTTCCTCGATCAAGTTCGGTCGAGGATTTTTATTTTTGATTTGCATAGAAAAGCGATCCTGTGATATCCTGCCGAAAGAATCTTGAACAATGGAGAGATGATGCGCAACCTTGCGATTCTTTCTGCGAAAAAAGCCCTTGAATTGTCGCTTCTTGCAAAGAAAGAGCGGCTTGATCGGAAAGCCATTGAGCGAAGGGCTATGGCAAGGCAGGTCCGCGAAGAAAATATCGCGGCTCTTCTGCGCTTCTTGAGGCAAATCCAAGATGCCGCAATGAGAGAAAAGACGTGTGCGCGTGTTTTTCTGACAGTAATAAAAACCTCGACCAGGAAAAACCGGATGGAGGCAATTCGGCCATATGTTCTTGCTGCCAATAAACTACGGAAGAGGGGCTATAAGGTGCGGCATACGTTGGAAATCCCGAAGCCGGACCCTGATCCTCGCCAGATCCCAAACGAGTGGCACACTTGGGACGTCTCTTGGTAACATCCAGCGCAAAGCGCTGGTTTTTTATTTCCCGCTCCTTGCGATTCACCCGCGCGGAAAACTAGATGCTTGTCCGAACAAGAATGACCCGACGTAGGTCGGGGCATAACAAAATCTAAACTCGCAGCTCGTTAAGATTTTCTAATGTGCCGCGGGGGTGAATCGAACACCCGACGCCATCCTCTTCAGGGATGCGCTCTGCCACTGAGCTACCGCGGCACGTCAAACAGGAACGCTGGCATTTTATCTTATCTTTCCGAACGAAACAAGGATCGGAAATATGCCGAATCAAAAATCCCTCCCGAAGGAGGGATGTATATTACCCCAGCAAAGAGTCAAGCATTCTGTGGGTTGTTCTCTCAGCGGCCCTCAGGGTTTCGGTAAGGCTGCCTGGAGAAAAACTATATTTGCTCGCCGCAAGCGCCGGAGATGGCGGAACGTGCGTAACTACGATCCGCGGGAATCTTACGGGACGCGCGTCTCCACAACGGAGCGCCTCGACTTCTTTTCTCAATCGAATGGTCTCGGCGAGACGAGTCGCGCTCTTGATACTTAAATACTCCTCAAATTCATGCTGCATAAGCAGGTAGTGATTTATGAAATGATCAGCAAATGGAAAATGTCGCAACATAAATCCGATGAACCTTTGCACGCGACCCGGAAGCACGCTTACGAGCGACGCCTCTTCCGCACCCCCCTGCACGCTTTCGGGATAGCAAAGAAAAACAAGAATTGTATCGGGTGGATCCTCTTGAAGAAGAATTGGCTCCAGATCAATAATAAATCCGTCCGCAAACTTTCTGCCATTGATCTCGACCGGCGGAAATGCCGGCTCGATGCTCGCGGAAGCAACCGTAAACTCGATTACGTCCTCGCGCCTTCCGCCTTCAGCCGGGTTGAATATTTTATCACGAAACGAAATCAATCGATGAGCACCTCTGTTTTTCTTGTGCTCATAGACTCCAACCATCACGTGAACTCCGTCCTGTCTCGTCGCTCGCCGAGGATCAATATCCTCGAGGAGCCAACGAAGCGAGGCATTACTCACCATTCCATGAGAATTCCAAATCCTCAAACCCTTCCACCACCTCTTGAGTTCCGCCGGAGCAAATCCCGACGGGAAAAGACTTGGAAAGATCGTTCCCGACCCTCCCTTTTCGACTTGATCCCATTTTCTGATAACGATTCCGAGCGCCTTCCACAGATCTCCGACGGTCCGTGCTCCGGCAAATGCCGCGACCTGGAGCGCTGAAACAGAAACACCAGATATCGATTTTGGGAAAACTCCCCTCTTAAAGAGGGCTCTTAAAACACCCGCAAAAGCAACTCCTTTGAATACTCCCCCCGAAAAGGCGAAATGAATCCGTCCGAGCTTCGGATGTGGCCCGATCCGTTCGGGCCTGAAGTCATCCCCTGCGACTCCCAGATCAGGACAAAGCCTAGATTCAGGATCTGGCACCTCTGCCTCCTAGCGCCAAAATTTCGAGAAGCTATTTATATTAAACTCTTCTCTCAAGAAAAAGGTCAAATCAAAAAACGCCACGTGTCGCAAGTAGAAGATTTATTCTTCTTGTAGCGGAAAGGAAAGACCAAGTCGCTCGAGAAGCGCTGTTAATCGGTCGAGGTAAGACGAAATGGCGCTCCTCTCTCCTGCGCCATATCGCTCTCGAAGCGCAGCCGATCGCTGTGTTGTTGTTGCGGTTGTTGTCCCACCAGTCGAACTAGTTGTCACGGCGCGAAGTTTGTACATATACAGATGCCCCCAGATGGTGCCGACGATCATATTGCCGTTCGGAGCGATCTCGATCGCTGAGGCTCTGTCTGCAAACGAGACGCCTTCCGTGACTCCGGGTCCTGTCGTCACGGGGAGGTGAAACGATGCTATCTCGGCGGTTCCCTTCCAAACACGCACACCGCAAGAAACATATGCGTCTGCCACCCCTGGGGTGGACGCGATGGGAGGGAGATTGCACGCGGCGTATGCGATATAGTCGCCCATGAGGGCGAGATTGGGGATATTCTTCGCGCCCTCTATCCTTCCTGTGTCCATCGAACGAACGAGTGTGAGACCGTTCGAACCCGCTTCATATACCACGGTCTTTCCTCCGACGTTAAACGCGATCCGGTTCGGGTTGGCAGAATCCTTCGTGTAAGGACCGTATTCTTGCTGAAGGCCCGGCAGCTGCTGCACTTCTTCGAGCGTGTTGTCTCCACGCAGACGATATACCCTCACAGCTCTCGCGGCAGACGCAGAGGGGTTTCCTGACAGGTCCTGTGCCTGGCGAGCGATGAGATAATCTCCTACGCCCGCGATGGGAACCACTTCCGGAAGGGTAACGGGCGGTACCCCGGAGAGAGCGGTAGAGGGAGGGGGACACACATACGGATTGCTCCATTCGCGGACCACTCCGAAACTCCCTGCGGTTTGGATGACGTTTGAATAGCGGTGACGGGGCCTCACGGTTCCCACCGCGGTGCCGCATCCCGTCACGAAGGAAGACCCCTCGAACTTGTTCTTCACTCCTATGATCTTCCCGCCCACCACGACGTTGTTCCCGATCTGAAAATTCCCCTTGTCGCCTTCCTCCCAGTCCCAACGGAGGTTGCCGGTGTACGGCTTCCCCACAAGATTGATCTTCGTTGGAGTGATCTCATATTGCAGGGGCGGACGGGAGTTAAAACCGTGTGAGGCATCGAGTTGATCGTTCATTTCCCGCAATATCTGGTTCGAGCTCACGACGGAGAGCCCGACCGGGATCTCACACGCGCCTCCTTCATTGCAGTAGAGGGGCAGGTTGCCCGGATTCCCCGCGCCCGGGATATCTCCGTCGTGGCACACGTTCCGTTTCCCCACAAATGTTCCGTCTGAACGGAATGCATAGAGCCCTCCTTGGAGATCGATGTTGTTTAATGCTCCCTGTGCGTTTATTTTCTCTATGTTGCCGTTAACCGCGGGGCTGCATGTGCCCGCCACCACAAAGTACCCGCCCGAAAGATACTCGGCGTTGTGGAACGGGGTGGTCTGGGAGTACCACAGGAATGGAATGTCACCGATGTTGTAGATCTCGCGGACGAGCGTCACTCCGGGGGCGACTGTGTCGTCCTCCGAAACCGGGAGGATCGCCACGGTTTGGGTTATCCCTCGGTATGTCGCGGTGATCGTTGCGGTGGGGTTGTTCGTGAGGGCGCGGAACACTCCCGGGGAGACCATCTGCAGGACGCTCGCGTTCGAAGTAGACCATGTTGCCTGGCTTGTGACGCCCGCGAACTGGGGAGGGCAATTGGAGGTCGGACACGTCCTCCCCTCGCTGTACTGCGCGCTTATGGTCGCCGTCTCTCCCTTCTTCAAGTTACGCTTGCTGGAGACCAACTTAAAACCGGGACCCAGAATCGTCCCCTGCACAGTGATGATCGCAGTCGCGGTTTGTCCCTGATATCGCGCTTGTACATATACCTCACCGCCGTAGAGCAGTCGAAACTGGCCGGGGCCGAGAAGATCTCCGCGCCTCGGATCGTTCGTGAAGGCGCCGGAGATGCTCCAGGTCGCCTGGCTTGTGACATCAGTCCCGTTATAGAGCGCGCGGAACTGCGCTGTGGTGTTGATCGGGAACGTTCCTCCATTCGGGTCGATCGCGAGAGGGGAACCTTGCGCGCCTGAAGGCAAGATCACGATCGCAGTAGCCGCAACAGCAGATACGAACACCAGCGTAGCGACAAATACATGGCGCATGTTTAGATTCATGGCTTCTATTATACCACCCTCTGCTTGGTCAAGCAGGTGCTAGTATTGCCATTCGATCCCGCAACGGAAAGGGTGAAAGTGATGTCGTGGGAAATATGAAAAAAATATCTGCCGCGGGAAGCAGGGCCCTTATCGCCCTTGCGGCGGAAGAGAGACGCCAAGACGCTCAAGAAGTGCCGTCAGTCGATCAAGATAAGACGAGATGGCGTTTCGCTCTCCTGTGCTATACCGCTCGCGAAATGTAGCTGATCGCTGTGTTGTCGTTGCCGTAGTCCCACCAGTCGAACCAGTCGTCGCGGCGCGGAGCTTGTAGAGGTAAATGTATTGGGCGTACCTTAGTGGAGCGAATTCGGATGCCACGTCAGTAGCCAAGAAATCTTGGGTACCAACCATGATAGTGCCGTTCGGGGAAATGCCGACGCCCTGGATGAGTTGACTTTCCCCATACTGGTTCTTTGGGATCGGCTGGACATTCAATTTGTTGCCGTTTTTGGTGACCACCAATTCGCACACCCTGATGATCTGGCCGTAGTGCCAAAAGGTGGGTGTAAGATCGGAACCACCAGCGCATTTGGTATACGCAAAATATTCCCCGGCCAAAGACACGTTGGAGGTTGGTCCAGTCATACGGACATACATCGATTCAAGACCGGAGATCTCTTTTTCCAGCACGAGTCCGTTCGAGCCAGCTTTATAGATCCGGCCGCGATACGGCCCGCCCCGGGTCGGATCATCCGCGAAGATGACCACTATCCTTTTCGGGTCCAAGACATCCAACGAGTACGCAGCCACTTGCCCAAACCCCTCTATCGTCTGGACCAGCTTCGGTTCTTCCCCGGCGAGCAGGGCCGTGGCCGAAGGCATTCGATAAACGAGTACTTTCCCGCGCGAAGCAGCACTAAAATACAAATCCTCGGTGGCCAGAAAGTACTCCCCGACCCCGACAATGGGGCGGTATTTGTTTTTGTATAGCGGCGGTGCGCCGCTGCACGCTCCGGCTGGGTCAAGACAGGGAAACGGCCCGTCGGTGCGAAACTCCGCTATCTCCCGAATCTTTGGAATAGCATAAACCTTGTTGGTATCCCCTTTTTTGTCACGATCGAATGATAATTTATTGCTGACATACGTCTCTTTGCCTTCGTAGACAGTCTCGCCGTCGATTAGCACACCATTCGAGTAAGCCATGTTGGCCGCGCCGTAGATGTCTCCCTCTTCGTCCGGCCATCCGCCGCCTGGGTCGCCCTGTCTGGCAACAAACAAGCGATCTATCATGTCTATCCCCGTCTTGGATACTTTGTAGGTGATCCAAGGACGTTCGCGACTGATGACGAATCCGAGTTCCCGAACCAGGGCTCCGGATCCGATATCGACCATCTCCGGATAAGCGTGGCATCCCGTATCGTGCTTGCATACGCGGGGTTTGCGTCCGGCAGTGGCATCTAGGCAGGCATCCCTTTTGGAAAGGTATTTGCCATCGTCGGTAAAAAGATACATACCTCCTCCGCCCCAGTTGCTGTTAACCATGGAACAATTCCCGGCGACCACGAAATATCTTCCGCCGTCCGTACCCTTCATGGAAACAACTCCGTTGAACATGCTGTAGTTCTGGTGATGGCTCATCTGAACCTGCCTAGAGCCGAAAACGGGTTCGGGGCTGGTTAGCGACACATCGTATTGTCCGGTATCCGCCGCAGTGACTATAATCGTGGCGCTCTGCGTAATGCCCTTGTAAGTCGCCGTGACCACCGCACTGCCGCTATCAGCTATGGCCTTGAAAGTTCCGGGCGAGGTCATGCTCAAGACTTTTGGGTCTGAGATGGACCAGGTTGCCGCGGTAGCCACTCCATCAATCCTGGACTGACAGTCGCTCGTCGGACATACTTTCCCTTCTTGGTACCTTAGATCCGCGGCCACGGACTCACCTTTCTTGAGATTGCCCTTGGACAGATTCAAGATAAGCTGCTCATAAATAATCATTCCGGTGACGGTAACCGGCTTATCGACATGGTAGCCTTGGTACGAAACCGAGATGAGTGCGCCGCCCCATCGGTCGCCGACACCGAAAAGTCCGGGTCCCAGAAGGCGGACCCGTCGGGCCTCCTCGGACGTAAGTCCACCGCTGTTCCACTGTGCTTGCCCGGTGACATCCTGACCGTTGAAACGCGCGGTAAACTGCACAGTGTCGCTCGTACCTAAACGCAGAGTTCCGGATTCAGGCGTCACCACCAGCGGACTGCTCTGGGCCTCGGCCAGCCGATCGACAAAAGGAACGACAACGACCGAGGCCAGCATGGTTGCTATTAGCAAAAGGGTTGTCCTACGAGATCTACTCATTGTACAAATCATACCATGAGGCATGGCCCGCATATCAGACACAAAGATTCTTTTCCCTTTCCTTTTATTAACATAAGCAAACAAAGACACGCGCAACAAATGTACCCCCGGCAGGAATCGAACCCGCATCAAGGCCCTAGAAGAGCCCTGCGTCATTTACCCCGCCCGAAATGCCCTCCTTGTTTTGCGTCCCCGCGAGGAATCGGACCTCGATCTGCTCCTTAGAAGGGAGCCGTTCTATCCGTTGAACTACGGGGACATTTAGTGCGGGGTCTATTGATCCCGAACCATAGCCTTGCAAATGGTCCAGGGACGTGGCTACGGGGGCATCCACTCTTCGGCTTTGATTCTATGTGAAATTTAAGATACTTTAAAGGGTGTCAACGGGCTGTCGTATACCGGTAGTACGCGTGCTTTGGGAGCACGTAGACTGGGTTCAATTCCCAGCAGCCCGACATTAGAAGTTGGCTTGTCGAGCAAAGCGAGATTAGCAACTCTTATGTCCCGACTCCGGTCGGGACCAGAGAAAATCTTCGAGCGCAGCGAGTTAGAGCTTCTTATGCCCCGACAGACGTCGGGGCTTGTCAGGAGTTATCCATAACCACCGCAGCTCAGAAAGCGCAGGCGGGACAGACCAATCCCCCGCCGAAGGCGGGGCAGCCAAACATCGTCATCCCAACCCGCAGAGTGTAGGC
The DNA here is from genome assembly GCA_038063755.1 of Patescibacteria group bacterium. Taxonomy (GTDB): domain Bacteria; phylum Patescibacteriota; class Minisyncoccia; order UBA6257; family 2-01-FULL-56-20; genus JBBTUL01. Next base: position 43,605 of record JBBTUL010000005.1, read on the forward strand.
GCTCACTTTTCTAAAAATAATCTAGCAGGCCAGTATCTTTTGCCTTTGCTATTTTGGGCAAGCTTTTATATTGTGCTTATAAGACAAACATGATCGAGCACGAACCCCAAGAAACAAAAGATGCTCGTTTTGAGCGAGTCGCAGAAGAAATTAGGGGTGCCGGTTATCGCCTGCACGCCAAGCGGCACGACGTAGGCGGCGAAGATCCGAAAATCTATCACACATCGGAACATCCTCGCGCGCTTGATGCTCGTTCGGAAGAAATGATGGAAACGCTCGGCACCTCTCCGCGAGAGCGGTCGCTTGTCCGAATGGCAATTGCCTGGCACGACACCACGATACAATACGACCTCTCGGACCAGGAAAACTCGCTCGCAACCATCCGCCGGCATAGAGGGGCAAGAATCGGAGACACGCCCGATGGCGAAAACGGGAACGAAGGGCAAAGCGCGCGCGATCTCGAAAAAGAAATGCGCGAGGCAAATGCCGCTTCTCAAGAAGAAGTTTTCTCCGAAGAAGATATTCGCACCGCAATGTGGGCAATAGAAGCGACATACCCCGACGCAAAGCTCGGAAAAGATTTTCGCGGAATGCCGTTTAAAGAATATCCATACTACGAAGTTGCCGTCCAAAGAAATCCGGAAATCAAAGTTTTCTTGGAGAAGCTTGAAGCGGACGGCATCGACAAAGGGCCGCTCTTTCTCCAGCCGCATCTCGAAGAGCCGCTCGAAGCCGGCCTCAAGGTTCCGAAAGAAGTGCTTATTGTCGCGCTCGCCGATCTCGGGGCCGCTGGCACAGAAGAGTACCCCACCTTCGCAAAAGAAGGAGACCAAGAAATGCGCGAGCTTTACGCGAACCTTAGAAATCCATCCGTTTTCTCGGAACTTACAAGCGCCGACGGAGAAGCCGGACAAAAAAACAGAGAAGCGGCCGCAAAAGCGTTTCTGGGCTGGCTAGAAAGTCAGTCGGCGTTTGCAGTGTTCCAGGCTCTCCGCTTCGAAAAAGTAATTCACCTCTTGCGAAAAAATGAAGAGATCACGGAAGAGCAAGAGCTGGGACTGCGCAAGCAATTCTCTCATTTTGAAGAAAACGCGAAGATCGCCGCCCAACGGAGCAAAGAGCTAAAGGCTGAATATGAAGAAAAGAGAATGTCCCTGGGAGAAAAAGCTGCGTTTTCTCGTCTCGCGCAAGAACTTGGCTATTAACTATTTACTTACGGCCAACCGTCTTTTATTGTGAAACCATGAAGATCGGCGAGCCACAACCAAAACTGGAGACTGCCGCGCAAGATAGCTTGCCGGAGCAAGCACCCGCCAAGAATGTTCCCGCGAGCTGGATACCGGACAAGAAGTTCGTTTTAGAAAACAAAGTGGGGCTCGACTCAGTAAAGCATGCGGCCCTCAAAATAAAACAATATTTCTGGGGCTTAAGCGAAAAAGAATC
>JBBTUL010000005.1:45057-72632 GCA_038063755.1 Patescibacteria group bacterium
CGGAAGATGAGCTTGTAAAAATAAAACGACTCCCTCCTGCCGAAAAGAAAGAGGCACTCGCTGCCTGTCGTGTATTTGTTGAGAAAAGTATCGAAATAAATCACGAAACGCCAAAAGAAGAGCTTATGGAGTTGGTTTCGATATTCGCAGAGCGATATGGATTTACCGAGGACCAAGCAAAGACAGCCGAAAACCTTATCGATCAGTACTATGAAAATCGCAAAAGGGTCCTTGAGGTGCGGCAGCAATTCCCGGACGACCGCGATCTCGCAAGCAGGTTGACCGGATTCAATTTTGGGGAGGTCGAAAATGTAAGCGCGAGCGTTGGCCCAATGGGCATAGAAATAGAAACTGATGAACGGGTTGTGTCGCAAGTCTTCGCAGGCCTCCACAAGAAAGGACAAGTCTCTGATTTCATCGCGGGCGGATTTGCCTCAAGCGCTATTCTCGCACAAAAAGATGGCGCAGTAGAAATTCCGTATATTTTTATCGCCAATTACCCATCGGAAGTCCTTCGTCTCCCAGGAAAGAGCATAAGACGGCACGAACGAGAGCATGTAAAAAATCGCCTCTTCGAGCTCACGTTTGGCCACATAGCAGAAAGAGATCTTACACGCCAACTCCCCCGCGAAGGAATAAAGATTGCTGACCAAGAGACAAAAAAGTTTCTCCTCGAAAACTACCTCCTTGGAAAACGTTTATGCGCACTTGAGTCCACAAAAGATGAAATTCTGGCCAAGCTGCAAAGCATGACACTAAAGGAGCTGAGCGATCAACTACCTGATTTGTTTTTTTCAAAAGGTGGCGGACCCTATGACTATCTCTCGGAAATCCGCGAAGACGAAGAGCTTGCAGACGACCCTATGTGGCGGGAATTAGTAAATAAAATACTCGTCTCGGAATATGAAGGAATCGTCAGCAACGCAATGTGGTCATTTATCGAACTTGTAAAAACTGGCGGATATTCGGTAGAAGAGGCAATAGCCCTCCTTACGGACAAGCCCCTGTCCGAATGGCAAAAAACGCTCTGGAGACTGCGGGAGCGGAGCGGAGGAAGGAAAAAGTAATGCTCTATAACAAGAAATATTCAGCTCGCGTTTCGGGTGCGCGCGGCTACGCGGGCTTTAGAAATCGCCTCCGCATAAAAAGATTCTTGGGGCTTATAAATCCGAAGCCGGGCGAACGGATTCTTGAAATCGGATGCAACGACGGAGGCCTCCTCTCGGCGCTCAAAGAACGCGAAGCGGAAGTATTCGGAGTAGATGTAAACGAGGACGCGCTCTCTCGGATACCCGATCTCGACGTAAGAGTTGCATCCGCGGAAAACACCGGATTTCCGTCTGGCACATTTCATAAAATATGCGCATTCGAGGTCTTGGAGCACGTCCCAGATGTGCAGGCAGCGCTTCGCGAGGTAAGCCGCCTCCTTGTCCCTCACGGAAAGTGCTATCTTTCTGTGCCATACGAGATAATCCGTGGAGAGCAAGCACTCGGAGATGCCATCTTCGCTTACGGCGACATTCGCAAAGCGCGAAGCCTCCACCTCCACAAACTCACGCCAAAAAAAATAATGCGCCTCACAGAAGGTCTTCCGCTCAAAAAAGTTTTTTCTGGTCTCTGGTTTATTCCCGCGCCTTCGTTCGTATTGGTTCTCGAGAAAACTTAGCGTTTTTCCTGTTGAGAGTCGTCGCGCCTCCGTGATACACTCACGAGGAGGCGGGGAACGACAAATGGACGGTTAGCTCAGCGGTAGAGCACTTCGTTTACACCGAAGGGGCCACAGGTTCAAATCCTGTACCGTCCACACAAGAACAAACACTCCCAGTACGCACCATGAACATAAAAATCGTCCGTATCGAAAAAGACCTCCCGCTTCCGGAATACAAGACCTCCGGCGCCGTCGGATTTGATCTCTACGCACGAACAGAAACGACTCTTCCGCCGCACAAGGTTATGCTCGTACCAACAAACCTCATCGTCGAAGTTCCGAAAGGCCACGCGCTCTTAGTATTGAGTCGTTCAAGCACGACGAAAAAGGGGTTGTGGCTTGCAAACGGCGTTGGTGTCGTCGACAGCGACTATCACGGTCCGACGGATGAGATACAGCTCGCCGCCTATAACTTCACTGAAAACGACGTAGTGGTCTTGCGGGGAGAGCGCATCGCGCAAGCACTTATTGTTCCCGTCGTGCGCGCCGAATGGGAAGAAGTGGAGATTATTAAAGAAGAATCTCGCGGTGGATTCGGAAGCACAGGCTAAGAGCGAGTCCGACGTGGATTTTTTGTGGTCGCTGTCTCCGCGTGCTCGAGGAGTGCTGTCTCTCGTCCCGTCGGCCTGCGAGACACCACAAAAATTCACGCCGCACTCTTAAGTTTCGTCACGCGCGACGCTTCGCGCGCCCGAGTCATTCAAGCGAAAGTAATTCTCAAAAAGTTTTGCTACAAGAATCGGCCCTGTGCCGCCGGGGGTCGGGGTATAGAAAATATTCTTGCTTTGCGACAAGTCCGCCGAGTCACCTTGTGGTGAGCCTGCCGAACCAGCATCAAAATCTCCGACAAGCTTTCCGTCGACTTGATTCCATCCGAAGTCGAGCACGAGCGCGCCTTTTTTTACGTGCTCCGCACCGAAAAGTCTTGCCACCCCGGCGCCGCAAACGACGATGTCCGCCTCCGCGAGATGGTCGTGGATATTTTTTGATTTGCTGTCGAAAATGGTGAGCTCCGAAACCTTGTCCTGCAACCAAAACCCAATCGGCTTGCCTATTAAAAACCCCTTCCCGATCATCGCAACCCTAAGCGATCTTAAGTCAAGCTTTTGCCGTTCTATTATTTCCTTCGCCACGGCAACCGCCGGAGGGACAACCGCGTGTCTGCCGGAATAAAATGCGCCAAGCGAAGACTCGCTCAAGAGATCGGGGTCTTTCCATTTCGGTATCGCATTTAGGGCGTAATGTTTATTCACTCCTTCCGGGAGTGGCAATTGCACGATGCAACCCGCACACGTTTTTGGTTCGGAAAGTCGTGCCACCTCACGCCGCAAGGCGTCCGTCGCGATATCCGCTGAAAGTCGATGGATGCGAAAATCGATCCCCAAGGATTCCGCCACTTTCGCCTTCTGTCCGACAAAATTCACCGAACTCGGGTCACTGCCCACAAGAATCGCGGCGAAAAAACCCTCCGGCTTGGGTAGTGCCTTAAGCCTTTCGAGTATCTCGTGAGCAATTTCTTTTCCTTCGATGCGCGGCATGGTCAAAATAATATAGAGAGCGCCCTTACCCATCGATCCCGGGAACCGGGAACTTGGAAGCGAATGCCTTTACCTCATCACCCACCTCGCGCACGGCGATGTTTGTCGCCAAACGCTCGACAAACTGTTTCACAGCCAAAGATCGCGCTTCCTTCTCTTCCGGCAACACTTCGTCCTTCACCGACAAAATGACGCGTGAAACAAGCTTCGCGACAATTTTCATATCGTCTTCCTTCATCCCCCGCGAGGTAAGTGACGGCGTCCCCAGACGAATGCCTGATGGGTAAAATGGCGGAGAAGGATCGTTCGGCACCGGGCTTTTGTTCACGCTTATACGAGCCGCCTCAAGCGCTTTCTCGGCAAACACGCCGCGACCCGGCCCGAATGGACGAAGGTCGATAAGCATCAGGTGATTGTCCGTTCCGCCGGAGACCAGGCGCAATCCTGCATCCGCGAGTCCTTCCGCAAGCGCCTTCGCGTTCTTTACGATCTGCGCGACGTATTCCTTGAAGGCCGGCTCGGCGGCCTCTTTGAGCGCGACTGCAATGCCGGCGATAGTGTGTTCGTGCGGCCCACCCTGAAGTCCCGGGAATACCGCCTTGTCTATCCGCTCTGCATATTCTTCCTTCGAAAAAATCATCGCCCCTCGCGGACCGCGAAGCGTTTTGTGTGTCGTGGTGGTTACAACGTCGGTAAAGGGAAATGGCGATGGATGAACGCCTCCGATTACAAGTCCCGAGATATGCGAAATGTCCGCCATCGAAATCGCTCCAACCTCCTTTGCAATGTCGTGAATTTTTTTGAAATCGATCGTCCGCGGATACGCAGTAAAGCCCGAAAGGATGAGTTTTGGTTTTTCTTTCTCTGCCAATTCTTGAATAACGTCGTAGTTTAAAAATTCGGTCTCGGCATTCAGTGGGTAATGGACAAATCGGTAGGTCTTTCCCGAAAAGCTCACCGGCGATCCGTGCGTGAGATGCCCGCCGTGATCGAGGCGCAAAGAAAGAATGGTGTCTCCGGGATTCAAAAGCGCCACATAGACGGCGATGTTCGCCGGACTTCCCGAATATGGCTGGACGTTTACGCGATATCCGTGGGCGCCAAATACCTCGAGCGCCCGCTTTTGGCAAAGCCGCTCGACTTCATCTATATAAACACACCCGCCGTAGTATCGCTTGCCCGGGTAATTTTCTGCATACTTGTCGTTTAAGATGCTCCCCGCTGCCTCAAGCACAGCGCGCGAGGCGTAGTTTTCGGAAGGAATAAGCTCAAGTCCCTCCTTTTGCCTCACGGATTCTTTTTCGATAAGATCGAAGATTTCTGGATCATTTTCCTGAAGAGCGTTTTTCATGAAATAAATAGTTTATTCGCGAGGTGACAACTCGCACTTTAAAAACAAACACTTGCCCTTCTCGATCATGGTATTAGGATACACGCCGCACGCCAGCGAAGCAATGAAAAGCGCCGTAAAATTACGGCGCTAGATTGACTCACAGCGAACAACTGCCGCTTCAATCTGAATAAACGCTCTTACCTGCCCGTCTTTGTCGGGATAGGCAAGGGTATAATCATCAACCGGTCGTGCGAGGGCCACAAACGGCTCTCCAGAGAAAAGTCTTACCGCTCGCTTCGAGCAATCCGGAAGATTCAACTCGTCAATCTCTTCTGGGTGCTCCCGAAGATAGAGAAGCTTCGGAAGAAGCAGCGTCTTCTCCCACGGCACCGCAACGACAATTTGAAATCTATCAACAATCGCCTTCTCTCGGAAATACCCGGGGAGCAAATAGGCAAATCCGCGCACAAAAACGTCTTTCGGCAATCGGTAGATCGCATCCGGCCCTCTCCCTCGGCCTCCGAGAGTGATAAGCGCATAGGATGGATCGTGTGAGGCGTAAAGCCGAACCTGATCCCAGAAGGAAACGATCTCTCCCCGCACCGTTGGATGCGTCGGAAAATTAACTCGCACCGTCCTCGGCCCCATCACTTCCGTGGTGGTCCTCCGGACGAAATGGTCAACCGACATCTTCGGCCACCGAAATTCATAAACAAACCACAAGAGAAACACCCACAACCCAACCACGAGGATTTTCTTGGAGGGCACGTACTTCTTAAGCGAAGGCATTGTGCGACTCCTTATGCGTATGACAGTGATCTATGTATAGTAAATCTCCGAGCGGTAACACTTCGCAAACCGAAAGAAGGTGCCTTGATGCAAGCGTCACTAAACTTGAGGGTTCTGCTACAATGAAATTATTATGATACGAGGATTCGCAAGTATGATTATTCGCTTCTTCGACCGCCTAGAAGATCACGCGCGAAGATGGTTTAGTCATTACCCCATCCTTTATGCGTTTGTTGGCGGAACTGGGATCGTTCTTTTTTGGCGCGGCGTGTGGCACACGACGGATTACCTTGTGCTCTGTCTCCGCGTGTGCAAATTCGGAAGCGGAACCATCAATCTTGAAGACTCTCTTTGGTGGGACGGACCACTCTCGATTCTCTTGGGAGGAACCATACTTCTCGTAACGGGAACGTTCGTTTCAAATTTCATCGGAAACGAGATCATCATCACCGGCCTTCGGGGCGAAAAACGCATCGCTGAAAAAACCGAAATGGAGGTCCGCACAAAAGTGGGCGCAATCGGAGATATCAAGCACGAGGTGCTTCGCATCGGAGAAGTGCTCGACAAAGAATTTGCCAAGCATCATCGGGACGGGGAGCGCGAAAAGAAAAACGAGTTGCCCGATCGGCGGGTCCCTTAATCGTGTTTTTCTCTTGACCTAGGAAAAGGTGGAGGTGCTTTCTACGCTCTCTTTAACTTTTTCCAAAATTATTTCTCTGATCTTTTGATCATTCTCCATTCCTAATTCGTGACCCATAAACATCATTAACCTGGCCGCTTGATCAGTAAGTTCGCGAAGTTTTTCGTTGTATTCTTTATCCAGCTCCGCTGCTTCTTTTACCTCCTTTTTTGGAACTTCGATACTCATGCCTAGACGATATTTGATATTGCCGATAAAGTCAATCTTTTGTCTTTTTGGGTGAGCGACGGGATATTCCACGTCGCTTCGCTCTTGGAGAACCCCCGGTTCTCCATGCTCTCCAACACGGGAGGACATCACCTCCTCCCGACCCCACCTTCTTGTTCAAATCCCGTCGCCATAAACGAAAAACCGCTTTTTGCGGTTTTTCGTTCGTGTGGGGTGCCTAACGGGAATCGGACCCGTCTCGCCAGTGCCACAGACTGGAGCTTTGCCACTAAGCTATAGGCACCATCTTCAAAGCTCTCACATCCTACACCAAGACATTTTCGGTGGCAATTGGCCAATATTGACTTTTTTGTCCGTAAGTGATAGAATCCAAAACAGTTCAATGACAATCTTGCGCGGCGCGCGCGGATAAGGAGGCCTAAATGGCGATCGCAAGATTGCCCGAGGATGCATTCCGAAAATGGCCGAGCACGTGCGTGTTCGCCATTGTTCCGTTGGACCGGTACTTCTCCGTTTTTCATGTAATCCAGGATCTTGACGACGATGGGACCCCACGTCCCTATATCAAGAATCCTGGCGGCGGGGCAGACACCCCGACCGTAAATCGGTATTTCGAAGATTGTATGATCGGCGAGTCTGATCTCGCCCATCTCAATCTTCAAGACCGAACAACCCTCCTGCGGCTCGCTGTTGCCGCAGAGCTCTGGGAGGAGACTGGGTTCTTCGTGAGACCGGACGAGCTCGACTCGTTCGTTCTCGTTCACGAAGAGCACGTCCCCGACCGAGAGTCGGACGGCGTGCACGTGCGGATAACCTTTCTCCTAACTTTTCCCTTCGCGGGAGATCCCAAGCTTGGGAAGGAGATCGCGGAAGGCTTCATGCTCTCCGCGAAGCAGATCGTTCACGAATTCCCGAAGGAATTCCCGCCGCATCATCTCGAGGCATTCCGCCTCGTGATCGAAGCGATGGGAGAAGGTAGAAGTGTCGAACCAAAAACCTCGTGCCGTGTAGGCACGAGGTGCCAAGCCTGCTTGACGAACACCAACAAGGAGGGATCGCGATGAACGCGGACCTGCAAGACAAGATGGCTCTTTGGGGGAAGCGGTTTTTCATTCTCTCTGAGGGCCTGGGAGTTTCGCTCGCCGCGGTTTTCAACGGCGAGGCAGCCAGAAAAGTGGCTGGCCGAGAGTGGTTGGACGGAATGAAGGAGTCGCAGCTCGAGAAGCCCCCGGGGATAACTCGCCTGTGGCTCACGCCGGTAGACCACTCCGGTGAGGACAAGGAAACGCGCTTCGTTTTCTCGACGGCCGGGTTGCCGCTCGAAAGCGTCTTCCGTTTCGAGTGGCAACTCATGAGATGGGATGACGAACTCGTGAAGGCAGCCTGTTGCCGCCGTAGCGAAATCAGGACGATGTCCGAGCAGGGGCTCACTCCTCCGCTCTGGGGCTTCGGGCGGCCTCACCCGTGGCGAGTGGGCTTCAAGGCCCACCCCACATTCGCGGGGCCGCTCATTGACTTCCCTCTCGGGAAGAACCCATTCGGGTCCGAGCCGTTCATTTTCGAGCCGGTCGTGATCCGAGTCGTCTCGAAGTTCGGGGCTCCCGAGAGCCCCGCCCTCGACTACGCGATCGAGGTTTCGAGCGCGTGGGAGGAAGGCAGCTCCTGCGTCACGCTCAAGGCCCGGAGGATCGACGGGGATGCCATCCCGCCCTGCCTCACCCAGGCGAACCTCACAGTCAAGTAGCGCAACATTGTTTCCCTGTATTCTGCATCATCTTGCCCCGACCTCGCGTCGGGGCGTTTTTCTTAGTAATTTTTTTCGTCGCCCTCGAACCGGCACCGTCCGCAGGAGAGTAAGACCGGCCAAGCGGCCTTGGAGCGCTCGACGAAGGACGATGCCGGTGAGGCCCTTTGCCCTTGACACAAGGGTTTTTTTGTTATAAAGTACCAAAAATGTCGTAGTGCGAGGAAAGGCTAGATTTGTAGCTTTTCCTAGCTCATCGACAAGCGGGCAAAGACCCGCACAATATGAAAGGAGAAGGAGGAGGGACTATGGAAATCCAAGTTCTTGGTGGATGTTCGGGTCCAGCTGGGAAATCCAGCATCGGCGCGAACAGTACTTTCATTAAGGCGGGTGAATTAAATATTCTTGTGGATTTTGGAGCGTCGTATGAGCGTGTGCACCGCAACGAGCAGCGCGTGCATCCGCCCCTCCCTCCGCCGGTTTCTTACGGCGAGATTGACTTCATCCTCTTGACCCACATCCACGCCGATCACGGCGGGATGGTCCCCTGGCTCATGTCGCGGAACGAAAATGTTCGCCTCGTAACCACGCGGCCGACGTTTCTACTTGCGGCATCCGTTTGGAACGATGCGCACAACATCGCGTCGTTTTTCAAGCACCCGGGTCTCGCCCCATTCAGCCAGAAGCTATACGCGAACATCGCAAACAGAACCACGTTTATTGATAGCCCAGGATGGATTGATCTTGGAAAAGGTGTTCGCGCTTGCTTCGGTTCGAATGGCCACATCCGCGGGTCCGCATTTGTGGTCATCGAGCACGAGGGAAAGCGCGTGGCGTTCTCGGGAGATGTCGGCACGTCGGATACGCCGACCTTGAAAGGCATGACATCAGCGAACGTCCCCGAAGACGTTCGCGGTGTCGATCTGCTCTTTCTTGAGTCCACTCACGGCGGTCGCGTCCTTCCTCCTCGCGAGGAGGAAATCGCCAAGATGAATGAGCACATTCGTGCCACCATTGGTCGCGGAGGCAGGGTTCTCACTGCAGCACTCTCCGTCGACCGTTCCGCGAATATCTCGCTTGATCAGGTCCGAGGCGGAGTCGCGCCGGTCTTCTTGGACGGCAAGCTCACCGCTGAAGCGTGGGATGTTTACCAGTGGCCCGAAAACCGCTGGTGCGAAAATGACATCCCAATCTTGAACGGAGAGTCGCGGAAGGTCACCGCGCTCTTCGAGATGGATGGTCTTAAGCAGAATCTTCTCGACTCAAATACCCCAGCCTCGATCGTATCATCGGCCGGATCGCTCCAGGGCGGAGAGGTTGTCCGGTGGGCTAATCTGATCTTGCCGGACCCGAAAAGCCTGCTTGTCCAGTGCTCCCATCAGTTCGACGGGACGCCTGGCGTGGCGATCGAATCCGGAGCTCGAACAGTGACCTTGCGCGGTAGGTCCGTTCCGGTTCTCTGTGAGACGCTTCGGGTGCAAGCCTCGACGCATGCCTCGGCCGAAAAGTTGGTCGAGGTGGCATCTTGGTTTACCCCCAAGCGGATCGCCCTAAACCACGGGGCTCACGAGTCTCGGAAGGCCCTTGCCTCCCTGCTCTTCGAGAGCACCGGCACCTGGGCGGAGCTTCCCTTGGACGGCGACTCTCTTTCTCTTTAACTTCGATTTGTATGGTTTTAATTGCTTTGCCCTCGCTTCACGCGAGGGCTTTTTACACCATTACGGGGGGTTGACAAAATCGTTTTTGTGCGGTACAATGTACTTAACGCGCTTTGATAATCCCGCGAGAGAACGCAGTGGCCAGGGTCGCAGCGCGACATAGCTACCGCGTTCTCTCGCGCTCATGCGAGACAACTAGCCAGGGAGCGGCTTAGCTCCCAGGAGGTTTTCCAATGAATACCACCATGAACGTCGCCGACCTGCTCGCGGCCGCTGCCGCGGACACCGCGGCAGCGCGCGAAGCGCGCATGACCCGCATCGCAAACGAGAAGTCCGCCGAGCGCGAGAAGCGCGCCGAGCGAACTGTCGCTCGTGCCCTCGGACACGACGGCGAGATCGACGTGGCTTCGAAGGAGATCGCCGACCTCGGCGCCCTCATCGACGCCAAGCGAACGCTCACGGCGTCCATCAAGGACGCCAGGGGCGACGACGAGCTCGAGGCGCGGCTGAAGGGCCGCCTCTCCGAGATCGAAAACGCAATCTCGACCCTCGAGGGCGAGGGCGAGACCGGGCAGTTCCGGAGTCTGATCGCCCGTCTCGCGACCGCTGAGCCCATGGTGGGCCCGGCGATCTACTTCGCCGAAGCCGGGGTCAATCTGAAGATCCTCGCGGAGCTCGACTCCGTCGAGGCGCTCGCCAGAATGACGGCCAACAAGGCCGCCAAGGAGGCGAAGCAGGAAGCCCCGTACGGGTTCATCTGGTCGTTGCCCGTAAAGGGTGCGACCGGACGGCCGGAGGTGCGCTATTTCACGAGGCGCATCTACGACCGCAAGACCGAGAGCGAGATGCACGACCGCGTTTTCGTCTTCGTCGGACGTCGCGGCCAGGACGGTCACGGCTTCGCGGCCCTCATGGACGGCCTCAAAGCCGCCCGTGAGACGTACAGGACCGAGCAGGCCGACCTCGAAAAGGTCGCCCAGCCGTCGTCGGGGATCTTCATCCCCGGTGCCGAGGGCGTCTTCAAGCTCGCTGGTCTCACCCGCGAAAACCCCTTCGTCGTGACCCGCCAGGGCCGCCCGGACATCCATATCTTCGGAACCTTCTTCGTGAAGGTGACCGGAGGGGTGCTCGAGTTCCTTCACGGCCCCGCGGCCGTGAAGCGCCAACTCCAGTACCTGGGGCTGGTCGACGAAGACGGCACCCCCGTCCCCGTCCACTTCGGCCCGAACTTCTCGAACCTCCGCGCCCCCTCGCGCGGCGGCTCCCTGAAGGGCGGTCGCGCTCGAGCCTTCTTCTGCAAGGCCGCCGGCCTTGCGGAAGACACGACGGTCATCGCCACGACCGTCGCCGACGAACCGGAAATCGGCACCGTCGGGGCGGCCATGCGCGCCGCCTCGGCGCGCAACGCGCGCGCAGTGGGCGCCAACGCCCCGCGGTCGGAGGGCCCCAAGCCCTCCACCAAGGGAAGGAAGGCCCAGCGGGATCGCGACTCCCTCCGGGACCACCTCGGCCCCGTCTCGCAGTAGTCAGCACATCGCAGCAAATCTTCACATCGCCCCGGCCACAAGCTGGGGCGATTTTCCATTTTTGCCCCCGCTCTTTTGAAGCCCGTGCTCGCTTGCCGCATCGTTTTAAGCGATGGCAAAACTGGTCTTGCGGCCTCCGGAGCACCCGAGCAAGAAAAATACGGGAGGGGGACGGGGTTTTTCACCTGCCGAATCCTGGGATATACTATACTGCGCTATACTAAATACATATGAAAAATTTTTATAAGAACTTCTTGTGGGCAATCATAACCCTTATCGCCATCTCGGTTGTTTTTTCCAGTCTCGTCGCACCGAAAGACAAACCTGAAAAACTGTCATTGAATGACCTTTCACAAAAAATTGTTGCGGGCGAAGTAAAATCGCTCGTGGTTCGGGGCGAGAACATTTCGGTCATTTTAAAAGACGATAAAAAAGCGACGGCGCAAAAAGAGGCGGAGGCTGGAATCACGGAGACCCTCACAAACTTCGGCGTTCCTACAAGCGCGCTCACCAGCGTAAAGATCGAAGTAGAAGACGAGTCCGGTTCGCAGTTTTGGATGGGCATTATCATCCCCTCGCTTCTCCCCGTCATCGTAATCGGTATTATGTTTTGGCTCATGTTCCGTCAGGCAAAGACGGGCGTAAACCAGGCCTTCACGTTCGGCCGCTCAAGCATCCGCCTTTCGCTCGGCAAAGAAAAGTTTACCTTTAACGACGTCGCGGGACTCAAAGAAGCAAAAGAGGAGCTTCGCGAAGTGGTGGACTTTCTAAAAAATCCAAAAAAATTCCTCGACCTCGGCGCGAAAATCCCACGAGGTGTTTTGCTCGTGGGTCCCCCGGGGACAGGAAAAACGCTTCTCGCTCGCGCAGTCGCGGGAGAGGCGAAGGCTCCGTTCTTCCATCTCTCCGCGTCGGAGTTTGTTGAAATGTTTGTTGGAGTGGGCGCCTCAAGAACACGCGACGCATTCGCTACGGCGAAAAAATCCGCTCCGGCAATTCTTTTTATCGATGAGATCGATGCGGTAGGCAGGCATCGCGGCGCAGGGTTGGGCGGCGGAAACGATGAGCGCGAGCAGACCCTAAATCAGATACTCGTAGAACTCGACGGTTTTGATCGAGACACGCGCGTGATCGTCCTTGCAGCGACAAACCGTCCGGATATTTTAGACCCTGCGCTCCTTCGCCCAGGAAGATTTGATCGCCACGTTGTACTCGATCTTCCAGACTTGAACGATCGCGAAGCGATACTCAAAATCCACGCAGCAGGAAAAGTTCTTGCGAAGGATATTGACCTGCGCCGCGTTGCAACTCGCACTCCAGGATTCTCCGGCGCCGACCTTGCAAACGTTATGAACGAAGGGGCGATCCTTGCGGCGCGACGGAACAAAAAAAGTATCGAACAAGCCGATCTTTTCGAGGCAATCGAAAAAGTAATCTTGGGCCCTGAGCGGCGCGGAAGGGTTATCTCCGACAACGAGCGCAAGATCACCGCCTATCACGAAGGCGGACACGCGCTTATCTCTTCCTGTATCGCAGGCGCAGACCCCGTACACAAAGTTTCTATCGTAAGCCGAGGTATGGCAGGAGGGTACACCATGAAACTACCACTTGAAGAACGCCGACTCAAAACAAAGACGCAGTTCTTCGCGGACCTTGCGGTAGCGCTCGGCGGATTCGCTGCGGAAAAATTGATTTTTGGTGATGTCTCAACGGGAGCATCGAGCGACCTCAAAGAAGCATCCGCGATTGCACGAAAGCTCGTCACTCGATATGGCATGAGCGATGAGCTCGGACCAATCACGTTTGGAAAAACCGAGGAGCTTATGTTTTTGGGCAAAGAGCTCGGAACCGAACGAAACTATTCCGAGAGCACCGCGCAAAAGATCGACACCGAAGTGCATGCCTTTATTGAGCGCGCACACAAGGCCGCCCAAAAAATACTCTCAACGAACAAAAAAGCGCTCGCCGCAATAGCCGAAGAGCTCATGAAGAAAGAAACGCTTGAGCAGGAAGAATATAATGCGCTCTTGAGGGGCTTTAAGCTGAAGCAGGTTGTGGTGTAGCTTCGCGACCGATCAACCCCGCCCCAAAACAACCGTTCCTGCGAAGAGTAAGACTTGGCCTAGCGGCCTGGAGCGCTCGAGCAAGGGTGGTTGTTTTAAAAGCGAAACATCTCGGCTTCGTCGTGGGGGTTAGTATCTCAAAAAAAGAATCGCCCCGACGTGGTCGGGGCATGATGGAATGCAGAGCTACATAGCTGCAAAACCTGCAAGGGTGCTGCGTTCTCGGAAGGGTGCAACGTGGCCGGGTGTACGGACAGGGAGTAGCGAGGGTTTCTGCGCGACCTCACTACTTTGCGTACACGCCTACGTCTCTTCTCGAGAACCTCTCCTTGGCGGCAGGAGCTATATTTTGTCGGCGCGCTCACCTTCTCGTGAAGGTGGCTCGCTCCGTTCGCCTAACCCCCTGGAGGCGGGGAATCGATATTTTCTCCCTCGACTGGGGTTTCTCCGCGCTGGTTTCTGGTCTTCTCGAAAGAAGAGTGAGGCCCTTGTCCTAGCTTGCCCCGTCTTCCCTCCAGACCACTTACCATATCAACGGCTCTCGCTGGTCCTACGGGCTCGCACATCTGTGCGCCCGAGTAAAGCCCAGCGGCCGGAAGCGCGCCGCCTCATCGTCCATTAAGATCCGCCAGAGTAAATCTTTCTCCGGCTAGGACGTGTTTTCCCCGGGCAGACGGGGGAACTGCCATCGGTACTATGGGTGCTGCGCGGGCCGGACTTCCTACTGCAGGGTCCCGGCCCCGACCCGTGGCATCCGGCTCTGCTCCTAGCAGGCCGGCGGCCGACCGGTTCAGGCGTCCTCGTTGGCCCGGTGGTCGTCGCGATCCTTCTTCAAGGTCCGGTGGCTGTCGGCGCGGGTGAGCTTCTTCAAGGTGCCTCCCTTCTCTTTTGCACGCGATTTCGGAAAATTGCCCCTCGCGTGCTCTGGGGTTGTTCTACTAGACGAAAAAGAGAGATGGGGACCCGAAGCGTATCCGTGGTCGTCGCGCCATTCTCGTTTTTACGCCCCTCGAACAATATCGGCATTGTAGCAAATTAACGGAAAAAGTCAAGACCGTTTGTGAGCCCAAGCGAAGCATCCGTCTCGCCTAATGGCGAAGCGCCCCGCCTGCCAGCGGGCAGACGAAAACCCCTAAACGACGCAGGGCGCTCTAGCGTGGGCCACCAAATGGAACGATTCTAACAAAGCCTAGATCTATATTTTGCGTGAAACATCGAACTAGTACCGAATTCCATCGTCATAACGAATGATGCTCCCGCTCCTCGCGTCTATGATTATATATGGATAGTCGATTGCATCTGGCTTGATCTTCCAGACAAGCATATAGTTTGGTTTTAAACCTGAAGTACCTGCGCTGATGTCGAATATTCCGAGCTCAGCCGCAAAACGATATTCGGACATTATTTTCTTGCGCGCTATTTTTGCAGCCATTGTCATCGAAATGCTTGGGTCCGTAGAAATTCTTATATCCCCAACCCTCTCTCCCGAAGTAAAATTATGCCTTCCCGATTTATCAAAGTGGTAACCGATCTTTCCCGTGAAAAGCACTAGACCATTGTAAAATTGATCTCCCCAAACATGAGTTGTCCCCAGATCATCCTTAACAACTTGAGTAATGGCAAGCGCGCCCATCTCGATGTTGTTTTTTTCGAAAAGCCCCTTGGCGATAATCAAGTCATCCGCAGAGACGACGTGATTCGTACTGGTGCGTACCTGAGCTACCTGAACTGGCATCAGCCCCGATCTACTCAAGACAAAATACCCCGCCCCCACAAAGATGCCAAGAACTAGCACCGCTCCTGCAAATCGTTTCTTGCTCATAGGTTAACTGTAACAAATCTAGCGCTCGCGCCTGGCTGCCGTCAGACAAGGCAGGCAGGTAAGAACCTCCATCTGGCCAGTGGCCCTAAAGCACCTGCTGGTGCTTAAGCGTGAGTCGCCCCGCCTGCGGGCGGGGCATAAGGTTTTGTAGCGCGCTTCGCGCCAACAAAAACTAATGGTGGGCGCACCTGGACTCGAACCAGGAACCGCCAAGGTCACTGCTTCGCGGCAATAAGCTCGCTCGGCTGTTGTATAAATGTGGGCGCACCAGGATTCGAACCTGGGACCGGCCGTGTATAAGACGGCTGCTCTACCGCTGAGCTATGCGCCCACATTTATACCCCACTCCTCGCTCGCAATTATAAGCTTGGTGCTCTAACCATTGAGCTATACGCCCGCACTTACCACCCCGCTCTTCGCTCGCAATTGTAAACCGTGCGGGCTATTTTGTCGCGCGATCAAAACGATCCATCGCCTCCGTCGCACGCCTGTTAAAATCGTTTATCGCCGCAACTTCAAGATTGATCCGATTTATTATCACCGAGACCTGATCAGTTGAGCCGCTCGCCCCAACAAAGTGAAGACGCAGTTCACCGAGAAGCCTCATGATTCCGTCGTTGTAGGAAATAAGTCTTATAATAAGAGCAAGTCGATTATTGATTGCCTCAAGCGCAAGGTCTCGCGCCTCTGGGGAGCGAATCTCCGAAAGAGACTTTGTCATTCGCTCAAGCTCGCGAGAAAGATTAACGGCCTCCTCGCGCATCTTACCGTTTTTTGTCGCAAGTTCGGTTACGGCAGTGAGCGCCTCTTCGTAGCGGCGATCTTTATCAAGTTCGTTTATACGCTGAAGCTCGTTTGAAACCTCACCGGAAAGCGAAACTATCATCTGAGCCATAAGCGCCCCTTCCGATCGGGACTGGACGAACTCTTCGGGGATCTGCCACTGAGACGCTCGCACGAGACGATACAGAGCATACCCCCCAAAGAACAGGATAAAAAAGGTAATGGCTGCCGCTGTGGGCCGAAATCGAAGCTTCATGTATAACTCATTTCTAACTCGTCCGCATGAAAAAATCAAGCGTTCTTCTGTTCGTAAGATGTTGAAAAATCTGTTTTATGAAGTAAGATATAGCTTGAATTCGAGAAGGCTCCGCCTGTGGCGAGGACGTAGCGAGCTCTAGGCCGTTTAGCCTGAGAAAAGACGGTTCCGCCCTTGGCGGAACATAAGGAATTGTAAGTCGCTTCGTTCCAACAATTCCCAATGCGGGCATCGTATAATGGCATTACCTCAGCTTTCCAAGCTGATGACAGGGGTTCGATTCCCCTTGCCCGCTCACTAGAAGCCAGTTAATCCCGCATCGCGGGATTTTATTGCTTCTTGTGCCCCGAAGGAGTAGCGCGCAGCGCGACGGAAGCGGGGCGAAGTGTTTTAGGGCTGTTTTATAGAAATTCTGAAAAACTTATGCTTGCCGATTTTCACCACGTCGCCGGTTTTGATTCTTGTAAGCATTTCCCGAGGATCCTTCTTCGCCTCGTCGTTTATGCTCACCGCCCCCTGCATGATGAGCCGCCACGCCTCGCTTTTGCTTTTTACCCCGGAGTTCATCACAAGGCCAGACAGAGAGGCGGGAAATGGAGTTTTAATCTCCGGAAATTCGCCGCTTAAATCTTTTTTTGAAAATACGGCAAGAAATTTCTCTTTCGCCTCGCGGGACTTCTTCTCCCCATACACAAGCGCGGTAGCCGCACTTGCAATTTCAAGCTTTGCATCGCGCGGATGGATGCCGCGCCGAAGCTCCTCGATTCGTGAAAGCGGCATTTCTGTCGAAAGCTCGGCAAAAACAAACATCGATGCGTCGTCAAGCGCCATCACCTTCCCGAAAATATCCTCGGGGGCATCGTCGAGATTTATCATTCCCCCTTCGCTCTTGTTCATGAGTTTTTTTCCGGTTTTTGGATTCAGCAAAAGCGTAGTTGCTAAAACAAATTTCTCCTTGCTGTGGTAGATGCGCTGGAGATGCCGGCCCATAAGCATATTGAACGTCTGATCGTTGCCGCCGACTTCAAGATCGACATCGAGCATGACGGAGTCGTATCCCTGCATCAGCGGATAAAGAAATTCATGTACGCCAATCGGCTTGTCTTGCCTTACCCGATCCTGAAACATGTCTCGCTCCATCATCTGCTGTACGGTTGTTTTTGAAAGAAGCGCCATGACATCTTCGAGTCGCATCTTTTCAAACCACTTCGAGTTGTATGCGATCTTGGCAGCGTTTTTTCCCGAAAGCCGCAGAATGCTTGCAATCTGTTTTTTGAATCCTTTCATGTTTGCACGAACTTCCGCAGCAGAGAGCGCTGTTCGCGCTGCAAGCTTGTCGGTTGGGTCCCCAATGCGCGCAGTGAAATCTCCCACGAGGAGTATCACTTCATGTCCTAGCTCCTGCAGGCGCTTGAGCGTAAGAAGGTTTGTCGCGTGTCCAAAATGTAAATGTGGACCCGTTGGATCAATACCGAGGTAAAGGCGCAGTCGCCCTCCGCGAAACATCCTTTCGGCGAGTTTTTCTTTTGACGGAAGAATTGTTGACACGCCTCGCGTTAACGCCTCCTCAAGAGCTTCTTTATCTGTCTTTTTCTCGCCTCTCGTTTTCATGCTTTTTATTGTAAAGCTCTCTTCAAAAATAACAAAACCCGCCGGCGTGGCGGGTTTCACAAAAACAATCGTGAGGCGGCTATCTGTTTTTCACGATTTCGTCAATTAACCCATAGGCCTTCGCCTCTGCCGGAGTCATATAGAAATCACGATCCGTGTCTTTTTCTATCTTCGAAACGGACTGTCCGGTATGTTTCGCAAGAATGTGATTGATCTTGTCTTTCATTTTCAAGATTTGTCTCGCAGTAATTTCCACCTCGGTCGCCTGTCCCTCCGCTCCTCCCATAACTTGGTGCAAAAGAATTTCAGAGTTCGGAAGCGCAGAGCGCTTTCCTTTCTTTCCTGCAGATAAAAGCACCGCCCCCATAGAGGCCGCCATGCCGACGCAGATCGTCGCGACATCGGGCTTTACATACTGCATCGTGTCGTATATCGCCATGCCGGCAGTGACCGATCCTCCGGGCGTATTTACGTATATTTTAATTTCTTTTTTTGAATCCTCATGCTCGAGAAACAAGAGTTGCGCAATCACAATATTGGCCATCTGGTCCGTTACCGGACCGCCAAGAAAGATGATCCGCTCCTTCAGTAGTCGCGAATAGATGTCGTACGCGCGCTCTCCATATTGCGATTTTTCAATTACTGTCGGGATAAGAATTTCCATTGGTGGTTCTTTTTTTGGATATATGGTGATTATAGGAATGGAACGATGAGAAGCGCAACAATGTTTGCAACCTTAATCATCGGATTGATGGCCGGTCCGGCTGTGTCTTTGTACGGATCGCCAACCGTGTCTCCCGTAACCGCGGCCTTGTGTGCATCCGACCCCTTTCCGCCAAAGTTGCCGTCTTCTATATATTTCTTAGCATTATCCCATGCCGCACCGCCAGAAGTCATCGAAAGGGCCACAAAAAGCCCTGAAACGATTGTTCCGGTAAGGAACCCTCCGAGCGCCGCTGGACCCAAGAGAAACCCGACAAGAAGCGTCATCACGACAGGAAGTAGTGCCGGCACGATCATCTGACGGAGAGCTGAAACGGTTACAATGTCGACCGCCTTCCCGTATTCCGGCGTCGCGGTGCCCTCCATAAGCCCTTTAATCTCTCTAAACTGTCGTCTGATTTCTTCGACAATTGCTCCAGCAGCCTTCCCAACCGCACGCATAGCAATTGATCCAAAAAGATAAGGAAGGGCCGCGCCCAAAAGAAGTCCGATCAAGACTACCGGGTCTTGAAGTTCGAAAAGCGCGCTTTTTGAAGCCAGCTTTAACTCTTCGATATATCCGGCGAAAAGCACGAGGGCCGCAAGACCGGCGGAAGCAATCGCGTACCCCTTGGTAACGGCCTTTGTCGTATTTCCAACCGCGTCAAGCGCGTCGGTAATTTTCCGCACGCTTTCCGGCGCATCGCTCATCTCTGCAATGCCTCCGGCGTTATCCGTAATCGGCCCGAAGGAGTCGATGGCAACAATAATTCCTGATACCGAAAGCATCGCCGTTGCTGCAACCGCAATTCCATAAATGCCGGCGAGAGTGTGCGCGGCAAATATTCCCCCGATGATCACAAGTATCGGCAAGAATGTTGATTCCATCCCAACGGCAAGTCCGAGAATAATGTTCGTTCCGTGCCCCGATCGAGAAGCCTCTGCGATACTCTTTACGGGACGGTATTTCTTCGCTGTGTAGTAATCGGTCACAACAACCATAAGCGCCGTAACCGCAAGCCCGACAAGCGACGCAAGAAAAATGTTTGTTGCGTTCTCCGGAAAAAACGTCTCTGATGCCCACCAGAAAAGAGCCGTTGAGAGAACGAGCGAAACAATGAGTCCTTTATAAAGTGCTCCCATGATGTTTCCGCTCTTTCCTGTTTTTACAAAAAGTCCGCCAACAATCGAAGCAACAATCGCAAGCCCTCCCAAAACAAGCGGGAAAAGAAGCTGGTCTCCGGAAAGTGTCAGCGACCCTAAAAGCATTGCGGCGGTCAAAGTCACCGCATATGTCTCGAAAAGATCTGCCGCCATCCCGGCACAGTCTCCGACGTTGTCTCCAACATTGTCCGCGATAACTCCAGGATTTCTCGGATCATCCTCTGGAATTCCGGCTTCAACCTTTCCGACAAGATCGGTTCCCACGTCGGCTGCTTTTGTGAAGATTCCTCCGCCAAGCCGCGCAAAAACCGAAATTAGACTCGCTCCGAAACCAAGACCAATAAGAGCCTTCACGTCCTGCGTTACATAATAAAATCCCGCAACCGCGAGAAGTCCCATTGCAACCACGAGAAATCCGGTTACCGATCCGGCGCGAAAAGCGAGAGAGAGCGATGCGTCAAGTCCGTGGTGCGCGGCCTCGGCTGTTTTCGCGTTTGATCGCACCGCGACATTCATTCCAATATACCCCGCAAGAGCGGAAGCCGCAGCTCCGACAATAAACCCTACCGCGGAAGTCCAACCAAGCGCGAGACCGATTACAAAAAACAACACGAGGGCAACCACTCCAACCGATTTATATTGTCGGTTAAGATACGCGGATGATCCGATCTGGATCGCTTTTGAGATTTCCTGCATCTTGTGCGACCCTGGCTTCTGCTTGCTAAGCCATGCCATTACATATCCGCTGTACATAATCGCTGCGACCACCGGAACGAATATAAGGTAGGTAGTACTCATGAGTAAAAATTTTTATTTAGTTTGTTTTCGGCTCGTCGGCTTTCGAGTCGTTTGATTCTGAATTATTTCCACTATCCGCCTCTCCGCCGTCTTCGTCAAGAACAGCCTCGGAGATTCCTCCCTCTTGGACATCTTCTGGGCGAGTTTGTGAGCGCACATCAATTTTCCACCCGGTGAGCTTCGCCGCCATACGGACGTTTTGCCCTCCTCTTCCAATTGCAAGGGAAAGCTGATCTTCTGGAACATATACTCGCGCTTCGTGTCGTTCCATGGTTTCAACAGATTCCACCTTGGCTGGAGAAAGCGCGTTCGAAATAAACTCCGCCGGATTTTCTGACCATTCGATTATATCGATCTTTTCTTGCCCTAGTTCGTTGTTAACGGCCATAACGCGCGTGCCGCGCTGTCCGACGCATGCTCCGATAGGATCCACGCCGGCGCTGTTTGAGTGCACCGCGATCTTCGTCCTGCTCCCCGGCTCGCGCGTAATTACCTTGATTTCAACGGTTCCATCTGCAATCTCCGGAACTTCAAGTTCAAAAAGTTTCGCTACAAACCTCGGATGCGAACGAGAAAGAATTATTCCAGGAAGGCGTGTGTCCTCCTGAACTGCGAGCACGAAAAACCGAAGCCTCTCTCCGGCGCGATAGTGCTCTCCCGGAATAGATTCGTTTGCGAACATCACGCCCACGGTTCTTCCAAGGTCGATATATACATTTCCGCGCTCAAATCGCTGCACGAGACCAGAAATAATAGTTCCCTCTTTCCCCCTCCATTCATTCAAAATCGATTCGCGCTCCGCTTCTCGCAGGCGTTGCAACACGGTTTGTTTTGCAATTTGAGCCGCGATGCGTCCGAAGTCTTCTTTTGTCTCGAGCGGAAATACGAGCTCTTCGCCGAGTTCTGCGTCTTTTTTAATTCCTCGAGCCTCTTCGAGCATGATGTGCCGCTCTGAGTTGTATCGAGGAAGCTTTCCTTCTTCGTCGTCTTCGACGCGAACATTTTTCTCTTGTGCCGGTGCGAGGGAGGCTTCTTCCTCCCCTTCTTCGACGATGCGGATCGTCGACTCATCAACGACCGTTTTCACTTTCCAAAACTTCAGCTCACCCGATTTTACATCCATCTTTGCCCGCACAACCTCTCCGCGTTCTCCATATTCGCGCTTATATGCCGCGGCAAGAGATGACTCGATTGCGTCAATCACTCGATCGGCCTCAAGCCCCTTCTCCTCTGCAACCTGCTTCGCCGCCTTCAAGACATCTTTAATGTTTAACATGTTTATCAAATATTTGACCTTTATTATTAAAAAACCCGCCTCAGAAAGAGCGGATAACATCTATAAGATACCCCCAAGATGCCGCGCTGTCAATCTCTCCAGAGAATGACGGCCCGTTCAGACGCCCCAGGACACCACGTTTTCAAAGTGCTTGATTTCACAGAAATCGATGCACCTTTCTATGTTTCGCTCCTCGAGGAATTCCGGCAAGACGACGGACACAAGGTCAAGCCGCCAACCAAGATCATCAGAAACAAGATCTTGGTTTTTTGCGATAAACACGTTGCACGCCATTATAAACCTGGAAAGCTTCGCCGGAGTAAAATTATCTTCTGGCACAAGCCCGGTGTTTTGATAAACATGTTTATCAAGGGTCTTTACCTCGAAAAAAACTATCAGTCCTCCCTTTTTGCCTATTATATCTATCTCGCCACCTGCACATCTCCAGTTTCTTTGGACAACAGAAAATCCGAGCCTTTTAATATGCATACAAGCGACCGTCTCTCCAAAAAACCCTATCCTTGCCTTTTTGTGCCCCATTACAGAATTAATGTTTAGCACTAAACATTAAAATATTTATAAAGAAATAATCAACAAAAACAAGTAAGGCGCACAAGACATATTCATCAATGGACATTGTGCGGAGAGGTGATTTTGTGCCGTAATTGTTTAGCGCTAAACAATTTGTCCAAAATTGAAATCAAGAATGTTTAGCGCCAAACATATTTTTGTTTTTTCATCAAAAATGTTTAGCGATAAACATTATATTTTCATGCGATTTACGCTTGATAAACAAAAGTGTTTATCAAGCGGCAAATTGCACGTTGCCGGACTTTTTGGACTTTCTTTTATTCTCCAATGCCTTATCATGGTTATGTGTTCAAAATCTTTGTTTCTGCGTTTATTGCTGGTTTTGTCTCTCTCGGTCTTGAGATTATTGGCTTTAGGGCCCTTGCTCCATATTTTGGCTATTCAATATATGCGTCAAGCGCAATTATCGGAGTTATTCTTTTGGCCCTTTCGAGTGGATATGTGCTCGGAGGACGCTGGAGCGATAAAAACGAGGCCCCTGGGTATGTTTTTGGGATGGTCCTTGCCTCTGGGCTCTACGTGGCACTTTCGGCTTTGTTTTACAAAAACGTTTCGCAGGACTTTTTCTCTTTTGGCATTTCGCTGGGTGCCTCCCTCTCTACGCTCGTTATTTTTGCACCTCCCACGATAGTATTGGGGTCGCTTTCTCCATACCTTATAAAACTTGCAATAAATAGCGGTGCTCCTATCGGAGCCTCATCTGGAAGAATTTACGCGGTCTCGACCATGGGAAGTCTCTTTGGAACGTTTTTAACCGCTCTTTTTCTTGTTCCGCGAATTGGAATCCGTGGATCGCTTTTTATAAATTCTATTCTTGTTGTTTTTGTAGCTCTTTTGTGGTTGTTCCGCGAAAAGCGCGCAGTCGCCTTATCGCTCCTTGTTCCGCTTTTGCTTACATTCATTCCACACATCGAGAGGGGCAATGTTCTTGCGGTAAGAGAGTCGGTATATAGCTCGCTCTCTGTTGTCGACTACGGAAACATGATTGGGCTCAGAACGAATGAGCGCGACGGAACGATTTATTCCTTTGTTCCTCGCTCCGGAGGCTGGCAATACGGCCATCGACTCTATGACCTCTTTTCTCTTCCTCCGCTTATAAATGGAGCAAAAAGGTCGCTTCTTCTCGGCGTCGGAGCAGGAACCATTCCTCTTCTTCACAAGGAACTTAATCCTTCTCTCGTGATTGCTGGCGTTGAAATTGATCCTGCAATTATTGACCTTGGAAATGAGTTTTTTGGCCTCCGAGATTCCAAAAATATTTCTCGGATCATTATCGAAGATGCGCGACCCTTTCTTATGCGCGAAACATCTCGATACGATCTTCTTGAGATTGATCTTTTTTGGGGCGGAGCAGAAATCCCTTTCTACCTTGCAACGAAAGAGTTTTTTGAACTTACAAAAAACCGCCTCCTCTCCGACGGACTCCTTGCGATGAACGTTTACGATCCATCTCGCGAGGGGAAAGTGCTTTCGGCCATTACGAACACCATTGCGTCCGTGTACCCCCATGTATATAAAATTCCGGCCGGTTTTGGATCGTACTTCATCATTGGCGGAAAAAAGGCGATTGACCTTGCGCCTCTTCAGGTCTTCTTGGGGGAGGAGTCTTCGCGAGGCGATCTCGTACGATATGCTGAATCTGCGATTCGTCCGATCTCCTTTTCTCAAGACGAAAGCATTCTTACCGACGACAAGAGTCTCCTTGAAATTCTTGGCCGCGCGTCGTAGCGCGTTCTGTTGCATTTTGCTCGCTTCGTTTTACAATTAAAGCCATGTTGTCAAAAGAAAAAATTCAAAACTACAAAGAGGAGCTTGAGGTTGAGCGGGTGAAGGTGGGCGAAGGGGTTCTTCGTGCGTCTACTCCCCAAAACTTCGGTGACGATGTCGATGTCGACGAGGAAACGAGTGAGGCTGAAGGTTTCGCTAACAGCGTCGCAATGATCCAGTCGCTCAAAGATCGATTAAGCGCGATTGACGAAGCGCTTGAAAGTATTTCCGCAGGAACGTATGGCGTATGCACCGGTTGCGGAAAAGAAATTTCCGAGGAACTTTTGGATGTCGTCCCCGAATCGCGCCTGTGTAGGGAGTGTAAGAAAGAAGACCTGTAGGAAGTCTTTTGCGCAGAACCCCATACTCAAAGTGGGGAGTTTTATTATTTTTTGATTTCTTCTTCAGAGAACCTTGATGCGTTTCGAGGAGAATAGGGGTATCACATCTCGACTTGCAAAAGTTTTTTCGGCAGAATTGGACGGCATACATGCACGCCTTATTGAGGTTGAAGTGGACATTCATGCCGGACTTCACGCCTTTACTATTGTCGGCCTTGCGGATAAGGCACTTAACGAAGCAAAAGAGCGCGTAAACTCTGCTCTCAAGAATTCTGACGTAAAGCCGCCAAATCGAGAAAACCGCCGCATTACCGTAAATCTCGCACCAGCCGACATTCAAAAAACGGGCTCTCACTATGACCTCGTAATTGCAATCGGGTATCTCGTCGCAACAGGTCAAATCGCCCCTTTTTCGGGAGAAAAAATGCTTTTTGTGGGGGAATTGGGGCTTGATGGAAGCGTTCGAAAGGTTCCTGGAGTTTTAAATATCGCGATGCTTGCCGATCGTCTTAAAATCCCTTGCCTTGTGGTGCCTTATGAAAACCGAGAGGAGGCAACCATTGTCTCTCATCTTCGCGTAGTCCCTGTAAAAAATCTTGCGGAGCTTATTTTGCATCTTGAAGGAAAAAGAGAGATTCCCGAGCCGGTGCTTGCAAAAAAAACGCTTGCTCCGAGCGCCGCTCCCGATCTTTCGGAGATCAAAGGGCAGACAAGCGCGAAGCGGGCCGTTACCATTGCGGCGGCCGGAGGACACAACCTTCTTCTCTCCGGACCTCCGGGGGTCGGGAAGAGCTTGCTCGCAAAAGCGCTTTCAGGAATTCTCCCGCCGCTCATAGACGAAGAAGCGCTCGAGGTAACCAGTATTTTAAGCGCGGCAGGATTCGCGCCTCAAGGACTCGTTCGAGAGCGGCCCGTCCGAGCCCCACACCAAACCGCATCGCTTATATCAATCATCGGAGGGGGATCTGACCCCCGCCCAGGGGAAATAAGTCTTTCTCATCGTGGGGTCCTTTTTCTCGACGAAATTCCGGAATTCCCTCGTAATATTTTAGAAGCGCTTCGTGCGCCCCTTGAAGACGGAGAGGTTCGCGTCGCCCGAGCGCGCGGTACAGCAGTTTTTCCTGCTCGCTTTTCTCTCGTTGCCGCGATGAATCCGTGCCCGTGCGGTTTTTTTGGCGACCCGGACAAAGAATGTACCTGTGGCGCATATGAAATTATGCGCTATCAGAAAAAAATATCTGGCCCGCTTCTCGATCGCATTGATCTTCAGGTTCACGTCTCTCGCGTTCCTATAGCGGCCCTTCGGGATAGCTCCGTCGAAACAGCCTCTTCTCATGCAGCGCGCCTCTTGGTGGGTATTGCTCGCGACAAACAGCGCCTTCGCTTCGTCGGATCACCTGGAAAAACGAATTCCTTGATGACCTCCCAAGAGCTTTTGGGTATTTTTGAGAACAATCCCGAGGCCGATTCTTTTATAAAGACTCTCTCTCGATCCCTGATCTCACCTCGAGGATTTTATAAACTTTTGAAGGTCGCCAGGACCATTGCCGATATAGAAGAAAGCGAAAAAGTTCGGCAAGAGCACCTGGCAGAAGCGTTTAGTTATCGACTAAAAAGTGAGGAATTGCGGCCCTAGAAAGGTTTTCAACAAAAAGTCCCCAGGAGGGGATAGAAACGGGCACGCCAATAAAGATCGAGACGAAACTCCTCGAAAAACACTACTTTATGAATGGGTTTTTTGCCCCATAAACCTCGAAATGGAGATGGCATCCGGTAGGGCCATGTACGTTTCCCGTGTTTCCAACAGCACCTATCGCATCTCCCTGCTTTGTATAGTCTCCGATTTTCACGGAAACCGTCTCAAGGTGGGCATAACGGGTCTGCGTGCCGTTGGGATGCTCAATAAGTATGAATTTTCCGTATCCTTTATTCCACCCCTCCGATCCGTCGCCCATATCTCCATCCGGAACAACGAGGCCCTCTGCGGATGCAATGACTCTTGTTCCACAAGAGTTGGCAATGTCAACCGCGTTGTGCGCGTGAGCCTTTCCCCAATTAAACCCTTGCGTAGGCATAATAAAGTATCCCGGAATACTTTCGAGCTTCTTTCCCAAAAGAGAGCTTCCCCCGACGTCTTCTGGTCGTCCGCCAGGAATAATAAGGAGCATTCCGGAAGAAAGCTCTGCAAGCGGAGTCTCGTGATTAAACTCCCTGAGCTGTGCAATGGTAAGATCGAACATTGCGGCAACAGATTCTGCCGTTTCTCCGTCTCGCACTGGGTATAAAATGCCAGAAACCGGAAGAATGGTCAGCTTTTCTCCGCGCCGGAGAGATCCCGATCGCACCGATGGGTTCGCCCATAAAACCGTTTGGGGAGAAATACCAAACTTGTTCGCTATGCCAGAAACCGTATCTCCTGCCTGAACCACGTAAGACAAAAGAGGGCCACGAAGCCCTCCCGTAACATCCTCTGCCCTTAAGCTGGTATTGAAAATATCGTCAGAAGTCTCGGTGTCTATGTTTTTTTCTTCTTCATGTCCAAAATCGGAACGAACAAGAAGGATTGGATCGGGTGGAGTAATTTCAAAGCCAAGTGCCGGCCCGCCAAATACTCCTGCCTCTTCGCTTGCCTTGCCGGAGTATGCCTCGCCGAAGAGAAGTGCGCCGACCGCCAAAAAAACCGCCACTCCTAGTGAGAATGGCTTCTTGAGGCCGTAAA
Source organism: Patescibacteria group bacterium (assembly GCA_038063755.1). Classification (GTDB taxonomy): domain Bacteria; phylum Patescibacteriota; class Minisyncoccia; order UBA6257; family 2-01-FULL-56-20; genus JBBTUL01. Next base: position 72,115 of record JBBTUL010000005.1, read on the forward strand.
ATTGGCGTACAATGATCCTAATGTTTTAAGTCTAGCACAAGAAAAACATAAATCCATACCGCAGATAGGTGATTCGACTGGTCCAGAGGCGGTCAAAAATATCAAAAAATGGCTAAAAATCAAGCATTTTCAAGCATACCGCCGCTTAACAAGAAGCAAGAAGCTGCTGCTTTTGCACCCGAAGAGAGCCCGCTTCTTGTTGTTGCCGGAGCTGGAACAGGAAAAACAAGAACTCTTACTGCCCGAATTCTCTTTGTGCTTTCTCGGGGGGCTGAACCACACAAAATCTGCGCCATAACCTTTACCAATAAAGCCGCAAGAGAGATGAGAGAGCGTGTTTTTGGGAGAAAAAGTGCCGGAGACCCAAGAATAGAGCCTTTTATCGGCACCTTTCACTCCCTGGGCGCTAAAATCCTGAGAGAAGAAGCATCTCGCCTCCGGAGAACCCCCTCCTTTACTATCTTTGACGAACAAGATTCGTTCTCCCTCGTAAAAAGAACGATGAAGGAGCTTGGCGA
>JBBTUL010000006.1:0-93531 GCA_038063755.1 Patescibacteria group bacterium
TAGCCTTGGTGAGCCATTACCTCACCAACTAGCTGATCGGGCCTAGGCCGATCCCGAAGCGCATTACTGCTTTACCCTTGCGGGACTATCGAGTATTACTCCACCTTTCGATGGACTATCTTCGACTTCGGGGTACGTACCAGGGTGTTACTAACTCGTTCGCCGCTAAACTAACAAATTGCAAACAGATCTGAGCAGATTGTATTGCTACTTTCCACACTTCACCGAAAGCTCTTCGTTAGTTCCGCTCGACTTGCATGCCTTATCCACGCCGCCAGCGTTCATCCTGGACCAGGATCAAATCCTCTTTAAAAAACATTCTCGGCGGCTTTAATACCGACGGAATGTCATAGCATATTTTTTCTACTCGAAAATATACAAACAGGAGACTAAGCGCAGTTGCCTGCGATTAGTAAACAAACAGAACAGATTGGGACAACTAAAAAACTCTTTCGTATTTCCTTTTGTCAAAAAACTCGCGACATTCATCGCCTCACTATTATAGAGATCGGAAGCCCTCTGTCAACACCCCCAGTCCGATCGACCCAAAGAGCCTTATTCGCGTGCCGAAAAGGCATTTCCTCTATAATAATAGGTATACATATGCATACATTTCCTCATGGGTTCTATTTCGGTGCTTCGACTTCCTCTCACCAGGTCGAAGGCGGAAATGAGAACGACTGGACCGATTGGGAACGGGAAAATGCAAATCGCCTCGCGAGAGAATCGCGTAAGAGCAGGTTCTCAGGCTTCTGGCCCGAGAAAGTAAAAAACTCAAAACCGTCGCCCGTTGAACGAGAAAATTATATTTCCGGTCGCGCTGCCGATCACTATCATAAGTTCAAAGAAGATTTCGACCTCGCTCGAGAACTTGGACACAACGCTCATCGCCTCTCTCTTGAGTGGTCGCGCATCGAACCAGAGGAGGGAGTCTTCGCCGAACATGAAATCCGCCACTATCGCGAAGTGTTTAGCGAGCTTCGCGCGCGCAACATTGAACCATTCGTAACTCTTTGGCACTGGACACTTCCCTTGTGGCTCTCGACAAAAGGAGGATGGATATCTTCAAGCGCTCCTCGGTATTTCGCGCGCTATGCAGAACGAATGATTCGCGCGTTCCCCGATGTTAAGTTTTGGATCACCATAAACGAACCGGAGGTGTGGGCAAGCCACGCATACCTTGGCGGTAATTGGCCTCCACAAAAAAAGAATCCGGCGCTCTATCTTCTGGCGCTCGCGCACCTCGTTTCCGGACATCGACAAGCATACGGAGCAATAAAAAAGGTGAACCCCGAAACTCTGGTTGGCATAGCCAAGCATAATATTTATTTTGAATCTTATTCGGACTCGATGTGGAACAATTTTCTCAAATCGCTCGCCAACTGGTGGTGGAACGAATGGTTTTTGAATCGCATTAAAAATACCCAAGACTTCATCGGTCTAAATCATTACTTTCACAGTCGCATATCTGGATGGTTCGGCAAAAACGAAAACAAAGAAGTCTCTGATCTTGGATGGGAGCTCTACCCGGAGGGTATCCGACATGTCCTCTCTGATCTTGCGAAGTATGAAAAGCCCGTCTATATAACAGAAAACGGACTGGCAGATTCCGATGACACGAAAAGGGCTTGGTTTATCGAAAAAACGCTTGAAAACATAGCCCTTGCGATAGAGGAAGGCTCTGACGTTCGGGGATATCTTCACTGGTCGCTCATCGACAACTTCGAATGGGACAAGGGATTCTGGCCTCGATTTGGTTTAATTGAAGTAGACTACCAAACACTTGCAAGGAGCCCTCGGAACAGTGCTATAAGCTATCGCGATCTTATCAGGAAATATACAAAAACTAAAAAATAATGAACGGCGTTTTCTTCGCAATCATTGCGCAGGTTCTCCTGGGAACCGCGCTTATCATCGATAAGTTTTTCCTCAAAGAACGACCCGCGGAAAAACCGCGTGCGGTTACCTACGCGTTTTGGATTGGAATACTAAACACGGTTGGTTTTGTGATGTTTTTTGCAGGACCAACGCCCCCAACGTTTCGCGCAATATGTTTCGGACTTGCCGCTGGTCTTTCGTTCTTAGGAGCCCTCGTCGCATACTACATCGCGATTGAAAGAAGTAACGTTTCGCAGAGCGCACCCATTATGGGTGGTTTCTCCGCAATGGCGACTTTGGGATTTTCGTCTCTCATTTTGGGAACATCTCTTAGCGTCAGTGAAGGAATTTCTTTCGCGTTCCTCGCGCTTGGCGCGTTCGTCTTGCTTCTTTCGCAGCGAATTCATATTCGCCGCATTATCGGCTGGGTCTTTGTAACCGCAATCCTCTTCGGACTCGGAAACACACTTCAGAAAGTTGCGTTTAACGAGAGCGGCTTTGTGACTGGATTCCTTCTCACGAAGGCAGGCGGAGTTCTCGCGGCGCTCTTTCTCCTCCTGCTTCCTTCGCTCCGCAGAGACATTTTCCATCACACAAAAAGCGCTCCGAGCGAGCATCGCTTTCTCTACCTCGGAAATCGCTTCCTCGCGGGTATTGGTGCGTTTCTCATATTCTTCGCTATAAGCAAGAGCAATCCTCCGCTCATTGAAGCCCTAAGCGGCCTCGGGTATGTCGTTGTTTTCATTCTCGCGGCCTTTCTCACCCGCTTTTATCCGCACATTCTTGAGGAAAAAATGAGTCGCCTCTCGCATCGAACAAGAATCCTGGGAATCGCGCTCATTCTCGTTGGAACGTTTTTGCTCGGACTTCAGGCCTACTACACATCACAACCGAAGCCATTGAGAAACGAAAGCACGTGGGGATTCACCTTTTCGGTTCGAATGGCAGAGCAGCTTGGAATCGATTGGCGCAGGGCATACATAGAATCACTCGACGAACTCGCGCCCGACGGCATACGCCTCGTCGCGTATTGGGATAGGATCGAAAGAGAAAAAGGAGTCTTTCTGTTTGACGAGGTCGACTGGCAAGTCGAAGAGGCAAGAAAAAGAAATATCCAAGTCATTCTCACGATAGGACAAAAAGTGCCTCGCTGGCCAGAATGTCACTTCCCCTCATGGCTCAACAAGAACGATGATGCCGCAAGGGAGTCAGCGCTTCTTACTTACCTCAAGGAAATCGTTTCTCACTATAAAAATGCTGGCGGTGTCACCGTCTGGCAGGTGGAAAATGAGCCGTTCCTTCTTTTCGGCGAATGTCCGTCGTATGACACCGCGCTTTTGGAAAAAGAAATTGCACTTGTAAAATCAATTGATCCGACAAGACCAGTGCTTACGACCGACGGTGGAGAGTTCGGAGATTGGTATCGCGCCGCAAAACGAGCCGACCTTTTCGGAACGACACTCTACCGAAAGGTATTCAGCGACACATTCGGACACTTCACCTATCCTCTTGCTCCTGAATTTTATCCGCTCAAGCGGGACATCGTACAAACACTTCTCGGAGACAAGAACAGAGAATTTATTGTAATCGAGCTCGGCCTTGAGCCATGGGATAAGAAGCAAATAAACGAACTTCCCATCTCCCGTCAGATCGAACTTTTCTCCCCAAGTGATTTTGCCGAAAACATCGAATACACCAAAGAAACAAAATTTAAGACGGTCTACCTGTGGGGTGTAGAATGGTGGTATTGGATGAGAACACAGGGAAACGCAACCTTTTGGAATCTTGCCAGACAAACATTCCAAAAACCATGAAAATATATCTCGGCATAGATATTGGTGGAACGAAAACAAAAGCTGTTTTGGTATCCGGCTCAAAGGTCCTAAAAGCTGTTACATTTAAAACTCCGAAGACTAAGGTTCGCTTCCTCGCTCTTCTTGGAGTCATCATAAACGACTTCAAAAAAACATCGAAAATAGATGGTGTCGGTATCGGCTTTCCGGGCATGATAGATTTTTCAAGCGGAATCGTCCTTCGAGCACCAAATCTCTCTTTCTTGAACGGATGGCGAGCACTCGCATTTCTCAAAAAGTTTTCGAGAAGGGTCGCTCTGGGAAACGACTTGCAGTGCCTTCTTCTCGCTGAGCAAAAATTCGGCGCTCTTAAGAAGAAAAGAAATGCCCTTGTTCTGGGGGTCGGTACCGGAATCGGCGGGGCAATCCTTATCGACGGAAAAGCATATCGCGGAAAGAACGGATCTGCGGGAGAGTTCGGTCATATGATTATCGAAAGAAACTCGACGCTTGAAAAGCTCGGGACAAAATCAACCCCGCTTACCCAGAAGAAAAGGATCGAAGCGCTCGGCGTCGGAATTGCGAATCTTATAAATGCCCTTGATCCCGAGGTAGTTGTCCTAGGAGGTGGAGCCGTAATAGATGGACATGTAAACGTTTTGAAGATTGCATCTCACGCACGAAAGCACATTATCTCGCCCGCCGCTCGAAAGACGAAAATCGTCCCAACCAGACTTGGAGTATTCGCCCAAGCGAAAGGAGCCACGCTTCTCTTCTAAAAAAAGAAGCCCTTTATAGGGGCTTGTCGGGAGCATGGGAAGGAGGTGACTCCACCGGGGACGGAAACTGCTTCTCCAAAGTAAGACCTAGGAACAGCCTTCCATCAAGGCATGAAAGAGCTTTCACTCTGCGCCCGTCATTACCGTCTCTCCAAAAAAGTCCTAGACTACGAGCTGCTTTTTTTGCATCATCATCAGACTCAATCGAAAAAACATGAGACCGCTTCTCCATGTCTTCTCCATCCTCGAACTCAAACTCCAGTTTTAGCTTCCAGGTAGCCATCTCGCCCTCCTTGCCTTGCTAAATAAGCTGACGATACCATAACAAAATCTTTCGCCGCATGCAACGCCTCCCTTGAAAAAAGCCGTTTTCTCATATATCATCAAAATAGTTCCCTGACCCTGGAGGAATCCTGATGGAACCGCTCCGATCGCTTCGCGCGGTCATTCTTTCCTGTCTTTGCCTCTCTTCCGCCGGGTGCGCTTCGATGTTTCCATTGAATCATGGAGGCGTGGGCCAAGAGCAGAAAGTCCTTCCACGGGTCGTCGTGGAAGCGCACAGGGCATTTGATGCAATAAAGATCGGCGACAGCATTGAGGAGGCCCAAGCGATTCTGAGGCGGCTTTCTCCTCTCTGTTGCGACATCCCGAAGGAGAATCTCGGGTTCGGATTACAATCCTACAGATTCCTAGTCGAATTTCTTCCGGAAGAAAGAAGCTTGGGAGTGATCAGGTTCGTGTTCGTTCTCAAAAACGAAAAAATAGTTCGAATCGATTATTTCTGGATAGAAAAAGGCTCCAAAGAGGAAGTCTCGAAAGAGCACTACCTCAAGGAACTTATGGATCAAAGATAACACCCTTTTTGGGTGTTTTTTTACTTCCGGCCGGCCTTCTTGCAAAGGCAAGAAGGTTTGTAGTATTATCTATCTCGTTAATCAATACAAAAACATGAAATCAAACATCCACCCGGAATATCACAAAGAAGCGAATATTCAGTGTGCTTGCGGAAGTAAGTTTGTTGCTGGTGCCACGAAGGCGGAAATCAAGGTAGAAATCTGCTCGAAATGCCACCCGTTCTACACCGGCGAATCAAAACTGATAGACACCACAGGACGCGTCGAGAAATTCAAGAACCGCCGCGCCGCCGCAACTCCAGCAAAGCCGAAAAAGGTTCGCGCAAAAAAAGAAAAGTAGCCGAAGAAAAGCCCCGACGCAAGTCGGGGGTACTTTTTTTATGAGTGGGATTGATAGCCGCAACCAATACAACGACCCCCTACGAACATTCCTCTGCAGTTCGTTACTGCATGAACACTTCCCTTGAAAACTTTCTTCCCCGCAAGAACTCCGGCCGAAGCAACAGGGAACTCAATGACGCTTACTTCAATATATCCGCTCTCATTCGCTCGCCTCTCGTCCCCTATTCGCGAGTCAAAATGATGACGAACTCCTTCCGGACCAAAAAATGTTCCAAAGCGCATCGTCCTCGGCGACGGACGAAGGTCGCCTTCGGGAAGAACAATCGCTTTTCTGATCTTTTCAAGACACTCTTCAATTGAACTTCCGAAGAACGTTTTCTCTTCATGAAGCGGCGGGAAGAAAATCCGCACGAAAAGTTCTGCGATTTTCCCAAGGAGCGGGCTTTTCGAAAACTTCTCTCTCCGAATCAGCGCCTCTTTGCGGTACTCATCATCGAAATTAAGGGTGCCGCATCCTTCGATAATCATGTCACTCCTCCGCGAATAATGCTTCCTCCAGTAAAGATTGAAAAGGCCCGTTTGTCAAATGACGGACAGGATGATAAGATGTGTTTTGAATCGTTAATCATTTTATGCAGAAAATAATTTTAGAAATTCGTGGGGGCGTGGGCGGCGACGAGGCGGCAATTTTTGCGGCCGACCTTGCGCGCATGTATCAGCGCTATGCCGCGACGAAGGGCTGGAAGTTCGAGATTATCGACTATAACGAAAATTCTTCCGGTGGGTATAAGACACTCATCGCAGAGGTTGCCGGAGAGACGGCGTACGACGAGCTCAAGAACGAATCGGGAGTACACCGCGTTCAGCGCGTACCGAAAACCGAGCGGCAGGGACGGGTCCATACCTCAACCGCATCCGTTGCGGTCATAAAACAAGTAGAGGCGCGCGAAGTGCATATCAACCCGAGCGACCTTGAAGTCACATTTTCCCGCGCGGGCGGTCCCGGAGGACAGAACGTAAACAAGGTGGAAACGGCCGTGCGCCTCCACCACAAGCCGTCCGGTATTGTCATCTCGTCCCGTTCCGAAAGATCGCAGAATGCCAATCGCGAAAAAGCGATGGTTATTCTTGCCGCGAAATTGCACGAGATTGAACTTGAGCGCGCCTCGGGACGCCTTGATGATGCAAGGCGCCAACAGATCGGGTCTGGTGATCGATCCGAAAAAGTTCGCACTTATAATTTCCCGGACGACAGAATCACCGACCACCGCATCGGGAAGAAGTGGAGCAGGATCGAGAATATCTTGAACGGAGACCTTACCCCCATCGTTAAGGCATTTCGGAAACAGGAATAAAAACACCCCGACGTACGTCGGGGTTATTGGATGATGCTCAAGACAAATTCCAGTTGTTCCTGGAATTTTTCGTCTTCTCTTCTCGGGAGCGGCCGCACCTCGACACAAAGGCGCGACCCATAACGACGAAGACGAAAATACCACCAGATGGAACGCAGGAAAAGCGGGATGTCGAAGTCTCCGGCATCCTTGAAAGGTACAAGCCTCCCATTAAGCACAACAGCGTGCTCGGCGAGCCTATCGCAGTAATCTCCGATATCCTTAAACACAAGCGGGCCGCCGTAGCGCGAAGGAAGATACCCCGCTCGCGACTCCCGGATGTATTTTCTCCAGAGTGATTGCTGGGGGTAATCTTCCAGAAAACAGTCGATCGCGAATCCTAGTCGATTCAATATTGCGATTCCCTCACCGGGATCCACGTCGAACACAAATTGGACGGCACTGCACTCTGCGAGATTTCCGAGTGACGTGCGACCATCAAGCTCAAGCCAAACCGCGTCGCGCTCGTCGGGAATCACGAGAAGCTCGGAAGGGTTATCCACCTCGAGGATCGGCTCGAAAAACGGTTCCGCGCCAACGAAACTTCCGGCGGCATAGATCTCCTGCAATAAACTCCTCGCCTTCCCAACAATGCACGGCCCAATTGACGGCTCAACAGCAAGCTCGATGTTCGCCCTCGAAAGTTCGTAGAGAATCTTGCTCTCACCCTTCTTGAGCTCGGTTGTGACGTTCCCCTTCTTTTGCGAAACACTCCAACCCGATCTTGAGAGCAGTTCGAGCATCCGCTTTGAGCATTCGAGAGAGATCGGAGCTCCATTCGCATCAACAAACATCGTCTCGATTTCCATGCCGATATATCCCTGCGAGACAAGACGATCGGCACCGTTCAAGAAATAGCTCCGCAACCGTTCCATACCGTTTCCTTTTCAAAGAACCCCTCCTGGATCTTCCGGGAGGGGTATGGGCGTCGTTTTCGAAAAACCACAGCCAAACCCCTACCGGAAGGTATGGGCGTGGTAATGCTTCGAGTTTGGCCAGATGGCTCTGGGGATGTTCATCTTTAGTTTAGTAAAGTAAATGTAAAAAATATATTTAATTAGCGGGTTGCGGTTTTTTGAAGCATTTTTCGGTAACCGCCCTTTCCGTCTTTCAGCCACTTTTGAATACGCGCAATCGTTGTTGAGCTCATCCACGTTTGCCGTCCTATTTCTAAGTATGGAACTCCCCGCGAAAGCATTCTGGCGACTTTCCACCTGTTCCCGAACTCAAGCAGTTCCTTTTCGGTAAGAAGATCGCGAAAGAACGCTTTGGCTTCCCCTAAATTGCGAAGCTTTAAAACCGCCTTAAGCAGCTCCTCCGTCGCCTCATTGTCCCATCTCTCTTTTCGCATCACTTTAGTTTAGTAAAGTATAGCAAAATTGGCATCACCGTGTCAAGACATGGAATTTGAGGAGGGATCTGGATCGGATCGCTCGAAGTCCTCACCCTCCCGCTAGAGCGCGAAAGACCAGGTCAAGATTCGATGTTGGAAGTGAAGTCCGCTTCACTAGACAAGCGGGAACCCACAAATCACAATAAACTCCATGACGCATGAAGAACAAATCCACCCGATACAGAGGCAAATCCTTCGCTCGCTTCTCTTCTATCCGGAAAGGAAATTTTCGGAACTCGCACCAGGGGTCTCAAGCGACCAGCTTTCATTTCATATAAAACGGCTCGTTGAATTGTCGCTTATCCAAAAAAGCGGAGAGGGCTACGCCCTCACGACAGCGGGAAAAGAATATGCAAATCGATTCGACACGGATCCTGCTCGCATGGCTATTGAGCGCCAACCCAAGATTGGGGTGCTCGTCATCTGCGTCGCGAAGGATGGAGGCGAAACCCGCTATCTGGTACAGCAGAGACTGAAACAACCGTACTACGGGTTCTACGGATTCATGACGGGAAAGGTGCGATGGGGAGAAACGATCGAGGAAACCGCCGCTCGGGAACTCGAGGAAGAAACGGGACTTCACGCAAAACTCACGCACGTCGCTATCAAACACAAGATGGACTACGCCTCCGACGGCACACTTCTTGAAGACAAATTCTTCTTTGCGTTTCGCGGGGAAGATACATCCGGTACGATCCTCGGCGAATTCGAGGGAGGACGCAACATCTGGCTCACTAAAAAAGAAATCATGAAACTCCCGAATCTTTTCGACGGTGTTTCCGAATCCCTCGCGTTCGTTCATAACGACACGCTTCAATTCCTCGAACGGAAATATACGGTAGAAAAATATTAGGACTGCGTGGCAAGAAGTTCGTTCACGGAACGGAGCTCTTCCCAGATACCATCGATTAAATCGTATTTCTTCGCCTCTTCGAGTGTTACCCAGGCAAACTCGGTTAAATCCTTACCGAGCACAACTTCGCCGCTCTTGTAGCGACACCAATACGAGAGCGTAACTACCGGATATCCGTCCGGACGGATGAATACGAGATCGGTAAGGTAGCGTGGATCTCCTATTTCAAGTCCGACCTCCTCTCTGATCTCTTTCCTCAAGACCCAGTCGACAACGTTATACCACTGACCATAGTCAGCGGTTTTAGGAAGCGTTTCGTATTCGTGCCGGACAAGCTTCCCCCCGGGAACTGTCCACTTGTTCGGGTGTGCCTTCTCGTGTGCCGCCCGTTTTGCAATGAGGAACTTATGATCAACCCCTTGTCCCGAGCAACGCCGAGGGGTTTGTCCCGAGCAACGCCGAGGGGCTTGTCCAGAGCCAGCCGAGGGGTCTTTTACGATGATTCCCGTCACCACCACAAAGTGAAGTCGCGGGTCGATGTCCATTGCGATTTTAGAGGTGCAAAACCTCGGCGATCTGCTTGATGAGAGAAACCACAACCGCAGGAGGCAGTAGGCTGTAAGAGTCAACGTCCTCGTCGTCTTTTACGATCCAAGGAGTTTCAATGACGGTCACTCCCCCATCCGCTTTCTTCTCGTACTGATATCCTGGAGTAATCTCGTAGTCGTCAACCGCCTCTCCCGCCTCCGTAACGGGGATGGAATTCCTCAGATAAACTTTCGGAATTCCATGAAGCGTAAGGAGCTGTGCGAAAATCTTGTCATCGGTTTCAAGCCGCTCACGAATTGGCCCAATGCCAAGCTCATCCCCTTCTTTCTTGACCATCCGGGCCTTGTCGCACGCCGGGTCGTCGCACATAAGATAGAACTCTTTCTTCTCCTCGTCGTATCCGGCATCTTTCGTGGCAAGGAGCCTCAAGTTCCTCGGCGTCTTGCAGATCGGGCAAATCACACGGTACTTGATGCGCTCGTCGATAATGGTGTTCGGCAGATTAATAAACACCAGAAAGTCCGGATCTTCGCGATATCCGATAAGTTCTTTTAAGTACAGCGAGTAGCTGATCTGATCGAGCGCCCTCGGGAAGCCGTCGATAAATACCGCCTGTCGCGGACGCTTCGCGATTTCGTATTTAATAAGAGCGACAATAAGCTCCGAGGATATGAGCGATGACTGGTTTCTTCCGAGAATAAGATCGATGGTCTCCTCGGGGCTATGGAATCCTCGATAGTTCGTTTTTAGAAACTCGAGAAGCGCCTTCTTTCCCTCGTCCGTCGAGAGTCCCTGGTGGATGTCGCGAACAATGTCACCAATTGATACGTGACCGATCTTATCGCCCACACCGAGCGCTTCCATGAAAAGTTTCGAATATGTTCCCTTGCCGGAGTTCTTCTTTCCCAAAAGAAACGCTACGAATGTTTTCCCGCTCGCGAGGTATTCCTGCAGTTTCTTGATCTCCGAACCGACCTTCAGGGTGAAGTATTTTTTCCGCTCTTCCGGGTCGTTTAGATTGAACTTGGGAGATTCCGAAACTTTTGTTTTGAAAACCGGGAAATGTATGTTTTGCATGTTTGGAGTCTATTGTTTTTTTTCTGCCACGCGTAATCCTAGCTCATCGAGCTGGGACTTGTCGACTCCCGAGGGTGATTGCATCATAGGATCCCTTCCGTCTCCCGTCTTCGGGAAAGCGATCACTTCGCGGATGTTCGGTTCATTCTGGAGAATCATAATGAATCGGTCGATGCCCGGAGCGATACCGCCGTGCGGTGGAGCGCCATAGGATAACGCCTCAAGCATATGTCCGAAGTTCGCGTCGATTCGTTCATCCGGAAATCCCATGATCTTGAACACCGATCGCAAGGCTTCGGGGCGATGATTTCTAATACTCCCACCGCCCACCTCGTAGCCATTGAGCGCCAAGTCATATTGGGTGGTCAAAATAGATTCAACATTCTTCCCGGCAAGCAGGTCTTCCATATATTCCGGCTTGGGTGCGGAAAACGGGTTGTGGGTAAAGGTCCAAACTTCTTTAGAAGTTTGTGGTGAGCCAGTCGAACCACCGCTTCGCCCTTCGACAGGCTCAGGGTGAGCTTCGTCTTTGACTCGCTCAAAGAACGGAAAGTCGAGGACCCAGCAGAATGCGAGAAGGTTCGGATCGTTTTTGTCCGTCCTCAAGTCTGGCTTGTCACTCTGATACTTTTCCATCGCTTCCGAATAGGACATACGAGGGAACGGAATCTCCTGTATACGCTTTTCTGGGAAGATCGCCTGGGTCGTCTCGATAAACAGTCGCTCGGTTATCGCAAGAACATCTTCCCGCTCGACGAAGCTCATTTCGAGGTCGAGTTGGGTGAATTCCGGCTGTCGGTCCCCGCGCGTGTCCTCGTCACGGAAACACCGGGCAATTTGGAAATACTTTTCGATCCCCGCAACCATCAAAAGCTGCTTGTACTGCTGGGGCGACTGTGGGAGCGCGTAGAAATTTCCCGGATAAATTCGAGAAGGAACGAGATAGTCTCGCGCACCTTCGGGAGTCGACTTCGTAAGGATCGGGGTCTCGATCTCGAGGAAGCCTTCCTTGTCGAGAAAGTCGCGGAAGAATTTGATCACTTTGTGGCGAGCTATCATATTCTTTACGAGCCGTTCGCGGCGAAGATCGAGATAGCGATATTTCATTCGCACTTCTTCATTTATGTCGTACCCATCACTATCAACGGGAATAGGAGTCTCTTTCGATGGATTCAATATTTCGAGGGACATCGCTTCCACTTCGTGTTTCCCGTTCGGTTGCTTTTCGTTCACCATCGAGGCAGGACGAACCTTCACCTTGCCGGTAAGCCGAAGCGCGTACTCAAGACGCAAGTCGGTGGCTCCGAAAATTGCGGGGGTAAAGACGACCTGTACCAGGCCGCTTCGGTCGCGAAGGTCTATAAATATGATTTTCCCGTGATCTCGGCGGCCATGAACCCATCCGAAAAGCTCAACCTCGTCGCCTTCGTGTTTTACGATATCACCGATATTCGTACGCAGCATATGTGGTAACATTATATGGTAATGCTTACCTTTCTTCAAATGGCGACGCGGCTTCTCATCGCCCTTATACTCGGCGGCGTCATGGGGCTTGAGCGTGAGATACTCGGAAAAGAAGCCGGTGTGAGAACCGCAATGCTCGTCTCAAGCGGTTCGGCGATCTTTACCATGATCTCTCTTATGGTCCCCTATGTTGCCGATCCAAGCTCAACCCCAAGCGACTGGAATACCATTCCCGACAGGGTACTCGCAAACATCGTCGTTGGTATCGGATTCCTTGGGGCCGGCATAATCCTCAAAACCGGAGAAAGAGTCCGGGGGCTTACCACCGCCGCAGTCATCTGGGCAGTCGCAGCCGTTGGCAGTCTTGTCGGTATGGGACTCATCAAGCTTGCCATTTTTTCGGCCATAACGCTCTCTGGAGCCCTCTTCATCACAAGAAAGATTGGACTCTATGAGTGGCTGCGTCCGGACAAGAGGCAAGAAAGCGGCCGCTTCTCCAGCCTAGACGACTAGGCTAAAATATCGTTGGAAAATAAGGATTTTTGGTCGTTTCGGGGTCTTTGTGGTTGACTTTTCCTGGAAGGAGCGCTATAATGGCCCTATCCTGAATAGAAGATAGATAAATCCGTATGTGCGGGTTTTTTGTTTGAAAGAAGACGGGGCTTATCAAATCTTTTCGGGACAGAATAGGGCTTCAAGACCAAGGAAGAGGCGACTGTTTCGGCGGTAGCACTTGAAAAACCGCCACTTATGTACCCTATCGGAACCAAAAAGCTTGCTGTGCTCATGGCAGTAGGAACGGTATTGGGAGGATTCCTTCCAACCACTCTGAATGCAATAACCACAGCGGCCACATATGAGGAAATACCATCAATTCAAATTCAGGAAGCACAAGAACTCGACCGGTGGATCGAGCGCCTGATTTTGCTTGAATCTGAAGGAAGAACAAATATCACCATCTTGGACGTCAACAACAAACACTCGTTTGGCTGTTTGCAGTTTCAAAAAGCGACGTTTGTTTCCTATGGAAAGCGGTACGGTCTTCTTGGGTCAAGCGACGATGTGATGAAAAAAATATACGACTGCGAGCTTCAGAAAAAGCTTGCAAAACGAATGATTGAAGAAAGCCACAGGAACTGGCGGCATTGGTATACATCAGTGCAAGTAAAAAAGCTCGGTCCCCCGCCGGTCGTAAGAGAAGCAGCATCACAGCCATCGAACATCAAGCTCGCACTCGAAGGATCAAGAAAGGACTCCCGCTAAAATTCTCTTGACGGCGCTTCCATTGTCGTGCAAGTATGTAGGCAGCAATATAACAACCAAGCGGAGGGGCGATGATAGCCGAAATCCGACGTATATTCGGACCAATAGTAGTCGAGGGAACCTCGGATCTAGACCTCCTCTCGAACCTGCTTTCGTCAGGATTCGAAAAGAATTACCCTGGCGAAAAAGTTCCGAAAAAAATTGTCGATAGGCTTTTCGATGTCGCTGAAGATGTCTTCGAAAGCGATCATACGACGAAATCAATTCTTCCTTTGAGGGGAGATGATGAGATGTTGTACGCTAAGGTCCTACTCAAAATCGCAAGATTTGCGGATGAAGGGTTCGCTGAGACAGAAAAAAATGATCTAGCGGACTTTCTGTACAACGAGCTCGGAAATAAGAACCCATCGATCAATTCCGGATTAATCAATTCCGGAGACGCGCATTTCATGCTTGATCTTTGCTCGCAAGACAGGTATGGGTTCGCATGTGATATCGCTGCGCTCCTTACAGAGCAGGTAAGATGTAACTTTTTGCGCGACTGTCTCCGGGACGCACAATCTGAGTTGGATCGTTGTCGAGCGGAGACACCCCGCCGGATACCCCGCCAGAAGCCCCTTAAGCAGGCAAAAAAGAAGTAACTCCCCAACACGGGAGTTCTTTATTTTCTCATAATTACGGCAAATCCCGCCGGTTAGGCGGGATTCGTCATTTCTTTTCTGGCAACACGTAAGCCGGATTCTGTGCCAATTCGACCCGAGCGCTGGGAGGTTGTCGAATTGAGCACCCCGTCGCAGGCGGGGTCATCCCGCCCTTGTCTTCGCCTCGGCGGGACGCTCGATTTTCATACCTCACAATGTTCGGGCAAAATCGGCGACAATCATCTGTCTGGGCCCTTGATCGCTCGCGGGCTCTAGCGGACGCTTCCGCCCATTGGCGGACCCGATCCTTGCACCTCATAAGGATTTGGCCGTTTCACCCTTCGACTTCGCTCAGGGCAAGCCCCTCGATTTCTCTTGGAGCATGCTCGGGCTTATACGAAGACTTGTCCCTTGCGGGACATCCCAACCCTTTCGGGTCGAAACGTCTCTGCTCGCACCTCTCGCGTTACCGCGGCGGGCTTTTAACCCGTATGTTGATCCGACACGGGGTCGGATCAGGAGTCCGGACTTTCCTCTCCGACGCGAAGTCGGAGCGATTGTCTGTGTTACCAGTCTATATTATATCACATACTAAAAAAATCGCAACATCTCACACTTGAACTTCAATATAAAGTCTGTTATAAGACAAGAAGCATATTTTACATGGAGACTAGGGAATGATAAGGATCGGACACCGCGGGGCATCCCGCGCAAAGTGGTGGAGCCCAAGAGTGGGAGATAACACGCCCCACTCATTCGCAAGAGCTGCTGCTTTTGGAGCCAAAGGAATTGAGCTTGATGTAAGCCGCTGCGGAAGCGGTGAACTCGTCGTAATTCACGACGATGCGGTCGATGCGAAAACAAACGGATCGGGGACGGTCGAGAGCTTGTCGTACCAGAAAATCAGAGAGCTCGACTGCGGAGGAAGCTTCATCCCCCTCCTCGGAGAAACGTTTTTCATTTTCGCCAAGCAATTTGATTTTTTTAATATCGAGATCAAAGAAAGAGATCTCGTGCCGGATATTGTCGAACTCATCCGATTTTACGGCGTCGAAGGGAAAGTGTGCATTTCGTGTTTCGATGCTGACGATCGCGCTGATGATGGCCATAAAGCACTCGGGAGCAAAAAAAGACCATCCTGGAGCGAACTGCTCCAGGTGCCCCCAACGATCGAACGAGCGTTAATCGTCGGCACAAAGAAGGCGATTCGAATCGGGCGGGAAGGACTGATCGAGGCGGCTCATGAATTTGGGGCGAAAGCACTTCACGTTCGGTGGCTTGCTGTCACCCCGGGCCTCGTCGAGCTTGCACATGAAAACGACCTGCTCGTAAGGACATGGATCGTAAATTATCAACCAACCATGCGTCTTCTCGAGTCGTTTGGGGTTGATGCGATTATGACCGATGTTCCATCTCTCCTGCAACCATAAAAGCGCCTCACGGCGCTCTTTTTATTTATCAATTTCAGGATGAGGCATTTCATCTATCTCTCTTGAGCCGACGCTCCACCCGCCAAGAAGATGCAGATGAAGATGGTCGATAACCTGTCCCCCTTCTCGACCGACGTTAAAAACAAGCTTGTATCCGGAAAGGTGAAGTTCCTCGGCAGCAATCTTCGCTGCGTATATCACATCCGAAACAAGCTCTTTGTCTTCGTTCGCGAGATGCCGAACGGACTGGATGTGTTTCTTAGGAACAACAAGGTAATGAATCGGGGCTGAGGGTTTTATGTCGAGAAACACAACAACATTTTCATCCTCATAGATAAAATTCGTGGGAATTTCTTTCGCGACTATTTTACAAAAAATACAGTCCATGAGAATAGTATATAGAATTTAGAATGCAGAATCTAGAAGACAAAATCCAGAGAACCCTTTTAACCAGGAGGGCGAAAAATAACTTTTTGGGAGCATTTCGGAGGTCCACCCAGGTGGACCGAGAATAAGCGGCGCTTGTAGCAGCAAGCGAACGCGGCTCCCAAAAAGTTATTTGAGCCTTTTTTTGACCTCTTCGATCATTCTCGAGAGTGGAATTGTCTCTTGCGCGCTTCCTTTCAGATCTCGAATGATTATGCTCTCCTCGAAAATCTCTTTCTGTCCCAAAATGAGAGCGAGACGGGCGTCTTGCTTGTCGGCAAGCTTCATCTGAGACTTGAGCGAATCTTTTCCTATTGCCTCCCCGATCAAGATACCGGCCCTTCGAAGCTCTTCGGCAATGTTCAACAGCTTCTTCTTTGCCATTTCACCGACATGCACAAGAAATACTCGCTTTTCCTTTTTCTGCTGAGGAAACGACCCCTGGAGCCGGAGAACCTCGACGATTCTTTCGATGCTCACCGCGCTTCCTACCGCGGGATTTTGCCTGGCACCAAGCATCTCGAAAAGATAATCATATCTTCCTCCGCCAAATAGAGCGCCAACCTCCGAACCAGGTCCATCTACTCCGATCTCAAAAACCGTTTTGCTGTAATAGTCTAAACCGCGAACTAAAAAGTTATCCAGCGTATACGATATTGAAAGCTGATCGAGATACTCTAAAACAGAAGAGAGGTGCAGACTACAAGCCGAACAAAGCTTGTCGTAGAGACTCGGAGCATGGAGTTTCATCTGAACACATTTTTCCTCTTTGCAATCAAGCAGTCGCAATGGATTTGTCTCGAGGCGATTTTCGCAATTCTTACAAAGGTCCTTTACCCGATTCTTATAGTAGTTCTGAAGCTGTTTTATGTAGGTCGGGCGGCATACTCGACACCCGATAGAATTAACCTTTAAGGTCAAGCTCTTCACCTTCAGCTCTTCGAGGATCCTGTACGAGATAAGAATAATCTGTGCGTCGTAGAAAGGATCATTTACTCCGCCCAGGATCTCAAATCCGATTTGCGTAAACTGTCGCAACCTTCCGGCCTGTGGGCGCTCGTGGCGGAACATGCGCCCCATATACCAAAGTTTTTGCAGTGGACTCGTCCGAGACATGCGATGTTCAAGATAGGCGCGAACAACGCCAGCCGTGTTCTCTGGACGAAGCGCGAGAACGTCGCCGCCTTTCGTTTTCACAACATACATTTCTTTCTGAATCGCATCGGTCTGAACACCTACGCCCTTCTCAAAAAGCTCTGCCTGTTCAAGTATGGGTGTCTCGATCCTTCCGAAATCATACGTTTCAGCAAATTTTCTTGCCACCGCGATTACGCGATCCCACGCATCCCACTCTGCAGGTAAAACATCCCGCATTCCTTTCGGCGCAAGAAATTCTTCTCTCCCCTCTGCTTTCACCTGCTTTTGAATTGGTGACTTTTTCGGCATCTAGAATGTTTTGTGATTAATCGACTTGCTGACTTTAATATTGCGGCGCAGCAAAAACGGTTGCGTTTTTAGGAGGCCATAGTCGTAAACGGACCAGGCCTATAATTT
Source organism: Patescibacteria group bacterium (assembly GCA_038063755.1). Classification (GTDB taxonomy): domain Bacteria; phylum Patescibacteriota; class Minisyncoccia; order UBA6257; family 2-01-FULL-56-20; genus JBBTUL01. Next base: position 17,691 of record JBBTUL010000006.1, read on the forward strand.
TTTTGTCGTCGAGAAGGCCCCACTGGCGAGAATCGTAGCTATATGCCCTATTGTCGCCCAGAACGAAATACTGCTTCGTGCTGAGCGTTACATCAACCGATCCAATGGTGGGTATCTCTTTCTTTATATATTCCTCATCAAGAACAAATCCCTTCGGCTCTTCTGCGCTGAATATCCTGATCACCCCATTCTCGATCTTGATTCGCTCCCCAGGAAGGCCAATAATGCGCTTGATAAAATAGATCTCCTCCTCTTGTGGAGAGCGAAATACCGCAACCTCTCCCCGATTTGGCTCGCGAACCCTATAGGTAAGTTCATCAATTAATAGATAGTCGCCGTCCATAAAGCTCGGGGCCATGCTCGCCCCGCTCACCAAAAAGGGCTGGACCAAAAACGTTCGGATGATGAACACTGCTCCAACCGCGATTACCGCGATCTCAAAGACCTCAAGCACGGAAGAAAGAAACCTTCGCATTGTGAATCATTATATGAGATTGGGTATAATAGAGCAAGACATGCCAAAGACCATCAAAACTCAAAAAGTCCGGCTTCTTCTCGTCGGTCTCGGAAATCCCGGAAAAGAATACGAATCCACGTACCACAATGCCGGCCAACTTGCGCTCATACCTATCGCATCCGCGCTTGCGGGAGAGATTGGATCGTTCTCGCGACCGTCAAAAAAACACTTCTCCTATCGAAGAATCGGGAATGTTGTCGTCGCAAAACCTCTTGTCTTTATGAATGAATCGGGGATAGCGGTACGCGAAATCATTTCCTTCTTTAAGATTGCAATAAAAAACCTCGCTATCGTCCATGACGACAGCGATCTTTCGATCGGCACATTTAAAGTCTCCGATAAGCGCGGCTCCGCTGGCCATCGCGGAGTCCAATCGATCATTGACGAACTAGGAACGAACTCCTTTAAAAGAGTAAGGATCGGAATTCGTCCACGCGAGGAAGTCGGGGGCAGAAAAAAAGCACTGTCCTTCGTTCTTCGGCCAGTCCGAAAAACAGACCTTGAAATTCTTCACTCCGTGTTTGAAGACTTGGCAAAAAACGTTATCGAAAAACTATAACCGTTCGCGTTGCGATTGATGTTGGTAAGGGGAAGATTCGGATCACGAAACATCGTGCTCGAAGAAAGCGAATCCTTGAAAGCAAGAATATCTTCCTCTTTTTTTGCGTTTCCAACAAGCTCAATGGGAACGTCGATCGATCGCATCTGGATGCGATCGACCACAATACCGTTCGCGCTCACCTTCTCGAGAAGACTGCTTACTATGGTCGCCTTGCGATGCGCAGTTCGGTTCACATATTCAAGCAAGCCAATCGATGAGTTGAACTCTTGGGCGCGAGATCTGAGCAAGGAGATGTCTGCCAGCTCTTGACCCCCCAGCTCGAATACGGCTTGAGTCTTCAGTTTTTTGTCGATCGCGAAGAGGAAAAAGAAAGATCCGACAAAGACAATAATGAGTATTAATATAGTAATCGGCATAAGCATCTTCCAAAAACCCGTGAAGTGAACGATTTGTTCTCTCCGGAATTCCTCCTGCTCGTCAATCCCAAGGAGGCTTATTTCTGAGTCTTTTCTTCGCGGCATTCTTCCCCTCAACCCACCTCCAAGCGCGACGAACCACTCCATCCCGATAGGGGGAGAAATACTCGGCGTTAACTCTCGAACGGGCATCTCGAAATTTTTCTTAATTATATTTATTACCTCATCCTTCAGCCCAACGGCAGAAACCAAGATTTCTGAGACCGGCTCGGACCAATGAGAATTATAAAAGTTTAAGACTTGATTGATGCTTCTCAGTATCGACGAGCGAAACGCTTCAAGCGAAATGGTTTTTTGATCCCCCTGCAAGTCGTACCAAGAATTAAAATAATCAAAATGCAGATGACCCGAACGAATCACGAGCACATCAAGGCCGCTCGCGTCAACGCTCACCGTAATAATCGGTTTTTGAGAATCAAATTTCTCCTCTGTTTCTTTTACTACTCTCGCAAGCGAAAGCGCTCGCGACTCTATGGCGATCGGAATAAACCCACCCTCTCGCAGGGCATCTGCAAGGCTATCAACAATATCTCTTCCCAAAAAAGCACTTAAAATTTCGAGGCGCATATTCTCTTTCGCTGGATTCACCAACTGCCACCCTGCATAATTTTCCGCCTCCCCATTCGGGGATGCCATCTGGATATTCAGCTGAACGGCTTTTTCAAGGTGCTCACCCTCGATGACGGGGAGGTTAAAAACCTGTGTGTAAATATTAACCGAACTTAAGGACACTATGACTCCAATTTTTTCTTTTGCTTTCGCATACTTCGGCCCAAGAATTTGAAATCTCAAAAGATTGAGCGCATCAACCAATCCTTTTTTCTCCTTTATCTCACCGCGAATAACGGTCCCGGGAACCAGGCGAACGCTTTTCGCATCCCACGAAGAACCGTTCCATCTCATGAAGTGAATCGTGGAATCCGAAATTTCTAATCCGCCGATAACCGGCCTCGCTTGAAGTGCGACAAAAAGTTTTTTAATTCCGTTCATAGAGAAAGCAATTGCCACGAGAGAAGATTAACCTCTCCGGTGCTCGAGGCGACCGATGTAACTGCTTCGATCTTCCTTCGATATCTGGAAATAGTTGCTTCGGATGTGATGGTGACCAATCCGGTCGAAGGACTGTTTTGCGTTATCGTCACCGTTGCGCATGGCGATCCCCCAAGAGGAGCACAGTATCCGGAATCAGAAAAGTCCTTATTCCGGAGCAGGAGCATTACCGCGTCGTTCACTCCTCCGTCTGCAAGAGCGATAGCTTTGTTCGCGGCGATATACCCAAAGCTTGAGTTCAGAAACGTGAGAGCAAGAAATGCAAGCGTAGTTCCTATCAACAAAATTATTCCGCCAATAATAAAGGTGATCGAAAGAGTAGTCTGCCCCTTCTTCATTGGGTCGAGAATTCTGAACCAGGAATCTAATTTACTCACTACCTTATTATAACGTTTTAGGATATTTCTATCTTCTACCTTTGGTCTTCTGCCCTATCGGCTCCAATTTACGACCACGTCATCAACCTTCGGAGTCGAAGTTTGCGCTTCGTTTGAAACAAGCGTTATTCGATACCTGAAATAACGATTATTGCTATGCAGGGTGTAGTGTGTCTCTTTTGAAACTCCTGGGTCGGTGGTGTAATAGTCGACCGAAGTCCCAAGCGGTCCTTTATAGCTCCAGGGGCCAGTTGATGTTGAGCTTACCGCGACTTGAAATCTTACCGCCGTCCCTGCGGGCTGTGACCCCTGCCAAAGAATCGAATTAACCTGCGCCCCGCCAGAAACCCCTGTATCAAACGTGCTCGAATCAACATAGCCGGTCGTCGACGTTGAAGTCCAGCTCGTTACTACCCGATAATTTGAAGTACCACACTGATCCGGCGGACCGGCACAGTTAAAACTGATCCAGCCTACGACATCATTCCATGCGTATCCCGAAAAATTTCCGGTAGTAATAAGAACTCGATAATTGGAAGCTCCGCATCCATTGTGATTTCCACAATAGAAACTTACCCAGCCGTAAATATCGTTCCATCCCCAGCCGGAGAGATTCCCGTTTCCATCGTTCAATACTTTGTAATCACTCGTCGAACAAATATCGCCATTCCTTGTCGTTGCACAATCAAGAGAGATGTCTCCAACCGACGAACTCGCGTATCCCGTAAGCTTCTGTGAGCTTACCGTGATGTTTGATGTGTTATAAAAGTCAATCCAGCCTATCGCATCGTTCCACGCCCAGTGATCACTTGTTGTCGCGCTAATGTTCGTCGCGGCACGAACAAGGCCGCTGAGGAAAATTATCCCCAAAGCAATGGAGCTTACTATTATATATATTTTCTTTTCAGCTTTCATTTTATATTCCCAGTATTCTTATTGATCCTGTGGTTGTCGAATAGTCAATATTTGATGACGTTGAAAAAGTTTTATTGCTCGTTGTTCCCGTAATCGGCCCTTCCTGATTTCCCCCGCCCGACCAGTCGGTTTGCATAAAAAGCCGCCCTTGGGTTCTCGTAACATACGTGAAAACGGTGCTTGAAGCTGTCGGGGGCCAAATAAACTTTACTGTTACTTTTTTCGTTGATGGGTCATACGATCCGCTTGTATCATTCAGGATCTTCCCGCTCACATTTCGATATACGTCGTCGACATAAAAACCTCTTTGATACGTTGTCGTCGCAACAACAACAGATTCCGTCCCAGTTGTCACGCTAAAAGGCGAAGTCGAAGCAATCATGTAATACATGTTTAGTGAAGTTGTTGACAGCGCGTCGATCGCATGCCAATCCGCCTCGGAAACAACTCCCACATTCTCAAGAAGCTCCTTTCCAAGAGCGCCAGCGATCTTAGCCCCCTGAACGCCGCGATGGGTATCAAGCGCTGGCGAAATGATTGCAAGCGCTCCAGCGATCAAAATCACTCCGATTGCGATCGCAACCAAAACCTCCATAAGCGACTGCCCTTTTCTATTTTCTCTCTCTCGACAATCCATTAGTACATTATAAGTCCCGATCCGCTCACGGTAACAGTTCCGGTCGCAGAAACTTGTCCGCCCGAAACAAGCTCAAACGTTATCGTCGAAGAAATCGACGGGGTTCCGGTAAGTTGCGCGAAGATTACTTCGGTTGAACTTCCAACGGGCAAACTCGTCGTTGCGTATCGGATGTTCGCCGAAAGTGGATAAAAACCGATTCGTGTTTCGGTGCTATAAGTACTTGTCATAAAAAGCGAGTAGTAAGGATTTGATGTGGCGTTTTCGAGATGGACACCCCAGGGCGTTGATGAAGCTTGATTGATGCTTCTCACCTGCGCTTCACGAAGAAGCGAAACAACTTGCCTTACAACGCCATCAAGCTCTGCGAGATTCTTTCGTCCAAAAAGATTTGAAAACGCGACAGCGGCTAAAATGACTCCTATCCCAACAACGAGAAGAAGTTCGATGATCGTGAATGCGTGGCGGTTGGGGGGTTTCCCTCTTGAGATCCTCTTCGTGTCCATGCGATCTAAAATTGTGAAGTCAGCTGATAGATCGGAATAACAATCGAAATCGCGATGCCGCCGACAAGAAGACCCATAAAGAGAAGGAGTAGCGGCTCGAGGAATGAAATGAGAGTTTTTACGCCCGCATCGACGCTCACGGCATAGAAGTCAGACAGCGTCTCGAGAACCTCCTCAAGGTGTCCTGCTTTTTCTGAAATCGCAACAAGGTTGATAAGAACTTTCGGAAAAACGACTTCTCTCCTGAACGCGTCTCCGATGGTGAGTCCCTTCGCAAGACCCTCATCGGCAATCCGGATGAGCGCGTACTGGAACTCTTGTGACCCCACAACTCCTGCCGAGATTTTCGTTGCCTCCACAATGGGAAGTCCGGCGCGAAGAAGTGAACTGAAAGTAGAAGCAAATCGCTGCAATGCTGCTTCGCGGTATACTCCGCGGATGACTGGAATATGACGAACAATCCTCTCCGCAACTCTTCTTCCGATACGATTTTTAAAGAAAAAATAGATGAAAAACGCAACCAATCCCAGAAGCAATGTCATTACCAGGAGAACGTGGTCTCCGAAAAAGAGACCGACGCTAAAAACAATCCGCGAGAAGAAGGGTGGCTCTATCCCCCCCTGATCGAAAACCTTTGCGATTCTAGGCAATGCGAAGGTTGTAAGAAATATGAAGATTCCGAGCGACGCGGAAAGAATGATCGCCGGATAAATAAAAGCGGACTTTATCTTGCTTCGGAGCTCCGCCTCTTTTTCGAGAGAAGCGCTCAATAGCTCAAATGTCCTCTGGAGGTTTCCTGAAGATTCCGCCGCTTTAATAAGGCTTACGAAGACAGGCGAAAAAGACCTCGGATGCGCGGCGAAGGCGACATGAAACTGCTTTCCTCTGCTCAGATTTTCTCGAACCTCAAGAAGAAAATTTTTCATGGCTGGTTTTTCAAAGTCCGCGATGAGGATATTAATCGCAGCAAGAAGATCCGTTCCGACTCGCAGCATAAGAGTAAGATACTTCGAGAGGAACACCTTGTCGGTAAGTGTAATCTTCCCCATGCGCTGGAAAAGCGCCCTCGACTGTCTGAGAGACTTTACCGATATCGGCCTAAGTTCTTGAAGCGAAAGGTGTCGAAGGACGTCCTGCAGGGAATCCGCCTCGAAGTCCGCTTCCTTTAGCCTGCCCTCTTTGTCTGATGCAATGTAGTGATATAACATATGGATTATTCTCTGATGACACGCAGTACTTCTTCGACGGTGGTAACCGCGAGCTCTACCTTCTTTAATCCATCCTCAAACATGGAGTCCATTCCTCCTTTTCTCGCTTCTTCGCGAAGCTTCTCGAGCGTGAAGTCGGGGGATCCCATGAGCACTCTGACGTTCTCCGTGAGTTCAAGCACTTCAAATATTCCAAGGCGCCCCCGATAGCCCGTCCCAGAGCATGTCGTGCATCCCTTGCCTTGATAGAAGAGCTTCGGCATTGACTCCATAGAAACTCCGAGCTTTTCGAGTTCTTCATAAACCGTCTTCTTGACTCCTTCTCCAGGTTCATACGAATACATACAAATATTGCACACGCGACGAACAAGTCTTTGCGCCACAACAAGATTTAAAGTTGAAGAAACAAGAAATGGCGGAACACCAAGATCAAACAAGCGCGGAATGGCAGTCGGTGCGTCGTTGGTGTGCAAAGAAGAAACCAAGAGGTGGCCTGTAAGCGATGCCTGAACGGAAATATCGGCCGTTTCTTTGTCTCGAATTTCTCCTACCATTATGATGTTCGGATCCTGACGCAGGAGGGCTCTCAGTCCGCTCGCGAACGTAATACCGGCCTGAACGTTAATCTGCGATTGATTTACAAACCGCATATTGTATTCGATTGGATCCTCAATGGTCACGATATTAACGTTCGGCTTGTTCAGCATGTTAATAAGCGCGTAAAGCGTTGTCGTTTTACCGGAACCGGTCGGACCGCAAGAAAGAATCATTCCGTATGACTTTTTTAGGTTTTTAGAAACGATTTCGGCAACTTTTGGAAGCATTCCGAGCTCCTCCAGCGAAAGTGGTTTTTGAGTTGATTCCAAAAGCCTCATTACAATCTTTTCTCCGTAGGAAGTTGGCATCACGGAGACACGAACGTCGAGCGCCTGTGCTCCGATCTGTTGCCTAAAACGTCCATCTTGCGGCTCATGATGCTCATCGAGCTTAAGTCCCGAAAGGAGCTTTAGTCTCGCCACTATCGCAGAGTGCACAGCCTTGGGAATACGAAGCATCTCGTACAAAATTCCGTCTATTCGGTAACGGATGAGGGTCGTCTCTTCAAGGGCCTCGATGTGAATATCTGACGCGTGTAGGGAGATCGCATAAGAAAGAATGTTGTCCACGATCGCAACGACCGGAAGTTCTGCAGCCGCTTCCGCCGAGGTCTTTGTCTGGCTACGAAGGGAGGCTTGAATGTTCTCTTCGATAATTTTCTTGAAATTGCTGGTAAGTTCGGAACCATAAATAGAAAATCCTCTGGCCAAATCGTCTTGGTTTGCAAGGAATGGTTTTATTCTTGCCCGAAGATGTTGGGTTAAAAACTCGATCGTCGCAAGATCGCTCGGGTCTGCCATCGCGACCAAAAATGATCCGTCTTCTGACTTACCAAATACGATTGCCTGTCGTTCTCGCGCGATCGGTTCTGCAAGAGATTTTAACGACTCCTCATCAATACCGCGCGCACCAAGATTTGCAATCTCGACTCCAAGGAAAACAGCAAGTATATTGTTTAGATACTCTTTCGGGACAACCTTCTCAGAAACAAGCAAGTCGATAAGGCTCTGACCTTTATGTGTCGCCTCTTCAAGCAACATATCAAACCTCTCTGAAGTTATGAGATTTTCTTCAAGAAGACGCGCTTTAAGCTGATTCGAAGGAATTGGAAGTGGTGGCATATTTAAAATGGAAGAATGGTCTCTTTCAGTATAGCAAAAACGCGCTGAAAAGCGCGTTTTTGTGAAATTCTAGAAGAAAACTAAAATAGTTCTTTAATAGAATCCGGGAGTCGTACCAACCTCGTACACTGTCGAGCTATTTCCTCCGTCGGTATTCTCAAGTCCGGTTGAGGCATTCGTATACTTCGAGCTTTCGAGGTCAGCGTTCAACTCGAACGTAAGCCCTGTTGAGCTTGCAGTATAACGGTAAGTGCTTACTCCGCTATTAGTCGGATCGATTGGAAGGTTTCCGATCGGGGCTCCTGAGCTAATAGACGCGAAATTTACTGGAATCCAGCCTACACCGGTCACAGCCAAGCCACCAGCAATCGCTGAGCTTGTCGCTTTGGTCGTTCTTCCGACGAAGCTGTTATGGCAGTTTGCTTCGATGGTCGAGGTAACCGCCGACATGAAACAAAACGTGCTATCGCTGATGATCGACGGAGATGAAACATCCGAGAGATACAAAGAAATTGCGCTCTTTAAGGTTGAAAGGTCGGATACGCGGTTTGAATCTCTCGCCTGTCGCAAAAGCTCTGCTGGGTTCAAGGTAAGTATCAAAACCACAGACAAAATCGCGATGATCGCGATAACGACGAGAAGTTCGATGAGCGTAAAACCTCCTCTCTGATTTCGTTGAATCATAACTATCTTTAAGAATTTAGAATTCGACCTTTCCTGTGCGTAAATTGTACCATACTTTTCGCAAATAATCATAAAGTAAAAAGCCTGGTTGTGGATAACTGCCGTGAACCAAGCCATCATACACTCACTAAGAGTTCAACCGGATTCCATCCAGCCGCTCGCAACTGCTAGTCACCGGAGATAACCCTTCCAAGCTCTTTCTGCCAACCGTAAACGTCGCCGAAGCAGCCGAGACGGACAAGCTCTTCTGCGAAATCCTCCCCTGGTTCTGCAACAATCTTAATGCGATTCCCAGGGGACTCCTCAAATTCAAGCGAGAGGGCATGCAGCATGAGTCTCGCCTTTTCCTCGCTCCTCTTTCCGTACATTGAGTCGCCAACGATTGGAGTGCCTATTGAGGCGAGGTGAACCCGAAGCTGATGCGTCCTCCCCGTTTCTGGATGTAGGGCAAGAAATATATACTTCCCTGAGTCAGTCAAAAATCTCTTCAAAACGACGTAGTTCGTGACTGCCTCCTTCGTCATTTTTCCTCCATGAATAGTTCTCCTCGTCGTCCCTGGCTTCAAGCTTATGGGATCGTTGATTATTCCCCTCTCCTCTCTGATGTCTCCTCGAGCAAAAGCGATGTACGTCTTTTTTATTTCGTGGGACTGAAAAGCGGCTTTTAACCTCGAAAATGCCTCGCTTGTTCGAGCAACAAGCATCACCCCTGACGTTTCTCGATCAAGCCGATGGACGATTCCTGGACGAATCTTCGGCTCATCGCCGATGTTTCGAATTTCTGGATATTTTTTAAGAAGCCACTCGACAAGGATCGGAGCTGTTGACTTTCTGGTGTGGGGCAAGGCATGCACCAAATACCCCGACGGCTTGAAAACCGCAATAATGTTTTTACTTTCGTAAACGACGCGCGGCTCTATCATGAAATTCCTTTTGCTCGAAGCGCCTCCTCTGCCCGCTCTAAATCTTCCGGATATCCAACAGGAATCCAGAAATCAACCGTCTCGGCAAATACTTCGCGATCTTTCATGTACGGAACGAGCATGCTGTTGATGAAATACTCTCCTTTCGGCTCAAGTGTCGGAGGATAATCAAAAATTCCTGAGTCGAGTAAATATGCTCCGGCGACGGCAAGCGCACTTTTTGGTTCTTTCGGAGCCTCCTCAAGTCCCAAGATGCGATCGCTTGTGTCTGTTGCTACGATGCCAAAACGATTTGGGTATTCTACGCGAGCGACAAAAAGCGCCAACTCGCGCCGCGCACAGCCTCTCGAAAGCGAAGATTTCTCATGGATGTCGTCGGCATATATCAAAAGAAATCGCTCCCCTTCGGAAACATGCCCCCTACAAAGAAGAAGCGCGTCTCCAGTGCCAAGCTGTTCTCTTTGTTCAACATACGAAATCTTCCTATTGAGCCAGGTTGAACCAAAATAATCCCTGATAACATCTCCCTTGTATCCAACCACCACGACCACCTCGTCTATCTCGTCTGGAAGAGCATCCATGGTCCACGAAAGGAGCGGCTTCCCCAACAGATAAACCATGGGTTTCGGAACCTCTGTGGTGAGAGGCATTAGGCGGATTCCTTTTCCCGCTGCGAAAATAAGGGCTTTCATGAAGAACTGTTACTCGATTCCCTTTGCCCTTAATATCTCCTCTGCTTTTTTAATGTCTTCCGGGTACGCAACAGGAATCCAAAGCGAGGCCTTCTCGGTTGCGACAGGATAATCGCGAATCATTTTTTTAATGACCGGTGGAAGGTAGTATTCGCCGTTCGGATGTTTTTCGCCCTCGTACTCAAATATGTGGGAGTCAAAAAGATATGCGCATGTTACCGCCAGGTTGCTTTTTGGATGTTCGGGCTTCTCCTCAATATCCGTTATGTTCCCACTCTCGTCGACTACTGCGATACCGAAACGCTCGGGGCGATCAACCTCCGAAACAAGGATGGCTCTCTCGTGCAAAAGTAATCGATCAAGGCTTTCTTTGTCGCAAATGTCGTCTGTAAATAAGAAAAGAAACCTTTCATCCTGGCCGATGTACGGCCGGGCAAGGTGCAAAGCCGAAAGGGTCCCGCTTATCTCTTTTTGCTCGATATATACAATGGGATTCTCTCTCCATGTTGTGCCCAAGTGCTCATGAATTTGATCTCCAAGATATCCGAAAACTACGATAAGCTCGGTCACCTCGTCGGGAAGATTGTCGAGCGTTCGCCCCAAAAGCGACTTTCCAAGCACCTCGACAAGCGGCTTCGGTTTTGTAAGCGTAAGCGGCAACATCCGCGTCCCTTTTCCTGCTGTAAGAATAATTGCTTTCATTGTGTGCGCGTGGAAGGAATCGAACCTTCGACCTCTGTCTTATCAGGACAGCGTTCTACCATTGAACTACACGCGCCCAACTTCGCCTCGACCAATGTCGCAGCTCCGAAGGGCGAACGTCGCGACTGGGACGCAACTTGTCCGTCCGAAGCTCAAGTGCAAGCTTAAGCGTAGGCGGAAACTACACGCGCTCGTACGCTTGAAAATATACTAAATAGCTCGTCAAAAATCAAAGGTTGGTACAAAGCGGTCGGTGCGCGCGCGAGGGATCGGACCTCGGACCTCTTCAATGTCAATGAAGCGCTCTACCACTGAGCTACGCGCGCAAAAACATCCATCTCCGAAAGGGAGTTTAGCAAGATACTACTATTTTTTCAACGTCCGAATTAAAAGTTTGAACCGCCTCGAAGATCAAGCCTTCCTGCGGCGCCTGTGTCGAATTCTATTCCGCCGGAAGACCTGCTTGGTGTCTCAAGCGCGTCTCCGACGTTCTTTGCAAGAAAGGTGATCCCCCAGCTAAAAAAAAGGATGATGACGAAAAGGAGAAGTGCCGCACAGAGCGCGAGAATCCAATCTTCGTGTGATTTTAGAAATGATCGTATTTTCATTATTTAAAAAATGCTTTTCCGAAAACGTCTCCGCGATATCCTTCGGAAGACGGAACGAGATCAATCGTCTCGATATTTATTAGAAACTGAGTCGACTGCGTTTCGAAAAACTTAATCAAGCTCTGAATGTTTTGCTCCGACCCAGCTGTTCGAAGAACAAACTGCACGTATCCGGGCCGTCCATCTTGCGGTTCCGTTGGGCTGCCCTGAAAGGAAAATGAGGCCGACATATCATAGGTGCGAGCCGTTGCCTCGAAAAATCTCCCAAGACCAAAAAGGCCGTCTCGCGCCGGAAGGAGGGAGTCTATCTTTTTTTTGTACGACTCGGCCGCAGCCTCTCCCCTCTTCAGACCCGCAAGATTATCGAGAGCAAACGAACGCTCTGCAATGCGCATCCTGTTGTTTCTGATACTCACGCTCGTTTTTTCGATTTGCAGTTCTAATATATAGAGAACTCCGATGCCAAGAAGGATGCTCCCAAAAATGATGCTGAGATTAAAAATGAAACGCCCCCTAAACTCATCTTTCATGCCTTAAGTATATCAGAAGGTTTTAGAAACATTTTATTTCGGCGAGCGATAATACCCATATGGAGCAATCGGCGTATCACGTCCTGGCAAAAAGAACCTCTGGTTCGTACACGGAGCTTGCCCGCTTGAAGGAGCGCTATGGCACTTGGAGATTCGCGCTCAAGGAGAAATTCGGACAAACTGCAAGCGACGAAGACCTCCTGGACCTTGAACCGATACCGGCAAGACTCATTTTAAAAGAGGAAATTGGATTCCCAGTCCTTCTTAGGGAGATGCCCAACCCGCCGCATGGAATTTATGTGATCGGAAAACTGGATGGGCAAAAAACCGTTGGCATCGTGGGAACTCGCAAAGCAACCCCTTCGGGGCTTGATGCTTCATACGCCTTCGCAAGCTTTCTGGCAGAACATAAAATAATCGTTATAAGCGGCCTTGCATTCGGCATCGACGCAGAAGCGCACCGGGGAGCAACCGATGCGAAGGGCATAAGCCTTGCTGTGCTCCCGTGCGGAATTGATTCCATATATCCGAAAACGCATAAAGCTCTTGCAGAAAAGATCCTCGCCCTCGGTGGCGCCCTCATTTCGGAATATCCTCCAGGGATACCGGCGCTTCCCTACCGCTTCCTTGAAAGAAACAGGGTCATAAGCGGCCTTTCAAGCGCCATCGTCGTAATTGAAGCACCGATGCGCTCAGGTTCGCTCGCCACCACGCGCTTCGCCCTTGAACAAAACCGCGAAATATTCGTCGTCCCCGGACCAGCAACTCATAGAAACTATAAGGGATCACATGCACTCATCCGATCGGGAGCTCGCCTGGTAACCTCTCCGGAAGAAATTCTAAGCGACATGAACATCGAAACGTCCGTTGAAGAAACATTATCGCAAGACGAATCTGCTGTTTTACGGACGATACAAGGCTCTGCGGAACCGCTCGTAGTTGACGAAATTATTGGACGCACTACACTCACGACATCCGCCGTGTGCTGCGCCCTAAGCCTTCTTGCTCTGAAAGGCATAATACGCGAAAACGGAGGAGGTTATACTATTATAGATACACACACATGAAGCTCGTTATAGTAGAGTCGCCAACGAAGGCGAAGACCATATCAAAATTCCTTGGAAAAGGATACGAGGTGCAGTCCTCGTATGGGCATGTCCGCGACCTTCCAAAAAGCAAGCTCGGCATCGACGTCGAGAACGACTTCACTCCACAATACTTAATCCCCAAAAAAGCCCTTCCAAACGTTGCAGAGCTTCGAAAATTCGCCGATAAAGCAAAAGAGATCGTTCTTGCGACCGACGAAGACAGAGAAGGTGAGGCAATCGCGTGGCACCTCATAAGCGCGCTTGAGCTGGAGAAAAGAAAGGTGAAGCCAGATATAAAGCGTATTGTATTCCACGAAATCACCGAATCCGCCATACGGGAGGCCATAACCCACCCTCGCGAGATAGACCTGCACCTTGTCGACGCCCAACAGGCAAGAAGAATTCTCGATCGCCTCGTGGGGTACGAGTTGTCCCCGTTTTTATGGCGCAAAGTCCGCTACGGCCTTTCTGCCGGTCGCGTACAGAGCGTCACAGTCCGGCTCATCGTTGAACGTGAACGAGAAATCCAAAAGTTCATACGGGAAGAATACTGGTCGCTCGAAGCCCTTTGTAATAAAAAGGGCGACAAGCAAACATTCCGAGCACGCCTGTATGCGGTAGATGGAAAGTCTCTCGGAAAGATGGACCTTGTAAGCGAAAAGGAGTCATCGCTCCTCGCGAAAGAAATCAAAGAGCGCTCTTACTCTGTTGAGCGCGTAACCGTGAAAGAATTGTCCCGAAACCCATCGGCTCCATTTACCACATCAACCCTTCAACAAGAAGCGGCGCGAAAGCTCGGTTTTTCAGCGAAACAAACCATGGTACTTGCTCAACGCCTTTACGAAAACGGCCACATCACCTACATGAGAACCGACAGCGTGAATCTCGCAAAAAGCGCGCTTCTACAGGCGAAAGAAGTAGTGCACGAACTTTTCGGCGCGCCGTATGCGCTCGAAGTTCCACGTCAATTCACAAATAGATCGAAGGGAGCGCAGGAGGCGCATGAAGCAGTCCGCCCAACAGACCTTTCGAAAAAAACCGGAAAGGAAATCGGCGCAAAAGAACGAGGCATTGAGCGCCTCTATGATCTTATCTGGAAAAGAACCATTGCCTCTCAAATGCAAAATGCCCTTCTTGAACAAACCGCGACAGACATAAAGAGCGATGACGGACACATTACGCTTCGCGCGAACGGCCAAGTTGTAAAGTTTGATGGATTCATTCGAGCGTATACCGAAGGCAAGGACGAGGAAGGCGCCGAAGACGAAGACGACGAAACACTGCCACAGCTTAAAGAAGGAGATTCTATAGAAGTGGACTCTGCAAATCCTCTGCAGCACTTTACCGAACCGCCTCCGCGATATACCGATGCAACGCTCGTAAAAGCACTCGAAACCGAAGGGATAGGGCGTCCATCCACATATGCTCCGACACTTTCGACTATTCAAGAGAGAGGATACGTTGAAAAAATCGAGAAGCGATACTCTCCGACAGAAATCGGTTTTGTTGTAAACGACCTGCTGGTTGAAAACTTTCCGGAAATCGTTGATATTAAATTCACTTCGCACGTCGAAGAAGAGCTCGACGAAGTCGCCGAGGGGAAAATCGAATGGCGAAAAGTATGCAGAGAGTTCTACGGCCCCTTCAAAGAAAATCTAAAGAAAAAGGAAATTGAAGTTGAAAAACACATCGAAATTTCTGAAACTCCATGCCCTCACTGCCAAAAGATCATGATGATTAAGTTCGGCAGGATGGGAAAATTCCTCGCCTGTCCCGATCCGGAAAGCAAAGTAACGCTCCCCATGCCGGAGGAGGCGGCAAAAATAAAAGAGCTTGAAGAAAAAACGCGAGATGAGCGCTGTTCTCTCTGCGGCGGACCCATGAATGTAAAACGCGGAAGATTTGGTTTCTTCCTTGGCTGTAGTAAATACCCAGAATGCAAAGGCATATCCCGAATATGGAATAGAATCGGATTTAAGTGTCCTCATTGCACATTGGGCGATGTAGTTGAAAAAAAGTCGCGAGGAAGAGGAAAACCATTCTTTGCATGCACAAGATGGCCGGAATGCACTTTCATTACAAATAAAAAGCCTGAATCAGAAGAGGAGCTTGCCCAAGCGCTTGTCGCGTGGAAAGAAAAGCAGGCCGAACCAAAGGAATCTCAAAAAAAGCCACGCCTAAGAAAGAAGAAGTAACAGCGTAGCCTGCTCCTCCTCAAAAACGACTTCCTGGTTGCGAGAAGCGGACCTACGGTGGATACTAAGTCTATGACCATTAGGGAAATAGTAAAAAGTAGTCCGGATGGGATGATTGCGAAAGCATTCGCATTTTCGGAAAAGGCACATCGAGGGCAAAAACGCTCAAGCGGAGAGCCTTATTTTAACCATGTGCTTCAAACTGCACAATTCCTCCATGATTGGCACCTTGATGAACAGACCGTAGTCGCCGGACTTCTTCACGATACCGTCGAAGACACCGGCGTCGCCACCGAAACAATAGAGAAAGAATTCGGAAGAGAAGTCGCATTTCTTGTTGAAGGCGTCACGAAGCTCGGGCGCCTTAAGTATCGAGGCGCAGAGACAACAAAGGCTGAGAATTTGCGAAAAATGATTCTTGCTATTTCGGAGGATTTGCGCGTGGTTTTCATCAAGCTTGCGGACAGACTCCACAACATGCAGACACTCAAGGCGCTTTCTCCTCAGGCACAAAGGCGCATTGCTCTTGAAACAGATGAGATTTATGCGTCACTTGCTTATCGACTCGGCATGCAACATGTAAGCGGAGAGCTTCAAGACCTCGCATTTTCTTATCTGCACCCGAAAGAAGCAAGATGGCTCGAAGCGCATACGCTCGAAGCGTATGAGGAAAGAACAAAATATTTGCAAAAGATAAAGCCGGACGTTGAAGAGCTTCTCGTCCAAAACGGCATCAAACCGCTTATTATAGACTTCCGGGCGAAACGGCTTTCGAGTCTCTACAAAAAAATGCAGCGAAACGCGATGGACCTCGATCAAATATTTGATCTCGTTGCAATGCGCATCATCGTAAAGAGCACCGAAGAATGTTATGCGGTGCTTGGCATCATTCACGGAGCGTGGCCCCCCCTCCCCGGAAGGATTAAGGACTATATTGCCATGCCAAAACCAAACGGATACAGAAGTCTTCATACCACGATCATCGGGCCAGAGAGGAAAGCTGTCGAATTTCAAATCCGCACGAAAGAAATGCACGAAGAGGCCGAAACTGGGATCGCGGCTCACTGGGTGTATAAACAGAAAGAAAAAAAATCTGGCAAGACACAGCCGTCGAATGAGAACATAAATGATGACCTTCTTTGGGTGCAAGAGCTTCGCCGGTGGCAGGAAGTTTATGGAGAGCAAATATCTGATCCGGGGAAATTCCTTGAGTCCATGAAGATAGACTTCTTCAAGAAGCGCATCTTTGCAATCACTCCCCGAGGAGAGGTCATCGACCTTCCTGCAGGTGCAACCCCGGTAGACTTCGCATACCACATCCACACCGACGTTGGGAGCGGGTGTGTTGGCGCGAAGGTAAATCAGCGCATTGTTCCCCTAGATCATGAACTTCAGTCTGGAGATATGGTGGAAATAGTTACGCAAAAGAACAAAAAACCGTCATCGGATTGGCTGCGCTTTGTCAAAACCGCCGCTGCGAAAGATAAAATTCGGTCCTCACTCAGAAAAAAACATCGCCTCATGGACCATGAACCGCAAAGAACAGAATTCCGCGTCGTTGTTGAGGATAGAACCGGACTCATCAAAGACGTCTCTGCCGCCATCGCTCGCTCTCACATAAGCATCACGCACCTTGAAACAAACGTTTCCCCCGGAAGCCGGTTTCCCGTCGATAAAGTCGTCTGCGATATAACGGAAAAGCAAAAGATTGAGAAGCTGATTCTGAAGTTAAAACAAATTAAGGGAGTGCGAGAAATAACCTATCGGCTGATATAAATCTACACTCTTGAAAGAAAGAAGATAACGAGTCCCAAAGAAACCGAGATCGCAGAGACAATCCAAAAACGCATCGTAACCTGCGATTCTGGCCAGCCAAGAGCTTCAAAGTGGTGATGAATCGGTGTCGAACGAAAAACCTTTTTCCCTCCTCGCAGCTTTTTACTAAGAATCTGGATAATTACAGAAAGAGATTCGACAACCGGGATAATTGCGAAAAATGGAAGAAGTAGGGCTGTATTGGTAAGCATCGCTGTTACACCAAGCGTGATGCCGAGCGCCATAGATCCGGTATCTCCCATAAAAAATCTCGCGGGATAAATATTAAACCAGAGAAATGCAAGCAGCGTTCCGACCATAATTCCGCAAAAAGCGGCAAGATCAAAGCGTCCGAGAACAAAAGCTACCACGGTCAAGGCGACGAAAGAAAAAAGGGAAACGCCGCCCAAAAGACCATCGAGACCATCTGTTTCATTTGCGGAAAATGCACTTGCAATAATAATAAAAATGAAAATTGGCACATACCATCCCCCAATCTCGACGTTCCCAAAAAAGGGAATGGTGAGAACGTCCCATTCAAGGCGATAGTAGAACCACCATGCGCCAATTGCGGCGAAGGCGGCGTAGAGGATAAGTTTATGTCTTACTTTTATTCCGCCACCTTTTGCCCCTCCGAGTCGAAGCATGCCAAGCCAGTCATCAAGCAGTCCAGCAATAGCTGCGATAAAAAGCGCCGTAAGAGGCAAATACGTCTCTGCACGATTGATAAAGTTAAAATACTTCCAAAAGCCATCAAAGATATTGCTTAAAATTGCGAAAATAAGCGCGAGTCCGATTGTGGTTCCCCAGATTACGACACCGCCACCAGTCGGAGTCCCTGCTTTTTTTTCGTGAAAAGAGGAAAATATCGGCGCCTCGTTCGCGTCTCGGATCTGCTTTCCAAATCCATATTTTTTTAAAAACCGAATCCAGAGCGGCGTAACAGAAAACGCCACAAGGAATGCGATTGTAGTGAGAACGATAACCCTAGTTGCCTGAAGTAAAATCATTAATAAACCAGTTCCAAAGTGCCTTTGTTGCTCCAAATCGATCTTCTGTACCAAGAACGATTATGAGAATCGGGCGCGACCTTTTCTGGAGCAGTGAAATAAGATTACCACTTGAATCGGGTCTGTAGCCAGTCTTCCCGCCAAGAAAACCTGTCTCCCCCGCAAACTCATTTGTATTCGAAAAAACATACCACACACCGGACCCACGTTCTAAAATCGACACTGATTTGCTTTTTGTTGTCCGAAATATTTCTGGGTATTTCGCATTTATATGTCGGGTAAGGGCTTTGAGGTCGGTTGCCGTTGACTGATTGGCCGAAGATATCCCTGCTGGATCTTCGAAATACGTATTCTGCAAGCCCCATTCACGAGCCCTCTCGTTCATCGCATCCATAAAGCCATCCCGCCCAAACTTTCTCGCCAAAGCCTCTGCGGCCTCGTTACTCGAAGAAACAAGCAGTAGCGAAATAAGATCGCGAATCGAGAACATCTGTCCTGGCTCAATGCTTTTTGTAAAAGAATTCGGCAACGATCGAAAATCTGATCTATCGAGTGCCACAACCTCGTCCAAGCGAAGGCCTGAAAGCGAAATGACAGCCGTCATAAGTTTCGTAAGTGAGGCCATGGGCCACCTGGAATCAGGCTTCAGTTCGTAAAATACCTCTCCGCTTTCGAGATCTGCGACAAGTGCCGACTGAAGCTGGAGTTCGGGAGCTTCGGTATTTTTAAATCGTTTAAACGGAAGCGAGTGTCTTTCCTCGCTTTTGAGCAGCGGAGAAGTCGATAATGCGCTCTTCTCCGAAACAACAACCGCGCCACTCAAGGACGCAAGGACATCCGACGGATCTAAAACATACGGCGGCATCTCATTCGCCTTGACCACAACATCGCTTTTTACGCTAGAAGCATTGTCAACCCGCATACCGAAAACAACCATAAGCATAACAACCCCCAAAATCAAAAACTTCTCAGTTTGGCTCGTCATGAAGATGCTGGAGTCGGCACCTCCGCGCTTCCTTCCGGCGCTTTAGGAACTTCTTCACTCGGTCGCTCTTCGAAATTCGAAAGCGATTTGAATGTCGCAAATTCAGGGAGTTCCTCTGAACTTGAAATTCCGAGCTGTTTTATGAAATCAAGTGTCGCTCGATACAAAAATGATCCAGGCCGCTCCGGATCTGGAACGCGCTCAATAAGGCCCCTGAGGAGTAGGTTACGGAGAATAAAGCTCGAATTCACGCCTCGCAAGTACTCAAGACGACTACGAGTGATTGGCCCAAGATACGCGATAAGCGAAAGCGTCTCAAGGCTTGCAGGAGTCAAATCTTCACGAAGCTCCTCCTTCACGAAGCTTTCGAGAATCCTCCCGAACTCCGGCTTTGTTGCAAGTTGCACCTTTCTGTCGCCCCACGAATTGTTCTGAAAAATATCCTGAAGCGAACCGTCGACAATAAGTGCAAGCCCTCTTCCGCTTGCCTCGATATCTGCGTCGAGAGATAGGAGCGCGGCAGCAAGCTCATCTTTTTCAACGCCCAAAACAGCCGCGATCTTTTTCATGGTAAGCGGCTCGCCGTGAATAAAAAGAAGCGCCTCAAGGGCAGCCTTTTTTTCGCTGAATGCTTCGTCTGTCATTCTAGGATGTCGGAGTTCGACTTTCGCTTGATGATTATATCAGAAAACTGTCCGATCTGCTCAAGTACGATAAGCTGCTCTCGGGCAAGATGCAGTACGGCAAGAAAAATCGCGATCATTTCCGAACGCGACTTGGTAGAAGAAAGCGCGTGCATGGTCGTCTGCTCTACTTCGTGCATGCGGCGGGAAATTTCTGCCATTTTCTCCTCAAGAGAAATGATGGTGGACTCCACGGTCTCGGTCTCGAGCACGAACTTTTGCAGGCTTCCGTGGATGAGACGCACCGCTTCAAGCATCGTCTCCAGAGTCACGTTCGACGCCGGATAAAAAACCGGAGGCGTGCTTGAGATGTGCATGAAATATGGCCTGCTATAGGCGTGAAACCCCTTTTTCCAGAGCTTATCAATATGCTTCTCTCCGGACTTAAGGCCCTTATAGATACGCAATCTTCGTTCGAGATCTTTAATATCTGCCTCTTCATCTTGAGTTAACGGAAACTCGGGAAGAAGTGACTTGGATTTTATAAGGACAAGCCGGCTCGCGACAACCAAAAAATCCGCCAAAAGCGCGGCGGAAACCTCGGATACCTTCTCAAGATATGCCAGAAAATCGTCGGTTACTTTTGCGAGGCTGATCTCCGTGATTTCAAGCTTTTTCCCCTCGATGAGCTCAAGAAGCTTGTCGAGCGGTCCTTGGAATTTGTCGAGAGAAAGTTCGTAGTCTTGCGTCACCACATCATCATATCAGAGAATTCCAATGAAAAAAGCCCCGGAGGGCTTAGGATTACGCTTTCCCAAAAGGACGGACAACCGACCACCGAATCCCTCGAAGGATTTTAAATAATAGAAACCAGAAAACATTGATCGCTCGATTTAAAAGAATCGAGAAAAAGAAAAGGAAAATCACGACCAGGAACCATGCCGCCCGAAGAGGAAGAGTTGCTCCCATGAAAATCGCATACTCTCCCAGGGAAAAACTGAATCCCAATTTTGGAAAAAGGACATCCCCTTCAAGTCCAAGCTTGGGCCAAATCTCATCGAATTCATCGAGGCTATGCGCGAAGCAGAAAAACGGCCAGAGAAAAAAGGTTACGGAGGCTGCAAGGTCTCTTTCCTGATGTAAACAAAGCGCTCTCTTTGCAAGGCGGTACGAGAGTACCGCATAACCGTAAGCAAAAAGTGTAAGAAGCACGAAAAGCATTACTTTCGTCATGTCGCTTCCTCTCGTTTTGGTTGGAATGCTGCCCCCAACGTATCATCCTGCCGCCACTTCGTCAAGGATCTATTCCGCCAAGAGCGCAGATTCGGTATAGGTGTTTGCTGGATCCCAAATCGCCCACCCGCCGTAAGCATCGGAGCTTGATGCCATATTCAAGCTATCATATGTCGCCTGAAACTCTTTTTTTATCATTCCAGCGGTATAGGTCGCTCCCAGATCAAAATCCTGTATCCACGGGCGAAGCTTCCCGACTTTCCCCTGCGGAATTCCCGGCGTAGAGCTCGTTCCTCGAATAAGTATGTCTCGCCTCTCACGCGCACGATCAAGCGAATACTTCATCACTTCGTACGGATACTGTCCTGGATTCGTATATCCAATGAATCCTGGAGCATAATGCGATGGATAGACCATTGGGTACACGTAATCGAAGTTTCTATATGCGTCTTCTATTATTTGTCCGATACCAAGATCATCACGATTCACCGTCGCAAGCCCGAAAAGATCGGCTGAAATCCTTGCTCCGGGAAGTTGTTCGCGCAGATATACGAAAAATTGCCGAATAATTTTCGAGCGCGGAGTCTTTTCATCCCAAAACGGATACGATGCCTCTGAAAGCTTCCCGTCGGAAGGAAATCTGATGTAATCAAAGTTTACTTCGTCAAAACCCCGCGCAAGAGCGTCTTTCGCAATCGCGACATGATAATCCCACGTCGGCTTTCCCGCCGGATCCATCCATGCAAGTTGTTTGCGATCAACCCAAAGTTTTCCAGTTGCTTTGTTTTTGAGAGCCCACTCGGGGTGTGCCTTTGCAAAAATTGAATCTTGGAAAACGGTGACGCGCGCGATAACATAGATGCCGTTGTCATGAAGCATTTTGATAAGCTCGTTCGGACGAGCAATACGCGGCTCTCTATCCGATTTCGCCTCGCGCACCTCGCGCACATCGGTAACGTATGAGACATAACCGGAATAATCCTTCACATCAACAACAACCGCATTCAGCTCTGTTCTCTTCACAAGATCAACCAGTGATTTTATCCGTGAAGGAGTTCCGGCAGACCATGCTGAAATATAAATTGCCTTCGCAATTTCCGGAGGGTTTTTAAGCTGGGGCTGCAAAGCCGCATCGCCGCTTGTGGGCTTTGGCGTATCGGTTGCTTGTTTTGTGGTTGACGAAGACTTTTCGGCAGCCACTGGCACACTACTTGAGCTTGAAGCGGCTGGACCCGCCCCTGCTGGAGCGATGCTCACCTCAAGCGGACGAAAAAGAATAAAAATCCCATAGAAGGCAGCGAGTCCGAAGATTGAATAAAGCGTAAGGCGCATTTCCTCTTATAGTAAAAGATTTATCGCCCCAGGACAATTTACCGACTCTCGTTTGAAGCCGCGAAGAAAATCGCCTATGATTGAGTCTATGGTGCTCGCCCTCTATCGAAAATATCGACCCAAGAAACTCAACGACCTCTTGGGACAGGATGCAAGTATTGAAATCCTCCAAAACGCCGCAAAGCTTGATCGGCTTGGACAGGCATACTTATTCTACGGTCCTCGAGGCACCGGAAAAACATCGAGCGCACGCCTCGTCGCCAAACTTTTAAACTGCGAAAAGCGCCACGTTGACGAAAATTTTAGATCCTTAGGAGAGCCCTGCAATGAATGCCGATCGTGTCGGGAAATAGAAACAGCAAATTCGCTTGATGTTATTGAGATAGACGCCGCGTCGAATCGAGGAATCGAGGAAATCAGAAATTTAAAAGAGAATATAAAGTCTGCGCCGGCCGGAAGTAAATACAAAGTTTACATCATCGACGAAGCACATATGTTAACCGGCCCAGCCTTTAACGCGCTTCTGAAGACTCTTGAAGAACCGCCGAGACATGCCGCCTTTATTCTTGCGACTACGGAATACGAAAAGCTTCCCGCGACTATCACTTCTCGGACACAAAGATTTTTGATGAAAAAGATCGCGAAAGCGAAAATAGTGGAGAAGCTTTCTATGATAGCGAAGGTTGAAAAAATAAGTATCACTCCCGAAGCGCTCGAGCTCATTGCCTCCGCCGGCGAGGGCAGCTTGCGCGACGCGGAATCCCTCCTCGATCAATTAAGTTCGCTTGAAAAAAAGATAGATCTCGATGCGGCAGAAAAGCTTCTGGGGCGCGTCGGATTGAAAAAAGTAGAAGAGCTTGCGGCGTATATCGTCCACAAAGATACGAAAGGTGCACTTTCGCATCTTATTTCCGTAAGCGAGGAAGGACATAACCTCGTGCAACTCACCAAAGACCTCATCCATTATCTAAGAAAGACGCTTACGATCAAGCTCGATCCCGAGCTCGAACGCACCCTCGAGCTCGAACTTACGAAAGACGAGATCGCACGAATGAAAAAAATTGCCGAAAAAGCAGACGAAAAATTCCTGGTCATTATAATCCGGTCTCTTATCCGCGCTTACAGCGAAATGCGCTACAGTCCGTTCGCAATGGTCCCGCTCGAAATTGCGCTCGTTGAGGAGCTCTCGAAGTAGCGCTCCGCACGCTGGCGCTGTTCGGAAACCGTAGTCAAGCCTCGCCTTGACCATGGATTCAGCCACAGGCATGTTCTGACTTAGGCCTTTCGGCTAGGAAGAACATGCCTAGTTGAATCCTTTCTCGCTGAGACTGAAGGGTTTTCCCACGCTCTGTTTTTTATCTCGTAACGGAAATCGTCTGATTAAGTTCCGCCGAAGGAGCCGAGACCGTAATCTGTCCGGTCGAGGCATTTCTTAATATGTTATAGCCCGAATCATAATCAGTGGTACTTGAAAAGTGCGCACCGGTGGCAGAAGGATCGAATGGCATCGTGGGAACATAGGTCGGTATAAGACACGGCGCGATGTTGTAACTCGAAACTGCCATCTTCGTTGATGTCGTAGGAATCGCCCCCGCAGAACACGTAAACGCTCCACCACTCGTATCCGCCATTTTTTGGCGAATGCCATTCATGACAGCTTGTAGATGGAACTGCCTCTGTGAATTCCTGGCCTTGGCAAGCTGTCCGCCAGGGTTTCCGGCGATAAGACCAATCCCAACAACAACCGTTATGAGCGCTACCGATATGACAATCTCGATGAGGGTAAGGCCTTTTCGCATAAACTTATTGTATCTCATCCCAAGAAACAAGGGTGTATTGGTCGGTTATAAGTGGGAATCCAGGAGGAGGGGCGTAGAGGAGGTTTGTGTCATAAATGATTTCTCTTTCTTGATATCCGGTCGCATCCGTGTAGCCAAACCCGTATCGCTGGTTGCTTGCAAGCATGCCGTAGAGCGTAATTTTTTGCCGGATAACGGTTGGTCCGCAGCGATTATTATTCGACTGGTCGTTTGGGGGCTGATAATAAAATCTGCCAACCCTTCCGTTTTGCGCGACGAGCGCGGCGTCAATACGAAGAATATCATTGCTTAAAAGCCCGACGGTAATGTCTTTCTGGGCGATAAGCGCGATTGCATCTTTCCCGTCATAATCCGTGTACCGTATATTTTCGTTTATTATGATGCTCGTCCGCGTTGCGACGCTATCGGGGAACTTCCCCGAACCAACGGAGAGGCGCGTGCTTGAAACCTGCCCCCGAACCCAAAGGTTGTCTTCGAAAAACATTTTTCCGTTCGCAGGGACGGTGCCGCTTGCAACGAACGTCTCTGACTGAATGCTCCACGTTCCCCATCCATCCTGATTCGAGGTGTTTGTGCATCCGTTCGGAGGAGAAGTCACCGCCGTCACTTTGTAGACGTTGTACGATCCGGAAGCAAGAAGCTCAAGGTCATACCCCTGCGCCCCGGAACTCGTCGCGTAATACCCTCCGCTCTGCGCATCAGCCTTTATGGTCGCAAGGTCTTGAGTAATGCCCACAAAATCAAGCGCAGGAACCGGAAACACTCTCCCTGCCATAAAAATATCCGATCGTAGAGGAACAGCCGACGGCGGCAAAGGATCGATAGTCCCTGTATGAGTATGAACACCGAACTCGTTCTGTCCCCCGTGATCAGGATCATCGTATGAGCCAACTGCGCTCTGCACGATATTGTGCGCAAGACCGTCGAATCTGATGCCGCCGTTCGACATGATCTCCCCGAATACCTCCGTCCCTGCGCCAAATCGGACGGCCCCGTTCATCGCAAGGGCATATCGCGAAAGCGACGAAACAGCAAGTCTCACCTGAATAATTTTCTGTATACTCGAATCCGCATCAACCCTTCCGATACTTCGAACAATCACAACCGTTGATCCGGCAGGTGGAGGGGTTATCTCAAGTTCAAATTCTCCTATCCGAGTCCCGTTTTTATCGTAAAAAGGATGGACATACGGCCCGGACACTCCGGTGCCATCTTGAAAATCATCCGGATCGTGCGCGAGGTGCCATCTGTAATACTCTATCCCCGACTCTGCGATCGAAAAAGCCTGTGCACGGTTGAGAGATCGAACCGAAAGCTGAAGGAAAGAACCCGCGAGAAACACGAAACCGGAGATCAAAACCACCGTGAGCGCCGAGAAAATCACCATAGTCACCGAAAGTTGTCCGTCTCGTCGATTTATCATGTCTCGTTAATTGCTACGAAGATTTCTGATGTTTATGGTGTTTGAGAAATATATCGGAACCGGAGCAAGTTTCGGGTTTACATCGACCGAAAGCGAAATTTTCACAATACGCACCTGAGTCGTATCGATGGGCAAAGGAAGGACTGGTTGGCTTCCGGTATAATTCGCGCCGTAGTACTGGAAGAATGGCGTTGATGTAGAAATAATGACGTTTGAAATAATCGTCGTGGTCGCTTCAGTAGAAGTCGCGTAAACAAGCGGATTCCCCGCCGGCTCAATTACTCCTTTCTGAATCGTAGTCGACGAAAGATAATAACGGACACGCTCGAAAACTCCATCCTTGTCGACATCGCTAAAAAACGTGATCGAGCTCGTGCTCGCGGTTTCGATTGGATACGCCCCCAAGCTCGATGGTCCGGCAGACCGGAGTTCGGTAATCATGATCTGAAATTCCTGGTCAAGATCCTGACGGGATTGCAATTTCTGGTTCACCAGGTTCTCAAGAATGTTCAGATTTCCCCGAAAACTCGAAACGGCAAAAAGCACGAGGGCGAAAATAGAAAGAACGATAACGACTTCGAATATCGAAAAGCCATCGCGACGGAAAATTGTATTTTTCTTTTTTGGTTTCATGGCGAAAGCAAAACTTCGACCTGGGACACTGCTGGAATAGAAACGTCACTTGACGTTGCCGAGTATCCCGCCGCCGAGACAGAGAGCGTATATGTATCAGCTGCAAGACCGGAAAAAAGCACTTGACGGATGGGAACACACGCCCCGGTAAACGCGATCATCACCTCTTCAATCCGAGGCGTGAAAGATCCGTCCGCGGTGCTTAAAAATGCCTTGAACCGGATGTACCGTTTTCCGTTTGTCACGCTGTGCGGCTCGAAATTCGCCGCAGTGTAATACGTTCCCGAAGTGCCATCGGTACCAGAAAAGTCCCACGTTGCGTTGTCGTTATTGCCCGCAAGCTGAAATCGAACGCTCTCCGCTCCTGTTTCTGCTGGAACGTCACCGTTCCAAAAGAAGTTTTTAAGCGTCGAAGCTGACCCTCCAAGATCAATTGTCTGCGAAATGAGCCACCCGGAACCTGCAGTGCTGTACGTTCCCGAAGCATTCGCAAGAAGCGTAATGGCTCCGGGGAGCGTTTCTGCATCAGTACCACTTAAGCTGTCATATGCTCCTCCGCTCCAATTTGTTCTCACGACGGATGCCTGACCGGATGTCGCAACGGACGAAAATCCTGGTCGAGAAAGGCTTATGTTTGCGTTTTGTATTCCCAACCCCGTTCCCGCGTCCTTCACTCCGACAAGAATTTTCTCCGGATTTGAGGGTGAGAGCACAAAACGGAAATCGACATTTGTCGCAGGATTTACCGAAACAGGATTCTCTGCGATTACGCCTGATACATCATGCCCTCCAGAGGTAAGCCCAAGAGTGTATCTGTCCCATTCGAGGGTAGTGAATGTTTTCGCCCCGTTTGCATCTGTCACGGAAGTCGTTGAAAATTTTAAAACACTTGGGGTTCCGATAATTTTTTCACCGGCGATAGAAAAACTTTTGCCTGGAACAACGCTGCATAAATAGTCTGAAGTATACACATTCATCTGACTCGTTCTATCGATCGCAAAACTGATGCTCGTAACAGCTTGGGCAGCGACTGTCGCGTGCGGCATAATCGGATTCGGATTTGAAACTCCTCCAATCGGGTACGTCTTGTCCGAAGAGTACCCCGACTTCGTGACCTCGACACTATATGACTGACTGCTTGTGGGAACGCCCACAAGCTGGAGGATTCCTGCCGAATTTGTGATGTCGGTAAGGTCGATCGTAGGAGTCGTACTCGCATTTACAACGCGAACCGTCGCTCCTGAAATACCAAGTCCGGAGGAATCAAATACGTTTACGAAAAGCGACCCGGTCGAACTCGCCGTCTCGAGATTTTTAGGCGCGACATTTGTCGAGAAAAAAAGCGGCACGAACTTCGCGCAGTTGGCACAGCCGATTTCAAGCGAGACCAGCTTGTAGTCCGCGGGGGAAGTGTCCGATGGTGATCCGCCAAGCGTCCCGTCGAAAGGATCATCGATGTTCCTGACCGTTGTTGTTACCGCAAACACTTGATTCCCCCACGAAACTAGTTGTGTCTGCAAAATGATCCCCGTAGGGATCCCACCTACGGTGCCAACTTCGCCGTACGGCAAGTTCCGAATGATTTCAATCTGTTGGTTTAGTACCGCTGTCGCCTCGGTACGAAGTTCAACATTCGATGTGGAATCAAGAATGGAAAAATAGACCAAATAAATTCCACCGAAAAGCAAGGCCAGAATGGCAAGTGCAATCAAAAGGTCTATAAGTGATGTTCCTTCTTTTCCGCGCATTCGTCAGCCATTCACGCTTTGTGAAAGCGAGTAGATAGGGGTAATAATTGAAATCGCAACGAAACCAACCGCAAGACCCATAATGAGCAGCATAATCGGCTCCATAACGCTCGTAAGACTCCTCAATTTGTTGTCTACCTCGTCATCGTAGTATTCCGAAACATAGAACAAATTGTCTTCAAGATTTCCGGTGTTTTCTCCCACCTGGATCATCCCCGAGAGCAACGGCGGGAATAAATGTTTTTCCGCCATAAGCACCGTCGCAAGCTGTCCGCCTTTCCGAATTTCTTCTCCTGCGTCATCTAAAAGTTTTTTGTAGACCAGGTTCGTAAAAGTATTTCGCGTGATATTCACCGATTCCACGATTTTTACGCCGCTCTTCAGAAGCATCGCGAGTACTCGGGCGAAAGTAACCATATTAATACTTACCACAAGTCCCGAAATGACGGGAACGAAAAAAATCGCGCGGTGAAGTGCATATCTCAATGGTCGGATATGGCGCATGAGAGTTCTAAATATATAGAAAATGACAACCAGCGCGATAAGCGTATAAAGTCCTTTCGTCTGAATAAAGTCAACGACGGCAAGGAGCGCTCTCGTGCTCGCCGGGAGCTTAACCTTAAGCCCGTAGAGTACCGGCAGAAGTTTCGGAAGGATGAAAAACGCGAGAAACGCGACAACACCGATCGTCGCAATTAAGATGACGATTGGGTAAACCATCGCAGAGCGCACCTTCGACTGAAGCTCCTTCGTTTTACGCAACTCGGTCGCAAGATAAAGGAGGTTCTGGGATAGAGTCCCGCTCGCCTCTCCAACTCGAATGATATTGATAAAAAATCCTCCAAAAATATGCTCGAAATCCTCAAGGCCATCTGCGAGGAAACGGCCGTTGTTCACGTCCGTAATAAGGTGATCAAGAATTCTTGCAAGCGTTTTCGATTCTGTCTGCGCTCGGATAATACGAAGACCCTCGTAGATCGGGAGGCCGGCCTTGATAACCATCGCCAGGTGACGCGCAAAATTTATCTTGTCTTGAACCTTGATACTCCCCCTTCGCGTGAGGAACCGTTGAAATCGCTCCTCTATCGTAAGCTTCTTTGAGACAGGCTTTTCTGTGGCATTATTCATGAATAATACGTAAAACTTCTTCGACGGTAGTAATTCCTTGTGCCGCTTTCGCAATACCGTCCTCAAGCATGGTCGTCATTCCTCCCTTCACGGCCGCTTCCTTGATGTCCTGCGCGCTCGCGCGGTCCATTATAAGCTGACGGATCTCATTTGAGATTTCGAGCACTTCGCGGATTCCAATTCTTCCCGCGTAGCCTGTTCCGGCGCACGCATCGCACCCTTCGCCAGCATAAAAAATCTTCCCGTACTTTTCCATATTTGGAACAAGCTCTCCCAGGCTCTTCACCTCGCTTGCAGTAAGCACCCGCTCCTTTTTGCACTTTTCGCAAACCTTCCTCACAAGCCTCTGTCCCATTGCGATATTTATCGTCGAAGCAACAAGAAACGGCGGCACGCCCATGTCGATGAGGCGTGGGAATGTCGTCGGCGAGTCGTTCGTATGAAGCGTCGAGAGTACGAGGTGGCCGGTAAGCGCGGCGTTTACGGCAATGCCGGCAGTCTCTGCATCACGGATTTCTCCGACCATCACGATGTTCGGATCTTGTCGGAGTATCGAGCGCAGTCCGGTAGCAAACGTGAGTCCTGTTTGCGCGTTCACCTGAATTTGTGTTGTTCCCGGCAAAGAATATTCGATCGGATCCTCGATGGTAATAATAGAGGCATCGGTCTTGTTGAGCTGCTTTAAGATAGTATAGAGCGTCGTTGTTTTGCCGGAACCCGTCGGGCCGTTTGCAAGAATCATTCCGTATGGCTTTTTGACCGCCTTTTCGACACGCTTCAGGTCCGGCGGTAAAAATCCAAGATCCTTCAGGTTGAAACTTTGCGTCTCGGCAAGTACGCGCATAACGGAATTCTCTCCGTAATACGTCGGCATGATGGAAACGCGCACATCGACATCCCCAAATCCCTCGATCTTCCCCTTAAATCGTCCATCCTGTGGGGCCAAGTGTTCGTCGGTACGAAGTCCAGAAATAACCTTAATGCGGCTTATGAGCTCCTGATGCAACTCCTTCGATATCTTCTCCTTTTCAACGACATCACGGAGAAGACCGTCTATTCTAAAGCGGATTCTCACCCCATCTTCTTCCGGATGGATGTGCACGTCAGAGGCCTTTATTACATATGCGTATTCCACCAAAAGATCAAGCAAGGCAACCACGGAGATATTTTCTTCCGGCTGTGCAAGCTGGTCATTGATCGCCAAAGTAATTGACTTGATATCTCGCATTGGATTGATTATAACATAGGGACAAGGAAGCCTTTTCTTTCTTCGGAACTGTCGGTCTTCCGGCTGAAAACAAAATTGTTCCTTGCTAAATAGTTCTTGCGGGATCGTCTAATGGTAGGACACATGCCTCTGGAGCATGTTATCTTGGTTCGAATCCAGGTCCCGCAGCCGGCATTTTCTAATAGTTTAAACTTAACTCATGTCATCCGAAGTGCCCCAAGGACAAGACCCGACGGTACCATTCGAATTAGAAAAAAGCCCGGCAAGGGAGGCCTACTTGCTGCTAGGCGCAAAAACTCCACTAGAGTTATCTAATCTGTATTCAGAAGAGGACCAGAGGTTGATGCTCTCTCAATCTTGGGACTATGGAAACCCTGAGTTGATAGTAAATAAAGTAAAAGAGATTTTAGAATCAATTGATCCTGGTGCACTAACTGAAGACGAGAGAGAGTGGCGGCAAGAGATACTTTGGTTCTGGTATCACCATGCTATTAGTTGTGCCATCTGGAAGTACAAAGATAAAGATGCTGCACAAAAATACGCTACTAAAGCTTTGGAGGGTCAGTCATCTGGCCATCCAAATCAGATCACTCGCCTACTGGATCACTTGGTCAATGGTAGGTTGGAAGAGGCGGAACGATGGGCAGAAAGGATCCGTGAGGAGCCCGAGAAAAGCACTGCGACTTCCTTGATAAAGGAATATAATGAAGAAGGGTTCTTCTAGATATCCATCTCCATAATCGTTCGAACATCGTCCAACCCCGCCAGCACTTAGAAAATCTTAGCGAATTTGTGAGCTTAGATTTTCAAGTGCTCCGATCGAACGTAGCGAGCATCGGAGCTGCCGAGTCAGAGAGTAAAACAAGCTTAGCAACCCTTACGCTCCGATCAAGCAGGGCGAGTATCGGAGCCACGTCGTCTGAGCGTAGCGACAGCGGAGCCACCCCGAGCGCAGTTCCGAGTGTCCGAAGAGGGTCGGTGTTGTATGATGAATCAATGATCTACTTAGGAGCAGATAGGCACGGCTTGAAAGCAATAAGTTTTGTTGCAGACTTCCTGAGGTCAAAGAACGTAGAATTTGCAAATCTTGGCGTTCAAGAAGAGGGAAGAGATATTAAGCTAGAAGAATTAATCCCAAAGATAGCCGTCGAAGTTTTGAAAAACAAAAACAACACCGGGATAATGTCTTGCGGTACTGGAGTCGGCGTGGAGGTCGGTGCTAACAAACTTTCTGGCATCCGTGCGTGCCTGGCTCAAGATGACAAAGTCGCTGAATACGCACGCGTTTACGATGACTGCAATGTCCTTTGTCTTGTTGGTTGGGAGGCTGAGAAGGAAAAGATAAGCAGTATCGTAAGCGCCTGGCTCAAGACCGATTATGTTGGGGATGAGGCAAGGTCACGCATGTTCGATGCTTTCGATGCCTGGGGAGGTAAGCTTTAAAAGGATTCCTATCGCGTCTGATTCGACAAGTCGGTATCAAAATGGTCTGGTAAAATCTAAAACAGAAAGTTACACTACGAACATCATGGGCACCAAGAAAAAAGTTCTCTTACTAGTCGAAGAGCTATACGAAGATTTGGAGTTTTGGTATCCAAAAATTAGGTTACAAGAGGAAGGTTATGATGTTGTGGTCGCCGGTTTAGAAAAGAAAATATATCACGGCAAAAAAGGGTTGCCAGCGGAACCCGACATAACATTTAGCCAAGTCAAACCGGATGATTACGATGGGGTCATCATTCCCGGAGGTTTTGCTCCCGACAAATTAAGGCGATACAAGGAAGTTTTGGACCTGGTGAGGAAATACGATCAGGATAAAAAACTCATTGCATTTGTTTGTCATGCAGGTTGGGTTCCCATCTCAGCGAAGATTCTGCAAGGAAGAAAAGCGACTAGTTTCTCTGCCATCAAAGACGACATGGTAAATGCTGGTGTAAGGTGGGAAGATTCTCCCGTCGTAATTGACGATAATCTAGTTTCTTCAAGAACACCGTCTGATTTGGGGGAATTCTGCAAGGGCATCATCAGAGTTATCGGGGCGTAGCCTTTTTCTCCCGGCCGAGATGGATCAGAAAAATATAGAAAGCGATCCTGAATAATGCTTTCGGGGCTTGAACGATGGTGATACTAGAGCGGAGAACACAGCCACCTTGAGATAGGTTCGGAGCGTCCGAAGAGGGTCAATGAACTGCTTTGCAGTATAATCACCTATATGAATCCAGAAACAAAGCAATGTCAGAACTGCAAAAGTTCGTTTGTTATGGAACCGGAAGATATTGCATTTTATGAGAAGATCAAAGTCCCGGCTCCAACGTTTTGCCCCGAATGTCGCATGCAACGACGTCTTATATTCCGGAATCTTCGTACATACTACCGTCGTCCCGTTGAAGGTTCAGATCAAGAAGGGTTTTCATCATTTTCTCCAGATTCTCCCTTTAAGGTTTTTGATTCAAAGTATTGGTATTCAGATAAGTGGGAAATCGACAGTGCCCGCGAATACGACTTCTCGAGGCCATTTTTTGAACAACTTAAAGAATTGATGCTAATAATGCCATGGATTGCAAACTATAATCAGAAGTCAGTAAATAGTGAATACTGTGCTAATTCGTTTGATCTCAAGGATTGTTACTTATGTTTTAATTCTGGATATTCAGAGGAGTGCTACTACACTACAGATACTCTCCATAGTAAAAGTTGTTTTGACGCTCTTAGGGCAGAAGGATGTGAATTGTCCTATGAACTTTTTGATTGTGAGAAATGTTATAACACATTTTTCTCTTCTCATTGCAAAGAATCAAGTGATATTTGGTTTTCAAAGAATCTTATAGGATGCCATGATTGTTTTGGCTGCGTAAACTTACGACATAAATCTTATTATATTTTTAACAAACCTTATTCAAAGAAAGAATACCTTGAGAAGATTAAAGAGCTTACCACCGGATCTTTTTCTGACTTACAAAAAGTACAAGCTCAGTTCAAAGATCATGCCTTAAATTTCCCTGTTCGTTATTATCATGGACTTCATAATAATAATGTAATAGGAGACTATGTTGATCACTCTCAAGGTTGCCGAAAAGTTTTTTCCTGTCAGGACCTAGAATATTGTCATTATTGTCAACTTATTCTTTTTATGAAAAGTAAAGACTCCATGGATATGTCTATTGCTGGTGGCGAGCTGTGTTACGAAGTAGAAGAGTTTGGTGGATATAACTCAAAGTTTTGCTGGTTTGGAGGAACTTCTGATTTAGGTGTTGGAGCCACAGAAATTCAATACTCGATGAATTGTTTTGATTGTTCCTCTTTATTTGGCTGCGTGGGATTGAAAAATAAAAAGCACTGCATTCTCAACAAGCAATATAGTAAGGAGGGGTATGAAGCATTAGTGCCCAAGCTTATAAAGCATATGAATGCTATGCCCTATATAGATTCTAAAGGCAGAGTTTACCAATATGGTGAGTTCTTTCCTGCTGAGTTAAGTCCTTTCGCCTATAACGAAACCCTAGCGCATGAATATCTTCCCTTAGAAAGGCAAGAATCCTTAGATGCTGGCTTTGGGTGGAAGGAACCCTCAGAGAAAAACTACAATATTACTATGCGATCAGCGGACATTCCTGATAAGATTCAAGAAGTAAGTGATACAATTTCAAAGGATATAATAGGATGCGCTCATGAAGGGAAATGTAATCAACAGTGTAGTACCGCCTACCGTATACTTCCTCAAGAGTTAATATTCTATCGTCAAAGGAATATTCCCTTACCAAGACTTTGTCCTAATTGTCGTCATTACGAACGCCTGAAACAACGTAATCCGGTAAAGTTTTATTCACGAGAATGTCAGTGTAAAGGATCGGAAGTAGGAAAATATGTAAATGTCGCAAAGCATTTTCACAATACTGAAAAGTGTCCGAATACTTTCCTCACAACATACTCTCCTGAAAAGCCCGATTTTATTTATTGCGAACAGTGCTATCAAGCCGAGTCGGCTTAAAAGCTTCGCCATTCATCAAAGGCTTCAAGAATCTTCTTCCGTTGCTCGTTACTATCAAACACGGCACGTGTCCCAGGAAAAAGTAGGTTATCCCGCTCGATTTGCGCGGTTTCTTTTGGGTAAGTTCTGCGACATAATTATTCTATGGAAGAAAAAATAATAAGTGCGCTTCGTTGGATTGTAGGAGTGCTTACCAAGCACCAAATCCCATACAGGATTGGTGGTGGATTTGCAGCCCACATCTATGGCTCAAACCGGCCGATCAATGATATTGATATTTCTCTTCCCGGGAAATATTTCTCAATTATCGTCCCGGAAGTTTCTGGGTATATAACCGAAGGGCCGAAACATTACTCAAATGAAAAATGGATCTGCGACACTCTTTCGCTTAATTACCACGGACAAGAAATAGATATGACCGACATTGATACGTTGCGGATGAGTAACAAAGAAAAAACCGAATGGTTTCGAACTAAAGATAGATACCGAAAATTCCCCAATCTGGTTTTGGATGTAAACGGCATTGATGTTTCTCTCATCGACCCCCGAGACTTAGCTGCGTATAAAAAAGAGTTGGACGGAGACCATCAGCTAGTTGATGTCGAGGCGGTTGAGAAGTATGTAGCCGAGAAAGAAGCCCGGGGGTAGCGCTTGAGATGGATCGTGGGGTGATATAAAATTAGCCTAAATTCTCCTTGTGGGGCTTGAGCCCGGTCGGCCCTAGTTCGACTTGGCCAGCAGACAAATTCATGCAAGAACTTAAACTAATCAATCCTGAAAATGCTTCGGAGGAGGAGGTAAAAACCTATCGAGCACGAGAGGCTGCACGTGCGATTGTAATTGACGAGGACGAAATGATTGCTCTTCTTCATGTATCTAAGGAGGGGTACTACAAGTTACCAGGGGGCGGAATAGAAGAATCCGAAGATCGCCTTATGGCTCTTAAACGAGAATGCCAGGAAGAAATTGGCTCTGAGGTAGAGATTATTGAAGAAATTGGCTCCATTGTCGAGTACAGAAAAATATTTAAGCTCAAGCAAATTTCCTACTGCTACCTGGCCAAAGTGAAGGGAGCCAAAGGATATCCAAATTTCACTGAAGGAGAGCTGGAGAATGGCTTTGAGCAAATTTGGCTACCATACGAAAAAGCATTAGAGGTTGTGGCTAACAGCAAAGCGAATAATATTGAAGGGAGTGCCTATATAGTTCCGAGGGATACAATTTTCCTAGAAACAGCCGGGGGGCATCTAGGCAGGCTCCATTAAAGCAGTTCGAACATCGTCCAATCCCCACAACCAGCACATTTTGTGATTTAATTAAGTACTATGAATGCCTTAAGAATAGTTGAACGTGGTCATCAAAACTTTTTGGACACACTGAAGGACTTGCCGGAAAATAAATGGACCGATGGCTTCGTAACCGGCTCATGGACCGTTAAAGATGTTATTTCGCATCTTGCAACATATGAAGCCCTTCAGGTAGAGGCGTTTCGCAAATCTCTTGATCCAGGCGCTCCAACTCCTCTGCTCGATCAAAAAGCCAAGGGATCGTTTCTCGAATTCAATGATTGGCGATGGAGCGGTGAGAAAGAAAAAAAATGGCAAGAAGTCCTTTCTGAATACAATAGCTCGTTTGCAGAGCTTAAGGGAATCGTCGAAAAGATTCCGCGAGAGACAATGGCGAAGCCAAGCACCGCAACCTGGTACGGAGAGTCGTCGGAGCTCGACGACATTATCGCTCTGAACTTCGGCCACAAGAAACACCACCTTGCACAGATCAAGTTATTTCGACAAAGGAACGAAATATAATGTTATTTTCAAGATTCTGTCTCCAACGGCCAGAGGGAGAGAATGGTAAGCTTATAAAATAAATATATGGAACAACACCAGTTTGAAATATTAAAAACGGAACTTCTCCTTACTCAACAGGAGGTCGATAAGTACGATCATATGTCGACAACTATAAAAACCTGGGCAGTCACCTTGTGGGTTGCCAGTTCCGGCTGGGCAATCCAGTCAAAACGGAAAGAAATTCTTTTTCTGGGCATCCTTATCATATTCGTCTTCTGGTTCTTCGACGGCATCAATAAAACTTTCCGCATGAATTACAAAAAACGCCGCGATGAAGTATCGAAAATCCTTGAAAGAATTTTTCGTGGCGAAAGCCTTAAAGAAAACGATATCGCTCCCAAACTTCCAACCCATGACCTCAAGAACTCTTTTCGCTACACGTTCTCGCTTCACCTCACGCTCCCTTATCTCATACTGGCTGCCGTCTCGGTAGTAATAATTTTTTCTCTTTAAAGAAAACGTTCTTCGACTCGCTCATCATCTATCAAGTCATGAATCAAAAGCTCAAAGTGACCTACGGCGGATGGTATCAAAGGACCACACTCCATTTGAGCGAAATCTATGACCTGCTCGCGCGGGGTGAGTCGAATCTTAATCTTTCGAAAGAAAAACTCTTGGAGCTTCACCGCTCGTTTGATCTCGACTCGGTGACCCGCGAAGCGGGCTATCTAGAGTTTGTGCGAGCTCGGACAAAGAACAATATTGAAGTTCGGTACTACGAAGACGGTCTCTACGTTCTCGAAGTTGAGCTCGACGCCCTGGGTGGTATAGAAAAATCGCGGAAGCTGCTCGAAGATTATTTCACCCACACCTTGAACCCGGGAATCTCGTATATCTTTTCCCTCGGTGCCCCAACCCCCAAGGTCTTGGCGAATATCAAAACGGTACACCCGGTTGTCGTAAGTGTCGTACAAAGCAACCCGAAGAGCTTCGCGCCAGATCAGGAAATATTCGGTGCCGTATACAGCACCATCAAGTCCGCGGAAATTATCGTGCACAAAACGCCGGGATATATTTTCATCGTCTCCTCCCCCAACATGGAAAGCTCCGTAGAGGAACTCGTCGAAATGCAGATATTTTTCCGGGAATTCAAGGATCAACTCGAGAAATATTTGTATATCCACCGCACCCTCTGGGAAGAAATAACCGACATCAAAGAGCAGAAGTCGCTTCGGGGAAGCGAGATCGAACCGATCCGAGCAAAACTCGACAGCTATCAAAAGACGATCAGCCTCATCGGCAACAGGATAAACCAGATGGGGTCCTACATCCGAACCCGCTCCTCTATCTCCAGGGGATCGAACGTGGAAGAACATCTGCGAAAGTTGTTCGAATTCAAATTCGAAGTGCTCACCAACACGCTCGACTACATCAAGGAGGTTTGGAAGATGACCACCGACTATCTCTCCTCGGCGATTCAGAACATCGTCGAGATCAAAAATCAGGGTGCGAGCCGAGGGATCCAGTCCCTGCAGGTGATTACGAGCATCGGGGTCGTCTCGGGAATCATCGGATACTTCTCGAAGAACGAGTGGCCGAAATTTACCGCCCTTGGTGCGGTCTACTTCGCACTCATCATCGCCATCACGTGGCTATTAAACTACGCCGTTTCGGCTATTTATCGAAATAGGAAATACAATCTAAGGTTTACCGAAAGAAAAACGGACCTCTGAGTTCTCCTTATAACTAGATTATGTCTTATAACTTATGCTCCACAAAAGCTCTGGCTCGTCTAATTCCAAGCATCGTAGCTATAATTTTCATCTTGGCCACTTCCTTGGTATGGGCACAGTCGGATGGTTCGGTGCCACCGGATTCGGGAACGACGAGCGTTCCCGCAGATCCATCTATTAAATCTCCCCTGTCGAGTGCCACTACAACAGATGCGTCCGCAGAGCCTTCCTCAAACACGAGTCCGGCGCGCGCCACGACAACCGGAAGCGGAACCCCGTCTGATGTAACAACGACCACTTCCCGACCCAAACCACCCCAAGGTACACCCACAGCAGTCCCCGTGAGTCCCGCAGGGATTCGACCGAGCACAGTTCCAACTTCAACTACGGAAGCGACCGCACAAGACACCTCCAACGCGCCGGGAAATCTTTTCTTCGGGTTTTTAGCCGCGGTAGCCGCCCTTATTCTTGGCACATATGCCGCCATCAAGTTTAAGACACACAGGAATCAAAACCAAAAGGAGGAAAAGAAGGGTTCACGTTGTCTTAACATCAAAAAACTTTTAGAGAAAAAACTCGAAGAACTTACCGACTTACGTGGCCAGATCGAGAACGCAGCAAAAGAAAAAGTCCGTGAAGGAATTCGGGAGGGGGTAAGCGGCACCCGCACGGGCAACCTTTTGGCAAAGATCGAGAGCGCAGAAAAAGAATACGCTCGGCTCAAAAAATTACTTGAAGACTGCATCGCGAAATTTGGCGGATCAAGGCGTGTGCTGATTGTCGGGCCCTCGTTGTCAGGAAAAACCACGCTCGTTCGACATCTTCGCTCAACGACCAGCCTTCCCGTTGAAGAGATGGACGAGTTGCTGGTTGCGGCGAATAATGGCACATACCCAAAAGACGTCGCATACAGAAAGGATGTCTTAAGACCAAAAATCGTTAAAGAAGTTTTAGAGAAAGAAAATATCGTTTTTTTCACAAATACCGACTACTTTACGAAAGAAGACTTGAACACAGCCAGGGCAAAAGGATTCAAAATCGCACAACTAACTCTCCCGCCTGAGACGATGCACAAACGGAACGCCGAGCGGATGGAAAAAGAGAGTTACGAAGACCAAAGCGAATGGTTCGGCGACATGCTTAGCTACCAAGAACAGACAAAGCACCTCGCAGATCGCGTAGTAAGCGCAGATCAGCCGCTAGAAAAGATTGTCGAAGAATTAGGCTTCGACCCAGAAAAGCTCCGGAATCGCAAGCCTGCCGATAGATAAATTTACGGTTATTCTCTTGTCGTCTTAAAAGCGATACCATAGCAAGATGGACTACGATGTTGTCGTTGTCGGAGGAGGTGCGTCCGGAATGATGGCAGCCGGGCGAGCTGCGGAGCGCGGCAAGCGCGTGCTATTGCTTGAGAAAAACGCCGACCTAGGCTCGAAGCTCAAGATTACCGGAGGTGGACGATGCAACATCACCAACGCAGAAAAGGACGAGCGAGCGCTTTTGGCGCACTATGGCGAGGCGATGTCTTTTCTCCACTCACCGTTTTCGCAATTCGGCGTTAAAGATACTTTTTCTTTTTTCGAGTCCCGCGGACTGCCGCTCATCGTACAAGCACGCAAGAGAGCGTTTCCAAAAACCGAGCGAGCAATTGACGTATCTCGGACACTTGAAAAATACATTCGGAAGAACAAGGTTGAAGTTCGCACCAGAGCAACCGTCAAAAAGATTAAGGCATCAGACGGGCGTATCGATGCCGTGCTCGTAAACGGCAAAGACGTTACTGCGTCTTCATTCATTTTGGCCACGGGCGGCAAGTCCCACCCGGAAACCGGCTCTACCGGAGACGGCTTCGCGTGGCTTGCCGCACTTGGACACACGATCAAAGAGCCGACTCCAACCGTCGTTCCCCTTGCTGCACAAGACGAATGGATAAAAAAACTTGCGGGTGTATCCCTTCCGGCGGTACGCATTAGCTTCTTCCTCGAAAGGAAACGCGGGATTGTTCTGAACGGAGATGTGTTGTGCACACATTTCGGACTATCTGGTCCACTCATCCTGAATGCCGCTGGCAGCGTCGCGGATCTATTACACGAAGGTGCGGTTACGGCAAGCATCGACGCGCGCCCGATGGATGATATTGGCTCGCTCGACAAACAGATCACCGCGCTCTTCGATGCGCACAAGAATAAAACACTTAGGAACGTGTGGAACCAAATCGCTCCAGTCGGTACCGGACATGCGCTGCTCCCGCTCCTGAATGGCATCGACCCGGACATTAAGGTAAACGGCATCAGCAAAAAACAGCGTCGGCAGATCGTAGACCTTCTGAAAGCGCTTCCGGCAACAATCACCGGCCTCATGGGTTACGATCGTGCAGTTGTCGCCGACGGAGGACTCTCACTCAAAGAAATCGACACTCGAACCATGCGCTCGAAGCGGTACAATAATCTTTATGTCACGGGCGACCTACTGCATATCAGCCGCCCCTCCGGCGGATACTCTCTGCAGCTGTGTTGGACTACCGGATATGTGGCAGGAAATAGCGTGTAGTGCCCCACCTCGAAAAGCGACATATATAAATATGTTCTCAAGATATCCACTGCTGGCCATCCGCCAAATCGATCCGCCGACAGCAAATAATAAAGTTGGAGAGCAAAAACACCTTTTTTTGAAATGCACTCATGGTCACCGCACCACATACACCCTCTTCTCCCCCGATGGCAGGGTGTATTGAAGCTCGGTCTCCGACGTCCAGCGAGGCTGATAGAACCAAAGCGGTTCAGTGGTGGATGCAATAAAGGTTCGCTCGCCCGTCAAGAGATTGTGGATATAGAGTTCGGTGCCGATACCCTCTTTTCTCCGCCTGGCTTTCTCCTCTTCGGTAATATCGGTCACACCGTACCAGACGTTCCCGGGGTGAATCGTTGTAAGTCCTCTTTCAAGGTTCAAGGCGTCGCCGCCCAAGACATCTTTGGGAGACGGGAAAAGGTCGAATTTCTTTTCTTGCATATCAATACGGATGAAGCCAAGAGTATTGGCACCGTAGCTTGTATCCGCCCAGAAGTAGCGGCTGTTCTTGGACCAACCGCCCCCAGAAAACGAAATATCTTGCACCAGGTCGGGGTTTCGTTTCTCGATGTCTTGGATCGAAAGAGTAAATGCGTCTTCGAGAGTTGCGAGGTCTTTGATGACGAGGGCGTAGTCCGGTTTTCCGAGGTAGCCACGGACGAGGGATATGTATTGCTCGTCGGGGGAGGTGCGGAATTCGGTACTGTAGTATGAGAAAAATTTCTCCTTTTTTTCATACAACAATATCAGCATTTTTTTCTCCACTATAATCATATCTCCACAACTCGGCTCTTTGGCCCACCTGAAGCGTGCCTGGCTTCTTCGGGTCCGAGCCGAATTCCCGAATGGCATAAACACCGCACGTGTGAATTTCAAGAGGGTGGTAACTATCTCTCAGATCGGATATCAGGAATTCACCACCCTTATTTCCAGACTTCTTCTCGTAGACAGCAATCGGTACGGGAACCTCCGTTGGCGTCGTAAGTAATGGATTCACGCTTTTTGGATATTCCACATATTCCCCCTCTCCGAGACATGGACCGTGTTGTGCTAGCGTCGACGTGGATGTGGGAGGAGTGTTTCCGGTGGATGTGGCAGTGCTTGCGGGAGGTGAAGACGTCCTCGCCCTTCGTTGAGAAACAAAAACATACCATCCTGCAATAGAACCCAGGAGTACAAGGGTGGCAATAACGATAAGTGCTTTACGTTTTGTCGACATCTAGAGCTTATACGTAATAATAAGCGTTGGCGCGACGGTTGTCTCCCTGCTTCCAAATTCCACAAGACCCGTAGCCCCCTCGTTGGTTTTCTTCAGAATCCAGCCGTAGTTCGGAACTCCTCCGAGGAATGCCTGGACGTCACACCAGGCTATCGCAGAAATTTGAACGAGGAGAGGGTTTGGTTGAAGGTGTTTTCATGTTGCTTGCTGGCCCCCAAGAGCATTCTATGATCACCAAACGGAAGATTTATGCTGATCTGCGAAATGCCCGAAAGGTCATATTCGTATCTTGTACCTTCGACACCTCCGACCACCACAATTGATGTAGTGGCACCCAGATTTCGAAAACCCAAAGATGCTCGCGCCGCAAAATCCGGCTCTACAATATTCACGAGCATCGAAGGAACGATCGTGTTGGGAACCGCTTCTTTTGGTGCAACTCCAATTATGTTGAACTTGCTAAACGGGCTACGGAAAGAGTTTTCCTCAAGCTTCCATCCCTCCGGGTACTGAAACTCAAAGCCGTATTCGGCGTTGCGATAGGTTTTAAATCCTGGGGTACTATTCGTCTGAGCGACAGGCAGAAAGGAGGTGGTTGAGACGGGGGACGGGTTCTGCAGAAAGAGCCGTGGAATCGGGCGCGCATAAAACAGCCAGCCGAGAACGGCCATGAACCCGACGGCTAGACACATAAGAAGATGTTTTGTACGCATGAGAGCGTGGTCTTACCTTGCTATTGTACGATCCGTACCGAGTCTGACCCCTTGATAGTCGCCCCATCGGCTAATCGCCCTTCCAGGTTCGCTACAACATCACCTGATGTTAATTGTAAGGCTTCGGTTGATATTTGAACAACGATA
This sequence comes from Patescibacteria group bacterium, assembly GCA_038063755.1. Lineage (GTDB taxonomy): Bacteria > Patescibacteriota > Minisyncoccia > UBA6257 > 2-01-FULL-56-20 > JBBTUL01. Next base: position 60,215 of record JBBTUL010000006.1, read on the forward strand.
TCTGTAAATCCATCATTGTTCATGTCCGAATAGCTTGCCATTGGCTGACCGCTTCCCCTCAGCCGAACCGAAGCATTCGCAAGCTTGATGGTCGCGGGGTTAATTTGATGCACGTCAAGCGCCGCAGAACCGAAAACCACAACCGGCACAACGCCGTTCGAGCCAAGATTGATACTGTTTGGAAGGATGCCTGGCTTAATGTCGATAATCACCGGGATAAAGGAGTTAACGGTGCCAGTTGGTGATATGGTGATCCCATATCCTTTCTGCGGGATTTGACCTATCGGCACATTCTGAGCCAACACAATAGTTTGTCCTCCAACCGAGAAATCTAAAGTATACGTCGCGGCAGGCTGGGCATTGGGAGCAGGAAGAATCTGAATGACGTAATCTCCCGTTTTCGCATCATACGAATATATCCGATCAATGGGATTACCATCCAAGCCCTTTTCTGCCTCTGAGTAATATAATCCTCCCGGCGCCTCACGAAGGTATTCCAGGTCCGATGGGATGGTCGTGGTGGGGGTAATAGTAAAACCATCCGGATCGGTTAGGATGAGATCAACGGGGGAATGGGCTGTTGCTAAAACGGTTGGGAGGGTGGTGGGGACGACTCTCTTGAAGCTAATAAAGCCGGCAATCTGTTTCAGGTGATTTGTACTCTCTGGAATTATCCCGATGGCGGGGTTTGAAGCACTTACGACGTTATACCCATCACCTTCACCGACATACATCGCTACGTGGTCGATAAAGTCATCTCCATTAAAATCGAAAAACATCGCATCTCCAGGTGTCAGGTTGGATTCTGTGGTTGGTATCGTGTTGCGTCGGAATTGCTCGTCTGCGCCTTCCGCCTTCACAAGGTTTTGAAAACGCGGTTTGCTTGGATCAGAACTCCGATTGAAAGCCCACATGATGAGCCCGGAACAATCTACTCCAACCCCAACATCCACATGCCCCGCCGCTTGATTCCAGAAGCTGTAGCCGCCCTTAATTGCTTCGGGCGCAACAAACTGATTTAAGTCATAGTCCCATCCCTTGCCACCCCAGAGATAGGCGGAATTAACCAGCGCCTTTGCCAGGCTGGCGGCATTTTGTCCTAAATTATTAATAATGAAATCCACATTCCCCGCAGTTCCGAATTCCTGCCAATCGGAAGTGCTACTTGCTACCTCATCCATAACTCTCGCACGCCAACGATAATCCCCGTTTATAAGACCTGTTGCCGTTGCGGTCGCCACGCTTCCCGGTGCAACTGGCGTGCTCGTTGCATTCGCAATACCGGAGAAAGTGCCCGTGGTGTATTCCACCTCCAAGCGCAACAAATCGGTCGAAGAAGATTGGAGCTCAGCACCAAACACAACAGAGTCCTCGGTCGTTGTCTCTCCTTCAGCAAGGACCATGATGCCATCCGATTTCGTTTGGCTTATGGATAGAAGCGAGGGTTGGTTTTGGGTTGCGCTCACAACACGGAAAGCTATCGTCCCTACCGGGAGACCACCAAGCCATTCGGTGTTGTTGTTCGGCGGGTAGATTGATGCGGCGGTAAGTTCGCTGAACACCGCGGTCGAAGTTCCGAAAGAAACCTGCGTGTATTCTTCAAAAATAATCCATACGTAATAGGAATTTCCTTGCACCAGGTTGCCTATTTTTGAAAATGGATAGAAATGCCAATCGGTTCCGGATGCCGCTGGAATATTTCCTTCAGTTCCCGCAATGCTGTTAGTAAACGCCTGATTTCGCGGGGATCCTGGAGCGCACTGTCCGTGATCCACCTCGATGCCAATATTTACGCCGAGTGGATCCGTGCTCGGAGGATTGCCGGCAAGGCCATGTCCCGACATGCCGTGGTATATTTCGATACCGTTTGTCTGGCCGCTTGCTAACGCCGTAAAGCGCTGGCAGAGGAATTGGTAGTATCTACTGGTTCCTCCATCGAGCACCATTCCCGCGTCTTCCTGTCCGGCGAGGGTCGCCGCGAACGCCGGAGTTAAAAAGGTGAACCAACCCAAGACCACACAAAGAGCTAGGATTTTTCTCATACCAAAAGCCTGGACCCGAAAGATGAAGAAAAGATAAAATCGGATAAGACTGTAGAAACTGATCTCGGTGGGCATATACTATATCCATGCCCTACTTCGTCTATATCCTCGAGTGTTCGGATGGTACGCTCTATACCGGCATCACGACGGATGTGAAGCGCAGATTCAAAGAGCATCAGGATAAGAAGGGCGGAGGCTATACGTCCGCGCATGGCGCGAAAAGGGTCGTTTATTCGGAAAAACTCCCCTCTCGTAGCGCGGCGCTCACGCGCGAGGCGGAGATCAAACGCTTATCGCGAAAGAAAAAGCTCACAATCGTACAAAATTTTGCGAAAAAATTAAAAAAGGCGGTATAATTCTGCCAACGCATGGAAGATTATCGTGCAAAAACTCCTCGCTTTACCAAGGCACTCGACGCGATCCTTGAAAAAGTCTCGTCGGGAGAAAAAGTCTGTACACTCTGCGAAAAACAATTTGAAATCGCCGAGGAAGACATCGGGCTTTATCGCTCGCTTCACGTACCGCCTCCGACGCTTTGCCCCGACTGTAGAAGGCGAAAAAGGCATGTCTTTGTAAACTACACCACGCTTTTCAAACGAAAGTGCGACGCACCGGAACACAGCGAAGAATGCATCTCCATGATGCCGGAAAATGCTCCCTATCCGGTATACGACTACGCATACTGGTGGTCAGACGCATGGGATCCGATGTCTTTCGGGCGCGAAGCAGATGCCGAAAAGTCTTTTTTCGAAGACTTCGGCCGTCTTTTTGAAGAAGTACCGCAGGCCGCAATCACGCGCGACCCATCAAGCACAAACAGCGACTACACCGCATACGGCTTCCAGCAAAAGAATTGTTACTACGTTTTCGGAGGAATGCAGAGCGAGGACGTTTCGTACGGCAATTGGGCCATGATGTCCAGGCAGTGCGTCGACGTGCTCCTTCCGATCTCGTGCGAAAACGGGACTCATCTCGTCTTCTCCGAAAAATGCTACAACTGCCACTACTCTTACTTTTCAAGGGACTGCATGGATTCCAGATTTTTATACGACTGCCGGAACTGCACGGATTGTTTCGGATGTGTAAATTTACGGAACAAAAAATTCTGCTTTTTAAACGAACAGCTGACGGAGAAAGAATATAAAGAGCGGATCGCGAAAATTGATTTCGGCAGCCGATCCGCGATGAATGAGTATTCTGACCAGTTCTGGAAGTTGGTGAAGGAATCCCCGATCCGCGCAACGCGAAACGAAAAAGTTATTAACTCGACCGGAAACTACCTCGAAGGAACAAAGGATTGCAAGGACTGCTACTGGATACGCCAAAGCGAAAACTGCCGATACTCGGAGTTCTCCGTGCAAAGCAAAGATTGCTCCGACTTCACGCTCTCGATCACCTCGGAGCGCCTCTACGAAACGGCCGGCGCCTCAAATCAGGTTGCCGACATAAAATTTTCCTATCTCATCCGCATGAGCCAAGATGTTGAATATTCGATGCAATGCTATAACTGCCAACATTGCTTCGGGTGTATCGGGCTACGTAATAAAAAATACTGCATATTTAATAGGCAGTATGAAGAAAGCGAGTATTGGAAAATAGTCGACGCGCTCAAAATGAAGATGCTTGAGCGAGGCGAATACGGAGAGTTTTTCCCGATGCGGTTAAGCCAATTCCCCTACAACGCGTCGTTTGCAAACATCACCTATCCGACGGGCAAAAAGGAGGCACTTCTTGCGGGCGCATGGTGGAATGACGAAGAGGTATCCGCGCAGTCGCCCCACGAACAATTTTCGGCGAAGGAAACCCCCGACTCGATAAAAGACGCATCGGACGAACTGCTTCAAAAGGTGCTCACAAGCGAAGGAAACGGAAAACCATTCCGGGTACTCGAAACCGAACTCGCACACTACCGAAAAAACAAAATCCCCCTGCCGCTCCTTTCACCACACGAAAGGCTCATAAATCGATTCGCTTACGTAAACTATTTCAGGACGTTCTCGGACAAGTGCTATCACTGCGGAATCGAAATAAAAACCTCGATCGCGACCGCAGACGGCTACAAGCCATATTGCGAAGCATGTTATCAGTCAGAGATTATATAGCATACGACATTCTCGGTTTACCGAGTTGAAGCTCGCAACCCTCAAGGTGTTATCCGGTAAGCCCAATAAGGAAACTCGCTCCGATCGTCATGATCGCTCCAACAACCTGGTATTTGGAAATCTTTTCGTTGTTTAGGTTGATGCCCAGAAGCAAAGATATTGCCGGATAACTTTCGGTAATCGCGATCGTTACTGAAAGCTCGTTTTTCTGAACTGCAAGAGCAAAGAAGACCCACGCAAGCGTATCAAGGATTCCGATCGTTAGAATAAGTGAAGGATATATGCGCGCGTGGGCGAGGAACGGACCAATCCTCTTCTTCGAAACAAGATAAAGTATGCAGATTACACTAAAAACCACCCACGGAAACCAAATCGCGAGAAGCGGCGATATTCCCTTCGCTCCAGCCGCAGTCAAAAAGTTCACAAGTCCATAACCAATCGCAGCCGCAATCGCGAGCACGGCGCCGCGCTCAAAAAAGTGCCGCTTTTTAAAATCGTCAGGCTTAGCGGAAATAAAGATAATACCGAAGAAAATCACAGCGATAAGCAAAAGCTGAACAAGCGTAAGGCTTTCTTGAAAGAAAAGAACACCGAGAATAACAGTGATCGGAAGCTCGAGTTCCAGCAGGACCTCGACGACAGAAAGCTTCCCCCGACGCAGTGCTTCGAAATTTATAATCCCCACGACAAAAACTACGATCCCCAAGAGGAATAGTGTTGTAAAATTTGAACCCTTGAAAACCAAGGAGAGATCGTTCCAGACAAAAGGAGTAAGCCCAACCGATCCACCAAGTCCGATCCAGGCAAGTGTTTCAACATCGCCGATTTTTCTCGTCGCTTTTTGTATAAAAAAGTCTCCGAAACCCCAACAAAACATCGCCCCTAGCGCAGCAAGGATACTGAATGTAAGCACTCTCTTATTATAATGAATGCCTAAGCCTTACTCCCTATCACAGCTCGCCTGCTCGGTTGTTTTAAGATTTTTCTGGGATAGATTTAAGCTCGGGATGGATGTAGAATTAGCATCAATAGCATGGGAAGCGAAAAGGAAAAATTCGGCATAAAATATAGCTACATGAGCGATCGTGGGATTTTTCGTTATCTTGATTGCTTGTCCCTAACAGAAGAGGAGCTCAACGATCCTGAATCCATCATCCTTGACCTTGGATCTGGTACTGAACAAAACTTCGCCAAGGAAGCAAGACTACTCGGCCTAAAGTCCACGGTAATCTCTATGGACCCGAGATTGGCCTTAAACGAGAAGGAGGATTTGTCGATGCCGCATTCCGACAAAGAGGCTCGCATCCGCGGTAGAGACAACCCTGAGCCGAAAACCATTGCGGCCATAGGAGGAGCCCTCCCATTTAAGGATGGTAGTATTAAAAAAATCTATGCCTTGTACTCTGTTCCCTACTACCTGAACGACAAGGAGGCAATCGAAAAGAATCTGTGTGAGATGATTAGAGTTCTGAGCCCTCACGGCACGGCTAAAGTATTTCCGATCCCACCGGAACAAGAACGGCTCGTCGGTGAGGCTTTGGACAAAAAATCGGATCAAGTAAAATACTCTTTAATCTTCAATTCGGAATATATGGGCATGCTTCTGGTCATCACAAAAGAAGAGTCAACAAAAGGAACGTCAGCCGACAAAAGATAGGCGCCGGCACATGAGACCTCGTAAGTGACGGCTTGGAATATTGAATCGTTACGACCACCACCTACACCCGGTCCTGATATAATTATCTCGTGCCTCATATTCACGAAAAAATTGACTTCACGGTTGAGGTTTTCATCGTTTACAACAATACTGTTCTTCTCAGAAAACACGACAAATACAAGCTTTGGCTGAGCGTCGGGGGCCATATCGAGCTCGACGAAGACCCGAACCAAGCCGCGGTGCGGGAGGTGAAAGAAGAGGTCAGTCTCGATATAGAAATTGCGGGGACGAAACTAAAATTCAATGAAGACAACTACGAGGAGCTTCTTCCGCCAAGATTCCTGAACCGACACAGGATCAACGAGTCGCACGAACACGTGACGATGGTGTATTTCGCAAAAACGGAAACCGATCGGATCGTTCAGGGAAGCGACGAAGCAAGCGAAAGTCTCCGATGGTTCACCGCCAAGGAATTGGACGACCCCCAATATGGCATCAAGGAAAGCGTGCGACACTGCGCCAAGAGCGCCCTCGAAGAACTTTCTTCCACATAGATCCCAGTTCGTCACCAAAACAAAGAGCCCCGATAGGGGGCTCTTTGTTAAACCGAGGCAGTGCTTACGCGACGTCGCCGACCTTCGCCATCATCATGGCGTTCATTTGTTCGGGAGTCATCGTCTTCGCCATTTCGTCAACCTTGTCCTTGTGCATGGCAACCGCGTGTTCAGTCATCGCCTTGACAACCTCTTCCGCCGTTTCTGCCGTTGCTACGAAGTCGCACTCCGGAGCTCCAAGATCCTTGCAAGCTAATGATTTCATGTTTTATTGCTAGATTTTCGGGCGCCTATCGACTAGAGACGTACTGTGAGTATAGTCGATAAGAAGGACTTAAACAACCGTCCTTACGCTTGCCCCGCTTTTTCTATTTCTTGTTTTAGTCGTCCCTTAAACATCGCCATATCATCCTTCTCATCCGCATCCTCATAGACACCAGCCAACTTATGCTTCGCAACCACAAGGCCAAGAACTTCTTGTAGCGTCCGAATACTTCGAGGGCCTTCGTTCAGTAAGCTTCCCATTCTTTCGCTATCAGAATCGCCCCGGAACCTCCCTTTCCTCTCTAAATACACCAACACATCATTAAAACTCGTCCTCGCAGCTACTTCTTTCGTAAGCTTGATGTCTAGAATCTCTCCCGCGGGCCCTACGTTGGTTTTTGGTAATTCTTCGATTCCCATTCGAAAAAGTATACAACATTTAAAAAAAATCTCGCAAACTGACATGCCTTGCTTTCTTTCCAAGAAAGGAATACTCTTTCGAAGACAGAAACAACCACATACACAAACACTCATGAACAAATTCAGAAAACCACACGGGTCGGCAGGTAGGGACGGTAATAGATTTGGCGGCAGGCCGGAGTTTCGCCGCCCAGGAGGTAGCGGTTTCGATAAAAAGATGTACCCAGCAATATGCGCCGAGTGCGGCAATAAGTGCGAGGTTCCATTCCGTCCGAATGGAAGAAAACCCGTCTATTGCCTTAACTGTTTCGGGAAAAATGAAAGGGGCGAATCTAGGCCGCTTCCGACTAACGACTTCCGCGAAAGAACTCCTTCCTCTCCCGCCACGTTTAAGCCGCAAAACGAGGACAGAAGACTTGACGATATCAAGCGCCAGCTCGACACGATCTATTCGAAGCTCGAAAATATCCTCCAGGTAGTTTCGGCTCCAAAGACAGAGGGAACTATTAAAGAAGTTCCCGCGAAGAAGAAGGTGGTAGCGACAAAAAGAACGGCTTCCAAAAAGAAGTAGCTTGGTCGCTTGCACCGAGAAGCATTGAGTATAAAATTAGTCCCGTGAACCAAGAGGCACGAAATCCTTCGTCAGGCTCCCCTCAATCATCTTCGGGACAAGCAGGGCAAGTCTGTCAGAACTGCCATGAAAAGTTCGTCATTGAACCAGCGGATTTTGCGTTCTATGAGCGTATAAAAACTCCACCGCCGACCTGGTGTCCGGACTGTCGCCTTATTCGCCGCTATGCCTGGCGCAATGAACGGGCGCTTTACAAAGCCCTTTGCGGCAATTGCGGTAAAGACATCTTTTCTGCGTATCCAGCAAGCAGTTTTTTTCCGGTATACTGCCGAGACTGCTGGCTCTCCGATGCATGGGATCCACTCGCATACGGACAAGATTACGATTTTTCCAAGTCATTTTTTGAGCAATTTGAAAAGCTTTTAGCGAAAGTACCGCGCCTTCATCTCTTTCAGATCAACGCCGTCAACTCTCCGTATTCGAATATCATTCGCGACGTAAAGAATGTTTACCTTTCTTACTCGATTGTAGTGGGAGAAGAAATATTCTACTCAAAAAACGTCGATCAGTCGCGCGAAATGTTCGACTGCCTTTCGATGGAGTCCTCCGAGAGATGTCTCGGGTCGATGTATGGAGAGAAAAATCATAACGTCGCCTACTCGATCCTCACCGGGTCATCATTTGACTCCATGTTTCTTTTCGACTCTCAAAACGTAAGCAACTGTTTCCTTTCGACAAATCTTCGAAACAAAAAGTACGTCCTGCGAAACAAGCAGTACACGAAAGAAGAATACGAAAGCGAACGGAGAAAAATTGACACCGGAAGCTACGCTGTATTTTCCCGTCTCTCTGAAGAATTCGAGTCTTTCAGGCTTCAATATCCGAGAAAATACGCCGACATTTTAAAGTCGGTAAATTCGACCGGCAATATTCTTTCAAACATGAAGGATGCTCGTCGCACATTCGAGTCGTATGATTCGGAAAATATTGCATACTGTGGACGGACGATTTCTCTTAAAGATTCTTTTGACGTAAACAACACCGGCCTCGGCTCAGAACTCATTTACGAATACACAAGCGGCGGGAAGATGGACCGCGAACTCAAATTCTGTATGGCTGGTTTTGGGAATTGCCGGAATCTGGAGTATTGCGGCTGGTGCGGAAGTTCTTCTGATTTGTTCGGCTGCTTCGGAGTCCGTAATAAAAAGTTCTGTATTTTAAACAAGGAATACTCCGAGGAAGAATATCGCGACCTACGCGAAAAAATCGTAAGGCACATGAGCGAACTTCCACACGAAGGAAGGAATGGAAGAGTGTATCGTTACGGAGAATTTTTCCCGATAGAGATGAGTCCGTTCGCTTATAACGAAAGCACGTCTCAAGAGCACGATTCCCTCACAAAGTCGGAGGCGCTTGCTCTTGGCTATCGATGGAAAGACTCCGAAGAGAAAGCCGCTCGCATCGACATTCGAGCAGACAACTTGCCGGATCATATAAAAGACACGAACGAAGACATCCTCTCGAAAACAATCGGATGTATGCACAATGGCGAATGCCCGCACCTTTGCACCGAAGGATTCCGGGTGATTAAGCAGGAACTTGATTTATACAGAAGAATAAATGTTCCTTTGCCGCGGCTTTGCCCAAATTGCCGCCACTACGAACGTCTAAAACTAAAAAACCCGTGGAAGCTCTGGTCACGCGCCTGCCAGTGCGCGGGAAACACATCGAAAAATAAGGTATACAATAATTCCACGTCACATCCGCACGGATCCGATCCTTGTCCTAATACCTTTGAGACATCCTACGCTCCAGAAAGACCTGAAATTGTGTACTGTGAGGGGTGTTACCAGCAAGAAATAGCATGATTTTTTGCGCGCATTCCCAAGCCACTGTATAATCCCTCCATGATTTCCGAAGAAAAAAGCGAACAGCTCCTCATCGCTGAGCTACAACTCATCCTCGCAGAAAAGCGGACATATCTCGCGAGCCTTCGCACCGGACTGGCCGTTTTTTCAGCACCACTTTCCCTTCTCCTTTTTCTTGTCGCCACAGCGCAATTTCACAGACTTTTTTATCACACAAAGCTCGCCGCCGCATCTATCGCAATTCTCATTGTTATCGCGGGTGCTGGGCTCATTGAATTTTGGGTATCATACAGAAAAATAAAGCGCCTCGAGGCGATAACTGAGGAGATAAAGGCGATGAATAGCCGCGTACGAGAGATTATGGTTTAAGGACTCGCACACCTCATCCATAAAACAACGTCGCAAAAAAACGAAGTATCATGCGAAAAGAAATTGAAGTTAAAGCGAGAGTTCAGAACCTCGAAGTAATCGCCAAGGAGCTTGCAAGACGCGGCTGTGTTCTGTCGGACCCGATAGAACAGCGGGATATCATTTTCGTAGACTCTAGCTATGGAGAATTCGAGAAGTTCCATCCGAAGAAGAACCTACTTCGCATCCGGAACGCCAAGGGGAAATTCATTTTCACGATCAAACAGCCACAGTCGAACGAGCTCGACTCAATCGAACGCGAAACAGAGATTGCAAACCCCGAAGAAATGGAGCAAGCCCTGCTCCTTATGGGATATCACGAACGAGTGCGCGTAAGCAAGATTCGGAAAACCGCAAAATACCAAAATTGGGAAATCTGTCTCGACGAGGTCGAGGGAATCGGTTCATTCGTCGAGATTGAAGAACTTACGGATGACAAGGCGAATCCAGACGAAATCCAGAGAAGGATTTTGGAGTTTCTAAAGAGCCTTGGCGTTAAAGAGGAAGATCGAGTAACGACCGGGTACGCCACGCTTGTTTATTTAAACGAAAAACGGCCCTGACGGACTTTTCGGTTCAGGCACCCGCCTCGGGAAAAGCTTTATCGGAAGCACGTGGTCGATGTGGCAAGCTGAGGCTATTGGTGTTTTTTTGAGCTCCTAAACAACACACGAAAAACACCTCGGGGAAAAATAGGCTCCTTTCGTAATCACTACAGACTATTCGTTCTTTTCTTCCAAGCGCTCCTTTATATCTTTTATCCTCTTCCTAATCTCCTCAGCAATTCCAGGCACCGGAGTCCCATATTTTGGGTGAACGGCTTCTTTAAGATCCTGAACTAAAAACTCGCTCGCAACCTCGGCGAGATATCGCGGATCATCAAAGCCGGCTTCGATCATAAGCATCGTCTGATCAAGATTATGCTGGAGCCGCGCCTCGCGTGACCCTGTCGCGGTAGCGCGGGCTTCTTCCCCAGAACTCCACGCGTCTCGAAGACGCTGTGCCGCTTCTGCCTCCGGATCATCAAGGGGCACATGGTCCGGACTACGAAATCCGCGCTCTCTTATCCTGCGGTAGGCAGAAAGAACCTGGTCTCGAGTTACCTCCCCTTCCGGGGATGGAGGAATTTCGCTCATGTATAAATTATACTACTATAATTCACCCTGCGCATCCTCAAGATGCGCCTGATATACGTTCGGAAAAAAACGGATCAGCGGGTTCGACGAGACGGAAACCTTCGACTTCTCCCAGAATATCCTCCCGATGTTGACGGTCGAGAGCTTCCGAAGGATGGTCGATGTGGGGGCTTGTGCGCAAAACGATTTGAACCGAAAGAAGGTTCGTGACTATAGGGAGCTGCTGCTCGTGCGGGCGGAAGATCGGGCAGCTTGGAAAGTGGCAAGGTAGAGCGGATAAGACGCTCAATGTCGCGAACGCTTCCTCGCTCATCGGGCGATGCGAAGGAAATTGCATGTCCCAAGCCGCCGGCGCGAGCAGTTCTTCCAATACGGTGCACATAATCTTCCGAACTCTGCGGAAGGTCGTAATTTATCACTAATTCGATCCCCTTCACGTCTATCCCTCGGGCCGCGATATCGGTCGCAACGAGGATTCGATACTTGCCGTTCTTGAAGCCGTCGAGCGCTTCTCGCCTTTGGCTCAAGGAACGGTTTGAATGAATCTCGGCCGATGCATGCCCCATAACGCGGACCCCTGCGGCAATTCTTTTTGCCCCGTGTTTCGTTCTCGAAAAAACAAGAACGGAACCGCGATACTCTCCGAGTACTTTTTCGAGCAGCCTTGACTTATCGTGTTTCTGAACAACAAATAATTCTTGAGTAACCTTTGTGGCAGTCGTCCCAGAAGGCGCAACTTCAATTTGCGCCGGAATCTTCATGTACTTTTTAGCTATGGCGACGATGTTCTGCGGCATCGTTGCTGAAAAAAGCAATGTCTGTCTCTTTTCGGGAACGACCTGCAATATCCGCTGCAACTGCGGAGCGAAGCCCATATCAAGCATTCTGTCCGCCTCGTCGAGAACCAAAACCGAAACGGATTTGAGAGTAACTGTCTTCTGTTCTAAATGATCGATAATTCGTCCTGGAGTTCCGATAACTATCTGTGGGTCGCGACGCATCGAACGAATCTGTCGGCTGATAGGTTCTCCGCCGATTAAGACGACCGTATAAACACCGAGCGGCGTTCCAATCTTGCGAAGCATCTCGTCGACTTGAATCGCAAGTTCTCTTGTAGGAACAATTACGAGCCCCTTTCCGCCGCGCAGCACCGCCTGTATCATCGGAATGCCGAACGCAAGAGTTTTACCCGTCCCCGTCTGTGCAATTCCAACTAAATCCTTCCCTTCGATCGCCGCGGGAATTGACCTCTCTTGAATAGGAGTTGGAACAACAAACCGAAGTCGATCAAGAACTCCGAGAATGTTGGGCGCGATACCGAGACTGTAGAATCCGGAATGTTGTTCCATTTCTTTATTTTTCTGCAACGATAATAAGACAGGGAAAGATATTCCGGAACTCAAAGTAGACCCTCGTCTTTGCAAAGTGCTTTTTCAACAAGGACACCATCACGGTCGTGTATTGATGGAAAACAATAAGTCGTCCACGAGAAGAAAGCGCCCGATAAGCGTCCTCGACAAACCGAGATCGCTCTTCGCGCGAAAGGAGCGAAAAAGGCATGCTTGAAACAACAACGTCAACATTCGAGGTCGCTTTTATCACGCTTTCAGCTTCCTGGGCGGTCGCGTAAACAACGTCCATTCTCGGATCATGTATTTCCCGAAGCATACGGACGAAATCTTCGTTCGGCTCGATCGCAATAAGTCGTCCTTCTGGCGAAAGAACGTCAAGAAGGGCCCTAGTGAGCGCCCCATCCCCCGGTCCATATTCAAGGACGCTATTGACTGGATGCCCGAGAAACCCCAAAACACGCCTTATTACATAGCGCGAACTCCTCGCAATGGCACCAACCCGGAAGTCATTTATGGCCGTTTTTATGAACTTTATTGCCATGGGTAGGAATGGTAGCTCTTATGCTGAATTATAGCAATTTTATCCACAGTTGACATCCATGTTTTCTCAATATAAAATACACGTAAATAGTTAAAGTAACTTACATATACAAAATGTCTTTGGAACTCAGCGAAAAACAGCAAGCAGTACTCGATCATATTTGCTGGTATATCGAACGATATGGAATCTCCCCTACCCTAGATGAAATCCGAAAAGCGATCGGTGTCTCTTCGATCCAGACAGTGGTCCAACATCTTGCCGCAATCGAACGCAAAGGATTTATTCAGCGCGATCGAAACGCAAAGAGAAATATCCGTATTGTTGGTCAGAAAAAAAACGATGCATTGGTTTCGGTTCCCGTATTCGCCTCTGTTGGTTGTGGCATTCCAAGTGTCCTTACCGAACGCGTCTTTGACGAATATGTTCAAGTCTCGAATGCTCTTGTTCGCAGAATCGTCGACAAAAAAGATCTTGTGATTATTCGAGCGGTCGGAGACTCAATGCAAGATGCAGGAGTTCGAGACGGTGATTTTGTCCTTGTCGAGAAAACAGACGACGTAAAAACCGGCGATCTCGTCGTAACCATCATCGACGACACGGCGCTTCTCAAAAAACTTACCATCACGAAAAATGCGATTATCCTCGATCCAGTAACGCAAGACAAATCATACCCGCGCATAATCATGAGCCGCGATTTCCAGATTTTTGGAAAAATGATAGACATCATCCGCGTAGCCGAAAGTGAAGACTTTCAGATAATTCCGGCACAGTAAGTATTCTCAAAAAATAAAACCGCTCGTTTGTCGGGCGGTTGTTTGATCCTAGAGATGTGCTCCGGATCGATCATTGAAAAGCATTTCTACCTCGCTCCCGCAATCCGTGGAGGAATCCGCAAATTGAGAAATCTTTATCTCATCCTCCGCAGAAAAGTCCATAATAAACTCCTTTACCTTCTCAAGAAACGCTTCGTTTTCCTCACCTATCAGCTCGAAGCTCTCGCCGAAGAGGGCGTCCACAATCTCCACGAGACCTCCCGCGGTCCTCACGGCGCGAATGCTGTCGATAAGCTTTTGATTTGGAAATTCTGCCTGTAAAGGGCTCGTAAGGAGCTCGCGGAGCCACTCAGGTTTTTTCACTTTTCTTCTCCTTGTATCGGGTACTGTCTCTACCATATACCAAAAAATTATAAAAGTGAACCAGAAGTACGAATACACAGAAGCCCCCACATCAAGTACAATTGAGATCATGACAAAGAAAGTAAGCGTACTCATACTCTCCGGAGGTCCCTCAAACGAGCGGGAAGAATGAAAATTATTGTTCAAAACCTAGCAGTAGAATATCAAGATGAGGGCGCTGGCAAGATCGTTCTTTTTTTGCATGGTTGGCACGACAATCTTCATACCTTTGATTCCCTAGTCTCTCTCTTGTCTCCAACGTTGAGGATAATCCGACTTGACCTACCCGGATTCGGTAATAGCGAAACACCGAAAGAGGCTTGGGACTTGGATCATTATGTCCGATTCGTTGAGGACTTTACTCGGAAGCTTAATATTCAAGTTGATGCGCTTGTTGGTCATTCCTTCGGCGGACGAATTACTATAAAGGGCGAGGCCGCAGAAAACCTTCACGCGCAAAAAATTGTGCTCATAGGCTCGGCTGGCATAACCAAAAATCGTATATTCCTCAGTTCGCTTTTTAAGATCCTGGCCAAAGTCGGAGGGCTCATAGCCTACGTACCACCCTTGGTCTTTTGGAGAAAAGGGCTGCGGAAAAGAATGTATGATTTCATCGGTAGCGATTATCTGAACGCTGGAGCATTAAAAAAAACTTTTTTGAAGGTTATTTCCGAAGACCTTAGTGAAAACGCAAAAAAAATAACAGCCCAAACACTTTTAATTTGGGGCGGAGACGATACCGAAACCCCTCTGTCTGACGGAAAACGATTGTCCCGACTGATTCGCAATTCTAAGTTGGAAGTAATAAGCGGAGCTGGACACTTTGTTCATCGAGAGAAGCATCGAGAGGTCGCAAGATTAATACGAGAATTTTTATGGTAAGAAATTGGCTATCACGCTACAATCTACGATACCCGCGATCTCTCGTGTATATGCTTCAGGCAAGTGAATATAACATTTTTGACTATTTAACTTGGTATCGAAAAACACGAAATTTTAACCTCGTTGAAAAGCGCAAAGGGCTTGTCAGGACTACGAAAAGTCTTTTGCTTCTTGTTATTTCCTGGTCTATGGTCCTTTTCCTCTCCGGCATAGGAATCTTTCTGCTTTTGATTTACACGGGCCAATTTAAATATGTTTTTTTCTTTCTGGTCGTGATTTTTTCACCGCATCTTTTAGCGTACGGAATAATTATTCCGCTTCTCACCACCAGGGTCATGGTTCAGTGGCCGGCTGAGCTCCTGATAGTTAACGCGGCGAAAAGAAAACTAAAAATCCATACTGCGATAAAAATTGGAGTTGCAGGAAGTTTTGGCAAAACAACTATGCGCGAAATCCTTAAAACCGTTTTGTCTGAAGGCAAAAAGGTTGCCGCTCCTCCCCATAGCCACAACACCCCGTTGGGAATTAGCCGGTTTGCAAAGACACTCAAGGGAGATGAAGAGGTTTTGATTTTTGAATTGGGAGAATACTGTCCGGGCGATGTACGAAGGTTGTGTAATTTAGTCCAGCCAAGCATGGGAGTTATAACCGGCGTCAATGAGGCACATTTGCAGAGATTTAAATCGCTAGAACGAACGGTTGGGACGATTTATGAGCTTTCAGACTATCTTGGTAAAAAACCCGTCTACGTAAATGGCGAAAGTGAGCTTGGTCAAAAAAACGCCCGCCCAAACCACTTCGTGTACAGCCGCAAAGGCGTAAGGGGCTGGAAAATTGAGAACCAAAAAACTGATTTAACAGGAACATCTTTTATTATGACGAAGAATGATATGGGGCTTGAGATGAAATCGGCACTTTTGGGCTTGCACCAGGTTGGCCCACTTGCGGCAGCGGCTGATATTGCTTTAATCCTCGGATTGTCTCCCGAGCAGGTTAAGAGCGGCGTTAACAAAACAACACCCTTCAGCCATCGCTTGGAACTAAAAACCGATGATGCTGGAGTCGTCACCCTAGATGACAGCTACAACGGTAACCCTGACGGATTTAATGCGGCGATCGACTTTTTGGCGTCCCTGGAAGGTTGTCGGAGATTTTACGTCACGCCTGGCCTCGTAGAAATGGGATCACAAACCGAGGAGGTACATAGACAAATTGGCAGAAGGCTGGCAAGGACGAGTATAGAAAAAGTCGTACTGGTAAAAAATTCTGTAACCCCCTATATTGAACAAGGCCTAAAGGAAGAGGAGTACCATGGTGAGATAATATGGTTTAACGATGCCCTAGCGGCCTTTGTCGCCTTGCCGCTTTTGACCGTAAAAGGAGATGTTGTTTTATTGCAAAATGACTGGCCTGATCAATATCAATAATCTAGAATAGATACCATGAAGAAAACCATCGCTGTCGTTTTTGGAGGTCGTAGCGCTGAACATGATGTATCCATCATCACCGCACACACACCAATCATCCAGTCGCTTTTGGCGCTAGGACAGTTTGATGTTTGGCCAATCTATATTGCAAAAGACGGGTCTTGGTATTCTGATCAGGCGATGAACGACCTCGCATATTTCAAACAAGATAATTTTCTGGAACATTTGGCGAGACAAAAAAAGGTTAGAATCCTGTTTGATAAGGGACTAAAAATTATCTGGCCAGGCATCAGGCAAAAGACTGTCCAAATCGACATTGTCTTTCCTGCAATGCACGGCACCCTTGGTGAAGATGGAAGCTTGATGGGGCTTCTACGCATGGCAGATGTTCCTTTCGTCGGTTGCGACCTATTTGCTTCTGCCGTTTCGATGGATAAGGTCTTAACAAAACAAATTCTAGCCGTCGAAAACATTTCTGTTGTACCGTACACTTGGTTCACGCGGAACGATTGGGGAACAGATAGAAGTGCTTGTATCGAAAAGATTGCAGGGCTAGGTTGGCCGGTTTTTGTGAAACCAGTCCATCTCGGCTCTAGTATAGGCATCACCAAGGCCAAACAGAGCTCCGAGCTTGAAAACGCTATCGAGGTTGCTTTCCACTACGACGATAAGGTGCTCGTGGAAAAAAGCGTGGAAAACCTTATTGAAGTGACTCTTCCGATTATGGGCAATGAGGAGCTGCGCCTTGCGGCGATAGAACGACCCCTGAACAAAACAGAATTTTTTGACTTTAGCGACAAGTACCTCTCGGGAAACAAAAATGGTGGTGGAGTAAATAGTCGGTATAGCGAGATTCCGGCAAATATTGATAAGGAGCTTGCAGGACGAGTAGAGGATCTAGGAAAGAGGACATACCGTACGCTTGGGTGTTCCGGAATAGCCAGAGTTGATTTTCTAGTTGATGAAACATCCAGACAGATCTACGTAAACGAGGTAAACACACTTCCAGGAAGTCTTTACTATCATAATTGGAAAAAAGCTGGAATTTCTGCAGTGGAGCTTGTCGCTAAACTGGTTTTCTTAGCAGAAGAGCGCTTCGCTTCACAACAAAAGACAACTTATACGTTTCATTCTGACATTCTGAAAAAAGCAGGTGGTCAAAAGAGGATGGCTGGATAATACAGTACCACAAAAACTCCTTTCGCCGTGCTTTAAATCACTCTCAAAAGTACGTTTTTGGTCGCCATCTGAAACGCTTTGCGGTGGTTTCGTGTGATTGAATAAAAAATCCCCTCCTTGGGGGGATCTATGAAGCAGACACTTTCGGAAAAATGAGCGTCGCATATTGACCGGCTTTGAAGTAAATGCACTCCTCGCCGATAACCCATGCGATCTCTGCGAGCTTTGCGAGAAGGAGCGGAATCCTGTCCTTACCGACGAATGAAACCTCGAATCGCCGGCATCGGTCATGGAACACAATCCGTTCGTGATTCCGCCACACACCATAACTCTTGGCCGCGTAAGTCGTATAGGCTCCGAAATTCTCGGCGAGGAAATTTTCGAGGCCGGCAAGGACGGTTTTTCCGTTTACGGGCATCCCAAGCTTCTCTTCCGGCAGGAGAAACTCCGCCGGTCGCCCAAGGTCTTCGAGCGCGTAACCCGGACCACCCATGTCGGCCCATTTGTTCTTGTGTTGTTTCCTCACGCTTCCTCCTTACAAGGAACTACTGGTAGATTATTTGCGAAATCCGGCGCTGTCAAGATTGGACCATAAAAACACGCGTGCTATAATGGCGAAATATGAAACACGAACACTCAAAACTTGCGGCTCTCACCTATCTTTTATTTTTTGCTCCCCTCTTCACTAAACACAAGAACGATCCGTTCATGAAATACCATACACACCAGGCGATTGGTCTTCTTATATTCGCACTCTCTCTCCAGGGTGCTATCTCGATTCTTGGGTACTGGGGCATCGCTCCTTTCGGCCTTCCGGTGTGGATCGTCCGATTCGTGCTCGTTTATGAGCTTATCGTCGGTGTTCGAAATGCCCTCGGTGGGAAAACGGCTCCGCTTCCCTGGATCGGAGACTATTCACAAAGGCTTTTTTCTTAAGGCACCGAAACGCAGATACTCGTGAAGCCTGTGCAGATCTGGTGCTATACCGTCTCCCACGGCAGCCCTGCCTTTCCGAAGTGGCCGTATGCAGCCGTCTTTCTATAGATCGGCCTTCGAAGATTGAGACGCTCGATAATAGCGGCTGGACGGAAGTCGAATCCTCGAACCACCTCTCCTGCGATGCTTTTTCCGTTCTCATCTATTGCCTCCACCATAAGCGGCTCAACCCTGCCAATGGCGTAAGCGACTGAAACAAGACATCTTTTCGCCTTCCCATTCGCAACCATGCTTTTTGCCGCAAGTCGTGCCATATATGCCGCAGATCGATCTACCTTCGTTGCGTCCTTCCCCGAAAAACATCCGCCACCATGCGGAGCAAGGCCACAATAGGTATCAACCATAATTTTCCTTCCGGTAAGCCCCGTATCCGCTGTGAAACCGCCCAAAACGAAACTTCCGGTCGGATTCACGAGAATCTCGTACTCTCCGTTCCCCACAAGCGGACGGATAAGATGATCGGAAAGCATACGCTTAATATCTTCTTGTCTCATAACTTCGTCGTGTTGTGTGCTTACAAGAATCGCCCGGATACGGCCGCCCTGAACCGTAATCTGTGTCTTCCCGTCCGGTTTAATCCATGAAAAATCACCGCTTCTCCTCATGTCTTCAAGGCCCTTCGCGAGCGCATGCACCTTCACGATCGCTTCCGGAAGATACTCGGACGTTTCGTTGGTAGCGAATCCGTACATAATTCCCTGATCTCCCGCACCACCTGGATTTACTCCTTGAGCGATGTCCGGCGACTGCTCTGCAATATTCACTATTACGCGCAAATTATCTTCATACCCGATATCTCGGTATACGCTTCGAGCAACTGTTTCGTAGTCAACTTTTGCACGGGTTGTGACCTCGCCGCCAACCACAAGTAATCCGTGCCCGCCAAACGATTCGACTGCAACCCGACTTTGCGGGTCTCCCTTCAAGCACTCATCAAGAATTGCGTCTGAAATTTGATCACAAACCTTGTCCGGGTGTCCGGACGTAACGCTTTCTACGGTAAATGTTTTTGGGTAATACATGTTGTTCTTTTTAATTTAAAACCCCTTCGCAAAAGGAAAGAGTAGTCGACTAGAATATCTCCCCTTCACGGGCTGGATGGAACACCTTTCTCAAGGAGTCATCCTTGAGGGGTTGTTGGGCGGATCATAGAACCAGAACTCTCCCCGCCTCTCGCGATACCAACTATTAAATTGTTCCGAAAGTATACCACACAAAAAATCGTCAGATCAAAATCCAGCGTACAAAAAATAAAGGGCTCGACTTGGTCCTAAAAAATGCGCATCAATTCGTTAAACTTCACCATCCTTTCTCTTGTCGGAGCACCGATCTTCACGCCATCCGCCCCCCCTGCCTTCGCAAGGTGGATGATGAAGGCATCTTCCGTCTCTCCGGAACGATGCGAAACGATCGTTTTTATTCCCAGCCTCCGCGCGGCATTCATTGCCCAACATGCCTCCGTAACCGTCCCGATCTGATTCGGCTTTATGATAACTGCGTTTATAAGCCCCTCCTTTCCTGCCGTATCGATGCTCGCCGGATTTGTTGTCGTAAGATCATCCCCAACGACCCAGAGCGAAGGGTCGAGACGTCTTAACGCGGCAAAGCTAAATGAATCTTTCTCCCAAAAAGGATCTTCTATCGAAAAAAGAAGTTTTGACCTTCCACGGTAGCGACAATAGAGCGCGGAGAGCGCCTCTTCCGAAAGGAATTTTCCATCGATATGATATTTTTCTTTTTTGTAGAAACCTGTTGCCGCAGCATCAATTGCGATGCCACACCACCGCGACATCTTCGTTTCCCTTAGTACGCGTTCAAGTATCTGTATCGGTTCAAAATTATTCTTGAACTGCACCGAGTATCCCCCTTCGTCTCCAATGGGTACGCCCGACGGAAAACCCCGCCGCGCAAGAAGTTCGCCGATTTTCTGGTATGCCACGATGAGAGATGAAATCGCATTTTCATAGGAGGATTCTGGTCGGGCTACAATCATATATTCTTGAATTGAAAGGTTGTTCCTCCCGTGCGCCCCTCCGTTTATAACGTTTGAAAAGACATGAGGCCTCTTTTTTTCGGAAACTCCTTTGAAGAATTCCTTTCGGAGCGCCTGCCAGGTAGCTATGCGCTTCTCGCTTCCCATGGCGCGAAGAGCCGCGATGGAAACGCTAAGCATCACATTTCCGCCAAGACGAGACTTGCTCTTCGTTCCATCAAGAGAAAGAAGTGCAGCATCTAGATCGGAAAGAGAGAAGAAGCTCTTTCCGCAGAGCGCCAGACCAATACGATTGACCGAAAAAACCCCTTTTCTCGCGGAGAAGACCGTAGCCTCATTACTTCCCGTGCTCTTTCCGGACGGAGTCGATGCTCGAAAAGTTTCTCCACGGGAGTTCGTAAGCTCTACTTCGATCGTTCTCTCGCCTCGGGAGTCGAAAATAGCTCGCGAACTTAGTTTTTTTATCTTCATGGAACAAGATTTTGCGGAGTACCTTCCTGAAACGCATGGATATTTGCAAGCGTTGTCTCAAGAATCCTTTCAAGTGCTTCTTTCGAGTTAAACGCATTGTGCGGAGTCATGAGTACGTTCGGCATCTCGATCAACTCCTTGTTCTCACGAACCACCTCTGCCGCAGAAGCCGAAAGACCTTGTAGCGCAAGATCGCTTCTGGTTGCAATCTCCTCTTCAAAAACATCTAACCCGACACCAGAAAGTATTCCTTCCTTCAAGCCGAGAAGCATGGCGGCGGTCTCCACGATGCCACCTCGAGCCGTATTTACAAGATATGCTCCACGCTTCACGAGCTTGATGTTCTCCATATTCACGATATGATGCGTGTCTTTCGTGTAGGGGCAGTGAAAAGTAAGCACGTCCGCTTGCCGTAAAAGCTCTTCAAGGGTGACGTATGGATACCCAACAGCTTCCGCAAATTTAGCGTCTGGGAACATGTCGTGCGCAACCACATTCATTCCAAATCCTTTTGCGATCTTTATTACCTCTTTTCCGATTCTTCCCGTTCCCACGATTCCCAAAGTCTTCCCTTTGAGGTCAACGCCGCGAAGAGCGTCTACCGAAAAAGCGAGGGACTTTTCTCGCTTCACATGATCGATCGCCCAATACATCTTTCGCGTAAGATTTAAAATCAGGCCAAACGTAAATTCTGCGACAGTATTGTCTCCGTACCCGGGAACATAGCACACCGTAAGACCTCTCGCCTTGCATGCCTCAAGATCAATATGATCGAATCCGGTCGATCGCGTTGTAACAAGTTTCAGCTTCGGGAAACGTTCCAGGACTTCTTTGGTTATGCGAGAATTTACGAAAATCGCAAGAACCTCCGCATCATTTACGTCAGGCAGCTTCTCAAGGTTGATCGCGTTCCGATCTATATAAAGATCGTTTGCCGGAAACTTCTCGCGGATCATTTTTTCCTCCCAATCTTCGAGTTGAAAAAATGCAAGTTTCATATTCTTTACTTTTTTTCGCTCTTTGCAATCCTAGTAAGCGTCGAGATTACCGAGTCGGGGTTTAGCGACATGCTCTCTATTCCAAGCTTGATCAAAAACTCCGCGTATTCCGGATGATCCGATGGAGCCTGCCCGCAAATGCCGATATACTTTTTCTTCGCCTTGCATGCCTTTATGGCATCTGCGATAAGCTTCTTTACTGCCGGATTTTTTTCGTTGCCAATGTGGCTCAAAATTCCAGAGTCGCGATCGAGGCCAAGCGTAAGCTGTGTCAAATCATTTGAACCAATCGACATGCCATCAAATAATTTCAAAAATTCTTCGGCAAGGATAACATTCGACGGGATTTCACACATTACATATATTTTGAGCTTCTTGTCGGTCGCCTTCGAAAGTCCATGACTTTTCATCGCATCAAGTACCCGCCTTCCCTCTTCCGGAGTACGGCAGAATGGAATCATTGGAACGACATTCGTAAGACCCATGTCGCTTCGGACTTTTTTCATTGCTCGACATTCGAGACCAAACGCCTTTACGAATTTTGGATCGTAGTAACGCGAAGCGCCACGCCATCCGATCATCGGATTTTCCTCAACCGGTTCATAAAGCTCTCCTCCGATAAGCTTCCGATACTCATTCGTCTTGAAGTCGGAGAATCTGATAATCACCTCGTACGGATAGAAGGCGGCACCAATCTTTGCAATACCCTCGGCCAGTTCATCAACATAATATTTTGCTTTATTCGTGTATCCAGGAGTCTTTTCGTCAATCTTCTTCGCGATTGCCCGCTCGCTCGTTTTTTTCGACTTCGCAAGCCTTGCGTAATCAATAAGTGCGTTTGGATGCATCTGGATATGCGATGCGATTATAAATTCGAGCCTCCCCAAGCCAACGCCTTTCGCGGGAAGATAATGGTTCTTGAACGCCTCATCGGGAGAACCGATATTTACCATGATCTTCGTCTTTGTCTCCGGCATGTGGTCAAGGCGATGCTCGCGAACTGCAAATGGCAATATTCCCTCGTAAATGGTCGCCGTCTGCCCCATAGAACAGTCAACGGTTACCGGTTTTCCATTTTTTAGGACCTTCGTCGCATTACCCGTTCCAACCGCGCAGGGAATACCAAGTTCACGAGAAACGATTGCGGCGTGACTCGTTCTTCCTCCTTTATCCGTTACGATCGCGGAGGCAATCTTCATGATCGGCTCCCAGTCCGGATCGGTTATTTCGGTCACTAAAACTTCTCCTTTTTTAAAGTCGTTAATACGTTTTGCATCCAATATCACACGCACGTTCCCCGACCCGATTTTTGCTCCAACCGCCATTCCGCTTACCAAAACTTTTCCGCGGCGGGAAAGACGATATTCTCGATACACATTCTTGTCGCCGCTTGAGTGAACCGTCTCCGGTCTTGCCTGCACGATGAAAAGCTCGCTTGTTTTCCCGTCTTTCGCCCACTCGATATCCATCGGCTGATGCCGATTGTGTTTCTTCGAAAAATGTTCCTCAATCTTCATCCCCCACTTCGAGAGGGTAAGTACTTCTTTTTCCGAAATGCTGAAGCTTGCTTGATCTTTCGGGGAAACCGGAACCTCAACGATTCCTCGCTTCGCATACACGATCTTCCGCCTCTTGTCTCCCAGATCCTGCCCGATAATTGAACGGTACCCCTTCGCAAGCGCAGGCTTAAATACGATGAACTCATCCGGAGTAACCTTTCCCTGGACAATCATTTCTCCTAAGCCGTACGAGGAATTAATCTCGACCACATCTTCGAATCCCGTCTCGGTATCAAGTGTAAACATAACGCCGCTCGCGGCGAGATCTGATCGAACCATCTTTTGGACACCTACGGAAAGTGCCGCGTCAAAATGCGAGAAACCCTTGTCGGTACGATATGAAATTGCGCGATCGGTAAAAAGAGAGGCAATGCACTTCTTGGTCGCCACAAGAACATCCTCGAAACCTACCACATTTAAATATGTCTCCTGTTGTCCGGCAAAAGATGCGCCGGGAAGGTCCTCTGCGGTCGCCGATGAACGCACGGCAACATCGGACCTTTTCCCATACTTCTTTTCGAGTTTTTCGTAGGCTTTTTTTATCTCTGCCTTAAGATCATCGGGAAGTTTCGCTGCTAGAATCATGCTTCGTGCAGCTTTACCACGCGATTGGAGTCCCCGAATATCTTTTGTATTCAACCCGGAAAGCGCTTTTTTAAGATTCGCCTTGAGTCCTGTTTTCTCAAGAAAGTGACGATACGCAGTTGCGGTTATGGCAAATCCTCCAGGAACATTTATTCCAATCGGAACGAGATTTTGATACATTTCTCCGAGCGCGGCGTTCTTTCCTCCGACGAGCGGAACATCCTTGATGGTAAGTTCATCGAACCACAAGATGAATTTTTTGTTGTTTTCCATATATTTATATTTTTATTGCGATTAAAAGATCTGAAACATTCGATTCCGTAGGGCCTGTCAGGAGATTGTCTCCAGTTGCTTCAAAAAAATGAAATGAGTCGTTGTTTGCAAGGAATGACTGCGCATCAATACCCGCCTGTATCGCATGCTCCCTGGTTATTATATCACACACCCCGCCCGCGAATTCGGCGGAGTCTTTTCCGTCGGAAGCGAACGGAAGGAGCAGCTCTCCATCCCGAATAACGCTCAATCCGGCAAGAGCGCATTCCATATTTCTCCCCCCCTTGCCGCTTCCGCGAATAGTCACGGTCATCTCTCCGCCGTAAAGATGAGCGGTTCGCGAAGCAGCTCCGTGCAGATGGTTGATAATATTTGCGCCGACCATCCGCGCCTCACCCGTAAGGCAAGTGGCACATATCTCTGGGCGAAACCCCGCTTCTTTAGCCTTCTCTGCCATCGCGTTAAGCGCGACATCTCCAGAAACCAAGATGATATTCTTCACTCTCTTGAAGTATTTATCCTCTTTCGGTGTTTCAATAAGACCACGAACATAACCCCGCCCTTCCCCGCGTGGTATATATTTTTCGATAATCTCCATTGCTTCCGGTATGGTGGTTCTATCTTTCACCGTGGGGCCGGATGCGATGAACTGCAAGTCGTTTCCCGGAACATCGGAGAAAATAAGCGAAACTACCTTTGCCGGATATGCGTGTTTCGCAAGATATCCTCCGCGGGCAAACGAGAGATGCTTGCGTGCCGTGTTTAATTCTTGAATCGTCGCTCCTTGTTTCGTAAGTAGCTTGAATATTTCCGCCTCATCTTCGGGTTCAATGTCTTGCGGCGACGATAGAAGCGTAGAGCCTCCGCCGGAAATAAGCATGATTACAAGATCGTCCTCCTTCGCACCCTCGAGAATGTCGATGAGATGCTTCGTTGCTTTCGCGTTTTCTCTGGATGGCAACGGATGAGTTCCCGTGTATCCCGTGAGTCGCGCAAACTTTTTTAAAGGTTTCGCATCGATCACAACCCCGCCCGAAATGCGGTCGCCAAGAATCTCTTCGAGCGCCTCTGCCCCATCCGCCGCACATTTTCCAACCGCGCAAACGATGATGTTTGATATTGAAGAAAGCGCGATAGACTCTCCGGAAATCGCAAGGTGTTCGCTACTTATCGAAACCGTGTTCCGAATGACTTTCTTCGTATCAATCGCGTCAAGTCCTGCCTCGGCAATCGCGAGAGCCGCACGTCTTAGCTCGCTTGTGCCAAGCGATTCGCTATTCTTTATCTTCATATGTAAATTGTACACCTGCAAAGCTTTTCGGAGAAAGTTCGAGCGAAATATGCGATAATAAAAACAATGAAACGGACGCTTCTTATGTGGCTCATCGTTGTTTTCATCCTCATTGGGGGAACGGCGTACTACGTCTTTTCTCTTAAAAAATTGAAGCCGTTTTCGCTCCGCGAAGGCGCGCCGGCGCCAACCGTGCCCGCTCCAAAACCAGCGCCAGCAGTTACTTTCTACGCGACCGGAAAACAAAAAGTTCAAATCACCTGGAGTAATCTTCCCGAAGGAACGAACCTTCTGCGCATCTTCCGCGCAAAAAAAGGAACAACCGACTGGAAGCTCTGGAAAACAATATCCATTGAAAATCCAGGTGGCGGATCAGAAGAGCTAATTCTTTCAAGCAACGAGTTTACCATTCAGTATTCGTTCTACGCAGAAGCAGGCGGCGTTCCTCCTGTTTCCGGAGGCGCAGAAGTAACATTTTGGTCGTCTCCGGAAAGCAGCGCGATTCCTCCTCCGCCACCACCGTCCCCGCCGTCTTCTCCGACGAGTTCTGAGCCACAGAGCCAAAATAACAACCCGAACGACCAAGACCAGCAGAGCACGAGTTCGACGCCTCAAACACAAAGCGAAACGGGGACAAGCACGCCGAGCTCCACGCCGCCGCCAGGGGGAGACGTCTACTACACTCCAGACGGACAAATATCGGGAGTGCTTGCAACCACAAGCGATCTTTTCTGGGTGCAGCATATCAACAACCGCAACATTGAAATAAACTGGCAAAATCTCCCCCTTACAACCGATAATATTATTGTCACACGCTCTTCGGGAGCATCCGGTCCGTGGGAACAACTGCTTGTTCAAAACAATCCCGCCGCACCAGGACACGGGAACATCGCGCTCCTCGACCTCACCATAAACCAAGATCAATATTACCGGCTCCAGGCACGGAGCGGAGAAAGCGTCATTCAAACGTACGGTCCCGTTCTTCTCCCAGCGCTTCAGGAGTAAAGTTGAAAAAATAAAAACCCCGTTTAAGGGGTTAGCTGGGTTGGCTGGCTACCGGAAGTATCGGGCCGCCCATTCCAGTCACATGTATGACCTGCGTCGGCGCAAGTCCGGTAAATGCAGCGTAGAGAACTTTAACGCCGAACGATCTCAAGAAAGCCTTCATGCTCTTTGTGAGGTACGGGTTTCCGAGATACTTTCCGCTTCCGATCTGATCGGCAACGTCGACCTCATCATCTTCCTTCATCTCGCGACCAACATCTCCACCTTGGAGTGAAACCTGCAATTCGGCAAGTGTATGCGTCGTTACAATTCTTGGAATTGCGGCCTCCGCGACCTCTCCGACAGTCTCCTCGCCATCCCACACCTTCGCTCCGAATTTCATAATGTCAGAGATTTCAAAGACAACAATCGCCGAGACAGAAACGGGAACGAGGTCCTTGGTGCAAAGTGGCTGCGACTTCAGCTTAATTGCCTGTCTCACCACCGGAGCAGACCACATTTGTGTAGTAAGCGGCCAATACCAATACATCTTAGGGACAAGCTTCTTTGCGGGCTTGCCCTTCACAAACTTGATTCCTTCATGCGTACAGGCGATAAGATATGGCTTTGGGATCAGATCCCAAACGTATTGCAGTAGTTGCCCAATGGGTTCAAGAAAGCTCATCTAGAGCTTCTCCTTTCTTGAGCTTCAAGATTCTAAAAATAGCATACTCGCCCAAGCGCCACCGAGTCAATCGGAGAAAAACGCCCTCACTCGTTGTTGAGAAGGAGGCCCGAAACTCCTCGGATTATAAAGGATGAATTTGCAATGCTTCCATTGCTGAAAACCCCTCCTGCGGTATCAACAGCTTTGCCATAAAACTTTACCTTTGCGTATTCGCCGGCGTTTAGCGAGAACATCCAGCGGTAAGCCTTCCCTGTCTCAAGATTTGGATGCGAGGAAAAGGTAAATATCGGGTATGCACCGCAGTCGGAACCGCGGCGCGAATCATCCGCGGAAGCAACGAGTGTCTGTCCGGCATCGGAGATTTCGTAAATCTCCAACCTGCACTCCACGCCGCTCGGGTTCGGTACGCGGAGATCGGACCCAGCATTGAAAATCTGAATCTCGCTTAAACCGCCGCCTTCACGAATCGAAAAATCCTGGCTCCCGTTTTCAAGAAACGGCGTTTTTGTGTATTCATGAAACGGCTCCGGAACGGTAACTTCTACTATCGCGGGCAGAGATACGCTTCCGGCCACATCTTTTGCGCGAACTCCGAGGAAGTGCTTTCCGGCACTTGAGACGACATACGAGGCGCTTGTTCCGAGTCCTCCCTGCACCGCTCCGTGATCGCGCCATTCGGCATTTTCAAAGTCTCCATTAGTTGAAACTGCGGATTCGTAAACAATATCTCTGTCTGGCGTATCCGGATCGGTTGAAGTACCCCACGTTGCATGTATCGTTGATTCAAACTTGTTCCACGACGCATTTAGGGCGCTTGGTGAAAGCGGAGAAAGTTCCGGCGGGATAGAATCAGAAAAATATCGTTTTGTTTTTTCATATGCAACGAGTCCCAAGCCAGCATCGCGTCCCGGAGGAAAGTCATAATAAGCAATAGTAAAATAGTCCGAAGCGGAAAGCGGCTCTCCGGGAGTGACCCCGGCTCGGATAATTACACGAGGATCTTCCTCTTCCAGATACCAGCAATTCGCCCCTATGCCCTGCCCGAACCACACGCAACGATCGGGCCTAAGGCCAAAGACTGCCGCAGGGCCTCCTTTTTCTGCAACGGAAAGAATTCCGTCCATGTATTGCGGTAGGGGCTGATTTACGCCTTTCAGTAAGCTGTTTTCGGTATTCGGATCCCGGTTGAGGTAAAAAACAAGGCCTTGATAGAGTGTCTCCTCCGGAAGAAATATCTTTGGAATAAACGGCCTTTCCTGATAACGAAGATCGATAACGTATTCATTTTCTGGGGCGGTGCTCCTGTGGTACAAGAATGCCGCATCAAGCAGGCTTGGAACAAAAATCTCTGCCTCTTTTAAGCTTGCCATTCCGTCGCTGTCCCCTGCGGAAAGAGAGATGCGGTACGTTCGATTTAGCTCCTGGATTCTGTAAGAAAACTTTTGCGTTGATGTCGTCCGAAAAATCTCAATCGAAGAAGATGAGATATCGCGAAGTACGTAGGAAACCGTACTCGTCGCTCCACGTGCATCTTCCGACACTCCCCACGACACCTTAATAGATAGAACATTAGGGTCATACGCTACCTCAAGATCGTGGATTTGCGGTGCAATGCGCGGTTCGAAAAGACTCCCTGATCCTTGTGGGAACGGAAATGTGCGAGCCGAAAGATCATCTGTAAAACCTCTATCACATGCGTTTCCAAGAAATTCTCCCGAATCAACCGCTCCCTCGCAAGCGCCTCCATAAACCGCTCTCCTTTCGCTGCTTTCTCCTGGAATATTGATCGACCGCTTATCGTACGAAATCAAATCCACCTCTTCGCCTTCGGCGTTTTTGAGATTGATAATTATTGAATAGTCTTCTGGTCCGTTCGGAAGAGATGCTGAACGAACGATATCGGGAACAACACCCCTCCAGTTTGTGCCGTCGAAATTGCCAAACCCAAAAAGGAAAAACCCTTTCGGCGAAATAATCGTTTTGTCGGCGAGTTTTGATCCGATCTTTACAAGAGATTCTGTCGAAGTTGAGTCGCTTGTGCCGCGCTCAAGTATCCACTCCGAAAGATCGACTGCGGCATCAGTCGGATTATAGAGCTCAACGAACTCCTTTCCGGCATCACTTCCTTCCGCATCAAAAAGCACCTCGCTTATGACAACATGACTCACGGGGGTTATCTTTTCCACTTGAGGTTCCTCCGGCGGCATTTGAGGCGTCGTAGCCCCTCCGGTACTCGTTTCACCGACGGGAACTACCACTTCGCCGCCAAACGTCTTTATAAAAACCGGTGCTCCGCCACCCGAGGTCGGCTCTACGGCAATACTTGGGCCTTCTTCGCTCTCTTCTTGAATATTCACGGTCTCTTCCCCTAGGACCGTTCCGACATAGGGGGCATCTTCTATAGAAGGCGCAGGTTTTCCGAGTTCCGTCGTGCTCGACGACACTTCTTCGGTAATCTCCGCCACATATTGATCTTCGCCATCGCTCGAAAGAAGCGCTGGTTTTTCCCCTTCTTTTGTCTCGATAGGGATGTCCTTTGCTCGTCCGTAAAGATCGCGAACCGCACCGGAGATGATAGCGAAACTTTCTTTTGCCACAAGGATCACTTGCCCTACAAATCCCGGGGGCTCTTCTTTTTTAAAGCCTGGATCTTGTTTTGCTTTTTCCGCTTCTTTAAAAAACAAACTTATAACTCCAGCACCATATTGGACCGCTTTCGGGGAGAGAAGCTTCCAGTAGTCTCGGATTACAAGATCACCGTCTTTTTTGTTGAGAAGTATAGAGATGTCTCCCCTCGCCCTCACGACTGTATCTGAGCGAAGAAAGCCTTTTTTCACTTCAATAAAAAGCTTGTATTCTTGTCCCTCATCTTCCGAACGAACTCCATAAAAGTAATCTCCATTCTTCGAAACATAGTCCGGCTGAGGAAAGCTGTAGCCACTCTGGACTCCAATGGTGTCCTTGCTATAAAAATTATTATTTGAATATGTCGCAAGCTTGTTAAAGTATTCGTCGAGGTCTGCACCCGAAGCAGGATATTTTCCCTCAAGACGGTTTTTGAGTTCTGGATCGACATGCCCAAGCGCAAATTGCGAGGTCCACTCTTCATAAGGGCTCCCCGTAGGATGCGGGTCGTTGCGTGTATGATCCGGCACTCCGGCATCTTCTATGAGGTGCAAAATATGCCCCAAAATAAGAAATGCCTTTTCTTCCTCTCCGCGCGCATAGAAACGGATCGCCCTCTGCCATGCAAAATTCGTCTCCGTGGAAAGCTCAGAGACTTTCCTTGCCTGAAGCGCGGTTAAAACGGAGGCAATTGCCGTTGGAGCCTTATATTTGACGCTATTTTGGGCCTCTTCATCCCTCGCCCAGGCTTTTGAAGTGCTCCAGCTTCCCGCGGAAGTAGTAAGGCCTCTTTCGTGTACTGGATCATAGAAGTGATTCAACCACCGAGGCACTTCGTCTTCCTTCCTCGATCCCTCAATAAGAAAGCTCCTGAAGCGCTCCTCAACTTTTTTATTCGGGAAGTTTCTGTTGTAGAAATCAAGTATTTCCCCGGTGAGATAGGCGTGCGTTGGAACGGCGTAAGCAAGTGCCGAGAGCGGAAACGAACAAAAAAGCCCGAAGATAATTGTTGCAAGTATGCTTCTCTGCATTACGGATTATCTTCGGGCATTGGTTTACAGGCTCTCTATTTTCCAAACTCCGGATTTCTCATTAAGGTTGATTTCAACAAGCACTCCCGCGTTGTCGGAGTTATTAGATTCAAATGTTGATCTTTTTTCTGACTTGGCACTAACAGCAACTTGTTCAAGCTTGACAACGATCTCCTCAATTCTCCCCTCCTGTCTCGCCTGGAGAAGAGCATCTTCCCAGATTTTCCGCGTAAGATAGTTCGGGTCGTTTACGTTGGTTTCGAGCGCGAAGTACTTGCTCGCGAGATCAAGGTCGCCGTTCTTTAGCGCATCGATAAACATTCGAAGCGTCTCCTCTGGGGTTTTGCCGCCATAGGTGTCGCTCGCGAGCGCATCGTCTAGCGTTTTCCAAAACTTTTCTGCCCTGCGGTAATCCATCCAGCTTTTAACCGATTGCTCTATTCCACTCTCCCCTTTCGCAGCCTTTTCCCACGACCAATAACCGCCAAGCGCGGCGGCGACAATCACGACGAATACGACCAAAAACTTTATATAACTTCTGCCGCCATCCGGCGGTAATTGATTATTTTGTTCCATGCTTTCAAGCCTAGCACAATCAGCTTGAGAGAAATATTAACGTAACAAGATGAAATATCCCTAAAAAACTCCTATGAAAATACCTCAAATATTCTCAAGAATAGTTTATTCCTTCTTGCCGTTCAGCTCGTAAACCACGTCTTTGCGCTCTACCACCACCTTCCACTTCGCGCGCTTCGCGTGTCGGTACAAAACGCTGTTCGGATTGAAACAGATTGGATTTTGAACGAGCCTCAAAAACGCAATGTCGCTTTCGCTGTCTCCCACGCCATAAGAATCCCGAAGCGTGAGGTTTTCTTTCTCGATCGCCCGCGCAAGAATCTTTGCCTTATCGGACATCAGGTCAAAACTTAAAATATTCCCCGTATAGCGCTTACGGCCGTCTGTTTCGTAAAGTAGCCCGTACACCTTGTCGAAGCCGAGATTTCTCGCGAAAAGGTCGACAATGCCCTTGGGCGACTTAGAAATTGCGAGAAGGAAATATCCGCGTTTTTTTAAGTCCCTCACAAGCGAGCGGGTGTAACGATAGACGCGGCTCCTATGAAATTTGATTACTGATCTTGCAACACGAAGGAAGTCCTGATAACGAATGCCCGCAATGTGCCCTTCGAATGCTCGAATTACCTCGCGCAAGTAGTCGTCGTATGAACCCTTCCGGTCAAGCCAGCGCCTATGCGACCTCGCGTAAACCATCCGAACAACATCCGGAAAGATTCCCTGGTCAATAAGCGCCTCCGTCACCTCGATCAAGAGGCTTGATCTGAATATGGTTCCGTCAATGTCGAAAATCGCTACTTTTCGCTTTTTTATTTTTCCCTCCCCGCCCGATCGTCTCATGCGGATATTCTACCACTCTTACGTCTTGCAAATAATAAGGAAGTCGGGTATGCTAGCGCCCAGTAGCTTCCCCTGGGAGGAACGCCTTGCCCCACCGAGGAAATCGTCGGCGAAGATATATATCGGTAACGATTGTTTGTGGTGGGTGCAAGAAAAAAATCCCGAACAGCGCTGCAACTTTTACTTTTACGAAAGGCACACTCTCCGCAGAGGGAACGTGTCCTTCGTGCGAGCGAAAGTTCTCCGCAAAAAGCATTTTGATCACCCGTAATAGTCGGTAAGCATCAAGGAGCGACTCGCTCCTTTTTTTGTTTCATGGCTTTACAGAACACAGCTTCACTGCATATACTCAAGGAAGCATTCGGTAAAAAAGGAGGGTTCCGTGTCAAAAGAAAAGGTTTGGCGGCTCATTACGATCGTGACGATCATAAACGCATTGCTTACCCCGACACTTTTTCTTCTTGAGGCTCATGTGCGAAGCGATGGCAATATACGCCTGTTTATGAAAAACTATGGAGCACAGTATCCGGGCGTCATAAGCACGCTCAGCAAAGGAGAGACATTCATTGACGTTTGCCTCGTAACCCCCGTCAAAGAAGAGCTTGAGGCGCGAGGATTGCTTTGGGGTCTTATTGTCATTCCCCCGATCCTCTACCGCCGGCAGATGAAAATCAAGCCAATTGTCGCCTTGCTCGCGCTTCTCATCCCAACATTTTTTTGGGCGAAGGCGCACCCCGTCGTACTTCCCGTTTTCTCCGCGGGAATTCTTTGGGGATTCCTGGTCTACAAGACAGAAAGGCTCTGGCCGGCAATCTTCTGTCATGGAGCGGCA
>JBBTUL010000007.1:0-3219 GCA_038063755.1 Patescibacteria group bacterium
TGCCTCGCGCGATCTCGATATGCGATTATGACGAGATGCGAGGCGCCATCTGTACATCAAAACAATCTCGAAAGATTGCAGTGAGTATTTTTTCAAGCGCTCGCGAATGCCGCTCTATTAATAAAAAAGCCGCTCGGCAAAGCGGCTACCGTACACGCGAAAATCGCGGGTTCAGCCGCAGAGCCATTGGTTTTTTTCGTGAAGCAACATTCGTAGGAGTTATTCTACTATCCCCATAGAAGCTGTCAACCCCCTTGCCCTGGTTGCCCTCTCTGCTTCTGGCGGATAGCCTATTTGATATTTTTACCTCGGCTTTACAGGCATATTTCGACGTGTTAAAAGAAAACCAGATCCTTCTTGGGAGAAGCGGATGCCTGATCAGGACGAACCCTTAATCCTTAATGAAGCAATCCTCCATAGCTGCTTGACCGAATTCAAGTTCAACGAAGGGGACATGGTCAAGCTTGCGTGCGGAGAGGAAAAGCCGTTCAAAGCTCCTCATGGCGTTTTCCTCAATAATGGCGGGGTTCGCGTTTTAGGACATGTATCGATCTGTTGGCGCTGTATCGACGCGCTCGCCGATGTAGTGAGCGGAAAAAACAAAACCGGAATAATACCAACCGACCTCGTACAGCCGCTGTAATACTTTCCCCGACCTCGCGTCGGGAATTTTTATTTATGCAGCTTGTTCTGCCTCGCGCCTCTCAAGCCCGAATTTTTTCGCACTTGCCTCAAGCTCTTCGGTTGAATATATACTTCTAAGCGTCTCTTCAAAAATACGCGCTTTAATGTTCGCTGAAAGATTTTTATCTGGCCCTCCGGGTAATTTTTTCTCCTTCCACTGGTCGTAGATACTCCTCAATCCGTCAAGAAAAACCTGCACAAGAACAATATCTTGAATTTTGTCCTCTGGTCCAAGCTCCCTGCGTGCCCGATCAATTTGTCGTTTTTTGTAATCGATTTTTTCTCCTTTCCCCTCTATGGTAGTGAACTGGACACCAATATCGTGGATTCCTTCGGCCGTCTCCACCCTAACACCACGATAGCGGTCAATCCGGTGAAGAATAAAGTCTATTTTTCTTGCAACATCCTGGTACGCATCGGTTTCGATAACCTGAACATCCAAGCCTTGATCGTAAACAAGTTTTTTTAAAAAGTTCCGCACCACTCGTTCGGCGACAATCCCCGCTGGCTCATCACCCCTCTCGCGATTACTTTTTATTGCTTTGTACGCCAGACGCTTCTTTTCGTCGGTGCTTGAGCTGTCAATTTCGCTTGCAAGTATTTGATCGTCCAAGAAAGCACGCAGGCGACGCTTCGTCTCTTCGACGGCACATCTCTTCCTTACTTCGCGCGGAACACTTGAAGGATCGAAGTCGTACGCAAGCCCCCATTCGCCATCGGTCAAAATCTCCCCAAGAGAAACCTCGATTCGAGACCCGTTCTTCAGCTTGCATTGAGCAACGCGGCGCTCCGCGTTATAGTCTGATACCTGAAGTCTTCCTGGCTCGGACTCTTGCCCCTTTTCGGGAGAATCGATGTCATGAAGCGTTTTCTTAAGCTCCTCCATTAACTCCTGTTTCTTTTTTTGAATTTCATAAATAGCCTGCTGTGTCGGCTCGGACGTATGTTGATGTAACGACCCCTGTTCAACGTTCCACCGCAATACGTGTTCTAGTACTTCACCGTCAAGACTGCCCGAGAGTTCTGCTTTCGCAACCGCGCTATATCTTTCAACATCTTTTTTAAATCCTTCTCTCATACTTTCAGCATATCATTTGGTAACGGATTTTTCAGTCGCGCATCTCCAACCAAACGGTCGCTCTATAATTTCCCATGTTTCTATAGTAAAAAATTAACCGTGCGCGGCTTGTGTACCGATTTCTTTCCTCCTAACGGCAAATTCACTACCTAGATCATATTCTTTACTCACCTCCCAGTCCGGAAAGTACTTCTTCCCTTCCATCTTAAAGAGGCGCGCCCTCGCTCGCGCCTTGCTGTGACCACGGAAGCTTGATGGATGAAAGGGTCTCCCAAAATGCGCCTCGTAAAGGTCAAATATTCTAAATCCTTTATGGTTGCGGAGAATCTCTTCTCGACTACCGACTTTCTTTGGGGACGCTGAAAGTGCAGTCACACACTCTTCAATCTCGTCCTTAGTATATGAAGCGTCGGCAGACGAAATAATTACTTCCTTGAGATTTGCCTCGTACTCTGACGCACTGTCGACTAAGGCTCGAATCGTCTTAAACAACACGTCTCGGTCGTGCGCATCAAGATCAACCCTAGCAAATTCGTATTCTTCGGTTCTGAAGGACAACTTGTAAGCATCCCAGTACGCACCAAGAGTAAATACAAAACGCAGTCCCGCAATCGTTTTCTGCAAAACAAAAACGTTCAACTCTTTACGCTCTCCTCCAAGCTGCGTCCGCTTAAAGTAAACGATCTTCCCCTCCTGGGGATCCGGACTCTTTTTTCCATAGTATTTCTCTCCGTCAATAACAACAGGAAAGCGTTCTGGCACTCCCTCCTGTCTTAAGTTGGCAGCCTCACGCTCCATATTCTCATGACTCATAAGAAAATCCTAGCACCCGGCAATCGCCCGTGCAATGAGCCGGTAAGACTGCTGGGCTCTTCCTCACACTATCTATCTCATTTCAAAATCGTTTTTATTATTGTCGGTGTCCGTAATATCCAATCCGTTCTGTTTTCTAGTCAGCTTTTGGTTTACTGCTGGATTTTCCGGATATGCTTCCCCCTCTATATATGGAGCAATGTGCCCGCTTCCCCAGGCAAGAGAATCCATGATGCGGTTTCCCGAATCAATGAGCACGATGCTCGTGTCCAGGGAAAGCGTTTGCGTGCTCGAGGTGTTTGCGCGGACGCTTTCCGCAAAGCCATTTTTCGAATTTGCCCAGATGAAACGCCCTCCTCCCGAAATATTACTTCCCTCCGGAAAAACTTTTATTGAGTATTCCGTTCCTGATTTTGTTTTCTTTTTGAGCCTCCACCCTCCCACCGAGACACTCTGATTGTTTGGGTTTACGATCGAAATGAAGTCGTGATCGCTCGCTCCTCCTGTAATCTGCACTTCGGAAATAAGAATGTTTCTTGCGGGCACTTCTTGTGCGGGCGCGGGCGGCGAAACGGGCGCGTTATCCGGCGGTTGTGCCGTGCTTGTGGGCGCCGCAATCGGAGTTGGCCCCTCCTCTTTTTTTG
>JBBTUL010000008.1:0-83261 GCA_038063755.1 Patescibacteria group bacterium
AGCTTATTTATCAATTCATTTTCCGCATATTCGAGAAAGGACAAAAGATGGTGTTAAATAGCGCCGAACTTGCAAGTATCTATCATTTTCCCCTCTCGTCGACTGATACGCCGCGCGTAAAGTGGTTGAAGTCCAAAGAAGCTCCACCACCATCCGATCTTCCGACGGCGGGAACCCTTATCGGAGAAAGTAATTTTCGCAGCGAGAATAAAAAAATTTATGTAACGGGTGACGACCGCCGGAGACATATATACCTTGTCGGACAGACGGGGACCGGTAAATCGACACTTCTCGCGAATATGATCATCGAAGATATTGTTCACGGGAAAGGAGTTGCGATGATCGATCCGCATGGAGATCTGGTCGAAACAGTGCTAGGGAGAGTTCCTCGCGAACGAATAAATGACGTCATCGTGTTTGATCCGGGCGATCTTGAGAAGCCGCTTGGAATGAATATGCTTGACTACAATCCGGCACGTCCGGAAGAGAGGACTTTTATCGTAAACGAGATGCAGAGCATCTTTAACAAGCTCTTTACCGCTGAAACAATGGGGCCGATGTTCGAGCAGTATATGAGGAACGCGCTTTTGCTCCTCATGGAGGATGCGGCAAATGAACCAGCGACGCTTATTGAGGTTCCGAGAGTTTTTACCGATGTCGAGTTTAGACTGCGAAAGCTTTCTCGAATTCATAATCCGGTGGTTATCGATTTTTGGCAAAAAGAAGCCGTGAAGGCCGGTGGCGAAGCCTCGCTTGCGAACATGACACCCTACATCACTTCGAAGTTTAACAATTTCATTTCGAATGATTACATGCGTCCGATCATCGGACAGGCGCACTCGGCGTTTAATTTCAGGAAAGTGATGGACGAAGGAAAGATTTTGCTCGTCAATCTCTCAAAAGGAAGAATAGGGGACATAAATGCCGGTCTTTTGGGTATGGTTATTACCGGTAAGATTCTCATGGCCGCGCTTTCAAGGGTCGACACAACGGACTCAGAGAGAAAAGATTTCGCATTATACATTGATGAGTTTCAAAACTTCACCACTGATTCAATCGCAACTATTCTTTCTGAGGCGAGGAAGTATGGCTTGAGTCTTACGATGGCACACCAATTTATCGCGCAGCTTACAGAGAAGATTCGAGATGCCGTTTTCGGGAACGTCGGAACGCAAATCGTATTCCGAGTCGGAGCGCAGGACGCGGAGTTTCTCGTGAAACAGTTTGCGCCAGTTTTTAGCGAAAACGACTTGATAAATATCGACAACTACCAGGCATATGCGAAATTACTTATCAAAGGGCAGACATCAAAGCCGTTTAACATGCGGACGATGTCTCTTGCCCCGGGAGATAGGATGCTTGCCGACACCATCAAGCAGAACTCGCGTACGCAATACGGGAAAGAACGCCTTTTGATCGAAGAAGAAATTTATAAGCGTCTCAGAGATTAAGCTTGGATACGGTCTTCCTATTCCCGCCCCGCCCCAGTATAATTTTGGCATATGTTGCGAACATTGAATTTTGCGCCGAAGGCTGTATTGCGCAAAATAGCTATACTTCGACTTGATTTCAATACGGAAGACGACTGGCGCATGAGCGCTTCTCTTCCTACTATTAATTTTTTACGGAGATACGCTGAGAAAATAGTAATTATCGGCCACAAAGGAAGGCCAACGGCGCGCGCGATAAACGGGTCCCCGCAGGGGAAAGATGTAAAAAGCCACTCGCTCAGGAGCGAGGCAAAGAAGCTTGCTCGACTGGTCCGCCATCCGATCACTTTTATCGACCACCTGCATCTCGATAGGGCGAGACAAGAGATAGGGCAAGCTCCAAAAGGATCGCTCTTCCTTCTTCAAAATGTGAGGTTCTTCTCCGGCGAAGAAAAAAATTCTCCTCTTCTCGGAAAGGAACTCGCGAAACTCGGCGATTATTTTGTAAACGACGCGTTTGCCGTGAGTCATCGATCGAACGCTTCTCTTGTCGCAATAACGAAGTTTCTTCCGAGTTTTGCCGGGTTAAATCTCGAGACCGAGGTAAAAACCCTTCATGAAGTCATGGAGCATCCGAGGCATCCTATGGTTGTGGTTCTGGGTGGTGGTAAGGCGAGCGACAAGCTTGGGATCATATTGCGCCTGCGAAAGAAAGCATCAATCTTTTTGATCGGAGGAGCAGCAGCGAATACCATGCTTTTCGTAGCTGGGGTAAGGGTCGGTTCGTCTCTTCGCGAGCGGCATAAAAAAATTCTTCATGCGCTCCGTCCGGTTCTTGCAATGAAGCATCTCATGCTTCCGACCGACTGGCGCGTAGAGGGCTCTGCTATTTTGGATATCGGACCGAGAACGCAAAAGCTTTTTTCTCGTGAGATCGAAAAAGCAAGAACGATTATTTGGAGCGGACCAGTTGGGAAGTTTGAAGAGAAAAGATTCGCGCTTGGCTCAAAGGCAATCGCATTGGCAATCCGGAAAAATAAAAAAGCATTTTCGCTTGTCGGAGGAGGAGAAACAATCATGTTTCTAAAAAAATACAAGCTCGACCGAGGGTTTTCATTTATTTCAACCGGAGGAGGCGCCATGCTTGAATTTCTTTCGGGAGAAAAACTTCCTGGAGTAGAAGCGCTCAAAAAATGAAACAAAAATCATCAAAGCTAAAAAAGGTTGTTATTCTGTATCATGCTTCTTGCAGCGATGGTTTTGGTGCCGCGTGGGCTGCCTGGAGAAGGTTTGGTTCGCGTGCGAGTTATCTGCCGATTTCCCATCACGACATTCCATCGCCGGAGCTTAAGGGCAAAGAGCTTTATTTTATCGATATTGTTTTGAGCGAACAGGCAATGAAAAAATTGATTGCAGAAAATGTTCGAGTGACGGCAATTGATCACCATATTACGGCAGAGAAAGTGGTGAAGAAAACAAAAGACTACCTATATGACATTTCTCATTCGGGAGCCGTGCTTGCCTGGAAATATTTTCATCCCAAAGCGAAGACCCCACAAATTCTTCGATACGTAGAAGATCGAGACCTATGGACTTTTAAAATCGCGCGAACGAAAGAGGTGACGACCGCGATGGAACTTCTTGAATACGACTTCAAGTCCTGGAGCAAATTTGCTAAGGAAATAGAAGGTGAAAAAAAACGCAAATACTACGCGGAGATCGGGTTGTATCTTATCCAATATACACAAAAGTTTGTCGACGAACTTTGCGGCGAAGCGGAGCGAGTAAAATTTGCCGGAAGGGTGTGCTGGGCGATAAACTCTCCGGTGTTTCATTCTGAGGTTGGGGGAGCGCTTTCTTCTCGAGGAAAGTCGCCATCTATTATTTGGAGTTATCGAAAGGGCAGGGTCCGCGTGTCCTTGAGATCAAACGGCAACGCGAATGTCGCCGAGATTGCCAAGCGGTTTGGCGGCGGTGGACACAAGAGGGCATCAGGTTTTCTCCTCGATGCAAAAAAGAAACTCCCATGGGAAAGGATATGAAGCGCAAATTATTCGAGATTTCTGAAAAGCTGATTATATATACCGATGGAGGTTCGCGAGGAAACCCCGGAGAAGCTGCTATCGGTGTTGTTCTTGGAAGTAATCGGTATGGAGAGCGAATTGGAATAAAGACCAACAATCAAGCAGAATATCTCGCACTCATATTCGCGCTCAAAAAAGCCAAACAGCTTATCGGAAAAAAAACAGCGAAGAAGTCGAATCTTGAAGTAAGAATGGATTCCGAACTTGTTGTTCGGCAGCTTTCAGGACGGTACAAGATTGAAGAACCGGACTTACAGACTTTATTTATAGAGGCCTGGAATTTACGTCTTGATTTCGAATCCGTTGCGTTTACGCATATTCCGAGACTGGAGAACGTGCTTGCCGACTCTCTCGTAAACGATGCGCTCGATGGTTCCGGAAAGAGAAGCGGACGTCTTGTTTGAGAAATGAATTTGAAAGTTTTGCGCGAGGAGCGTGAAAAAAAGTTCATATGCGAGGTGCTCCCCGGAGTTCTTCGGGGGAGCGTTGTTGTTCTCAATTCGAGGAATGAAATAAGAACAAGAGGACTGTGGGAGAAGAGGTGGGGAGAACCCATCAACCCTCATCGATTGCCCTGGAGACGTTTCTCAATTGTTTCTCTTGATGCCTCACTTTCTTTTTCCGCAACTATTCCAGTCGTTGTGAAAAGAAAGAACAGTTCTCTTGCCATCACGCGAAGAGAGCTCGAGGACGAAATTGTGCGGATTCTTGAGAAGAATGTCCCGAAACTGCGGCGTGATGCAATGGCATATCTTGGGGTGGGTGATCTCGACGTTGTGCTTATCGACGCGCGTACGTCTCACTTCACGATCGACGGAAAAGAAAAGACGCTTTCCCCCGTAGGGGCGAATGGATCAATCGTTTACGGGTTGCTTCATGTTATTTTTTCCACGCGCGAAGCGTTTCATGCGATATCGAGCTTCATCCACGAGGCGGGAGTATTTATTACGGAGGAAGGAGCATCTATCGCTGCATTACTCGCAAAGCTTTTTCCAAGAGGAGCAACGCTTATTTATCTGAAAAAAGAGAAGCCAGCACTCTATGCGCTACGAGGAGATGTCGCTACCTACGCCTATTTCAAAAAGGCGCCGTTTGGATGGGACGTTTCCTCCGGAGCAAAGATGGCAGAAACCGAG
The DNA here is from genome assembly GCA_038063755.1 of Patescibacteria group bacterium. GTDB lineage: Bacteria > Patescibacteriota > Minisyncoccia > UBA6257 > 2-01-FULL-56-20 > JBBTUL01. The sequence goes on from JBBTUL010000008.1 coordinate 4,651, forward strand.
TTTGGTGTTTCAAGGGGTGCCGCAGAAGATATTGTAAGAAAGTTTTCAGCAGCCGAGTGCTCGGTGGAGGCCACGCGCTACCTGAGGAGGCTTTTCGGTGAGGTTCAGTCTTCATTTTCCAGAGAGGTGAAACAGAAAGAGATATCCGGCGAAGTTTTTCTATCGACAATTGCTCCTTTGCCGCTCGATCTTGGGGACCTAAGCAGTAAGCGGGTTCATTTTAAACTCCTCTCAGAAGAGGAGCTGCCTCGAATGCTTGGGTTTAGAGTTCTTGAAGAGGCCAAAGGACGAACAGGATCTCTTTCTATGGTCGCGCCATTCCTAGAATGTTATTATTATGAAGGTGATCCACTGATGCATCGATTTTTACAAAGAAGAATTCACTGGATTGCAACCTAAAATGCAAAAGATTTTTGTCGGAAAGAGTGAAATTATAGCAGAAGTTATCGAAAGGATTCTCGAAACTTCCGATCCGGATGTAACGCTTGTAATACCAAAAGAATCTACGCTCCATGAATCAGCAAGCAACTTCAGCTTGTTGTCGCGCGAGGCAAAGGCGCTTAAAAAACGAATCATTATAGAGTCAGTCGACGAGAAGATTCTTTCTTTTGCAAAAACACACAAGCTTGAAGCAATACACCCATTGTTCGGTGAAGGAGGGGAGCGTTCATTTTCCGATATTATGCCGCTTTCACACAGAACGGAAAAAAAGAAAGGAGGAGGCGTAAAAATCGGGGTAAAAAACACCGTGACCGCTCGTCGAGAAGAGATAGAAGATGATATTTATGAAGAAGAGGTGCAGAATGGCGCACGGAAACTTGTCGTTGAGAGCGAAGAAGAATACGAATCGCCACAGAGCGAAGAGAGACGTCGATTTCCTTGGAAATTGGTCGGGATATTTCTCGCGGTATGCGTACTTGTTCTTGGAACTGCGTGGGTGGTGGATGCCAAGTTCAAAAAAGCGGAAATCACTATCCGTTTTAAGCAAGCCCCATGGGAGTATCAAAATACCTTCTTGGCAGGTGTGGCTACGGCCAAGGTAAACGCCGAGAAGAATCTCTTACCGGCACAGCTCTTTGAAGATCAAGAGAGCGATGTGAGATCGTTTCCTGCAACGGGGAGATCAAGCGTGAGCGAAAAAGCTCGCGGCGTTATCACGATCCATAACGCGTACAGCTCTGCGCCGCAGCAGCTCGTGAAGACAACCCGATTCGAAACTCCAGACGGAAAAATTTTTAGACTAGAGTCGCAGGTGATTGTTCCGGGCGCTAAAATAGTTGACGGAAAAATCGAACCAGCGAGCATCAAGGCTGACGTTGTTGCTGATAAGCCGGGACCGGAACAGAATCTTGGACCAACTCCGAGACTCATTATTCCCGGTTTTAAAGGATCTCCGAAGTATGATGGTTTTTATGGAGCGCTTGAGGATGGAACGAGCGGCGGGATGTTCGGCGATCGCGCTGTTCCGACCGAAGAAGATATTTCGAAAGCGAGAGATCGAATTCAAGAAATATTTACCAGCACGTTTCGATCGACGTTCCTGGGATCGATACCGAAGGACTTGAAGCTTCTCGACGGAGCGACGTCTTTTGAGATAGCAAAGTTTACCGTGAACAGGACAACCGACGATCAAGGCAACTTCACGGTTACCGCAAAAGGATCGTTTAAGGCGATCGTATTTAGAGAGCAGGACATCATTTCGATTCTCGAAGCTGGAGCGAGAAAATCGTACCCGGACCTTTCGATAAAAGACAGCTCGCTTGTTTACACCGCCGTGAATCCCGACTTCTCGAAGAAAGAGCTTTCGTTTTCGCTTTCTGCGCAAACCTCGCTTGTTCCGACTTTTGATAAGGATTTGTTTACAAAGTCGATTGTCGGGAAGGACGCCGATGAGGCGAAAGGCATAGTCCAGAAGCTCCCGGAGCTTGGAGATGCGAAGCTTTCCATTTGGCCTTCATGGGCGGGAAGGCTTCCAGACACAGTGGAACGAGTCGAGATCATTGTCCAGTGACGAATCTTCACAAGGCATTCATGCTATCAGTATGCCTCCCGGAGGGTCTATTGGAGTCTGGAGCGCTGGATTTGACAGAGACGGCCAGTCTCAATTAGAATGTTCACTGATTTGACGATGATACAATTTTTCGTTTTTAGCAGAGAGCGACACGGTCGTCGAGCAGGTTTTTATACCCTCTAGCCTGTTTTATGCCGAACGACAACAAATCGCTTGCGCGTGCGGAAGGAATCGTCGAAGAGGCGCTTCCCGCCCTTACGTTTCGAGTTCTGCTTGATGGTGGGGAAGAACGAGTACTTGCTCATCTCGCCGGGAGGCTGCGGATGAATCATATTCGCGTCTTGCCTGGTGACAGGGTATCTCTCGAACTTAGTCCCGACAGGGGACGAGCAAGGATCATAAGAAGATTATAAAATGAAAGTACGCGCATCAATAAAAAAAATGTGTCAGAACTGCAAGGTGGTCAAAAGAAGCGGCCGCCTCTATGTCATTTGTAAGAATCCAAAACACAAACAACGACAAGGATAACCATGAGACTCTTGGGTGTTAACATACCAGACCAGAAAAGAATTGAAGTGGCGTTGACGTACGTTTACGGCATCGGCCTTACTTCGAGCAAGAAAATTCTGAAGGCGGCAAAGATAAACGTGAATACTCGTGCGAAAGATATTTCTGCCGAAGAAGCGAACACAATTAAAAATATTATAGAAAAAAGTTACCGGATCGAAGGTGAGCTGCGCCAGGTGATCAGACAGAATATCGAACGACTCAAAACGCTCCAGGCATACCGAGGCACCCGTCATGCGAGGCGTCTCCCTGCGCGCGGACAGAGGACGAAGACAAACTCTCGAACCATTCGAGGAAACGTGAGAAAGACAGCTGGTAGCGGTCGCAGAAAGGTTGATCTGAAGTAGTTCGGGGAAACTTGCAAATAAAGGCGAAATCAAGTATAATTTACTAACGTTTTAAGCCATGGGTAAGAAAAAAATAGCTCAATCAACCACATCCGAGGCGCAACCACAGGGAGAAGATGTAAAGGCGGAGAAAGCCGCTCCTGCGTCAAAAAGAATGAAGCGCCTTGAGAAGGGGAAGGCGTATATTAATGCAACATACAACAACACCTCGGTGAGCATTGCCGACGCGAATGGCGGTATTCTTGCCTGGGCGACTGCTGGTTCGCTTGGTTTTTCCGGCCCAAAGAAGGCGACCCCATTTGCTGCGTCGAAAATCGTTTCTGTTATTGCAGAAAAGCTCAAGGGGCTTGAGGTGGGAGAGCTCGAAATTTTTGTGAAGGGGATTGGAGGAGGACGTGATTCGGCGATTCGTTCGCTCGCAAACCAAGGATTCAATATCGTTTCGATCAAGGATGTAACACCGATTCCGCATAACGGCCCTCGTCCGGCAAAAACAAGGCGAGTATAAAACAATGAGAGTACCAACAGAAAAAAGAGAACGCGCATTAGGAGAACGTCTTCATTTGAAGGGACATCGGTGTGATTCGCCGAAATGCGCCGCCGTAAGAAGGCCCTATCGTCCTGGCGTTCATGGTCCCGGAGGAAGAGGTAGGAAGGCCCCATCCGATTTTGGACGACAGCTTGTTGAAAAACAAAAAGTAAAAGTTGTTTATGGGATCGACGAGAAGAACTTGAGAAGACTTTTCGAGATTGCCAAAGAATCAAAGACGGGAACTTCGATGAAGCTTCTTGAGCTTCTCGAGCGACGTCTTGATAACGTTATGTATCGTCTCGGCCTTGCATCATCAAGGAGAGAGGGACATCAGGTTATCCTTCACGGACACGTCAACGTGAATGGAAAGCGTGTTCGCTCTCCAGGATTTCAAGTTCCTGACGGCGGTGTTGTTTCGGTACGGGAGGACGTCAGAGGGAAGAGTATTTTTAAAGAAATGACAAAAAATCTTGAGAAGTTCAGCCCTCCTGGCTGGCTTGAGCTTGATATAAACAAGCTTGAGGGCAAGGTCGTAAGAACTCCACAAGTTGAAGAATCCGTATTTGAAATTAACCTACTGGTCGAAGCATTCAGCAAATAAAATTATGGAATATACACACTTAAGCAGCTCGGTTTCAATAAAGACGATAGAAGAAAACGCAACGACGGGTGTTTTTGAGATTGAAGGATTGTATGCGGGATACGGACTTACCATAGGCAACTCGCTTCGCAGGACATTACTTTCCTCGCTTCCTGGTGCCGCCGTAACGTACATTAAAGTAAAAAATGCTCCTCATGAGTACACGACCCTTCCGGGGGTCAAGGAAGATCTCATCAATCTTATTTTGAACTTCAAGAAACTTCGATTCGAAATGGAAACTCACGAGCCCCAGGTTCTCCTCCTCGATGCGAAAGGGGAAAAGGCGGTAACCGGAGCGGATATTGAAAAAAATGCACAAGTTCGAGTAATTAACCTCGAACAGGAGATAGCGACGCTTACCGAAAAAAGTGCAGAACTTCAGGTGGAAATAACCGTTGAGCGAGGTCTTGGATATTCTTCCGTAGAGTCGAGGAAAGCAGAAAAGCTTCCAATAGGAACACTTGGCGTTGATGCGTTCTTTTCCCCAGTTGTTAGCGTAAACTACCTAGTAGAGAACATGCGCGTGGGAGATAGGACGGACCATAACCGACTTAAGCTCACCGTTGTAACCGACGGGACGGTAAGTCCTTCAAGCGCGCTTCACAAAGCGGCGAACATCATGAGAGATCACTTTGAGAAAATCGCCCTTCTTGAAGTAAGCGAAGCAGAGAAAGCGCTCCCGCAAGAAGAGGGTAAAAAAGCAGCAAAGAAAAAGAAATAACAATAGAAATCAAGAGCGATGCGTCATAGGGTTAAAGGGAAAAAATTTAATCGGGAAACCGGACCGCGAAGGTCTTTCCTTAGAATTCTTGTAAACAACGCAATACGCAAAGAGCGGATTGAGACAACCGAGGCCCGAGCGAAAGCGATTAGGCCTATAATTGAGCGGTCGGTGACGCTTGCAAAAAAAGGAACCCTCGCTTCGAGACGACTTCTCCTGTCGAGACTTCACGACGAAAAAGTGGTTAAGAAGCTCGTTGAAGAAATCGCTCCACGTTACGCGAAAAGAGCAGGAGGCTATCTCAGAATAATCAAGTCTGCAAGAACAAGGAAGCGTGACGGAGGCTCCATTGCAATCATTGAATTTGTGAAATAGAATAACCGCTCATGGATTACGTTATAGACGCAAAAGACAAGAGACTTGGACGCATAGCCTCAGAGGCCGCGCTTATTTTGCAGGGTAAAAAAAGCGCTGGATATGCACCAAACAAAGTTGGAGACGACAGGGTCCTTTTTAAGAACGTTGAATTATTGACGGTAAGCGGAGATAAGTGGGATTCAAAAATATACTATCGCCATACCGGATATATGGGACATTTAAAGGAGCTTACTCTAAAGCAAGCTTTTACAAGAGACCCGAAAAAGGTTCTTCGCGAAACCATTCGACACATGTTACCCAAAAACTTTTTAAATCAGAAAAGGTTAAAAAATATCGTTTTTGTCGCAGACGAAGCAGTTAAAGGAAAATAATGACGATACCGAAACAGACGACGAAGGCAAAGCCAAAAGTAAGCGCACGGCCAGCTCCCGTAAAGTCATCCGTGAGATACCACGAGGGAGTCGGGCGCAGAAAGACAGCGATTGCAAGAGTAAGAATATCGAAGGGGACGGGTGAAGTTGTTGTAAACGAAAAATCTCTTGCTGCATATTTTCAGCTTCCTCGCTTGCAGGCCCTTGTTACTGCACCGTTCGAAAAATTGAGCTTTACCGGAGAATTTGATGTTTCTGCGAGAGTTCAGGGGGGAGGAATAAACGCGCAAGCAGAGGCGATTCGCTTGGGTGTCGCGAGGGCTCTTGTACTCTTCGATGAAACTTTAAAGAAAAAGCTTCGAGCTTTCGGCTTCATGACACGAGACCCACGAATGGTTGAGCGAAAGAAGTATGGTCTGAAGAAAGCACGCCGATCTCCGCAGTGGTCAAAGCGTTAACGATTTCGATGGACAAAATTGTTCTGGGGGTGCTCCTTGTTATTTCTCTTGCGCACGGACTTGCGAGCTGGTTTTCATGGTATTACACGATATGGTGGCTTGATATCCCTATGCATATTGCAGGTGGCTTTTGGGTCGCCCTTCTCTTCTTCTATCTTTTTCGAGATAGAACAAAGGGGTTCTTGCCATCTTCCGGATTTTTGACGACAATTTTTTTCTCGCTTGGATTCGTTGCCCTTGTGGGTGTCGGCTGGGAGTTTTACGAATACCTAGGAGAGGTTTTTGTGGTGAAAGCGATACCTTTTGGAGGGTCAGAAGCAGGGCTCCATTTCGAAATCCTAAAAGATCTTTTTGATGACCTGCTTGGAGGTTTTATTGCAACGTGTCTGGTTTATCGGCTACGCAAAAAAGAGTAAGTGGGAATCTTTCGAGAATCTATTCTCCGTGCACACGCGCTTCAAAAAATTCAAGCTCTTGTTTCAGCAAGGTATGTTTGGCGAGCTTAAAATCTTCCTCAAGTACTGACTTAGCCGCTTCGCGGCTTATTTGAATAAGCTCCGGATTCTGCAGGCTCCGCATGGCAAGATCGGGAAGTCCGGTTTGTGAATTCCCCAGAAACTCTCCTGGGCCACGAAGCTTTAGGTCGTATTCGGCAAGCTCGAATCCGTTTTTCGCTTTTATAAGAGCCTGCAGGCGATCGCGAGTTGATTTTGTTTCGCTGTCCGTTAAGAGAAAACAATACGACTGATGTTCCCCTCGTCCCACTCGTCCTCGAAACTGGTAAAGCTGTGCAAGTCCGAAGCGCTCACTTCCTTCTATGAGCATGATCGCAGCATTTGGGACATCAACGCCGACTTCAATTACCGACGTTGATACGAGGATATCCGTTTTCTTAGAGCGAAAATCGCTCATAACGCCCTCCTTTGTTGGCTTTCCGCCGAGAGCTTTGCCTTTGGCTGGCATTTTGCCGTGTAGCATAGCAACTCGGAACTCAGGAAAAATCTTCTTCGAAAGTTTCTCATATTCTTTTTTAACCGATTTTGCGTCAAGCGTAGGATCGTAGTACCAAGAAGCATTTCCCGGCGTAGACTCGCTTCGTTCTTCAATTCTTGGGCAGATGACAAACACCTGCCTGCCTTCGCGCACCTTTTCCCGAATAAATTGATATGTCTTCACCCGGTCCTTTGCGTCGACAACTTTTGTGATTATTTTTTTTCTTCCAGAAGGGAGTTCGGTTATTTGCGAGGTGTCGAGATCTCCGAAGACGGTCAACATGAGCGTTCGCGGGATAGGAGTTGCGCTCATGGAGAGGAAATGCGGAAGCATGCCTGCTCTTCCCTGCGATAGGAGCGCCGCGCGCTCACGAACGCCGAAGCGATGTTGTTCATCCACAACCGAGAGAGCGAGATTTTTAAAGGTTACTGATTTCTGAATAAGGGCGTGTGTCCCTACGATGATTTTCACCTCGCCATTTTTTATTTTCTTTAAAAGCATTGCTTTCGAGCATTCTTTCTCAACATCGTTTTCGTAGAAAACGCGTGCTTCATGCCCCAAAAGAAGGCCGAGCGGCGGCTGATTTTCAATCGGAATACGGGAGAGAAGCTCTTTTAAGGTCTTGAAGTGTTGTCGGGCGAGAACTTCGGTAGGAGCCATAAATGCCGTCTGAAGGCCTTCTCGGGCCGTAATAAGACCAGCAAGCGCGGCGACGACAGTTTTCCCAGACCCCACATCTCCCTGGAGCAGCCTGTTCATCGGACGCGGTTGTCCGAGATCTTTAATAATTTCCCAAAGCGAGCGTTTTTGTGTCAGCGTGAGGCTGAAGGGGAGTTTTGTAAGGACGTTCTTAAGCCAGGATATATTGGTTTCTATCGCCTGCGCGCGCGATTTTCCTAGCTCGATTTTTTGGCGGAGGTTCACGAGTTGCAGTAAAAAAAGATCTTCGAACGCAAACCTTTTTTTCGCGCTTTCTGCCTCGTCAAGCGAGTCCGGAAAATGCGCTTTTTGAAGCGCGCTGCGAATGTCTTGAATCTTGTATTCGGACGCAGTAGCCTTCGGAATCCACTCGGAAAGATCGGCTTGCGCAAGAAGTGGTTCAATGAAAAACCGTATACCTCGCGAGGTAAGACCTTTTGTTTCCGGGTAGATCGGGACAAGGCGGGCGGTGTGTTTCGTGTGCTGATGTTCCGGATCGGTGGCACCAATCGGCTCATACGAGGGATGGCTAAAATAAAGTTCGCCAGAGGAAGAAACGGAAACCTTTCCGGAAATATTTGCGAGCTTTCCGGGGCGAAGAATATTTTTTATATAGGGCTGGTTGAACCAAACGACGCGGATTGAGCCGGAGTCGTCTCGGAGCGCCGCTTCTACAAGATTCATCCGTTTTTGCCAGCTTCGCCGCGACCGGACATCTTCAACAACTCCCTGGATCGTTGCATATTGTCCCGGTTCGAGATCGGCTATCTGATATATCTCGGAAAAGTCTTCGTAGCGGACGGGGAAGTGCCAAAGAAGATCGCGAACGGTTTTAATCCCGAGTTTTTCGAGCTTGGAGATGAAGCGAGTGTTTATACTTTTGATTCCGAGAAGAGGCGTATTGAGCGGTATCATCGAAGAGCGTTTGAATTCTCGTGAATTCTTTTGTTTATATATTTGCCCTCTGTAGAGTTCGATGAGTCAAGGAATCAAGGTTTTTACCGAAACAATTATCATTCCTTTGTGCGCCCACGAGGGATCGAACCTCGGACCGTCTCCTTAAGAGGGAGCTGCTCTACCAGCTGAGCTATGGGCGCACCATTTTGCGTAGATATTATACAGAATTGCTATACTAAAGTAAATGAATCCTCACACCTTTTTTGGCTTGGTATCTCGTATTTCTAGCTTCGCAAGACGGCTTGTCGGCACCCTTCCGCAGTCTTCCGGTCGAAATCTCTTAGGTGTGGGGATGAATAAAAACGAAGCAGGTCCATCAAATCAGGGCCTGAAAGAGACAAGTCCGCTTCGCGTAAAGATCATTGTTGTATCCGCAATAGCTCTTGGCTTTATTGTCGGTGCTTTCGTCTATTGGTACTGGATTCGCCCAGAACAAGTTTTTGCCCCAGAGAAGGGTGCATCAATCGAGGAGACGAGATAGTTTGTCTTCTAAAAAGTAACACACGGTGCCCTCGGAGGGATTCGAACCCCCAATAACAGGTTCGAAGCCTGTCGTGATATCCGTTTCACTACGAGGGCAGTTCGGCGGTTCGACGAACTCACCGCAGGCAAGCTCACTGCGCAAACGCCAACAACCCGAACCCTCAGTCATACTTTATACCTTGCCCTGAGCGAAGTCGAAGGGTTTCACTACGAGGGCAACCTAAGCTTCAAACAATTCGGATTTTACTCTATTTTCGAAGAATGACAAACGTGTGCAGAAAAGATAATATATAACCACATGGAAAATGCATTTCTGTTCGTCTTCCAGATGATTGTCGTTCTTTTTTCCGTGATTGTGCATGAAGTCTCTCACGGCGTTGTGGCGGAGCGTCTTGGAGATCCGACGGCTCGTCTCGCCGGAAGAATCACGCTAAATCCGATAAAACACATTGATCCATTCGGTTCGATTTTCTTGCCCGTTCTTTTGGGTATTGCCGGACTGCCGATGTTCGGGTGGGCGAATCCGGTTCCTTACAATCCTCGGGCGCTCAAGAATCCGCGGGTCGGTGCAGGGAAGATCGCGGCGGCTGGTCCGGCAACCAATTTTCTTTTTGCCGTGATATTTGCCATTATCTATCGAACCACTAGTCCGGGGACTCCTTTGGCGATGCTTTTCGCGCAGATAGTTATCATAAACATAGCGCTTGCCGTATTTAACCTTTTGCCGCTCCCTCCGCTCGATGGATCAAAGGTGCTTTTCTCAATTCTTCCGGATACCGATGGGGCGCGAAAGGTGGCATTGTTTCTCGAGCGGTATGGTTTCTATGTGCTTCTCGTGGTGATCTTCTTTGGTGGGGGCCTGCTTGCTCCCATCATCGGTTCGCTTTTCAGGTTTTTCACAGGAGCCTCCTTTTAGCGCGACTCGTATTGCCCCCCTCTAAAAAACATCGGGGAGTCCCTTGTATTTACCGGGGTATCGCGGAGCGCGACGGCGCGAGCGATAGTGAAATTTCAGCCGGAAATTTACACGACCCCGGGGAATACCAAGAGACGACCTCATTTGACAAGCGTCCGGTGCTTTCGTACAATCTCACCAGTCCACTCGTGGACGCGTTTTACTTAAATTATGCCGACCATAGGACAGCTCGTAAAAAAAGGAAGGAGAAAAATAAAGGCGAAAACAAAATCGCCGGCACTTTCGTATTACTTCAACACGCTACTTAATAAACCAGTTGACTCTCCTTCGCCATTCAAGCGCGGTGTTTGTATCAAGGTTTTTACCACGACCCCGAAGAAGCCGAACTCGGCGCTTCGTAAGGTTTGTCGCGTGCGCCTTACAAATGGGATGGAGACCACCGCATATATTCCCGGAGAAGGGCATCAGCTTCAAGAACACTCTATTGTCATGATTCGCGGCGGACGCGTGAAAGATCTTCCTGGAGTTCGTTACCATGTTGTTCGAGGTGTTTTGGACGCAACCGGCGTAGATGGCAGAAAACAACAGCGATCAAAATATGGAGCGAAGATTGCAAAGAAAAAATAACACCTTTCATACATGAGAAAAAAGCGCGTATACAAAAAGTATCATAAGGCCGATCAAAAATACGGCCGCGTGGACATCGGGAGATTTGTCGGATATGTGATGAAGGATGGAAAAAAATCCGTTGCCGAGCGCGTGGTTTACGACGCGTTTGATCTCATTCATAAAATCTCAAAAGAAGACCCGATCTCAATATTTGAAAAAGCACTCGAAAATGTTTCGCCTCAGATTGAAGTTGTTTCTCGCCGCGTTGGTGGAGCAAACTATCAAGTCCCGCACGAGGTGACGCCCGCACGGAGATTTACGCTTTCGGTTCGATGGCTCGTCGCCGCATCTCGATCAAAGAAAGGAAAGACGATGGCCCAGAATATCGCAGAGGAGGTTATTGCCGCATCGAAGAACGAAGGGAGCGCAATTAAAAAGAAACAGGACATGCACCGCATGGCGGAAGCGAACCGGGCATTCGCTCATTTCGCTAGGTCATACTCCCGTTCTTAGCGCGCAAAACCATGCCCCGAGCCTACCCAATCGAGAAAATTCGCAATATTGGCATCATCGCTCATATTGATGCCGGAAAAACGACCGTTTCTGAACGCGTTCTTTTTTATACTGGAGTTTCACATAAGATCGGCGAAGTGCACGAGGGGACGACGGTGATGGACTGGATGGAGCAGGAACGAGAGCGCGGCATTACCATCACTTCTGCCGCAACAACCGCATTCTGGATCCCAACGTACCACAAGGGGGATAAGAACTTTGAGCATCGCATTAACCTGATAGACACCCCAGGACATATCGACTTTACGGTTGAGGTGAAAAGAAGCTTGCGCGTTTTAGACGGAGCGGTGGTGGTCTTCGATGGAGTTGCCGGAGTCGAACCCCAATCAGAAACGAACTGGCACTACGCGGATGAATATAATGTTCCGCGCGTCTGTTTTATAAACAAGCTTGATCGCATCGGAGCGAATTTTGAAAAAGACCTTGCGTCGATTCACGAGCGCCTCACAAAAAATGCCGTTGCGATTCAGCTCCCAATCGGAGCCGAATCCGATTTTAGCGGAGTCGTTGATCTTATGGAAAAGAAGGCATACGAGTTTCATGGCGACCACGGCGAGCTCATTACCGAAATTCCAATTCCCGACTCAATGGCGGCAGAAGTAGAAAAATATCGAAAGATACTCATCGAAAAGATCGCAGACAGCGACGATGCCGTCATGGAAAAATATCTTGCGGGAGAAGAGCCGGTACTTGGAGAGATGCGCCGCGTGCTTCGCAAGGCAACGATTGCAAACGAAATCGTTCCGGTTTTCTGCGGTTCTGCGCTCAAAAACAAAGGAGTCCAGCTTGTACTTGATGCGGTTGTTGATCTCTTGCCATCTCCTGTCGATGTTCCTCCGGTCAAAGGAACGGGGCCAGATGGAGAAGAAATGTTTCGACCTCCGGAAGATAGCGAGCCGTTTACGGCCCTTGCATTTAAAATAGCGACCGATCCGTACGTCGGCAGTTTGGCGTATTTCAGGAACTACGCCGGTGTTTTGAAGAAAGGTTCATATATTTATAACTCAACGAAGGGAGAGCAGGAGCGCGTGGGGAGAATTGTGCGCATGCACGCGAACGACCGCGAAGAAGTCGATGAGGTTTACGCTGGGGAAATCGCGGCGATCGTGGGCCTCAAAAACACGACAACGGGAGATACTCTTACCGAACCTGATAAACCTATGGTTCTCGAAAGAATAACCTTTCCGGAACCGGTTATTGGCGTCCGTATTGAACCGAAGACGAAGGCCGACCAGGAGAAGATGGGTGTTGCGCTCCACCGCCTTGCCGAAGAAGATCCGACTTTCCGCGTTGGTGGTGATCCAGATACCGGCGAGACGATTATTTCGGGCATGGGAGAGCTGCATCTCGAAATCATTGTTGACAGGATGAAGCGCGAATTTAATGTTGAGGCGAATGTCGGCCGTCCCCAGGTTGCGTACAAGGAGACAATTCTTGGCGAAGGACGCGCGGAGGGAAAATATATTCGTCAGTCGGGAGGCCGTGGTCAATACGGTCATGTTTGGCTTTCGGTTAAGGCGCTTGAGCGCGGGACTGGTTTTGAATTTGTAAATGCAATCAAGGGAGGAGTTATTCCGCAGGAATACATTCCCGCGATTCAAAAAGGGGTGAAAGAAGCGATCGACAAGGGTGTTGTGGCGCATTACCCGATGATCGATATTGAGGTGACGGTTGACGACGGATCGTTCCACGAAGTTGACTCTTCGGAGGCCGCTTTTAAAATTGCCGCGTCTATGGCATTCCAGGAGGCCGCCCGCCAGGCAAACGCTGTTATTCTTGAGCCGATCATGAAGGTACAGGTGCTTGTCCCACCAGATTTCATCGGAGATGTTACTGGCGATTTGAATTCAAGAAGGGGACGTATTGAGGCGATGAACGATCGAGCAACCATTCGCGTGATTGACGCAAAAGTTCCGCTTTCAGAAATGTTTGGCTATGCGACACAAATCAGATCGATGACTCAAGGTCGGGGGTCGTTCACTATGGAATTCGGCCACTACGAGACGGTTCCCAAGAATATCGAGGCGCTTATCGTAGAAGGAAAGAAGAAGTAATCCTTGTTTTTCCGGGAACCGGTGTCCGCCCGTTGCTACGGTCGGCACCTGCCGCTCGGTCCTCGACAGACCTCCGCGAGCTTCCCGAAAAACCAATGATTACTTTGCGGTGCATACGGGAACGTTGACACGTTCGACAGGCTCAGTGTCAATCCTGAGCGGAGGTCAAAGGATTGACAAAATAAGGCTAAGCGGTACACTCTAGGGTACAAAGAAGATAATAAAAACAGGTCAAAAATAAACAAATATAAAAACCAATGGCGGAAAAAGAAAAATTTACACGTGGAAAGCCGCACGTAAACGTTGGAACCATCGGTCACGTTGACCATGGAAAGACCACGCTTACCGCAGCAATTACCCACATTCAGCACATTCGAGGCTTTGCAAAAAAAGCGGAAGGAGTCGATCAAATTGACAACGCTCCGGAAGAGAAGGCGCGCGGTATCACGATCGCACTTCACCACTCCGAGTATGAATCAGAGAAGCGTCATTATGCGCACGTTGACGCTCCCGGGCACGCAGACTACATCAAAAACATGATTACTGGTGCCGCGCAGATGGACGGAGCAATCCTTGTCGTCGCAGCAACAGACGGTCCGATGCCGCAGACTCGAGAACATATCTTGCTCGCTCGTCAGGTTGGCGTGCCAGCGATGGTTGTTTTCTTAAACAAGGTTGACATGGTGGATGACCCAGAGCTTATCGATCTCGTTGAATCCGAAGTGCGCGAGCTTTTGAAGAAATATGAATTTCCGGGAGACACAACCCCAATCATCCGCGGTTCGGCGCTTAAAGCATTAAACGCCCCCACGGCAGAAAGCCCGGATGCGCAGTGCATCATCGAGCTCATAAAAGCACTTGACGACTTCATTCCGGAACCGGTCCGCGAACTCGACAAGCCAGCCCTTATGCCAATCGAAGATATTTTCTCGATTGAGGGACGTGGAACCGTGGTAACCGGCCGATTGGAGCGCGGAAAGCTCAAGGTGAACGAAGAAGTCGAAGTTATCGGTCTTCGCGATACCCAAAAGACGGTTGTTACCGGAATCGAAATGTTCAATAAGCTTCTTGACGAAGGTATCGCCGGAGACAACGTTGGAATCTTGCTTCGCGGACTCAAGAAAGAAGATGTGGAGCGCGGTCAGGTTATTGCAAAGCCGGGAAGCGTAACGCCGCACACCGAGTTCGAGTGTGAAGTGTACGTTCTCTCGAAGGAAGAAGGCGGACGACACACCCCATTCTTTGCTGGTTACAAGCCTCAGTTCTATATTCGAACGACAGACGTTACCGGTGAGGTGATACTTCCGGCAGGAACCGAAATGGTTATGCCTGGAGACACCATCAAGGTAACCGTCAAGCTCATCGCCCCCGTTGCGCTCGAAGAGAAACAGCGCTTCGCTATTCGAGAAGGAGGAAAGACTGTCGGTGCGGGAGTCGTGACAAAGATCGTAAAGTAAGTATCGCTTAAATTAGCTCATCGAACTTCATGGCAAAAAAAGAAACCGATTCACCTCAAAAGCTTAGGCTTCGTATCAGGGCGTATGATCACAAGCTTATCGACAATTCTTCGCGGCAGATTATCGAAACCGCAGAGAAAAATGACGCAAAGATCATCGGACCGATTCCGCTCCCAACCGAGATGAAGAAGTACACCGTGAACCGTTCGACCAACATCGACAAAAACTCACGAGAACAGTTTGAGCTCCGCGTACATAAGCGCTTGATAGATATCTCGAATCCCAGCCAGAAAATTATCGAATCTCTTTCGAATCTAAATCTTCCGGCTGGTGTGGATATTGAGATAAAGATTATGTAGCGAAGGAAAAAGTGAGACACCAAAAAACCTCCAGTAAAAGCTGGAGGTTTTTTGGTGTCACGGAAATCATTGACACGTCGATGTATCTCATTTATAAGAAGGGTAGCATTTCGAGAGGAGAGGGCGTGTGAAGAAAAAGATAGACTATCTGATTTCATATCTCATAATGCGCCCTAGCGGTTTTTTCGCCGAAATGACCGTTGACCCAAAAAGACCCGATGTAACCGCCTTTCTTATTGAGGAAATCCCTTTTTCATTCGAGAGCGAGCAACCGAAGCTCCAAGAGCCGGAGCGATGGACTCCTGCTGCGTATGCCGCTTGGCGGTCGGCGATAATTGAGGTGAATCGTATTATCGAAGAAGCAAATAGATTACTTGCCGAGAAGGACGACGAGATTGCTCCTTCCCGTGTGAGTAACCCCATCCTGCGTCTTGTAGTAGGCGGAAACGCAACTCTCACGATCAGCAAAGGTATCGGGGGGATATTACCGACTTTGCCGCTTCCTACGGGACCATTACCTCAGCCGGCCTAAAAAGCCGGTTTTTTGTTTGACAAGGTGCGGATGTTTTGTATATCCGAGGACGCTGTTGACACAAAGAGAGCCAGGTACTAATATATGCAGGTTCCCTTTAATGGACATTTTAAGTTAAGTCTTAGGATGTTTTCACAAGGATAGCCGCTGCCCTGGCTACGCCTTGGCAGTTTTTGTTAGGTTTTGTTTTGTGAGCGCGACCTCTAGGGTGCGCGAATGATTACAAAACCTTACATCCCGCCTGCGGCGGGATAACGATTTTCTTAACTCGTTACGCTCGTAAACAAAATCAGTTATGTTTATTCTCGGTAAAAAATCGAAAATGACTCAGATCTGGAAGGATGGAAAAATCGTACCCGTTACGACTATTTCGGCTCCCGCAAATACTGTCTCGCAAGTTCGGACGAAAGAAAAAGACACTTACGAAGCAGTCCAGCTTTCGCTCGGAAAAACAAAAAGAGAATTTAAAAAGACAAAAAGCGATTTAAAGAAGGGCGACACGGTAACCGTCGAAGCGTTCAAAGAGGGCGATGTGGTTCGCGTAAGCGGTCTTACAAAAGGAAGAGGATTTCAAGGAGTTGTGAAGCGACATGGATTTCATGGTGGACCAAAAACGCACGGTCAAAAAAACAGGCTTCGTGCGCCAGGATCAATCGGGAGCACCGCTCCGCAGCGAGTCTGGCCAGGAAGGCGCATGGCAGGACACATGGGCGTCGAACGTATTAGCGTAAAAAATCTTGTTATCGCCGCGATCGATGCTGAGAAAAATTTGCTTTTGATAAAAGGCGCTGTTCCGGGACACATCGGATCAATTCTTGAAATAGAAACCTTGAAATAATCATGAAGCTTGAGACATATAATTTAAAAAACGAGAAGGTGGGCACCGTAGATGCCTCGGATGCTCTCTTTGCCGCTCCCTGGAAGCCGAAACTTGTTGAGCAGGTTCTTTTAGCACAGCTCGCGAATCTTCGCCGGCCGTGGGCGCACGCGAAGGGGAGAGGAGAGGTCTCCGGTGGAGGCAGAAAACCGTGGCGACAGAAGGGAACCGGCCGTGCGCGACACGGATCAATTCGTTCTCCGCTTTGGCGAGGAGGCGGAAAGGCTCACGGCCCGACAAATACGAGAGATTATAGCGAAAAAGTGAATAAAAAGATGCGCCAAGGAGCACTCGCCTGCATGCTGTCGAGAAAGCTCAAGATGGGTGAAGTGAAGGTGTTCGAATCGCTTGTGTTTGAAAAAGCAAAGACAAAGCTAGTTGCGACAACACTCGCTTCTATCCTTGGAATGAAAAAGAACGCAAAACGGTATGATGTTTTGCTTGTCCCTGATTTACAGAACAAAAACCTGGTTCGCGCGGCGCGCAACCTTGTAAAAACGAAGGTTTCGCAAGCGCCGTCTTTGAACGTGTATGATCTTACGAACTATAAAAATATTTTTATCGACGAAAAGGCGATAAAAGAACTTTCAAAAGTATAAATCATGAGCGTCTCACACATTAAAAAATTAGTTGTGACAGAAAAAAGTACCGGCATGCAAGGCCAGGGCAAGTATGTTTTTGTTGTTGACTCCGACACGACGAAAAACGAGATCCGAAAAGCGATCGAGACTATTTACCATGTGAAAGTGGTTTCGGTAGATACGAACACCCGCAAGCCAAAAACGAAAAGGTTTCGTGGAGTGAAGAGTTTGCGTGGCGGATCAAAGCGGGCTATCGTCACCCTGAAAAAAGGACAAACGATCGACATTCATAAGACCTAAAATACATTTATGAAATCTTACTCTCCAACGTCACCATCGAGACGGCATATCACCAATGTCGACTACGATATTATTACGACAAATAAGCCCCACAAACAACTCACGAAGCGATTGAAGTCGAGAGCGGGAAGAAACTCTGCTGGGAGAATAACCGTTCGTCACCAGGGCGGGGGCAATAAGAGAATGTATCGAATGCTCGATTTCAAGCAAAACAGGTTGAACATTGCGGCAGCTGTTGAGACCATCGAATACGACCCGTATCGAACCGCGTTCATCGCCCTTGTAAGGTACACCGATGGAAAGAGAGCATACATTTTGGCACCGCACGGAGTAAGTGTTGGCATGGAAATTCTTACTGCACCGAATGCTCTGCCGAAGCTTGGGAACAGGCTTGAACTCAGGAATATCATCGTGGGAACGCAGATTCATAATATAGAGCTTATTCCCGGCCAGGGCGCGAAACTTGCTCGTTCTGCCGGTTCTTATGCCGAGGTGCTCGCGAATGCCGATGGCTATACCGACCTAAAGCTCTCTTCGGGAGAAATTCGACGCGTACTCTGGAGTGCATACGCCTCTATTGGACAGGTTTCAAATATAGAGCACAATCTGGTGAACATTGGAAAGGCTGGACGATCGCGATGGTTGGGAATTCGTCCGACCGTTCGTGGATCGGTTATGAATCCTGTTGATCACCCATACGGAGGAGGAGAGGGAAGAACACAGCGCGGAACGAGAAAGCCAAAAACGCTCTGGGGTAAGGTAACCGGAGGAAGGAAGACTCGAAACAGGAGAAAGCGGTCGAATCGCCTTATCGTGAAACGAAGAAATAAAAAATAACCATGTCTCGATCATCTAAAAAAGGACCGTTCGTAGATCCAAGCGTACTCAAAAAGATTGCGCGACAAAAGCCGGATGGAGGCCCCATTAAAACGTGGTCTCGTGCATCAGAAATTTCACCGGAAATGGTCGGATATCTTTTCGCAGTACACAACGGGAAGATTTTTATTGAGGTGAGAATTACCGAGGACATGGTCGGACACCGTCTCGGAGAGTTTTCTCCTACAAGAAAGTTTGTAAAGCACGGAGGAAAGATGCAAAAAGAAATCGAACAAAAAGCAACGCAAACTGCCCAGCCTGAGGCGAAGAAATAATCATTATTATCATGAAACAACACAGCGCAACAGTTCGATATTTGCGAATCGCCCCGAGAAAGGTTCGGTCTATTGCAGATTTAATCCGCGGTTTATCGATTAATGAAGCGGAGGCACAGCTTATTTTCCATTCCAGGCGTCCTGCACAGCCGCTTTTGAAGCTTTTACGATCGGCCGTTTCCGGAGCAAAAGAAAAAAAGCTTGAAATCGAAAAGCTTTTTATTAAAGAGATCCGTGTTAATCAAGGGCCGATGCTTAAGCGATACCTTCCGCGCGCGCGCGGTTCGGCTTCTCCGATTGAGAAGAAGATGAGCCACGTTACTATTGTGCTCGAAGAGCATGCAGCGCCAAAGAAAAATAGATTTACCATCGTTGTTTCAAAGAAGGTAAAGACAAGCCAGCCAAAAACCGGTCCGCGCGAAAAGAAGGGTGAAGAGGAAGAAGGAGGACCAGTGAGGCCATCTAAGACGCCCGGATTCTTCAAACGGACATTTAGTCGAAAAGCAGGCTTTGCTAAATAAAAGAATAAGTTGCATTACCCAGGAATACTGGTTATAATCGGCGCACAGACAAGGACATGGGACAAAAGATAAATCCACAATCACTAAGAATCGGAATAACCAAAGGCTGGTCATCGCGCTGGTTCTTTTCCTCCATGCCGACGAACAAGGGAACGGCGACTTTAACTCGGAAGCAGCTATATGCAAAATTTCTTGAGGAGGACGTTGCCATCCGAAAGATTATATATGAAAGAATCGGAACTGCTGGGATCGCAGGAATTGTGATTGAGCGAACGCCGAACGACGTAAAAATTTTTATAAAAGCTGCACGCCCAGGACTCGTGATCGGGAGGGGCGGGAAGGGCATTGAAGAGCTTACTGCCGCTATCGAGAAGATTCTGAAAAAAATTCGCGGCGACATGGGCAAGACGAGGCTGAGTGTGAATGTAGAGGAGCTGAAGCGAACCGAGGCTTCTTCGGCATATGTCGCCCAGCAAATTGCGTGGGATTTGGAAAAGCGCATGCCGTATCGCAGAACCATTAAAAAATATCTCGACCAACTCGCACAAAGCCGCGACGTAAAAGGAGCGAAAGTTCATCTTTCCGGCCGTTTGGGTGGAGCAGAAATTGCTCGCCGAGAAATGCTTCGATTCGGACCATTGCCGCTCCAGACGCTTCGTGCAGATATCGATTACGGCACCGCAACTGCA
This sequence comes from Patescibacteria group bacterium, assembly GCA_038063755.1. Classification (GTDB taxonomy): domain Bacteria; phylum Patescibacteriota; class Minisyncoccia; order UBA6257; family 2-01-FULL-56-20; genus JBBTUL01. The sequence continues at coordinate 24,427 of JBBTUL010000008.1, forward strand.
TTTACGACATACGGCACTATTGGAGTGAAGGTTTGGATTTATAAAGGAGAAATAGTTGAGAAGAAGAAGGGAGGCATGGATAACAACTCTGGAGGACAAGATAGAAATCAGTAACCCCAATGTTAATTCCAAAGAAAGTAAAACATAGGAAGTGGCACAAAGGACGCTCAAGAAGGCGCCTCGTTGAAACTCGAGGAACAACTTTGAGCTATGGACAGTTTGGCCTCAAGGCGCTGCAGCCAGCATGGCTTAACTCGCGACAGATTGAGGCTGCCCGCAGGACCATCACGAACTTTTTGAAGCGTGAAGGACGTTTGTGGATCAGAGTCTTTCCGGATAAGCCCGTCACTATGCGCCCCCCGGAAGTTACCATGGGTGGCGGAAAGGGAAGCGTCGATCACTACGTTTTTCCGGTTCGTCCAGGACGGATTATTTTTGAAATTGATGGGGCAAGCCCGGACAAGATGAATGAAGCTCTTGTTCGAGCTGCGCACAAGCTTCCATTTAAAGCCAAGGTAGTGAAACGTGCATAACGACATAATTATGAAAAGAAAAGAAATCCAAACGTTGAAAATAGCAGGTGAGGCAGAGCTCGCCAAAAACCTTAAAGAATCACAAGATCGTCTTCGTGTTGTTACGTTCGAATACCATGCTGGAAAGGCACAAAGCTCAAAAGAGATTCATGACATCAAGAAGACTATAGCGCGTATAAAAACATTCCTCCGCGAGAGGGAATTAGGAGCAAAAAAATAATTCCATGGAGAACACGAAAGCACAAGATAAAAAAAGAAGGCTTGAGGGGGTTGTTGTTTCTGCCAAGATGAAAAAAACCAGAGTCGTCGAGGTTGTAAGACTCAAGAAGCATTCAAAGTATTTGAAGTACTACAAACTTTCCCATCGGTTTAAGGCTCACGACGAAGAGGAGAAATATGGACTCGGAGATAAGGTTGTAATTGAAGAGACAAGGCCAATTTCAAAGGAAAAGAGATGGATTATTATTGCTAAAATCTAACCATGATTCAAGAAAGATCAATTTTGAAAGTAGCGGATAATAGCGGCGCGAAAATCGTCCGTTGTTTTCGAATACTGGGAGGAACCCGCCATCGCTATGCAAAAATAGGGGACATCATCGTCGCTTCGGTGCAAATCGCGGAGCCGCGGAAGGCGGTAAAAAAGAAAGACATCATTCGAACGGTGGTTGTTCGTTCGCGCAAGGCGCTTCGAAGAAAAGACGGCTCGTATGTTCGATTCGACGAAAACGCGGTGGTGGTAGTTAACGCCAAGAATGAACCCGTTGCAACCCGTGTTTTCGGACCCCTTCCTAAGGAACTCAAGGAAAGAGGGTTTGAAAAAATAATGACCATGGCAGAAGAAATCGTATAAATCAGAAAACAAACGATCATGCACATCAAAAAGGGAGATCACGTACATATTGTTTTAGGAAAGGACCGCGGAAAGGAGGGGAAGGTTTTGCATGTTTTTCCGGAGAAAAACCGTGTTTCCATAGAGGGGGTCAATTTGTTCAAGAAGCGTTCCCGACCAAAAAAACAAGGAGAAAAAGGAGAGACCGTGCTGCTTCCCCGATCAATTCATGTATCGAATATGCTTTTGGTTTGTAAAAATTGTAAAAAACCGGCACGAATGAGCCTTAAGAAAGAAGGCGGAAAAAAATCTCGATACTGCAAAAAGTGCGAAGCATTAAACGACTAATCATATGACCACAACACACGGAAAAGAAAGAAGCGCGCACGCGCGAGAGGTTCGGAACATGCTTGAAAAAATTGTGATTACGGCTGGTGTAGGGAGGGCGAGCCAACAGGGAGGTTTCGAGGACAAGATACTTCCGCAGATCGTCCACGACCTTGAAATGATTGCCGGACAAAAGCCACAAGTCAGGCGCGCGAAGAAGTCTATCGCGGGCTTTAAGCTTCGTGAGGGACAGATCGTCGGGCTTCGAATAACGCTACGGCAGCAAAAAATGGTTGATTTTTTTGACCGCTTCATTAGAATAGTATTGCCTCGAGTGCATGACTTTCGTGGGATTGATCCCACATCGGTTGATGCTGGAGGAACTCTAAATACCGGAATACGTGAACACTATGTATTTCCAGAAATTAACCCAGAGGAGTCTTTAGTTAGTTTTTCTCTTGGAGTAAATATCGTCCCTCGGAAAAAAGGAAAAAGAGAAGCCGCCCTCGAATGGTACCGTGCAGGCGGAGTTCCTCTGCGTTCCCTGCCCGAGCCGAAAAAGAAGAAGGGATCAAAAAAGAAAAAAAAGGATCAAAAGAAATAAAGAAATATGGCTAAACAGTCGACCATCGCCCGAAGCAAAAAGAAACCAAAATTTTCAACACGTATCGTGCGGAGATGTTTTCGCTGTGGAAGAAGGCATGGATACATGAGGTCATTCGGTATTTGCAGAATCTGCTTCAGAGAGATGGCGACTCGCGGTGAAATTCCTGGTGTACGAAAATCATCATGGTAGAAAAATATGTACTATAATCTCCTTCCCAAAATTAAAAACGGATTTCGCGCTCGGAAAGAATCGATAACGGTTCCGTTTTCTCGCATGGACTTTGCGGTTTCGAAGGTTCTCGAAAATGGAGGCTACATTAGGGAAGTCGAGAAGCGGATGGTCGGAAAGAAGGCTTTTCTTGATATCGTTCTTGTGTATAAGAAAAAAGAGCCAACAATGAGCGATTTTAAAATCATAAGCAAACCGAGCCGTCACATGTACAAAGGATATCGCGAGATACGTCCCGTAAAACAGGGATATGGAACCACGATTCTTTCGACGCCGAAAGGGATAATGACGGAGAAAGACGCCAGAAAGCAAAAAGTCGGAGGCGAGCATTTATTTGATATTTGGTAATCATTTTTTACACAGAATGAGCAGACTTTCAAAAAAACCAATCCAAGTTCCCCAGGGAGTAACCATCGAGTCGCGCGACGGTGCTATTTGCGTAGAAGGACCGAAGGGAACCATCTCAATTCCGAATCCCGCAAAGATACGTATCGCGCTTGATGGTCAAGGGGTGATGATATCGAAAGGAGAGGGTTTCGAAACGCTTACGGAAAGTGTTGGAACGATGTGGTCGCTTGTAAAAAACGCTACGATTGGTGTTTCCGATGGATTTTCGAAAGTTCTCGAGATCGAAGGAGTCGGCTATCGCGCATCTCTTGAGGGAAAGACGCTTGTTCTTGCGCTTGGGTTCAGTCATCCAATACGTTTCGACTCTCCCGATGGAATCGCGATAACTGCAGAGAAAAACGTTATTACAATATCGGGCGTAAACAAAGAGACGGTTGGACAAGTTGCCGCGAAAATACGAGGATACAAAAAGCCCGAACCCTACAAAGGAAAAGGAATTCGTTACGCAGGAGAGATTATCAGGCGAAAGGTTGGTAAGAAGGCCGCGACGGCAGGGGCATAAAAATCATGAATTTCACAAAGTCAGCACAAGAGAGAAAAATAAGAAGAGCGGCTCGAACACGAGCGAAGATTTTCGGTAGTGCGTTGCGACCGCGGCTTTCCGTGTTTAGAAGCAACAAGTTTATATTTGCTCAGCTCATCGACGACGAGGCTGGCAAGACACTTCTTTCTGGATCAACGAGAGGTCTTTCGGGGAAGGAAAAAATGAAAAAAGCGGAAGAGGCGTTTGCTCTTGGAGAGCTTGTTGCGAAGAAAGCAGCCGAAAACGGGATTAAGGAAGCCGTTTTTGACAGGAGATCATATCAGTATCACGGGAGGGTTTCAGCAGTCGCGGATGGAGCCAGAAAGGGAGGTCTTAAGATATAATCAATAAAACCATGATGAGACCACCAAGCCACGGAAGACGCGATCGAAATATGGACAGAGGACAAGAACGCGACGAATTCAAGGAGCGTGTTCTTGACCTACGTCGAGTGACGCGCGTGGTGAAAGGGGGAAAGCGTTTTCGTTTCCGTGCCACTGTTGCGATAGGTGATTTTCAGGGGCGAGTTGGCATTGGGATTGGAAAGGGGCTTGATGTTGCCCAGTCGGTTGGAAAGGCAAGGGCCGATGCGAAAAAGAATATCATAACCATAAAGCTTAAGGACAAAAGAACCATTTTCCACGAGGTTTCGGCAAAGTATAGCGCGGCTAAGGTTTTGGTAAAACCGGCTTCCGAGGGACACGGACTCAAAGCCGGAGGTGCTCCGCGTGTTATTTTGAACTTGGCTGGAGTGAAGGATGCAACCGCAAAGTGTCTTTCGCGGACTCCGAATAAACTTACCAACGCGCTCGCGACTATCGAGGCGCTTAAGAAAATCAAGGCGAAAGAAGAGCCAAAGAATTAATATATTGTTATGAAACTACACACACTCGGCGCAATCGGGAAGAAATCAAAGATTCGTGTTGGACGCGGAGGAAAGCGTGGAACAACGTCTGGAAGAGGAACGAAAGGACAAAAATCTCGATCCGGTCACGTTATTCGTCCGGCAGAGAGAGACCTCATTTTGAAAATTCCGAAGAAGAGGGGATTCAGAAACAAGCCGAAGAGCGAAAAGGCATTTCCGGTAAACCTCGAGATGATACAGAGAGCCTTCTTAGGGAGGAGCGCAAGCGGTTCGGTTCAGGTCACCAAGGAGGCGCTTTATGCCGCAAAGGTTCTTTCCCGTCGTCATCGAGGGTCGATCAAGATTCTCGCAAAAGGAGAGATTAAATTCCCAATCGAGGTAAAGGGGATCCGCGTTTCTCCTGGAGCGGTTCAAAAGATAGAAAAATCGGGCGGAAAAGTTCTTGCTTAGAAATCCAAAGAATGGACCGATTGCTTCAAATTTTTAAGGTAAAGGATGTCCGGAATAAAGTGCTGGTCGTTTTTGGTCTTCTAGTTTTATACCGGGTACTTGCCGCAGTACCGATTCCGGAAGTAGACCCGGCTCGTCTTGCGGCATTTTTCGGATCAAACCAATTCTTTGGCTTCCTTGATCTTTTTTCTGGTGGCGGCCTCTCGAACCTCTCGCTTGCGATGTTGGGTGTTGGTCCGTATATCACGAGCACCATAATCATGCAGCTTCTCACTATTATATTTCCGAAGCTAAAGGAGATGTATTACGAGAACGGAGCTCAAGGAAGAGCTAAATTTAATCAGTACTCGCGAGTACTTACGGTTCCGTTGGCAGTGTTAAACGCATATGGATTTTTGAACCTGCTCGCATCGCAGGGAGTGATCGATAAGCCGAGCGGGTTAGCGCTTCTCACCAACGTTTCGGTTATCACTGCTGGTTCGATGCTCGCACTGTGGTTTGGAGAGCTCATTACTGAGAAAAAGATCGGAAACGGTATTTCGCTAATTATTCTTGCCGGTATCGTAACTGGAATCCCGAACAGCATTCGTTCTGCCGTACTTGCCTACACTCCGGCGGCCCTACCGACGTATATCGGGTTCACTATTGTCGGACTGCTCCTCATAGCCGGAATTGTTTACTTGAACGAAGGCGAAAGAAGAATTCCGATCGCTTACGCGCGGCGAATGAGGGGAATGAAGCTTTTCGGCGGTGTTTCGAGCTACTTGCCACTCAAGGTGAATCAGGCGGGTATGATCCCCTTAATTTTTGCGATTTCAGTGCTCTTATTCCCGCAATTTATAGCGCAGGCGGCGGCAATCATTTCTCCGGGGCTAAGCTTGCGGATCAATGGCGTTGTCTCGGCATTTTTGAATAACCAGCTTATTTATGGGTTGGTTTATTTCATCCTGGTTTTCACGTTTACCTTTTTTTATACTGCAATCACATTCAATCCAGAGGAGATATCGAAGAACCTTCAGAGGGGAGGAGGTTTTGTGCCCGGAATACGTCCTGGAGAAGCGACCGGAACGTTCTTCTCGAAAATCATTAACAGGATTACGCTCTCAGGCGCCCTTTTCTTGAGCTTAATCGCCGTTCTCCCTATTATCATGCAGCGATTTACCGGAGTTTCTGCTTTAAATATCAGCGGTACAGCACTTTTGATCGTTGTTTCTGTTGCGCTTGAAACAATGCGGCAAGTAAATTCCCAGCTCACCATGAGGGGCTACGAGAGCCTCGAGTAAGGAAGGTTCCAAAAAAGGCCAAAAAACCCAAGAGGGTTTCTTTTTTTATAAAAGTTGGCATACTTATCACATGAGAAAAATAGCAATCATCCTATACGGACCGCCAGGCAGTGGAAAGGGGACACAAGCGAATCTTCTAGTCGACATGCTCGATAATATTGTTCATTTCGATACCGGAAAATTCATCGAATCTACCGTACACGACCCAAAGCAACAGAAAATCGCGACGGTAAGACGGGAGCGAAAACTGTTTGATGACGGAAAGCTTTGCACTCCGAGCTGGGTGCTTCGCATTGTGCAGCGACAAATTCGAGAGCTTTCGGAGGCAGGATTAGGCGTGGTATTCAGTGGATCCCCGAGAACAATGTATGAGGCCGAGGGACTTATTCCGGTTATCGAAAAAGAATACGGAAAAAAGAATATTTTTGTTTTGAATCTTGACGTTTTGGCAGAACACTCGCTCACGCGTAACTCGAAGAGGCTGGTCTGTAAAATTTGCCGCCGCCCACTTCTTACGGCATATTACCCTTCAAGTAATCCGAAGCATTGTCCGGTCTGTGGCGGACCGCTCTATCGACGCACGCTTGATACACTAAGCACCATAAAAGTACGACTTGGAGAATATCGAAACCGGACCATGCCGATTTTTAAATATTGGAAATCACACGGATACAAGGTAAATAAAATCGACGGCCGTCCGGCTCCGTTCAAGGTACTTGAGCAAATTCGCAAAGTGGTGAAGTAGTCCGCATGATACTTCTAAAAACAAAAGAGGAAATTGAGATCATGCGCGAAGGAGGGCGGCGACTTGCGTTTATATTGAGCGAGCTTAAAAAAGAAGTTCGTGCAGGCGTAGCCACGATTGAGCTCGACAAAATGGCTCGGGTACTCCTCCGCGACACAGAAACAAAAGCCGCTTTTCTAAACTACCGCCCCTCAGGAGCCATCCACGCGTTTCCGGCGGCGCTTTGCACTTCGATAAATGATGCGGTTGTTCATGGAACTCCTGGTGAAGAGGTTCTAAAAGAGGGAGACTTGGTGAAGCTTGATATGGGACTTATCTACAAAGGATTCTATGTTGATAGCGCGACCACCGTTGGCATCGGGAAAATTTCAAAAGATGCAGAACGTCTTATGCGAGCGACAAGAGAGTCTCTTGCGGAAGGGATCAAAATGGCAAAGCCGGGAAACACGCTTGGAGATATTGGATGGGCTGTTTCAAGCCGCGTTTTGCGTGATAAATTCGGCATTGTGCAGGCGCTTACCGGACATGGTATTGGAAAATCACTCCACGAAGATCCGCATGTTTTCAATGTCGGGAGGCGTGATGGGGGAGAAAAACTCGTCTCCGGCATGGTTCTTGCCATAGAGCCGATGATTGCCCTGGGAGACGGTCGAGTGCGCCAAGACAGGGATGAGAGCTTCCGGACCGTAGACGGCTCGCTTACGGCCCATTTCGAGCACACCGTTGCCATAACCGAGCGAGGTCCGCTCATCCTTACCAAGGCGTAGATAGGATTGGAAGACTAACGCACCTCGCGACTCTTAAGAAGCTCGGTTCGCCTTTTGGCGATCCTTGCGCCGAGCGGCAGGTCTCCGGTGCCGCAGGAGCACCGGAAAACTGGTTTTCAAAAGTCGTGAGGAAGTCACGTTGACGGTTTTTTTGCTGCATGATAAAAGGAAGCTAGTTCGTTGAGTACGCACGAACGGGCGCGGTCCCGACGCACTCGGGTAGGGCGAGCTCCGAATATGATTCGGAGAGAGCCATGAGCAGAAAAAAGGAGACCCAACATCATGGGGATCTTAGCGAAGCGCCTGACGGCGCAAACAAATTCGACAATCGAAGTTCTCGATTCTCTGGGCGTTACGCCAGATGATTGGGACAGGGTGAGAGTAAGCTCGGTAACGGCCCGACGTGTTGCCCGAGCGTTTACTGGAAAAGACACTCCGTGGAAGATAGACGATGCGATGAGCATCACTCCTCGCGAAAACTTCTTTGGCCCCGAAGAGGTCAGGAGGATTCTTGGGTGTACAATTGCCGGAAGAGGAATTTATAGCAATATTCCGTACAGCGAGAAGCTTTTGCTTTCTCCATGTCCATTCACGTTGGGAAAAAAAATTTGTGAGACTCATCTTTTGTGCTTCGCTGGGGAAAGAATCATCGACGGTCATTACCACGATTTATTTACCGCAGCTTCCTTGAACGAGCATTCGGGGCGACTGTCAGGAACGTATACGCTAGATTTTAGTTCGGTGTTGCAGGGAATAAGGCAAGATGTCCTGTCAGCTCCGATCTATAGGAATTGGTTTCTCATTTTCGTGGGAGGTAACCCTATCGGCGGAAATTTTTCGATGCCTCCGACCTACCGAGGGGCTGCACTCCCAGAGCTGCTAGAATTTTTGATCGTACGCGATGTCCTTTCGGGAGGGGCGCAACGCGGCGGGAGGTATGTTGCCATGACGGCGACCGTCCTCAACGAAAAATACAAGTTTGGCTCGAATCCGGTTTACATTCCTGTTCGGTGGGAAAACGCCTGTCCACCGAGAAGTTGCCAGGCGACCATTACGGTTGGCTCGATGGGTGGCGGACCAAATACCGAAGTTTCTGCATTCGTGCGCACGCCAGATATCGAAGCTTAACCCGCTAAAGCGGGTTTTTTTATGCTATAATAAAGCATGCAAAAAAATACCACCCAAGAGGAACGGCCGTATCTTTCGGTTGTTATTCCTGCGTACAATGAGGCAAAGCGTCTTCCCAAAACGCTCCTCGATGTGGATAAGCATCTTTCAGCTGCGCCATTTTCGTACGAGATTGTTGTCGTAAACGACGGATCAAAGGACAACACGGCTGAAGTCACCGAAAAATTCAAATCCACTGTCAAGAATTTAAGACTTATCGATTTTGCGAAAAACAGAGGGAAAGGGGCAGTTGTGCGTGACGGTATGCTCATGGCGCGAGGGGAATATCGTCTTTTTATGGATGCGGATAACTCAACCTCAGTCGATCATTTTGAAAAGATGATCCCATATTTCAAGGATGGGTTCGGGGTGGTAATCTGTTCTCGCGCGCACAGAGAGAGCGTACTTGATCCTGCCGAGCCGTGGTATCGGCAGATTCCAGGGAAGATCGGAAATCTTATTATCCAAATTCTTGTTCTTCCTGGTTACTGGGATACGCAATGTGGCTTTAAGGCTTTCACCGCCGAAGCCGCAGATCGGGTTTTTAACATCATGAAAATCGACCGCTGGGGGTTTGATATTGAAGCGCTCGCGCTTTCAAGAAAGATGCGTTTCAAAATCAAAGAAGTTCCCGTGCACTGGATAAACGATACTGCTTCCCACGTAAGCGCTTCGGCGTACTTAAAAACACTAATTGAAACCCTTAAAATTCGCTTATGGCTTTGGACGGGGAAATACGACCTTTCTCAAAAAAACGAAAAGTAAAATAAAAAGCATGAAACAATATTATCTTTCGCTGGAACGGCATAAAGAGCTAAAAGCAGAACTTGATACGTTAAAGAAGGAGAAGCGCATTGAGGTTGCCGAGCACCTGAAACGCGCAAAAGAATACGGAGATCTTTCTGAAAACTCCGAATATGCGGAAGCTCGTGAAGAGCAGAGCCGTATTGAAGGCAGAATTTTCGAGCTAGAAGATCTCATGAAGCACGCAACGATTATCAAGAAGGGAGGCGGAGGAGGCGTTGTTCAGGTTGGTTCAACGGTGACCGTGAAGAAAAACGGATCGATTTTTACATATGCAATTGTCGGATCAAGTGAGTCTAACCCGGAAGAGAAGAAGGTTTCAAACGAATCTCCAATCGGGAGGGCGCTTTTAGGGAAAAAAGTCGGGGACAAAGCCAATGTGCAGGCCCCATCGGGAGTTATCGTGTATACCATCACCAAGATTGAGTAACCGATGCTCGAGGAAATTCGGAACGAACGGTTAAAAAAGAAGAAGCGCCTTGAAGAGGCCGGTGTAAACCCATATTCACCGGTCGCGAAGAGAACACATACCGCGAAAGATGCTCGTGAAGGATTTACCGTCCTCATCCGCTCTCAGAAGAAAATCAGCCTTGCTGGAAGAGTGGTGGCGGTGAGAGATCAAGGAGGGGTTATCTTTCTTGATCTTGAAGACGAATCAGGAAGATTTCAAGGAGTTCTCAAGAAGAAGGTTTTGAAAGATTTTTCGCTTATAAAACAGACACTCGATCAGGGTGACTTTGTTGAAGCGAGTGGAAAAGTTTTCAAAACAAAAAAAGGAGAAAAAAGTCTCGACGTGACTGCCTTTCGTTTCCTTTCGAAAAGCGTGCGTCCACTTCCAAGCGAGTGGTATGGACTGCAAGATGTCGAGGCTAAGCTTCGTAAGCGTTACATTGATCTCGCATTGAATCCTGAAGTGAGGGAGATGTTTCGAAAGAAAGCGGTATTTTGGGGAGCGTTTCGCGATATTCTGAAAGAAGAAGGATTTTTGGAAGTTGAACTTCCGGTCCTTGAGGCTGTTCCTGGCGGCGCAGAGGCGGAACCCTTCACGACGCATCACAACGCGCTTGATTCCGATTTCTACCTTCGCATTTCCCTCGAGCTTCCGCTTAAAAAGTTAATAGTCGGTGGTTTTGAGAAAGTTTTTGAGATCGGGCGCATTTTCAGAAACGAGGGAATCGGCCGTGAACATTTACAAGACTATACGCAGCTAGAATTCTACTGGGCATATCGCGACTACAACGACCTTATGAAGTTTGTTGAAAAAACGTACAAGAGAGTGATCAAAAAGACGACCGGCGGGTTCGTAACTTCGTGGAGCGGGAAGAAGATTAATTGGGGAAAGAAATGGGCTGTGGTGGATTATGTCCCGACATTTAAAAAAGCCACCGGCCTCGACCCCCTAACCGCTTCGCTCGATGATCTTCACAAGAAGGCGAAGGAGTTAAAGCTTGAGACAGATTCTTCCATGCGCGAGGGTCGCCTTATTGATCTCATTTTCAAGAAAACTGTTCGACAAACACTGGTCCAGCCTTCGTTCTTGATAGACCCTCCGGCTGCCATAGAGCCGCTCGCCAAGCGTTCACGAAAAGACCCTCGCCGGGTAGAGCGTTTTCAGATCGTTGCCTGTGGTAGCGAGCTTGGGAAGGGATTTACGGAACTAAATGACCCCATTGATCAGCGCGAACGCTTTGAAGCTCAGATGAGCCTGAGAGAAGTTGGGGACAAAGAGGCACAACAACTCGACGAGGACTTCCTAGAGGCGCTTGAGTACGGAATGCCTCCGACAGCCGGCTTTGGCATCTCCGAGCGTCTCTTCGCGATTTTGATGGATAAGCCAATTCGAGAGACCGTTGTATTCCCGCTCATGAGGCCGAAAGAAGAGCAGGATTCATGAGCGAGGCTCGCGCTCTCTACTAAAGCAGCAGGAGGGCCGGCCCCTCATGCGACTTCCGTCGCACGGGTCCGAGCGCAGCGCGCTTTAGGACGCTCATGAAGCAGAAGGGATAGTAACGGTTTCATCGAAAAGAAAAACCCGCCAGACTGGCGGGAGTAGTGATGTTAGGAATCGTGGCGGTCGTGCCACTCAAGATCAGGACGCGGGAGAACCCGGCGCCCGTCTTCGGGCAAGGGCGTCTCGAAATCATCGGAATTATCAACGAGATCATCATCAGGCAGACCGAAAAAGACCATTCTCACGAAGTCCTTTACTGGCTCGCGAGCCTCTTCCATGCCTTTCTCCTTCGTGTGGGACTACATACACCCTAGATCTGATGTGGCTACTACGTCAAGTTAAGTCCATGCCGCGAGAGCAGGCAATCTTGCTGCTATGTAGATTCCTATTATGCCTCAAGAACCTTCGCTCGCTCACAGATAAACTTCGGCTCCCCGTCGCGCCAAGACATCTTTCCTTCGACGAGAACTACTTTATTTTCTTCCCACACTGATTTCGTCCCCTCGAGAATTCGCGGGAACACCACAAGCTCCATTGGTTTCGGTGAGAAATCCTCAAGCTGGACAAATGCCATCGGCTGCCCGTTTTTCGTGACAATCTTTTTGATTTGCGAGATGAGACCTGCTGTTCTAAAAACGAGGTTTTCATTTTTCGTGGCGCGGAGTTCGTCGAGTGAACGTGCCTTCGTAAGCTTGATTCTATCGGAAAGGGCGTTCAACGGATGATCGGACAGATAGAATCCAAGAAGCTCTTTTTCCCACTGGAGCCTCTGCTGAGTTTTTACTGGTTCTGCCGGAGCAAGTTGTAGTGGAGGTGTTGTCGCAGAAGTTCCTTTTCCAAAAAGCGATCCGGTTGATTGTGGTGTCGATCCTCGTTTTATTACGCTGTGGAATTTAAGTATCGTATCGATGTTTTGAAGGATCTGATTCCGTTCGATTCCCAGCGAATCAAAAACACCACTTTTCGCGAGACTTTCAAACGACTTCTTGTTCAAGTCCTTATCCTGCACGCGAGAAAGGAGATCGCTCAAGTTCGCGTATGGTCCGCGAAGCGAACGCTCTTCAATGATTGTTTTGGCAATATGGTCGCCAACGTTTTTTATCGCAAGAAGACCGAAACGAATTTTTCCGTCTCCATCCGGAGTAAAGTCGGCGAAGCTCGCATTCAAGTCTGGCGGGAGAACGTCGATATGCGCCTGCTTCGCCTCGTTTATCAGGAACGAAATGCGTTCAATATCTCCGGATTCTGCATTTAACAGCGACGCCATGAACTCATCCGGATATCGAGCCTTGAGATATGCCGTGCGGTAGGCGATCATGGCGTAGCATGCGGCGTGGCTCTTGTTGAAGCCGTATCGTGCAAACGGCGGGAAGAGTTCCCAAATCTTTTTCGCGGTTTTCTCATCGATTCCGCTTTTTATCATTCCTTTCACGAGTTTTTCTTCTTGCTCGTCGAGGAGAGACTTTATTTTTTTCCCGATTGCTTTCCGGAGCGTGTCTGCTTCCGGGAGCGTGTAGCCAGCGAGATCGCGGGCGATCTGCATCATTTGTTCTTGGTAAACACCAATGCCGTATGTGTTTTTGAGAATTGGCTCAAGGCGAGGATGGAGATATGTAATTTTTTCTTCCCCATGCTTTCTTTTAATAAAAGACGGAATAAGCTCCAGAGGTCCCGGACGGTAAAGTGCCACGAGAGCAATCAAGTCTTCGATTTGGGTTGGCTCAAGATCTTTCATGTATCGCCGCATGCCGGAGGATTCGAACTGGAACACTCCAGTGGTATTTCCAGCTTTTAGAATTTCAAATGTAGCCGCGTCGTCAAGCGGTAGATTCGAGATCGATATTTCTTCTCCTTTCATGTCTCGGACAAGACGAACGGTGTCTTGGATAATTGTGAGGTTTTTGAGTCCCAGGAAGTCCATCTTCAGAAGACCTAAATCTTCGATCGCGTGCATCTCAAATTGCGTAATGATGTTTTCCTTATCCTGTGGAGCAAACTGCAATGGAACGTACTCAATGAGCGGATTCTTCGAAATCACGGTTCCGCACGCATGAACGGAAGCGTGCCTCGCGACGCCTTCAAGATGAAGTGCTACCGTAATAAGTTTTTTTGCATCCGTATTGTTGTCGAACAGCTCTTTAAGGTCAGGGGTCTTTTTAAGTGCTTCATCAAGTTTCATCATGGGGGGAATAAGCTTCGCGATTTGATCGCAAAAGCCATAGCTTAAGCCCATGGCGCGTCCGGCATCGCGCACGGCAGCGCGCGCAGCCATCGTTCCAAAGGTAATGATCTGAGCAACCCTATCAGAGCCATAACGCTCTCGCGCATACGCTAAAACTTCGTCGCGGCGGGTATCTGCAAAATCAATATCGATATCAGGCATTTGAACGCGTTCGGGGTTTAAGAAGCGTTCAAAAAGGAGACCGTACTCAAGTGGATCAATGTCCGTAATGCGCAGTACGTACGAAACAAGACTTCCTGCTGCCGATCCACGTCCTGGCCCGACTGCTATGCCGTGGTCTTTCGCCCAGTTTACAAGGTCCTGGACAATCAAGAAGTAATCCGCGAAACCGGTTTTTACAATGACTTCAAGCTCATATTCAAGTCGCTCTTTCGCTTCGGGAGAGGGGCCTGTGGGATATCGATATGCAACGCGTTCTTCTACGAGATTGCGGAGGTAAACATCTCGACTTATTCCTTCTGGCTTCGGAAACTCCGGAAGCAAAATCTTTCCGAGCTCCAAGGTTGTATTGCATCGTTCTCCGATTTTTACGGTGTTTTCTATCGCTTCGGGAAGATTCTTGAAACGTTCAATCATGTTTTCGGGAGAACTTATCGAGAAGTCATCTTCTTTGAGGCTCAATCTGTCGTCGTCAGAAAGACGGCTTCCGGTTTGTACCGCAAGTAGAATATCGTGGTATTCCGCGTCTTCTTTCTTCGCGTAATGGCTGTCCTGAGTCGCAACGAGCGGGATGCCGGTTTCTTTTGAAAGACGAATGATGTCATCCCAAATTTTTACCGAATCCTTAATGTGCGGATGATCTTGTATTTCGATGAAAAAATTTCCTTTCCCGAAAATTTCCTCATATTCAAGCGCGACGCGTTTTGCATCATCATATTTTTTGTCGAGAAGCGCTTGATCAATTTCTCCGCCAAGGCATGCGGATGTTGCGATGATGCCTTCGTGATGTTTTCGTAAAAGTTCTTTATCAACCCGGGGACGATAGTAAAATCCTTCAAGATGAGCGAGGGTAACAAGCTTCATGATGTTCTTCCATCCCGTCTCATTTTCCGCAAGAAGAATTAAATGATGGTACCACTCGCCCGACTCCTTGCTTGTGCGGTTTTTCGGGGCAACGTATGTTTCAACGCCGAGAATCGGTTTTATTCCTTCTTTTTTCGCCTTTTTGTAGAATTCAACGCTTCCATAGAGCACCCCATGATCGGTGAGGGCTATCGTGTCCATTCCTAGTTTTTTGGCTTGGCCGACCAGCTCGTCGATTTTCGTAAGACCGTCAAGAAGTGAGTAGTGACTGTGAACGTGAAGATGGACGAACTTAGACATGGTTCTTGGTGTACGCGGAAGACCCCGAATCAGCTTATTTTATGGTAGTATCATAGCCCAATTTCAGAGCTGTGGAAAGATTTACCCCCACACCAAAAACTTACATCCCTGGTTTTCTGACTTATACCGCCCTCCTTTCGGCCATTCATCTCGACATGCGCATACATGGCTTTTGGTGTGTGGGGTTTATTCGTCAGAAAAAGCCCCCTTCCGAATGAGGTGTACAAGGATGGGCTTTTTCCGTAAAATGACGCTTGCGGCCACCTTAGCTCAGCGGTAGAGTCCCGCTTCGTGCGGGATTGCGCTTTGTGGCTAAGGGCTTACCCTTAGGCAAAGCGGGAACAACTCTGGCGCAAGGTCCCGTTTAAAATCTGCCGGGATAGCTCAGCGGTAGAGCAACTCTTTTGTAAAGAGTAGGTCGCGAGTTCAAATCTCGCTCCCGGCTCCAGGATAGGCAGATTCTATACGGGATAAAGAGAAGGTCCCCGGTTCAAATCCGGGAGGTGGCTCCAGTTGGGCAGGCGACGCAAGCTCCGGGCTTGTGTCGGTCTCTCGTTTTTTGCTACTATTGTGTTCGTACTAAGAGCCGGAGTAGTTCAGTGGTAGAACGCTTTCATGGTAAGAAAGAGGTCGGGAGTCCGATTCTCCCCTCCGGCTCACGTTAGACAATCTTGACCGCTATGGGCGGGATTAGATTTTCTTACGCCCCGCCGTCGGCGGGGCACTTTATCGTTTCTTCATCACGAGCCGGGAGAATATGGTCGTGTATTTTGTTTATATCCTGAAATCCTTAAAAACCGGTCATTATTATGTTGGATATACCAACAACATGGCCCGGCGAATGGCCGAACACAACGGGGGAAAGACCCCATCGCTCCGGCGTCATATACCTCTTGAAATTGTAAAAATTGAGGTGTATTCTTTCTACGGTGAAGCGAGGGAGAGGGAGCGGCAAATAAAGAAATATAAGTCCGGAACCGCTTTCAGGAGAGTGTTGGGGTCTCTACCACCGCCCTCTGGCGGGGTGTAAGATTCTGTAATCCACTTCGCTTAAACAGAAATCTAACATGGCAAAAGCTAAATATGCGGACAATCTTATAGGGCTTAAATGCGGCGTTTGCAGCCGTCGGAATTACTATACCCGCAAGAACAAAAAGAAGGTTGAACGAAAGATTCAGCTTAAGAAGTTTTGCGCTTGGTGTCGGAAGCAAACCGCGCATAAAGAAGGCAAGATCTCCGGAAAATAGTCCTTGGAGAACCGGGCTCGATTATCTCCTGCGAGGAATCGGCCCTGCATCTCGGACGTGGCGCTCCGCTTTGCGGAGTCCAAGCCGCTGCGTCCTCCGATAGCTTCTCCAAGAACTATTTTCCTCCGTACAGAGCAGACGGACAGGAAGGAGGGGAGGATTGGCGACCTTCTTTTTTTGTATTACGCTAGAAGCGAACGGGAGCTTGGTTTAGTGGTAAAACAGCGGTCTCTCCCGATGCCCGACCATAGGTCGGGACCGGGATCCTCGATTTTCTAGAAATCATCGCATATGATTTAGAAAATCGGGACAAAACCGCCAAAAGGTTTAGAGGTTCTACGAAGTTAGATATGGGAGCTTGGTTTAGTGGTAAAACAGCGGTCTCCAAAACCGCGGTCGGAGGTCCGATTCCTCCAGCTCCCGCATTAGATTTTGTCACGCGTAGCGTGCTACAGAATCTTATGCCCCGCTATCGCCGGGGCAAACCCACGAGAGAGCTGTGATTCATTTCATCTCTTTCCAAGAAATATATTTTGGTTATACTTCGTATATTCTCGAATCTCAGCAAAAAACCTGTCAAAACTGTCCCGATTTTGTACGAGCAAAGCGAACAAACAAAATCGAGGATCCCGCCAGCGGGGCGGGACAAGGGAAGTATGAATAAAGAAATTAAAACCTGCCAAAGCTGCAAAAACCAATTCACGATCGAACCGGAGGATTTTGATTTCTACAAAAAAATAGCCGTACCGCCACCGACATTTTGTCCGGAATGCCGCCTGGCTCGCCGGATGAACTTTCGAAACGAGCGATCAATGTATCGCCGGACGTGCGATAAATGCCAGAAGAACATCATCGCCATCTATCCCGAAGGCAGTCCTTTGAAGATATACTGCCAGCCGTGCTGGTGGTCCGATGCATGGGACCCGATGGCCTACGGATTCGATTACGATTTTTCCAAAAACTTTTTTGAGCAATTCAAAGACCTGGCCGAAAAGGTCCCGGCCATGAGCGATTTCAATACCAGCTCCTTGAACTCTGACTACTGCAACTACAGCGCCGATTGTAAGAACTGCTATCTCTTCATTGGGGGTCGCCAAAGCGAGAACGTGTCTTTCGCAAACAGAGTGGTCACATCCAAGGATTCCCTGGATTTATATACCGGCGAGAAGTTGGAGCTGTGCTATGAAGATGTGCAGTGCACCAATTCCTACCGTCTGTTCTTCAGCCGCTACTCGGAAGATTGCAGTGATTCCTGGTTTTTGTATGACTGCAAGAACTGCCAGAACTGCTTCGGCTGTACCAATTTGAGGGGGCGGCAATATTACATCTTTAACCAGCCATATTCCAAGGAGGAATATACGAAAAAGCTTTCCCAGATGAACCTGGGTAGCTTCGCGGCGTTGGCAAAGGCAATGGAACGAGCCAAAAAGCAGACCTCCGGTGCCATCCATCGGTACGCCCATATCATTAACTCGCCAGGCAGCACCGGCGACAACCTCTACAACGCCAAAAATTGTAAAGCGTGCTTCGACCTTATGGGTACGAATTCCGAGAACTCGAAGCACTGCCATTACTGCGTGGTCGGCAACAAGGACTCATATGACCAGTACGGGTCGCCGTACGCCGAGGATATGTACGAGACAATCGCCGTCGGTTTCGAATCCAACGAGAATTCGAAGTATCGTTTCAGTTATTTTATAAAAGGCAGCAGCGATATCTGGTATTCGTACAACTGCGTCTCCTCTCACAACCTGTTCGGCTGCGTCGGATTGCGCAACAAGGAATACTGCATCTTTAACAGGCAATATTCCAAAGAGAAGTATGCCGCGCTCGTGCCGCGTATCGTGGCGCACATGGACCAGATGCCGTACACAGACAGGGGCGGGCGGCAATACAAATATGGAGAGTTCTTTCCGGCGGAACTATCTCCGTTCGCGTATAACGAAACCATCGCCCAGGAATATTTTCCGCTGACCAAAGTGGTAGCGACCGGCAGGGGACTCGCCTGGAAAGATGCAGAGGCGAGGAATTACCAGGTGACCAAGGCGGCCGACGACCTTCCGGACCACATTAAAGATGTTGATGATTCCATCCTACAAGAGATCGTTGGTTGTGAGCATGCCGGCGCGTGCAATCACCAATGTACGACCGCTTTCCGTGTCACCCCGCGCGAACTCCAGTTCTACAAGCAGATGGAGCTACCCCTGCCGCGCGCCTGTCCCAACTGCCGCCACTCCCTTCGACTAGAACAGAGGAACCCTCTTAAGCTTTGGAAAGGAAAATGCAAATGCGGTGGCGGAGTGTCAGGTGTGTACACCAATACCACCACTCATTTTCACGGAACAGATTCCTGCCCCAACACGTTCGAGACATCCTACGCCCCCGATCGACCCGAAATCGTCTACTGCGAACAATGCTATCAGGCGGAAGTTGCATGAATACCGAGATCCAAACCTGCCGAAACTGTCCCGATTTTGTACGAGCAAAGCGAATAAACAAAATCGCGGATCCCGCCAGCGGGGCGGGACAAGGGGGAGCATGAATAAAGAAATTAAAAATTGCCAAAATTGTCATAAAGATTTCACGATCGAACCGGAGCCCTTCGGCGGACTCAGGATTTCACTTCGTTTTACCTGATATCTATGCCAACATCTGAAAATAAAGTTTGTCAGAATTGCAAAGGATCGTTCTTGATAGACGCTCAAGATTTTGATTTTTACAAAAAAATTGATGTGCCGCCGCCGACATTTTGCCCGGAGTGCCGCAGGCAGAGGCGGTTTGCATGGAGAAACGAAAGGACCTTGCACAAGAGGGAATGCGATCTTTGCCATAAAGGTCTTATAGCCCTGTACCCGGCCGGAACCACTTTTCCGGTCTATTGCAGTACCTGTTGGTTTTCGGATAAGTGGGACCCGCTGTCTTACGGCACTGCCTTCGATGTGTCGAAATCCTTCTTCCAACAGTTCAAGGAACTCAGCGCTCGGGCTCCGCGCTTGGCGCTATGGGTCCAGCAATGCACCAATTCCGATTACACCAACCAGTCCTATGCAAATAAAAATGTCTATCTTTCTTTCGCGCTGAGGGACTCCGAGGATACGGCCTATTGCGCCAGAATGACTCAGGGCAAACAATGTCTTGACTGTACGTACACTTATCACTCAGAACTTCTTTACGAATGCTTGTATGCCGACAAATGTTATCGCGGGCGTTGCTTGGAAGAAACAGAATCCTGCGTCGAAAGTGGATTCCTTTCCAACTCTCGTAATTGTCAGCAGTGTTTTGGGGGCATCAACCTGCGCTCGGCGTCCCATGTGTTTTTTGGCGAACAACTTACTAAAGAGGAATACGCCAATCGAATCAAAGACCTGAACCTTGGCAGCCGGAAGACCCAAGAAGAACTTAGTCGCCGCTTCGCGGAACTGAAATCGAAAGGCATATTCCGTTACGCGAACCTTATCAATACCGTAAATACCCAGGGAGACCATCTTTCGAACGCGAAGAACTGCTACTATGCGTTTGATGGTTTCGATCTAGAGAATGCCAGGCATTCCTCATGGACTTTCACCAGTAAGGACATTTCGGACTGTTACGGCGCGGGAAGTTGTGAATTGACATATGAAGGTATCGGCGTGGAAGAGGTCAACAATGTGAAGTTCTGCAACGTGACCGATGGCTCCAATAACGTGCAATATGGCGACATGTGTTCGGCGTCCAGCAATCTGTTCGGTTGCGTGGGGCTTCGCAGTAAGGAATACTGCATTCTGAATAAGCAATATTCCAAAGAAGAATATCAAAAGTTGGTCCACGAGATCGTAAAACAGATGAACGATATGCCGTATCGTGACAAGAAGGGCAGAGAATACCGTTACGGGGAATTCTTTCCGGCAGAACTGTCTCCTTTTGCCTATAATGAGACAATCGCCCAAGAGAACTTTCCTCTCTCTAAGAACGAGATAGAGGCGCAGGGATATTTTTGGAGAGAGCCGGAGAAAAGGGAATACGCCGTGACTATTGCCGCCTCGGAAGTTCCGGACACGATTGCTGACGTAACCGGTTCTATCTTGGAAGAGACTATTGCCTGCGCGCACGGTGGGACTTGCAACGACCAATGTTCTTCCGCCTTCCGTATTATTCCCCAAGAACTCCAACTGTATCGCCAGATGAATATACCGTTGCCTGTTCTTTGTCCCAACTGCCGTCATTATCAGCGCTTGGCCAAGCGAAACCCTCTGAAGCTTTGGTCGCGCCAGTGTATGTGTAGCATCAAACACCCGCAGCATTCGGAAGGACGATGTCCAAATGAATTTATGACCTCTTACGCCCCCGACCGCCCCGAGATTGTGTATTGTGAAGCATGTTACCAGTCGGAAGTCGCATAACATGCGGAATCCCGATGCGGGTCGGGGCGAACAATGCTATCAGGCGGAAGTCAGTTAAAAGCATTATGGAAACTTACGGAATAAATCCAAATGTCGAGTCGCAACCTCCGGACATTCTAGAGAGAATAAACACGGCGTTGGCAGGTTTGGGCAGTACCGCTAAATGGAAACGCGCGCCGAAATTCGAACAAGAATACAATCCCTTGCGCGGAAAGACTGTGATCATGGTAGATGATGCGCAGGGAGTTCTGGAGGCGTTTGCACCCACCCTCATGGTTGCCACGGAAGGCAAGGCCGTGCTCATTCTATTTAATGGGCAAAGTGCCGAAGAGTTGGCTGCCGAGATCCAGGCAAAGAAGGCCGATATCGTACTCCTTGATTACCATCTAAGCGAAAGCATTAAGGGTGCCGCAGTGGGCAGGAAACTACTTGGCGGAGGATTCGAAGGCAAGCTTTTCGGCTTTTCTTCCGATCCGGACACTGTTCGGGCCTTTAGGGATGCCGGCGTAAATGATTGCATTTCGAAGGAGGCAGGGTCTCCGGAAAAGTCGGTGAAGGATTTGGCTCAAAGATTAGGAACAGAGATTACTTAAAAACCAAATAATGACCATCCACTACATCGGCCTTTCTTGTTTCCTGATCGAGAACCAGGCAGGATATCGAATTCTTATTGATCCATTCAACGATGCACCAGAGTGGATTTTGGGCCCGAACTTTCCCAAAGAATTTAAAGGCGCCCCCTTTGGTGCGAATATCGTTCTTATGTCGGAACCAGATGCGGACCACGCATATGCCCCAGGCGATTGGTTGCTTAATGCCCCCAAGACGAAACCAAACAGCGATCCCTTCCCGGACCTGAATCTGCGAGGAACAGTTGTTTACGAATGGAACGGCGACACAAACATCGCTTGGAGTTATACGGTAGACGGCGTGCATCTGGTGCATCTTGCGGACAACGCTCATGTCTTAGAACCGAAACAACTGGAGGAGATTGGGAAACCCGACATCCTTTTCATGTCTCCTTCGAAACCGGACCTTGCGGGCAAGGAAGATGTGACAACCATGAAGAATATCGATCTTCTCAAGCCAAGTGCGGTTATATGGGCTCATCACCTTGCCCCCAAGAATCTGCCGGACACGGGAAACGGCGATGTCCTTAGGGGGTACTTCCGAAATTACTTCCGCGAAAATGCGTCGACCAACGCAGGTTATAAGGGCGAGAGCAGTTTCATGGAACTATGCTACATTCTGGAAAATGCGACGAGGTTGAACAGGACGTATAACGGGGTAGTCCTTAAGGTTCCAACCCTGGAGATTACCCCGGAGTTTTTGGCCCAGTCGGCGAAGCCAACTTCGTATCTTTTTGCCAGCATGCTGGCTTCATCGAGGATAGAATAAGTTCGAGGCCCTAAACCTAGATATCTTAAACAGTCCCAGCCAACCAACCTCAAGGGATACCAACGGGGTTCGAGCAGCTCTAGCTCCAGACCGACATGCGCCGCTCTTTACGATTATTATCGTGGACGAGGGGTCTTCTTGGGGCGGCTCTGATTCTATAGTGGACAATCACGCGGTTTTTGATAAACTGCAAAAAGCATTAGTAAAAAGGGGATCGAGATGTTCCTACGGCTTCTACCGGATTCGTGGATTGTTCGGTTCTACCTGCGCGCAGGCGCTATCGCGGGGGATATAGCAAGTTACGCGGCTTGCGGAGACGATGCTGGAGCTTTTGACCGATGGATCAAGAAGCTTGCCAAGTGGGAGAGAGAATACGTTCGCAGGGGATACCGGACCATTTCCATGAGCGATTTTCAAAGTTATGGAGGGTACGGAGTTTCGCTTGACGGGAAAGTCCGAGCGAAGCGCGATGTCGATGAGGAGCCGATTTTTCATGCGGGAGAACTCCTTCGTATCGTGGGAAAGCTTTTCCGGGAAAAGAAAACTTCGAAAAAAGCGGTTGAGAAATAAAGGCGAGAAAATCGCCTTTTTATATTAAAAAATCGGCGAGTATTCACCGATTTTTTTTATTCTTTTTAACAAGCTCCATTTCCGGAGTGAGACAAAGCGCATCTTTCTCCTTCTTGCAGAAAGGACACTTGTACTTAATTTCGAAGCTGAGGACGTGAGATTGCTTTCTCTCCCGCTTTCCACCTAGATATCTGTTCTCGTAATCCTCGTCGGCTGGTTCCGGCTTGCGGACCCGAACGATTCTCCCAACCGCGCGAAACTTTTGGCTTGGGTGTTGTAAATTATGGCAATAAACAAAACGATTGAGCTGAACCGTATCTCCGAGAGAAAAAATCTTTTCTTCGACAGGTTTCTTTTCACATCTCAGGGCTTCTTTTTTGCTTGGATGACGAGTTTTACAAACTTCGCATTGGTACCAAACAATCCTCTGCACGATTTTTTTCAACTTTCCTCCGAATGTTCCAATGACCTTCACATATTATATCAAAGGGCGAGAAGAAGCCAAATAACGAAAGCCGCTTTGACAAATGTGTTTTCCGAGTAGCATGATGAAAGAAGTTCGCGTCGTGTTTGAAAGAGGGGATATGGCGACGGAAAAGAGGCTTGCCGATCTAAGGGCTGGTTTTTCGAGGCACCCGTCTGTCGTGGCGGGCGATGCCTCGCTTCAAGCGCTTTCGGAGGGGTACGCCGAAATTGAGATGGTCGTTTCGGAGAACATGCTTGTAGTGGGCGACCTTCCTCCCGGACTTTTTGCGCAGGGAGGTTTTGTAATCGGGGTGCTCCCGAACTTCGCAGGAGTTTATGCGGCGATGACTCTTATACAGGGGCACGCGCTTCTTGTGGCAGTAGACGGAGTTCGAGTGATGAGGCCATCCCTTGCGGGGGAGAAGCTTCGAGCGAGTGCGCACGCCGAACGTGATCCGAAAAACAACGACAACATCAGCGTCTCGTGGACTGTCGAGTCGGTCGAGGGCGGTGAGGTGAAAGCGGTAGGATACTTCACCTATCGAACGAAGCGATCAGACAGAATCGGTAGGCACTAAGAGACAGAACCCGGCACAAGCCCGGGTTTTTATTTGTATAAACCAGTTTTTACCACAGTGGGCCGTAGAAGAAAAGCTTCATAAGGGCGGTTGACGAAATCCACCCCTTCTATATACTAGACAGGTATTCTTAAGACCGTAGGCGGCCTAGAGAAATGGGCATAAGCACCTACCGAGGACTTTGCCGGAAGCATTCTGGCGCGGTCTTGTGGAGCACAAGCCGTTTTTATTTCGGCAAAAGGTCGATACGCGAAAAATGAAAGAATGAAAACAAAAGCACAAAAGCAAAGTGAGCTGAAAGACGCAGAAGCACTCTTGAAGAACAGTAAGAGTCTGCTTTTTGCAGATTTTGGTTCAGTGTCGGCAGAGAGCCTGCGTATGCTTCGAAGAGAGGTTTCCGCAAACGGCGGATCATTTTTGGTTTTAAAGAAGCGCCTTTTAAACGTGCTCTTGAAATCAAAAGGAATCGAATATGACGTGCGCGAATTCTTCGGTCCGGTTGGAACAGTTTTCGTCTCGACGGATACGCAAAGTTCGAGCGCGGCACTTTTCCGATTTTTCAGAGATCTCGCCGGGACGGACGTAAAGGCCCGCGAGGTGAATGTAAAGAAGATTCTTGGCGGGTACGATCTCGAAGGAAAGGCAGTTATGGCTCGTGACGAAGTAATGATGCTTGGCACGTTGCCTCCGCGAGAAGTGCTCCTGGGTCAACTTTTGGGTACGCTTGCCGGTCCCATTCGCTCATTTTTGTATGTCTTGAGCGAACAGTCGAAAAAGGTCGCGAACTAAAAACACACAATTACTACTATGTCAGACAAATTCAACGATATTATCTCGAAAATAGAAACCCTCTCGGCGCTCGAGCTCTCCGAGCTCGTCCATGTCCTTGAGGAGAAGTTCGGCATTTCTGCGGCGGCTCCAGTTGCAGCAGCAGCGAGCGCGCCGGTAGAAGAGAAGACAAGTTTTAACGTTTTCTTGAAGGCAGCAGGGGAGCAGAAGTTGAATGTCATCAAGGCGGTCCGCGAAGCAACCGGTCTCGGCCTCAAGGAGGCAAAGGATTTGGTTGATGGCGCTCCGAAGATGGTGAAGGAGGGAATGAAGAAAGAAGAAGCAGATGAGCTCAAGAATAAGCTTGAAGGAGCAGGGGCGACCGTTGAGATTCAGTAACCCCCAAGAGGGTTTGACCGTAAAAAGCGTCTCGACTTTTGGCGAGGCGCTTTTTGTTTGACAAGCACCATGTTTGATGATAAAAACATCACAGCATCGGAAAAGCAATCTCCGCGGAAAAAGTTCCCCGGAGAACAAAAAGGAGCGAGAGAGTGAAGTCCAAAAAAAACATTCTCGTCGGGTTATGTTTTCTGCTTGGGTGTTTCGCAATTTCGATTGGGGACGCCGCGCGCCAGTCTTTGGTTCGTGCGTCTGGGGATGAGCAAGTGGTGAGCGTTCTTGGACTCGTGATTTTGGCTGTCGTTGGTATTCTTTTGTGGCTTTATTCTGCAGGCGATTATCTCTTTGCGGGTTGCGAGTTAACCGATATTCTCACCATCACCGCGTCAGGAGGGTGTCTCATCATTTTTTCATTCCTTTTCGGCATCGGAGCTGCTCCGTTTACAAGGTTTGGTTTTATGCCTTGGACGTGGGCAACTCCGTGGGATTTTCTACTTATCCTCGGACTTGTCCCGATGATTTTCGTGGTGCACGACCTTATCGTGGATTCGAAAAAGAGGTAGCGACGATGAATGGCGTGCAGGCGTTAACGGCAGGGATTATCCTAGGTGTTTTATATATTGGGGCGCACCTCATCTCTTCTTGGCTGTTTTCTCGAAGGAGGAAGAGTGACGGCCCGATACCCGGTCTGCCTATCGAAAGAAATATGAAGTAGTCTTGAGAGTACTACGCCGCCAGGCAAAAATCGCTTGGCGCTTTTTATTTTTTGCTTTACATCGTGAAAACAAGGTGTTAGAAATAAATCAGCATAAAACAGTTTTCACCGCCTCAAGGGCAAAAGGGAAGCGCGAAATGAATATCGGCGACCAGCTTTTGAGTGAAGGCCCGCTTGAATTATGCGGGAGGTCCATGAGGGAATATGGCGAAATAATTCGGGCTGGGATGCTTTGGAAAGACCGCCGTGCGATGGAGAAGATTGACTACGCGGTAAAGCATCTTGTGATCCGGCTTCTTCGATCGGAGGATCGGGAAGAGCTCCTTAAGGCCTACGATGATCTGCGGCGTTTGATTCCGTGGAGGTACGAGGCTTTGGCAGGGGATTACTGGGTTCGCTGGCGCACATGTGCTGATCTCATTGATTTTCATCTGCAAGCTCTCGTAACCAGGGATCAGGAAGCCGCCGCGCGGATGAAATATGCGCCCGAAGTCCTGCAGCTGGTTGGAAGCGAACCCCGCCTTAGCAGGGCGGCGATTGCGAGGAGGCTAAGCGTAAGCCCCATCGTTCTTAGCCGCGTCCTTAGCATTCTTGAGGCAAACGGACTTATCGAGCGAGGAAGCCACATGGGGAGACGCGTTTATCTTCTTGCCAATCGTTCGAGGCAATAGTCTCCAGGGCAGTACACCGCCAGGCGAAAGCCACTCGGCGGTTTTTATTTTTTTGGTGCATCTGGCGGAAAGGGAATGGTGTAAGGCGCCGCTTTTCAAGGCAAAAAGCATATGTTGACAAAAACATACAGTATGCTATAATGTGCACTAGCAACCATTAACGCGGGGAAACAACCCCGCACCTACTTGAGGAGGAAGAGGCGATGACGATCGAGTTGATCCTGTTCGTGGCGGTGATTTTGGTGGGTGCGGTGCTCTTTCACTTTGCGAACCGGATCCTCGATTGGATCGTTCGCATGCTGACGCCGACCCAGATCCCACCGGCCCCTCGGCCCGGCAAGCCGTGCCAGGTCTGGCACCGCAAGGCCTGGCGATCGGCGGCTGTCGTCGCCGAGCGCGGTGGGAAATTCGTCATCCGCCTCGCGGGGTGGGGCGGCGACTACTTCGTGCGGCGAGCGGCGCACAACGTGCGCACCGTCGTGATCACCAGATCGTCCGATGGGGCGATCACCGGGTGGCCGGAGAACTAGGCAACATCATCGAGGCCCTGCAAACGCGGGGCCTCAAACACATTTATGTGTTGATTAGAAAACCGAACTCTTATATATTGGGTATTGGAACAAAGAAGGAATATCTAAATTTGGTTGCACCCTTAGCCCTGCCTACCGGCAGGCAGGCGGTAGGCAGGGCGGTCAGTGGGCATTGTTTTTCACCCTCCCACCAATTTACGGACCCGTAGCTCAGTGGTAGAGCGTCCCGTTCACATCGGAAAGGTCACAGGTTCGATCCCTGTCGGGTCCACCAGTTCTAGGAAAAGTCATTGAATATCTGAAGCGAGCCAAGCCAAATCATTATCAAGCACCCGTTCAAGCGAAAGTAGTTAAAGATTTTTAATTATGACAAAATACGACGCAACAACAAAAGACAACAAGTGTATTTTCTGCGAGATTTCCGCTGGGAATATCAAAACAGCAGGCTTATTTTGGGAGGATAAAGAATTTATGGCCTGGCTCGCTGTCGACCCAAATACAAAGGGTTTTTCGTGCGTCATTCCAAAGCAACATTTTGGGAGCGATGTTTTGAAAATGCCAGACAATGTTTTGCAAAGATTTATAATCGCTTCCAAAAAAGTAGCGAATATTTTGGAAAATTATTTTGACGATGTTGGACGAGTTGGATTGATGATGGAAGGGACAGGAATTGACCACGCGCACATTAAACTTGTTCCGCTTCACGGAACAGAAAACTTAAAGAAAGGTATTTGGAAGCAAGTTTTGAGTGGAAAAGAATTTTGGTTCGATAAATACGAGGGCTGGGTTTCTTCGGGAAGCGGGCCAATGGCTGACCCCGAAGAATTAAAAAAACTTGCTTCCGAGATTATGAGGAGCCAAAAGCAAAAATAAATTGATGAATTATCAAGGTGTAATAATTGAAGAAAGTTTGGGAAATAAGGACATCCTCAAAGATGCTAAAATTTCTGAGACAAAAATTGAAGAAGTTGTAGAGAAGCATAAAACCCCCTGGGTAAAACAATGGACCTTACACACCGTTGAGATTCCAGAAAATCAAGCAAAGGATGTCGCGGAAAAAGTAAGTAAAGCATTGGATCCAAAACATGACTGGTATGCCGACTTTAAAAATGATACTCATCATTATATTATTTTCCGCGACAAAGTTTTTTATATAGACCGAAAAAGTAAGGAACAGTATGATGAAGCGAAACGTTATGGCATTTCGCTCGGTATACCAGAGTATCAGGTCAACTTTGTTTCCGATGATAAAATTTTGGAAAAATAATTTAATGAACCGTCGAATTTCCAAAAATCCCCAGTCCGATCTCTGTTGAGTCCACCAAAAAAAACGATGTCAGTTTATATCACGTACTTTGTTCATGGGACGACGATCGACAATGAGAACGGCGTGTCTTCCGGCTGGTCCGACGCGGAGCTTTCCGAGCTCGGAGTACAACAATCAATCGAACTTACAAAACAGATCGGCGAAAAGAAGTTTGACGCGGTTTTCTGTTCGGACTTGAGGCGTGCGGTCCACTCCGCGAAGCTCACCTTTAGCGACATAACACCTATTATTTCCGACGCGCGTTTGCGGGAATGTAATTACGGCACATATAACGGACACCCATCTTTTGTGGTGGAGCCGATGCAGGAAAAATGTATCACCGAGAGATTTCCGGAAGGGGAAAGCTACGAAGACGTAAAAGCGCGACTCAATGACTTTCTTGCGTTCTTGAAAAAGGATTATGACGGGAAGCGAGTCGCGATCGTGGCACACAAAGCTCCGCAACTTGCACTCGATGTATTGCTCAATGGTAGAACATGGGAAGAGGCGTTTGCCGAAGATTGGCGGAAGCGTAAGGCGTGGCAACCCGGCTGGGAATATGTCGTCCTGTAGCGGATATCCACAGTCGCAAGAACGAGGCCCTTGACGATATATACCCCCCTGGGGTATCATGGAACTATGAATGCTATCGCGAAGAAGAAGCTTCTCCGACGGATGCTGATCGTCAAGGGTCAGGCTGAGGGGCTCGAAAAGATGATCTCGAAGGAAAGATACTGCGTTGACATCATCACGCAGTCTTCCGCGATGCGCTCGGCGCTTTCGAGTATCGAGGACATTCTTTTGGAAAATCATCTGCTGACGCATACAACGATGCAAATGCGATCGGGGTTAAAGAAGAAAGCCGCAACGGAAATTTTGAGAGTACACCGCCTTTCGAAAAAAAGATAGACATGGATACCAAGTTTACCATCACGGTCGTCCTGCTTGCGGGCATTGTCGGAACAATGGTGTTCGGCACTTTTCTGATGATGCACCAAGAAAATAACGAAATTCATGGTGTGTGCATCCCGATGTTGATCGATCGCACGGACTGCGAATCGGGAGTCAATCCGCTCGAATACGTCAGAATTCACACGAGTATTTTGAGTGATTTTGATATACCGTCCGGCGTTGCGCTCGCAGCTTTTTTCTTGCTTGCGTTGTTCGGTTTTGGTATGCGGATCGCTGTCTTGCCCACATCAGGTGTTCTTCGCTCGGATCGCGAACGCCGCTTTTCCGAAACCGAAAATACAACGACCTACTTTCAAAAAATTCTTGCGTGGGTTGCACTCCACGAGAAACGAGACCCGTCTTTTCCCCTCGGGGTCATGAACGCCTAGAAGCGCAAGCTTTCTTTGTGCGT
This sequence comes from Patescibacteria group bacterium, assembly GCA_038063755.1. GTDB lineage: Bacteria > Patescibacteriota > Minisyncoccia > UBA6257 > 2-01-FULL-56-20 > JBBTUL01. The sequence continues at coordinate 53,868 of JBBTUL010000008.1, forward strand.
CATGTACCCACCGAAACCGCCACAAGGCGGTATTTTGTTGGAAATATAAACTCAGTCTCACAACACAATGGAACACGAACAGCATGAGGGAATGGAAGAAGAAAGAGGAGCGAAAGAAATGGTGGCAGACGAGGAAGGTCCCGTCGAGGATCTCGCATCGGCGAAAAGAATGGAGTCGGGGAAAACGGTTCTTATTGGAAGCGCGATGATCTCCTTCGCCATTTTGGTTTTCGCGGGAACACTTGTATATACCGGAAAAGGAAAACCGATCGCGTCGCAAAACGCTTCCGCTCCCGGGAGTGTGGCGGGAGGGTATTCCGATCCGCTTGAGGAAGCCGTCATTCCGTCGGGCGGAGTGTATATTCCGGTCCGATGGGGAGATGCGGGAAAGAAGCTCGTGGAAAGCGGCGTCCTTGATCGGGGGAAATTTGATTCTCTCTACGCCGATCGGGGCGGCCTTACCGACGAGACAAAGAAACTTCTTGAGCGTAGCGACAACGAACGGATCGTGATAACCCCGGAGAATTCCGGGCAAGTCCTGAATCTTCTCTGGGCGTTCGGTCTCGCGAATAATAATCCCATACTTGATTACGGACCGATGCGCGACCCGAGTTACGGAGGAGCAGACCGCTTTGCATCAACCGGCGGCTGGACGCTTGCGAAGGGAAACGTCATGGATCACTACTCTCGCCACGCGATCATCGAGCTTACTTCCGATCAGCAAAAGCTTGTCGAGAAAGTCGCGAAAGGTATCTACCGGCCTTGTTGCGGCAATGCGACATACTTTCCGGACTGCAATCACGGAATGGCGATGCTGGGGCTACTCGAGCTTATGGCATCCCAAGGCGTGAGCGAAGAGAACATGTATCGGGCGGCACTCAAGGTGAACTCCTATTGGTTCCCGGAAACCTATATGACGCTCGCGCGATATTTTGCGAATAAAGGCGTTTCTTGGGATGCGGTAGACCCCAAAGAAGTGCTTGGAGAGGAATACTCAAGCGCTTCCGGGTACCGTCAGATTCTTTCCGAAGTGACCGAGGCAGCCGCGAAGACCCCGGCAGTAAACACTCCAACCCGCCGTTCGTCGGGCGGCTGTGGCGTATAACCACCTACATGGACCTTCTTATCGGAACCTCATTGCTTGCGGCCTTCATCGCCGGTATCGCGGCGCTCTTGGCGCCGTGCTGTATCACGGTGCTTCTGCCATCGTATTTCGGATCGGTTTTCCGGACTCGCCGAAAAGTGTTCCTGATGACCTTCATCTTTTTTCTCGGAATCCTCACGGTATTCATACCGTTGGGACTCGGGTTTTCCGCGCTTGGGCAGTTCTTCAGTCGTTACCATCAGACAATCTTCGGCCTTGCGGGGCTATTCTTTCTCGGCCTGGGAGCGACGCTTCTCCTAGGGAAGAAATTTGCCATGCCATTCTCGATCCACCCGACGCTTGCGGCGAATAATGCCGGGTCGGTGTACGTTCTAGGCATCTTGTCGGGTGTCGCGACCACCTGTTGCGCCCCGGTGCTCGCAGGAGCACTTGCCCTTTCGGTACTCCCCGGGTCGATTCTCTGGGGCGTTGTTTACACGCTCGCGTACGTCTTGGGAATGGTCGCGCCGCTCTTTCTTCTTGCGGGAATGATGGACAAATCCCGTCTTACCGAACGCCTCATGGGGGCGACAAAGCCGGTTGTTTTCCGTCTTGGTACAAAAACGTTCGAAGTAGCGCTTTCGGATCTCATCTCGGGGATTACATTCCTTGTCGTAGGGCTGCTCACGCTTGGATGGGCGTTCATGAACAAAACTGCAACACATTCCAGTCTCCAGGTCGACATCAACATCACCCTCACACAGCTTCAGCGGTTTTTGAGCAGGATCATCGGCGGAGTGCCGGAATTCGTTTGGGCTCTGGTGTTTGTCGGGGTGTTTGGCGTGATTGCGTGGATAGCTAGAATTCAGTTCCGACAAGACAAAGAAACAAATCAAAAAAATTGCCATGAAAAATAAACAAAACCCGCTCACCACAGTACTTACCTTGGTTGCGATAGCCGTCTTCGTATTGGGCGGGATGTATTTCCTGAACAACAAAAGCGGTACACAATCTGCGGTAGGGGACGGGAATGCTACATCAAACGACGCGCTGGAAGGTCTTGTGGGGAAACCCGTCCCCGAGTTTTCACTGCGGGACAAAAATGGCGTGGTGTATTCCCCAGAGGCACTTCGCGGGAAGAACACAATCCTTTTTTTCAACGAGGGGATTATGTGCTATCCATCGTGTTGGAATCAGATCGTAGCGCTTCAAGAGGATAAGAGACTACAATCCGATGACACGATCGGGCTTTCCATCGTGATTGACACCCCCGAGGACTGGAGGCGTGCGGCCGAACGAATGCCGGAACTGGGATTCGCGAAAATCCTTTTCGACATCGATAAAAGTGTTTCAAGGAAATTCGGAATGCTTACCAGCAAGTCCTCAATGCACTACGGGTCTTTCCCGGGACATAGCTACGTGCTCATCGACAAGGCTGGGATTGTGCGCTACGTCTACGACGATCCGAACATGGCCATCAACAACAATCTTCTGGTCTCTCAAGTTGCAAGGTTATAATAGATACAAGTCTGAAAATTCAAAGGTCGACAAAACTTAAATCAATTATACGAATATGCTTTCACTCAAGAGATACGGTTGGTTATGCGTGCTCGGGTCGGAGGTTGCCTACATTCTCTGTCTTATTGGAGGATTCCTCCCGTTGCGTTCGGAGCGCGGAATGGAACTTCACCACGCACTCTTCGAGACGTTGCCGGGGTTCACGTGGATTAGCGCCGGGAGTGCGTTCTTGGGGGCGATCTATATGTTTGCCTTCGCGTGGATTTTCGCTGCGTACATGGTCTGGATGCACAATACGAGCCTGATTGAAAAAAACCGATAAAGAGGCCCGATAATATAAAAAGTCGCTTTGAATAGAAAAACTAACGACATAAATGCATAACCGTGATGGGAAGGGCGGTTTTCCTCCGCTGTGGATGACGGTCCTTTGTGTTGTACCGGTACTTATCCTGTTCTTCGTGGGGCGAAGATTTTATTCCGGAGGATATATTCTACCGGTTTTGGTCGGAGTTTGCATCGTCACACATCTCTGGATGATGTTTCGTGGCCACGGATCGGGCAAAGATAATAGTGAAGAAAAAGAAGTGCCGACTGAGCATAGCGATAAAAAAAAGCATAAACACTCCTGCTGTCATTAACGCCCGCAATGGAAAACGCTTACGGCTTTTGGCCGCTTGTTGTAATCAATTCATTCTTCTTCGTCATCTTCGCATTCAGCTTCACGAAACCGAAAACATCACGCGAGTGGAAGTCGCTCGGTGCATTTTCGGCGTTCGTTGTTGCTCTATTCGTTGAGATGTACGGATTTCCACTGACCCTATATCTCTTGTCCGGCTTGCTTCAGTCAAAATATCCGCAGTTGGATGTTTTCGCCCATAACTCCGGACATCTTTGGGAGACATTGCTTGGCTTTCGGGGGGATCCGCACTTAAATGTATTGCATATCGTAAGCGCGATTTTTATTGGAGGCGGAATGTTACTTGTCGCTCGAGCGTGGAGCGTACTATTCGAAGCACAAAAGAAGGGGAAGCTTGCCGTTACTGGTCCATACGAACATGTGCGACATCCCCAATATGCGGGCTTTGTTTTGGTAATGCTAGGATTTCTCATTCAGTGGCCGACACTCTTAACGCTCGTGATGTTCCCGATTCTCGTTTTCGTATATACCCGCCTCGCGAGATTTGAGGAGGAAGAGGCGCTCCGACTCTTTGGTGAGGAGTACCAATCGTACATGATACGCACACCAAGATTCATTCCAAGAATAAGAGGTCGTATCGGTGGGGAATAGTTCCAATCCCTGAATTTGCGGGGATTGTGCATAACTATGAGGTAGCTTCAAAGAAGCCCTTGATTATCAAGGGCTTTTAGGTTCTTGCTCTGATCTTTCATTATGGCGCTAGGTGGTGTAACATTACATATAAGTGGTGAGCTGTGGATAATTGTGGGGATAAAGTGCCACTTCTGGGGATAACCAGGAACAAGCAAAGCTCTTTGACTTCCAAGCAACCGGAGGTCGATGCATTCCAGCGATGCATCGCCTCCTGCGCTCTCGCTTCAATGGCGGAAACCGACCCTGCCCATTGAAGCTCCGAGAGCTTGTTCGGAAGTCAAAAGTTTTGCCGAGGTTTTAATCCTGCAGTCGCTTCGCGATAGCTTCTCAAGAACCAGGGAACTCCCGACAAGAAAAACGCAAAACTTTTAAATGTTACTTGGAGAATACACACACAATCTAGATACGAAGGGAAGGGTGGCGGTTCCCGCGAAATTTCGTGACGCGGTTTTGGGAGGCGCTATCATCACGCGCGGACTCGACAACTGTTTATTCGTGTTCACGCAGAAAGAATGGCAGACACTCGCCGAAAAATTGATGGCACTACCGCTCGCGCAGGCAAACTCGCGGGCATTTGTGCGTTTAATGTTGGCCGGCGCGATGGACGTAAACCTCGACAACCAGGGAAGAATTTTGATTCCAGATTATTTACGTCAATATGCGGGATTGAAAAAAGAAGTCATTGTCGCGGGACTCTATAATCGCATGGAAATCTGGGATGCAGAAGATTGGAAGAAGTACAAACAGAAGACCGAGAGCGCTTCGGAAGAGATAGCCGAGAAATTGGGCGAACTTGGAATTTAACGGGATGAAATTCGCATGCGTCGCATCCCCAACAACGAACATCACAAAAACCGGAAACACACATTGATCGACTAAGCATGAGCCATATTCCAGTTCTTTTACATGAAGTCATTGATGGTTTAAGAGTTCACGAAGGAATGTTCGTGATAGACGGGACGGTAAACGGAGGAGGGCACGCGGAAGCGATGTTGCAAAAAATCGGAGCGACCGGACAACTCCTCGGTATCGATTGGGACGGCGACTTGATCGAGGCAACACGAAAGCGACTCGGTGTTTCGAGAAACACCCGCTTTGTTCAGGGGAATTACGCCGAGACGCCGGACATCCTCCACGCGCTCAAATTATCGAAGGCGGACGCGATGCTGTTGGACATCGGGCTTTCATCGACTCAACTTGAAGCGTCCGGCAGAGGTTTCTCGTTTATGACGAAGAAGGCCGAGCCGCTTGCGATGACCTACGATACGACGCAGACACCCGTCTATGAACTGATCTCGAAAATGCGCGAGGATGAGATCGCAAAAGTGCTGTACGAATTTGGCGAGGAGAGGTTTGGGAAGCGCATCGCAAGCGCGATCTACGCGCGGGAGCGGCGTGACCCCATCGCCACAAACTATGAGCTTCGGGATACCGTGCTTGCCGCCGTGCCGAAGTCCTACGAGCGCGGCAGAATTCATCCGGCGACCAGAACATTCCAAGCATTTCGTATCTACGCGAATGGAGAACTCGAAAATCTGACCTCGATTCTCGGAAAAGTTTCACAGGTACTTGTCTCCGGCGGACGGATGGCGATCATAAGTTTCCATTCGCTCGAGGACAGGATCGTAAAGAATGGCTTCAGAGATATGGAGAAGCAGGGGATTGCGAAGGTAATAACAAAAAAACCGGTTATTGCCACCGAAGAGGAGCAAAGAGCGAACCCCCGCAGTCGGTCTGCAAAGTTAAGGATTATTGAACTTATATGACATACATTCAGCCAAAAAAAAGCTATTCACTTATTAATATACTTCTTGCCGCCGCCGTTTTGGGCGTGCTTGGAGGTGCCGCGGGACTCATAATGATTTATAATCAAACGGTTGCTCTTTCGCACGGAATACAGATTTCAAAAAACGAACTTCGCGCGATAGAGACCGCAAATGCGGAGATGAAAGGGAAGATTTTCTCTCTGTTTGATCCTGAGAGCGTTACGGCATTTGCGTCTGGGCGTGGGTTGATCATCGATAAAAATCCTCAATATATTGAAGTTTCGAAGCAATGGGTGGTCGCTTCATATCGCTAATAAGCTCTCTCGGCCTTTTATACGGCCTTCTTTTGTTTCATCTTTATGGTGTTCAGGTTGGACAGGGAACACAGTACCTCGCGAAGGCAAAATCTCAATATTCCGCGCTAAGCGTAACCGCAGCTAGGCGCGGGACGATTTACTTCACCGACAGGAATGGAAAAACAGTTCCCGCCGCGACCGGAAAAGAGTATCCGATTGTCTACGCCGTTCCGAAGGTTATCGAAGACATTGAAGAGGCGGCAAATCAAGCAGCTCTTGTTTTGGGAGTTATGCCGGAAGATCTCGTGAAAGTCTTTTCGAAGAAAAGCGCAACTTACGTTATGCTTCAGAAAAAAGCATCGGCCGATCTTGCAGGAAAGGTCCAGGATTTAAACCTGAAGGGTTTTTATGTTGAAGATGTCCCGATGAGATTTTATCCGTTCGGTTCGCTTGCCGCACATGTTATTGGTTTCGTCGGGCCGAATGCGAGCGATAACGGTGAAAGCGGAAAATACGGTCTCGAAAAACTTTATGACGAATCCCTGAAGGGTGTTGTCGGAAAAATCGACGGAAATAAAATCGTTCCTTCTCAGGCCGGAGAAGATATAACACTGACCATTGATCCAACGGTTCAGAAAGAGGCCGAGCACATATTGCGCGGTGTGGTTAACGACTATCACGCGAAAGGCGGCGGCGTAATCATAATGGATCCAAAGACGGGGAGAATTCTTGCGATGGCGGCGACTCCTGTCTTTGATCCGAATAAATATTCAGAATCAAGCATAGGAACGTTTTTAAACCCGCTTGTTGAAGAAATATACGAACCAGGGTCTGTTTTTAAAGTTCTTACCATGGCCGCGGGAATCGATTCGGGTGCTGTTACCCCCGAGACCGTTTTCTACGATAGCGGAAAACTTGTTTTGAATGGAAAGACGATCAGGAATTGGGACTTAAAAGCGCACGGCAACGTCACGATGACAAACGTAATCGAAAAGTCTTTAAATACCGGAGCGGCTTTCGTGGCGAGAAAGATGGGAGGGGCGACGTTTGCTGGTTATCTGAAAAAGTTCGGGCTTGGAGAAAGAACTGGTATTGATCTTCCGGGGGAGCTTGCCGGAAACCTTTCGAGGCTTGGGGTGAAGGCTGCTGATATTAATTTTGCGACCGCTGCCTTCGGGCAAGGCGTTGCCGTAACCCCGCTTCATGTGATAAACGCGATCGGCGCGATTGCGAATGGCGGGAAACTGATGAGGCCTTATATAAACGCAAAGCTTGGGCCGAAAGTTGTCCGCGAAGTCATAACACCAGAGGCGGCTGAGGCTGTCGCGAAAATGATGGTTTCCGCGGTGGATAAAGCAGAAATCGCGCACGTGGATGGGTTTACGATTGCGGGAAAGACCGGAACTGCACAGGTGCCAAATCTTGTGAAAGGAGGGTACTATGACGATAGGGTGAACAATACTTATGTTGGATTCGGTCCGACGAAGGATCCGAAGTTCATCATTCTTATTAAGCTGAATGAGCCTCAAGGGTCTCCGGTCGCAGGTCTTACTGTCGTCCCTGCGTTTCGAAACCTTGCGCAGTTTGTATTAAATTACTACAACATTGCTCCTGACCGGGTTGAGAAATAAATTAAAACGCATGAAAGATTTTTTTATTCGGGCGTTAAAGTGGAAGCTAAAGAAGCTCGCGCAGTGGACGATTGTGCGTTATCGGCCCGGAATCGTCGGGATTACCGGAAGCGTTGGAAAAACTTCCACGAAGCGCGCAGTCGCAGCAGTTCTCGGTTCGGAGAGAGAAGTCCGCGCATCAGGTGGAAACTTTAGCAACGAGCTTGGACTTCCACTCACGATACTTGGCTCGTGGGATAGGGTTGGAGGAATATTTTTCTGGGTGCGCGTTTTTCTCGCGACTATTTTCCGTCTGATTGTGAAATCCCATTACCCGGAAATTCTTGTTTTAGAGTATGGAGTCGACCGACCTGGCGATATGAAATATTTGCTTGAAATTGCGCGGCCCAACGTGAGCGTCATTACGGCGGTGGGAGAGGTACCCGTTCATGTAGAATTTTTCAACGGCCCCGAAGAGGTTGCGCGCGAAAAAGGAAGGATTATTGAATGTCTTCCGACTGCAGGGTACGCGATTTTGAATGCCGATGATAAAGTTGCAGCCGGTCTGCGTCCTCGAACGCGGGCGCAGATTATGACGTATGGCACAGGGAAAGACGCAGCGGTTCGCGTTTCAAACATCGAAAACAAATCTGAAAATGGTTTACCGATAGGAGTTTCTTTTAAAATTGAATATGGAGGGAGTTTCGTCCCAGTGCGTCTTGACGGAGTCTTCGGAAAAGCACAGGGGTACGCAGCCGGAGCGGCAACATGCGTGGGTTTGATTTTTGGTCTCAATCTCGTTAAAATCTCGGAGGCTCTGAACGCGCATTATCTTCCAGCGCCGCATAGGATGGAGCTTGTGCCGGGGGTAAAATATACGCACATTATTGATGATTCGTATAACGCAAGTCCGCTCTCAATGAGGGCAGCCCTCGAAACGGTGAAGGAGATTCCCGCAAAAAGAAAGATCGGGGTTTTGGGAGACATGCTTGAGATCGGAAGATACGCAATGGAAGAGCACGAAAAGATCGGAGCGCTTGCTGCGAGTGTCTTGGATCAGCTTGTCTGTGTCGGTCCGAGGGCGAAGTTTATCGCGGAAGGCGCGCGGAAAGCCGGGTTCCCAAGGAAAAACATCCAGATGTTCGATGTTGTTGAAGATGCGAGATCGCCGGTTCAGTCGCTCATCAAGAAAGGTGACTTGATTCTCGTGAAAGCATCGCGCGAGATTCATCTCGATGAGGTGATAGAGGAGATTAGAGCATTCTAACTTGTTTTAAATCATTTTTAGCGAAACCGCGGTTCAACTTTTCCAGCGAAAGTTGCCCGCTGCCTCTCCTTTGCCGCGTCCGAGATCGGACACCAAGCGCGGCAAAGTCCGAGAGCTTTCGCCGCCAAATGATTTAAAATGAGATGGTGGTTGGGAAAGGAATCGCTAACGGTTGAAAAGTTGTATATGCCGCTATCGTTCCCGATTTTGCCGCTCCGTGGTTGAAAAGTTGTATATGCCGCTATCGTCTAGTCCGGTCTAGGACGCTGCCCTCTCACGGCAGAAACTCGGGTTCGAATCCCGATAGCGGTACAAAAATAAAAGCCTTCCTAAATTCATCAATTTGAGTGATGAACTTGGGAAGGCTGCGGTGCAACGGGTTAGGTTTGCACCGCAAGCGGATGATGTTTGCGCATGGATAGCACGGTTATGGCTGCGTGGTGAATGACGCATACTACGGGACTCACGTAGTCCATGGGATTGACTTGCGACTGGAGGGCAAGCGCCACGATGTTGATGACGAACGCTATCGTCCACAGAACCCACGGCAACGTCGGCTCGTCCTTCGGGTTCCGGAGAACGTTCCGGTACGTTGGAATAAGTGCCAGGGTATAGGCGACTTGATTCAGCAAATTACCACCGACTGCTGTTTTGAAAATGGTCCACAGCAGCACGGCAATCAAACTTATCAAAACAATCACCTTGTCTTTTTGGTCTACGCGTACCCTTCCCTTCAAGCTTACTATCACCGTAACGCTTACTCCGATGCAGATGATGAAATCGGTAAGCAAGACTACAACATTCACCCGGTTGTATGTGAATTGAAAAAAAAGTAACGCAATTCACAAGGGTGATAAGGCTAAACACAGCCCAGGCAGCGAATGCGGGCGTGTTCTTACCCATCAAAAAACCTCGATTATAGAGCGCGAATCCAGACAGGAGGATCGCGCATGCTACCAGCAGTAATGTCGAACTCATTGCGACCTCCTTTCCGCTGCGTAGCAGCTTTCAAAAGAGATAGGTACAAGCGCCCAGATCAAGCTTCCATTATAGAAGCACATAGAAGACTCTTTGTCAATCATTCGTAGAAGGTTGACCAACGCAGCGTTTTTATATATAAGATAGGTAGAATCTTTTTTCCAACTTGGAGACCCCATGAACGACTGGTTTATTTGGTTTTGTGCGGGAGTCATTGTTTTCGCCATTCTCTGTGAGATCGCTGTCGGTATTATCACCGTGCGACATGCAAAAGCGTTTATAGAAAAGGGCGTTATGCCCTTGAAGCGGTGGAACCGGAGGGTGAAGAAGTATTTGGTTCATCAGATCGATTTGTGCGATATTTTTGCCGACATGTCCAAGATGAAGCTTGAGAGCGATAGATGGTTTGTTTCGAGAGAGAAGACCTGGAAGGAGCTTCTTCTTTTGAACGAGAAGAAAATTTCATTTGAAAATGCGTTAGCGCTTCTTCAGAATCCATAGAGCGGCAATAGTCGCTCTTTTTGTTTGTGAGAGGAGAGAAAGTAACGTAGAATAAGCGATATGATAAAACTTTCTCGCTCGAAGCTTGAACTCTTTACGAAGTGCCCGCGCTGTTTCTGGCTCGATGTGAAAATGGGAGTAAAGCGGCCGCAATCGCCGCCGTATACGATAAACAGCGCTATCGATTATCTCTTAAAGCAGGAGTTCGATGTGTATCGGAAACTTAAAAAACCGCATCCGATTATGGCGGCGCGAAACTTGAACGCGATCCCGTTCGACCATCCAGACATCAATACCTGGCGGCATAATTTCACCGGAGTGCAGTTCGATCACAAAGAAAGCGGATTCCATTTTTACGGAGCGGTTGATGATGTGTGGGTCACGTCCGAGGATGAGCTCATGGTCGTGGATTACAAATCGACCGGTGCGAACGAGCACCATGTCCGCGACGAATATAAGCGGCAGATGGAGATCTACCAGTGGCTTCTATCGCAGAACGGGTTTGCGGTTTTGCCTCGTGGATATTTTGTTTACGCCCGCGTGAATAAAGGTGACGGGTTTTCTCCAAAGGAACTTGAAGAGCAGGACGGCGAGCGGGGTATGCTCCCGTTCCATATTTTCCTAGAATCTTACGACGGCGACCGCTCTTGGGTGGAGGGTTCACTCATGAAGGCGAGAAAAGTTTACGACGGTGATACCGCTCCCACGCCTAGCGCCGAATGCGAGTACTGCGCGTATATTCGCGGAGTGGGTGAGGCGGATGACGGAAAGCCCACCGTAAAGACGAGGACCCCGAAGAAGAATTATGGACTTTTTGCGTAAGTCGAAAAAGCTTGAATGGACGGTGCACAGCAAGGCGAAGATGCGGCAGTACGGACTAACCGAATCCCGCGTGCGTCGCGTGATTCACACTCCGCTTCGTGTCGAAGAGGGTATTGCGGAAGATACGATTGCCGTAATGCAGCCTGCGTCGGTCAAGAAGTCTGTTGGTGGGAAACCCTCGCTCTGGGGACATGAAATTTGGGTGATGATTGTTGAGAAAAAAACCACGCGGCGCGTGATAAGCGCGTGGCGCTATCCGGGCGTTACGAAACCTGGCGCACCGCTCCCAGTTGCGATCGTGGATGAGATCAACGAGGCGCTTTCCTAGGGACTAGGTTGTTCCATCATCAGCCTTTCGAGCTTGACAGGTAAGTGCGCCGAACCATATGCTCAAAGGGTAGAGATAAGAACATGAAAGAAAATTCACATCTACAAAACTCTTTTTGGTATTATTTTACTTATCAACCTCTCTCGAGGAAGGGACTTTCCGCGTAGTTTAAGGATTACCGACATCTGAAACTGGCAAAACCTCTTCCCCGGAAGAGGTTTTTTGTACTTCCGGATCAGCACCTTGGAAAAAAAGGAGAGGACAGTGAAAACGAAGACGGAGTTTCTTGCGCAGTTTGCTTTTCGTGAAGACGGATCGGGACTTATCGGCGTTGAGCGGGAACGATTTCTTGTGGATGGGCTCGGTTGTCCGATAGCTCTGTCGAAAGGGTTTCTTCGCGAGGTGAACAACCCACGCTGGACGTACGAGCTTTCCGCCTGCCAGGTGGAAGATCGAACGGATCCAAAACGGCTTCGAGAAGAGATTCTCGCCGAGCTCGCCCTAAACGACCTGGCGGGTGAAGAGGCCGCCAAGCGGATCGGATGCGAGCTTCGCATTATGGAGGTTGCTCCGGTCGCGATGCCGCTTACGGTCTATCCCGACCCGAGATACTTTGAAATCGCAAAACGTATTTCGGAAGAGGAACTTCGGGCGGCATGCCGCGTGGCAGGAGTACATATCCATTACGGCGTAGCGAATATGGCCGAGGCGCTTCGCGTATACAACCGCCTTCGTGCCCATCTCGGATACCTCTCGCACATCGGAGACTGCTCCCACGGGGAACGGCTCGCACTCTACAGAACAATGGCTCCGAAGTCTATTCCGCCTCGCTACAAAAACGAGGACGATTTCTACAAAACAGCCTGCGAAAGAGGATTTGCGGAAAATCCGCGGGACTGCTGGCACCTCATCCGTATCAGTCGCCATGGAACCGTCGAGTGTCGTATGTTCGGCGCTTGCGAAACCCAGCGGGTCATGCATCTCGTAGACGTAGTCCGTCGCATCGTCGAAGGGGGGAGGTGCTGCTATGAAACCACATGGTGACATGAAAGCCGCTTTCGAGGATCGTGTAGAGCAGATTCTCGGCGACCCGGAAAGGTTTGTGGCGAAAGACGGAGGCATTGTTGTCGGACTTGAATCCGAGGTCGGTTTCTTCGGGAGCGGAATGACCGAAGAGGAAATCCATGAGCGGCGCAAGGGCATGATTGAGTCCCTCGACACAGGGCTCGACATCGAGCTTGGCGGATGCCAGGGAGAGTTTCGGACCGAACCACATGATCTTTCTCTTGGAGTCAATCCGCTTCTCGAAGATCTGAAGAACGGCGACTCAAAGGTTCGGACTGCCGCGCAGAGGGCGGGCCTTTCGGTGGTGCGCGCCGGAGTAAATCCGATTGTGCCGCTCGTGAAAGCATTCAGATCGCCGGAGAAAGAGAAGTACCGGCTCGTTCCCGACTTTAATGACGCGCATCGAAATACCGCACATCCGTTTGTGGGAATTCGCGGAGTACGGGTCCCAGTGGATGCCTCTTGCGTTTCCGCATTTCAGGCTTTCCACGTAAACCTGCGGGCAAGGTCGCTTACGGATGCCGTCGAGCGCATGAACCGATCCCTCATGATAAGCCCCGCGCTTGTCGCGCTTGGCGGGAACGCCCGCTTCGTGAAGCACGGGTCGGTTGTGGCGGATACCGGAATGAACGACATCCGGATGCTTGCCTGGCAACGCTCTCACGATACGCGCACGAAAGGTGAGTTCGCTCGTGGATGGAGTTGGAGGGGCGGCCTTCCGGAAAGTTACATCAAGGACATGAGAGATTATTTCGAGAGGATCTCGCGCCACGCGTTTATTCTGGATGACCCCGACCATGCCCTCGAGATCGCGACTGGTCTCGCGTGGCTTGATGCCAGGATCAAATTCATCAAATCGAACGTCATTGTGGAGCTCCGATCGCTTCCGACACAGCCGACCGTCGAGGAAGAAATAGCTCTTTTTCTCTTTTACCTCGGTCGTTTGTTCTCTGGAGAAATGCGCCAAGAGCGCCTTCTTCCCATCGGGCTTGTACGGGCGAACAGAAACGTTGCCATGCACGAAGGCCTTTCCGGATCGTACTGGATGTGGGAAGGCGATGGTGTGCGGCTGGTTTCCGGGACGGAGATGATCGAACGCGAACTTGTTCTCGCGGAATGGGGGGTACAGTCCTCCGCGATTCCGTGGAACGAAGCCGAGCCATATTTCATCTCGCTTCGCGAGAGAGTTCTCGATGGGTCGCCCTCGGACAGACTTTCGCGAGCTCTTTCAGGAAAGTCGATCGTAGAGCCGGATGAGATGATGCACGCTCTCCAAAATATCGGAATGCTTATTTCGTAATCTCCCCCCGACCAAAATCGGGGGCTTTTCTTTGTTTTGAACCTGCCGAAAGATTTATCCTGAGCGGAGCCGAAGGATTCACATTCAGCGAGTAATAAGAGATAATGGATTTATGTGCAGAATGATGATTATGGTGGGTGAGCGTTCTCCGAAAGAAACAAATACGGCGCTTTTGGAGTTCAGAAAATTCGCGAAATTCGGATGTGTCGGACCCGGATGGGTAAAGGGACACAAGGATGGGTGGGGAATGGTTTTCTATGCAAACGGGAGGATTGGCAAGGTTACGAAGAGGGAAAAAGACGCCTATACCGATCCGGAATTCCCGAGGGCGACCACGAGGGTCTCGGGTTCCGTTCCCGACGTGATTATGGTTCACCTGAGGAAGGCGTCCGTCGGAAAGAAATCTCTTCCTAACACGCATCCTTTCGTATACGGGCCCTATGCGCTTTGCCACAACGGGTCTATCCGGAAAAGCGAGAGTATCGCGGTCCCAAAGCCGACGGCGAAATTTGTGAAGGGAACTACTGACACCGAAAGGTTCTTTTTCCGCCTCATGGCCAAGATCGGCATACGACCTTTAAGCGCGAGCGCACTCCGGAAAAAATTCGTCGGTGAAATCAAAGCGATCCGAAAAGCGCACGATTATACCTCAATGAACATGTTTCTCACGGACGGAAAGACGATTTTTGCGCTCCGCGACCTCAACACGCAAAACGACCTTGTCCGCAAGGAACATCTTGCGAGTTACTACACGCTGTATCTCGGTCGCGACAGCAAGGACAACTTCGCCGTCTCTTCTGAGAAGATCAAAATAAAAGGAATGAAGTGGCGTCTTATGGCAAACCGGGAGCTTTTAGAAATCGACGTCTTTTCAAAGAAGATAAAAACGTACCGGATGTAACATCAACCCAAGTAAACCAAGTCGGTTTGATTAGCAAGGGCATGAAAAAGTTTAGACATATTTCAATCAGTTTAGTCATTTTAAGCTTTTTCATCGGCATTATTCTTATAGGTCTGCCCAAGGAAAGGGTTGTATATGTTGGAAATGATAATAGTAAAGATGATGTTATCGAAAAGAAAAATGCTGAGATAGAAATACTGAAGCAAGGGGCAGAAATGCTTAGGCCCACAAAGGGCGTTACTCCAAAAACCAAGGATTCGTTGTCAGTTTTGCCCGAGAGTGCCCTCACAACATCTTCAGCCGAAGAGGATCCATCTGATATCAGGACGAACACGATTGCTCAAAAAACAGAATCCACTCCTAAGCCGGACCCCCCCGAGATTAATCTTAGGTCAATCGTTGGCATTGTTTGCGAAACAATTGATAGGTTCGGGAACGAGGGACTTGTTCGTGGTTCGGGCGTGATAGTGAGTTCAAACGGCTATATCTTCACTAACCGTCATGTGGTTGACCCTTCCTACTCCAATGCCGTTTCCGGCGAAGATCAATCCGGGGCAGTGCTTAAGAACGGAACATGTAAGATTTATTTTCTTGCCGACGAACGGTTTATAAATTCAACCCCAGTTCCACAATATTATTTTATTGATATAGACGGTGGACCGGGAAACTATGACTTTCTGGCCGAGCCGGTTTTAACCGCGAAATTATCTGACGGTCTGTCTATTGATGAACTACTCTACTTTGATTTTGCCCTCCTCAAATTCAAAGAGTGGAATGTGCCAAAATATTCCTTTGGTAGAAGCGTTCTCTCTCTAAGTTGGTCCGATGTGTTTTGGGATGATGTCCCCCTGCAAGAAAGTGTTATTATGCCTGGATTTGCATATCAGGAAGAGGGGGTTGGATCGTTCGACAAGCTTCGCCTTACAATCATAACGGGTACGATTGAAGAGAAGGTGTTGGGAGATCAGAATTTCAAAGATTTATCTTTATATCTTAAGATCAAGAACACGGCTGATATTGCCGGAGGGCGTTCTGGAGCGCCTATCTTTTGGAGGGGAAGGGTCGTAGGGTTGGTCACAACGCGCGCGCCAAGTCCTTCTTACCAAATTGCGATGCAATCAGTTTACAAGTTTTTGGTGGAAGCTGGTTATAATCCAGCGCGGTAGTAGTAGCTTGTTCACTGTCCAAGCTCCTGAAGGGCGCCTTCAAAATTTACAAGCAGACATCTAGTGTGTCTTGAATTTTGAGCTTAAAAAAGGGATAGTTAGGAGCGTTCCCTAGAAAACAACGAGACATCACAGTAAATCACATGAAACTCTCAATCGGCATCGTGGGGCTTCCGAATGTGGGGAAGTCGACGCTCTTTAAGGCGATCACGAATCAAGAAGTAAATATTGCGAATTATCCGTTTGCGACCATCGACCCGAACGTCGGGGTCGTTACCGTTCCGGACGAGCGTCTCGGGAAGTTGACCGCCATCAGCAAATCAAAAAAGACGGTTCCCGCAGTGGTCGAGTTCTACGACATCGCCGGATTGGTGAAAGGGGCAAATCAAGGAGAAGGTCTTGGGAACCAGTTTCTATCCCACATCCGCGATACGCAGGCGGTAGTCGTGGTGCTCCGCGTGTTTCAGGACCCCGGAATCATCCATGTTGAAGGCGCTCCAGATCCGCTCCGCGATCTCGAGATCATCAATACGGAGTTGGTGCTCAAAGACCTTGATACGGCGGAAAAGCGCTTGACCAAACTTGAAAGCGAAGCGAAGAGCGGAGATAAGGGTGCGATCAAAAACCTTGAAGTAATGAAGAAGATCAGGGATTCGCTTGCCGCAGGGAATCTCGCGCTCGAGTTTCGTGATGAGGAAATCGTCTGCGAAATGCAGTTGCTCACCGCGAAAAAACAGCTCTATCTATTGAATGGCGAAGAGAAAGACGTTCCTACGGCGCTTTTCGAACGTATTAAAGCTTTGGGAGGGGACTATATCGTACTTGACCTCAAGAGCGCCCACGAGGAAGCAATCGCACCGCTTGTGCGAAAGGCGTATGCGATTCTCGACCTTATTAGCTTCTTTACGACCGGAGAGGATGAAACCCGAGCGTGGACGATCGTACGCGGAGAAAAAGCGCCGGAGGCGGCGGGAGCAATTCACTCGGATTTCGAGAAAAACTTCATCCGCGCGGAAGTTGTTGGATCGGAGAAGTTACTCGAAGTCGCGGCCCATTCGACAGGCTCAGGGCAAGCATGGAACCAAGCGAAACAGAAAGGACTTCTTCGCATTGAGGGAAAAGAGTATGTTGTACAAGATGGTGATGTAATGGTTATTCGACATGGTTAGATTCTTATTTGTTATACTTGAATAGATGAATTGGAAGAATATTTTAAAAGGGATCTTTTTTGGATTCACATTGTTCCTGGTCCTCTTTGGTGTTTGGTATTTTTCGTTCGGAATTTTTCCGACTATGACCTCAAGACTTGTTTATCGGAATGTGAGGCAGGCGGAAGCAAATTTTTTAAAAATGTATTGTGCTCAGGATAACGAAAAAAACAAGCTGGAGCGAAGTATCTGCCAAGGAGAATAATGACAAGAGAAAGATCGGGGTTTACGCTTATCGAGATATTCATTGTTGTGTCTGTTGTTTCGATTCTTTCTACCATCGTGGTGTTCGTTTTAAATCCAGCAGAACTTCTTCGGCAGGCAAGGGATTCTTCGCGAATTTCAGATCTTGCAGGCGTGAGTTCTGCGCTTAATATATTCAATGTTGATCGAGCTGGATCTTGGATTGGAACGTCGAGCGTAGTATACGTTTCAATTCCTGATTCATCGGCAACGTGCGCGAATTTGGGGCTTGTGGCGTTGCCATCGGGATGGTCATATAGCTGTTCTTCCGTGGCTGATCTTAGAAACGTTAACGGAACCGGTTGGATACCCGTTGACTTCACGGCGATAAGCACCGGAGCCCCCATCTCGGAACTGCCGATTGATCAGACGAACACGACATCTGGAGATGCATTCTACACTTATGTTGCGGGAGGCAACAATGTATTCGTACTCGGATCTGTTTTGGAATCTGGAAAAAATTTGCCGAGGGCACTTAACGATGGAGGGGGAGATCCTCTTTCGTATGAGGCTGGGTCAAGCCTTTCGCTGGCGCCGTTTATGCACGGACTTCGGGGTTATTGGAGTTTTGATGACGGAAACAACTCGACGACGAGCGACTCGTCCGGTTACGGAAACACCGGAAGCTGGAATGGCACGAGCAGTCCGCATTATCTTGCCGGGAAGGTTGGAGCGAATGCCGCTAAGTTTAACGGAATGAACGACTACGTGGCGATGTCGGGATTTTCCTGGGCATCTACTACGGAACCGGTCACGATTCTTTATTGGAATTATATAAGCTCAACTGCCCCTGCTTTCACTACGGCGGCTTTCAGTATCGGCAGCAACATGCCGGGAGGCAGAAACTTTAGAGGCGCTACTCCGGGCACTGGCGCTGGCGGAACTCAGTATTATTTTGACTACGGTGTTGCTGCTGGTGCAGGGCGAGTCATAGGAACCGGCTATTCGAGTTACGACGATGCTTGGACGCATGTTGCTCTTGTGAGCAAGGGCATCGGCGGCAACGGCATGTCGGCATATTTAAATGGCAACGAAACTTTATCAAGCGGAAATTCAGAGAGCAACCTAATAACGGCGACTCCTCTCAACATCGGGAGAGATTCTATTTTTTACCACGTGGGCTTGATTGATGAATTTCTGATATACAGCAGGGCGCTTACAAGAAATCAGATTCAGGCGTTTTATGACGCAACGCGCTAAGCGCGGCCGTCGAGTGCGCTTCCCAGGGTTTCTTCGTCGGCAAATTCTATCTCTCCGCCGACTGGAAGGCCTCGTCCAAGCCGAGAGGTCTTTTCTGCGTACGGCGCGAGCTCTTTCGCGATGAGCGAAGCGTGAAAGTCCCCGAAGCTTGTTGGGTTGAAGCCCAGGATGACCTCTTTTATACTCCCGCCAAGTCGTTCTTTGACGTTCTTTTTAAATCCAGACAAGCGCTTTTGTTGCCAGTCTTCGAGAATGCCAGTTTTCGGTATTTCTCCTAAAACCAAATAAACACCGTTGAATTTTCTCGTTGCTTCGATCGAAAGGAGATCAGTTTCCTTCTCGACAACAAGGATCCTCGAAGGATCTCTTCTTCCGTCTTCGCATACGTCGCACAGCTCGTGAGCGTTTTCGTGAATGAAAAAGCATTGCGCGCAACGCTTTACTTGCGAGAGCGCTTTAATATGTTCGGAAAGATCGGCAAGCGCGGAGTCTTCGTGTTCAACAAGATAAAGAGCAAGGCGGGTTGCCTGTCGGGGCCCTATCGAAGGAAGTTCTTTTAAGTCGGCAATGACGTTGCGCAGTGATTTCGGAAGTTGGTGCATCTATTAGAATTCGTTATCCGCCACATAGCGAGTTTCCGCGTTTTTGAAAGTTACTCGTTCCTGGTCAAAGATGACGTCGATGTTTCCCGTCGGTCCATTACGATGCTTGGCGACAATAAGCTGCGCCACATTTTGTTCTTCCGGGGGTACGTCGATTCGATCGCGGTCTTTGCGATAAATGAAAACAACTACATCGGCATCCTGCTCGATGCTGCCAGACTCTCGAAGGTCAGAAAGCTTCGGTATCTTGTTATCACGCTTGTCGACGTCGCGCGAGAGCTGTGAGAGCGCAAGAACAGGAACATTCAGCTCTCTCGCAAGGCCTTTGAGACCGCGCGATATTTCGGTTACTTGCTGGACGACATTATCCGACTTTGTTCGCGGCATAACGAGCTGTAGGTAGTCGATGATAATGAGGCCCAGACCGTGCTCGATTTGTAGCCTTCGTGCCATTGAGCGCATCTGCATGATGTTTGGTGACGGCGTATCGTCTATATAGATGTTTGCGGTTGCAAGGCGATCAAGCGCTCCCTGGATCATCTGGAATTCAATATCCTCGCTTACGCGTCCTGTGCGGAGTTTCCAGAGCGGCACCTCGGATTCAGCAGCTATGAGGCGATCAATGACTTGTTCGCGAGACATTTCAAGAGAAAAAATACCAACTGGAACACCGCCCTTTGTCGCGGCATGACGGGCGATATCCATCGCGAGAGTTGTTTTTCCAAGCGACGGTCTTGCTCCCAGGATGATAAGGTCTGATTTTTGAAGACCGGAAAGTTTCTCGTCTAGTTTTGTAAATCCGGTTGGAACGCCGCGAAGCGCTCCTTTGTGCTGGTTCAACATCTCGATGCGCTCGTAGGCAGATTTCAGTTCGTCTTTCACCGCGACGAAGTTCTGCGGCATAGCTTTTTGCGAGATGGCAAGTATTTTCTGTTCGATAACATCAACGAGGTCTTCGATGTCGTCGGTTGCTCCAAAGGCGTCTTCGGTTATCTCTGCAGATGCTCGGATAAGATCACGAAGTTGTTTTTTGTCCTTTACCATTTTCGCATAATGCGAAACATGGGATGCGGTTGCGATCTTATTTGTGAGATCGGCAAGGTAGCTTGAGCCACCGACATCCGCAAGAATCTTTTTTTCTTTCAGGCGATTTCCGACACTCACGATGTCTATCGGCTGGCGTTTTTCGTAAAGCTCAAAAATTGCTTCGTAAATTGCTTTGTGAGAAGGATTATAAAAATCATCGGCCAAAAGGGTGTCCGCGACCTTCATGATCGCGTTTGTGTCGATGAGAATGCTCCCCAAGACTGATTGCTCGGCTTCGATATTTTGCGGGGGGAGTTTTAGGTCGTTGGTTTTGGCCATAGGAAGGGTCCGTTTGATGTGTCTTCAACTACATATCCTAAACCCTCTATTTCTTTTCTCAAGGCGTCTGACTGGATAAACTGTTTACTTTTTCTGAAGAGCTCCCGTTCCTTTGCTTTTTTCTTTACTTGCGGGGGGGTTTTTGGAGTTTTCATTAAAAATCCGATGTCCTGCAGTGTTTTTTTGACGAACAGGAGAGCCGCTCGGGCTGATTTCGATTCAAGTTGCCAGATATTTCCCCCAATGGCAGCGAAAAGAGCGAAAAGGGCCGCCAGGGCTTCCGGTGTGTTAAGGTCATTTTCCATAGCCGCATGAAAGCGCTTCTCGTAGTCTTGAACGTCAATTTTTATTTTTCCATTCACGCCTTTCGCCATTTCGAGCCTTCCGGTAAAGCTTGTGAGGTCGTAAAGATTTTTTCCGGCCTGTGTAAGCATGCTTTCGGTGAAGTCCATCGGTGAGCGATAATGGTGGGCGAATATCATCATACGGAATGCATCGGCTGGAACTTTATCGAGCATGTCTTCGATCGAGATGAAGTTTCCGACACTTTTTGACATTTTTCGTCCGTTTACGGTAAGTGCCCCTACGTGCATCCATAGCTTCACAAACGGTTTTTTTCCCGATGCCGATTCTTGCTGTGCGATTTCCGCCTCATGGTGAGGAAACTTGAGATCGATCCCCGCGCCGTGAATGTCATATTGCGGTCCGAAAAAATGCTCGGAGATTGCGGTGTCTTCAATGTGCCATCCGGGGCGGCCCGCGCCAAGCGCTGTTTTCCATGTCGGTTCGTTTGGCTTCGAAAATTTCCACACACAAAAATCGCCCATATTTCTTTTCCTGTCGCTCATGTCAATTCGACTCACTCCGTCTTCGGCTTGGGCGATTGTTCGCCCTGCGAGTTTTCCGTAGCTGGGGAATGTGGAAAGATCGAAGTAGTATCCATCGTCCTCGATTTGATAAACGTGCCCTTTTTTTTCGAGCGTCTGTACCTGCTTCACGATTTCGGGGATATATTTTGTTGCATTCGCGTACTTGGTGACGGAGGAGATATTAAGCGCCTTCAAATTCGCCTTGTATATTTTCTCGTATGTTTTTGCAATTTCACTCCACGACGCGCCTTGCTCATTGGCTCGGGCGATAATCTTGTCATCCACGTCGGTAATGTTTTGAAGGTAGAAGAGCTTTATACTTCGGCTTCGCAGATATCTCGCGAAGAGGTCAAATACCATGTAGGTTCTCCCATTTCCGATATGTAAGTAGTCGTAGACCGTCGGCCCGCAGACAAAAAGCCGCACAGGGCGGTTTTTAGGTCGGGGTATAGGCTCCTTCGTATCCGTAAGTGTGTTATAGATCTTTATCATTACTTCTAAAGCCAATCCTTCCGCCGAAAGTAAAGTACGAGAACCGACATTCCGGATGCCATAATTGCAAGGATAATCCAAAACGCATGCGGGTAATCGACAAGGGGGGTTGATTTCACGTTCATGCTAAAGAGTGCCGCGAAGAGCATAAAGGGGAAGGTAAGGAATGAGAGCGTGGTGAATGTTTTCATAACCTCGGTTGTCTTTGAATTCATGATCTGGTTATTCGTGTCTTCAAAATCGGAAATTGCTTCGCGGTAGTCTTCGATTTGACGGATAATTTTTGTTTGGTCTCCCAGTACGTCGTTTAAGTAGATTCTTGATTCTTCACCCCAAAAGACAATGCCGTGCTGCATAAGTGAATGGAGGATCGCCTCGCCGTAGCGGACAATGATGCGGTATTCAGAAATATCCCGTTTCAAGTGAGAAAGTTTTTTCAATACCTCGCGCTCCTTGTTTTTGAAAAGCTCGTTTCCGATTTCCTCAACTTTTTCTCCAATGTGTCGGAGTTGCCGTTCTTCAAACTGCGCAAGCGCACCGAGAAGAGAATACACAAGAGAAAGAGAATCCTTAAACTCAACGGATTTAAAGTCATTCAAGACATCTAAGCGCTCGTATCTCACAGTAACAACAGCCTTCTTCATTATCACGAAGTCTATTTCGGCCCTTCGTGAGGTTTGTTCCGTCCCGTCGTAAATGGGGAAGTAGCAGGTCATGTAGAGGTAGTCATCGTACCGTTCGACATGAGCGCGCGCGGAAGGCTCCTCAATTTCTCGCAGGATAACGTCGTGTAGCTTAAACCGCTCCTTTAGATAGCTAATATCTTTTTTTGTTGGCCGCTCAATGTCAACCCACTCAACCTTCTTTCCGATGTTCTTCATAGAGAAATTATACATTACGCACAAAAGTTTAGCTCACGCCAAAAATCCTTGAATTGAAAACAGCCACCGATGTGTTGGTGACTGTTGGGGGGATTTGGACCCCGACTACGAGGCTATCGCAAAAGAACGATGACGATCTCCTTCTCGGTGTTTCTCCGACGAAAAGATGGGGAAGTCACCATCAACCACAGCAGCGTGGCGATGATGACCGGGAAGGCCCAGCCCGGGCAAAACCAGAACAGGGCAACCAGCGCACACAGGAATCCAAGCAACAGCAGGTGGAACATCGGTTTTCTCCTTATCTGCGAAAGAGCGGCTTCCGGAGAGCCGCCCAATCTCGGTTGGGTCTTGTCTCTGGAATTAGAGGAATTATACCATATATCTAGGAAAACGCAAGGGCAAGGAAAAATAAGAAAACCACCGACAGTGCGGTGGTGTTGATTGGTCTACGTCGTCCTGGCCCGTGAGGCCTCAGAAGTCCGACCTAATGCCGAACAGTCCGAGGGGACCTGCTGGGCGGGAAAGCTCGCGAAGCTCTCTGCGACAATCTTCTGAATATCCAGCGATATTTTCTCTTGTCAGGGGGGAGCGATTGTCTTGACGAGCGTGCTCGTCTCGGATCGAACTACCACCGTTTCCATTTCCGCCCTTGGGGTTGTCGGACTCGGACGCTCCCACTGCTATTCCACCCCAGAGAACGACCGTAAACATCACCGAAAAGATAATGTCGCTAGGAGACCATGCCCGAATCTCGAAGAATCCGTTATATATCAAATCTTCTAATACGACGAGGAGCACGTACGCGAGAATTGTTTTTAGAGAAAATCCATGTCGGCCCATCCAAACTCCAGCGCAATAGGATAGAGCAAAAAAAATAATCGTTGTTATTAAGAGAAGGCCGAGGTTCTCAAACATACTTCCCCCCTGTGTTGTGAAAGAGCAACCTACGAAAGGTAGCTCTTTCTTTGTTGGACGATGCGTATCGAAGCTACTTGTTTTATATCACGCATGAAAAAAAGTACAAGTCTTTGGAAAAGGCGAGGTTCGGGCACATTAAGCGAAGCTATCGGAGGCATGATTCTTCAAGCGGGCGGAGGCTTCTTGTGTCGTCGGAGCATGCATCCCTGCGGAGAGCGAGGCTTGCGGATTGATGGAGTGTTGGCTTTCTTGTCGCACACTCCCGCGAAACGAGGGTAAGACTGGCCTAGCGGCCTTGGAGCGCCCGAGAGAAGGGGGAGTGTGTGACAAGGTAAGGCGGGGTATCAACACACAAGCCGAGCGTAAATTGGCACTCTTGACACCCGATTGCCAATTTTATTATACTCTGATCATGCAGATAAACGACCGCACCGCAGATATTTTAGAAGCGGCAATTCGCGAGTTTATTGAAACGGGGGAACCAATTAGTTCCGGATTTTTGTACGATGCATATTCGTTTGGCATCAAGCCAGCAATGATTAGAGCCGAACTTGCTCGTCTTACCGCCGATGGTTTTTTGGAGCAGCCATATCACTCGGCAGGAAGGATTCCAACCGATCAGGGATACGAATTTTTTGCTTCCCGCACGATTGATCGCGGAGTTCGAGAGCGAGCGCCAAAAAATACTCTCTCGGAGCCGTTTCGCGCCGGAGCGTGGTGTGAGTTCCTTGGGGAATTTTCGGATCTTTTGGGGGTCGCGGCTATTGCCGAAGATTTGAGCGAGAAGACGGTGCACAAAGAAGGATTGAGCGACCTCATTCAGAATCTTTCATGGGATTCTCGCGAGTCATTGCAACAAGTGATCGAGGATTTTGAAGAGATAGACAGAAGGCTTAATCGAATCGAAGGGATCATCAAAGCGAAAGGCCCACCCCAAGTTTTTGTAGGGAAGAAGAGTCCGATTACCGAAAGCGATGATATTGCGCTTATCGCGGGAGGATACGATATCGGAGGAAGGAAGATAATGCTTATTCTTATGGGGCCGAAGCGAATGGATTATGAGAAGGCAGCGGAAGTGTTAAGGGGGCTCGAACGAGTATGCGATACCAGACATCGAGAAAACAAGAAAAAAATAAAATCACCATGAGCGACGATATAGAAAAGAAGGAAGAAGAAAAACTCCTCGAAGGGGTTGATGAAACGAAGGATCTGCGCGAGAAACTTGAGCAGTGCGAAAAACAGCGCGATGAGTATCTCGCTGGGTGGCAGAGGGCAAAAGCAGATTTTATAAACTACAGAAAAGAGGAGATGGCGCGGCTGCAGGAGGTCGCGAAATATGGAGCAGAAGACTTAATTCGAGAGTGCATCACGGTTATTGATAGTTTTGATCTTGGTATTCGGGCGCTCGAGAAACAAGGAGCTGT
Source organism: Patescibacteria group bacterium (assembly GCA_038063755.1). Lineage (GTDB taxonomy): Bacteria > Patescibacteriota > Minisyncoccia > UBA6257 > 2-01-FULL-56-20 > JBBTUL01. The sequence continues at coordinate 79,002 of JBBTUL010000008.1, forward strand.
TGAAAAAGGAGTATATATGATACGAGCGCAGGTTGAAGATATGCTTCGAAAGCGTGGAGTTGAGCGGATTCCGCTGAAGTCCGGAGAAGAGTTCGACCCAACGACGTCAGAGGCTGTTGCTGAAGTTCAGTCCGATCTTCCGACAGGTGCGATTGTTGAAGAGATTGAGGCGGGATACAGGCTTCATGAAAAAATCGTCCGACCGGCTCGAGTCACGGTGAGTAAGGGTAGGTGAGTATAAAAATAAAACATAAAAACATGCCAAAAATTATATCTTCGCTTCGCTCGATAAAACTGGTTCGCTCGGCCGCAATAAAAAAGGAATTTTTTATTACTGCCTCGCTCCCAATTTCAGGAATAGACTCGGTATCTACAGAAAAAACGACATAAACTAATCTAAAATCAAAATATGAGCAAAATAATTGGCATTGATCTAGGTACTACCAACTCCGCAGTAGCGGTCATGGAGGGCGGTGAGCCGCGCATTTTAGAAAACAGCGAAGGCAATCGCACAACACCTTCTGTTTCTGCCGTAAACAAGACTGGCGAGCGCCTTGTCGGGCTTCTCGCGAAGCGCCAAGCGATTACCAACCCGAAAAACACCATTTTTTCCGTAAAGAGGCTTATCGGAAGAAAATGGAGCGATGCGGAAGTGCAGCGAGACAAATCCTGGATGCCGTACGAGATGCGAGAGTCACCGCATGGAGGTGTTGAGGTGAAAATGGGCGAGGAGTGGTTTTCTCCCGAGGCCATTTCCGCATTCGTCCTCTCGAAGCTCAAAGCTGATGCGGAGGCGAAGCTTGGGGAAAAAGTAGAAGAAGCGGTTATTACTGTGCCGGCCTACTTTGATGATTCCCAGAGACAGGCGACAAAGAATGCGGGAGAAATTGCGGGACTTAAGGTAAAAAGAATTTTAAATGAGCCGACAGCGGCTGCGCTCGCATACGGCATGAGCAAGAAAAAAAATGAGAAAATCGTAGTCTATGATTTTGGTGGAGGTACGTTCGACATCTCAGTTCTTGAGGTTGGAGACGATACGGTCGAAGTGAAATCAACCGGAGGAGACACACATCTTGGCGGCGATGACTTCGACAAAAAAATCCAGGAATATCTCGCGCAGGAATATAAGAAACAAGAGGGGATTGATATTTCGAAAGACCCTCTCGCGCTCCAGCGACTTAAAGAGGCAGCCGAGCGGGCCAAGCATGAGCTTTCAACCGCCGGAGAGACAGAAGTGAATATCCCGTACATTTCGTCCGATGAAGCCGGGCCGAAGCATTTCTTAATGAAACTTACCCGCGCGAAACTCGAAAGCCTGGTTAAGGAGTATGTTGATCATTCAGTTGAACTTACGCGAACAGCCGTTACCGCCGCCGCGCCGAAGGGTGCGGGGTTCAAGCTTTCCGATATCGACGAGGTGGTGCTGGTTGGAGGACAAACCCGTATGCCGGCGATTCAGGAAGCAGTCAAGAATCTTTTTGGGAAAGAACCCCACAAGGGAATTAATCCTGACGAAGTGGTTGCCGTAGGAGCCGCAGTCCAGGCGGGAATCCTTCAGGGAGACGTAAAAGATATTTTGCTTCTTGATGTAACACCGCTCACTTTAAGCATCGAAACGTTAGGAGGAGTGGCAACGCCGATGATAGAAAAGAACACGACTGTTCCAACTGCAAAGGCGCAGATATTTTCGACGGCAGCAGATAACCAGACCTCGGTTGAGGTGCACGTGCTTCAGGGAGAGCGCCCACTTGCGGCAGACAACAAAACGCTCGCACGGTTCATTCTTGACGGGATTCCACCCTCTCCTCGTGGCATGCCGCAGGTTGAAGTTACTTTTGATATTGATGCAAACGGTATCTTGCATGTTAAGGCGGTCGATAAGGCAAGCAATAAATCGCAGTCGGTCCGCATTGAGGCATCAACTGCCCTTTCAAAAGAAGAAATTGAGAGGCTAAAAAACGAAGCCGCGCAGCACGCGGAAGAAGACGCGAAGAAAAAGGAACTTATCGAAGCGAAGAATCAGGCAGAGACGCTTGCGTATACCGCCGAAAAGGCACTTTCGGACGCCGGGGATAAAGTGCCGGAAGATGTGAAGAAAGGAGTTACCGAAAAGATCGAAGCGGTAAAACAGGCGAAAGAAGGTTCGGATGCCGCTGCGATTCAGGCTGCCGTCGCTAATCTTTCCGCTGAAATTCAAAAGATCGGTCAAAACCTCTATAATAAGGATAATGGCGAACAACCTCATGGAGATTCTGCATCCGCGTCCGCAGAACCAAAATCTTCTTGATCAAGTAGGCAGCAGCAGGCCACCGGCCCCTCCCGGATACTACAAAGGAATTGCTCTCGATATCGTGGCTGTTCTTGTGGCGTTATTTTCGGGGTACCTTCTGAGGTTGTTTATCGGATATAGGCAATTTTTCTTGCCGTTTCTGGGGGGGGTGCTTTTGCTTTTAGTGATCTCGTTTTTCGGAACACTTCTCATCGAAGGATGGAAGCGAAGGGCTTTTGTTCATCTGCTCCAAGCGACTGCGTTTGTTTCCTGGTTTTATGGAGAGCCGATGAAGTTTGTTTTGCCGGCACTGGGCGTATTGTTCTTTTTCCTACTCTGGGGGAGCGGAAGAGGACGTTCGGAAATTTCAAATATCATCGAATTTAAATTCATACGAATTGCAAGACCGGTTATGACGAAGCTCGTTTCCGGCATAGCTCTTGCCGGAGTTTTGCTTTCTTTGCCGTCGTTTACTTCGGAGATGTTATTTGTTTCCCAGGATAAATTTGAATCCACATACGACAGCATCGCAAAAGTCGGGAATACGCTTTACGACAGAATAAACTTTTCCTCGACGCTTGGTGATCTCGTGCGGGGCATCGCGCGAACACAACTTTCCCAAAATCCACTGTTCAGCGCATTTTCACCCGACCTACAAGATCAGGTAATCGAAAGAAGCATGTCACAGCTTCTCGATGGAGCAGGAAAAACTATTGGCGTGCCACTTTCTTCTCAAATGTCGGTGGGCGAAGCCCTCTACACTTACATTATTTCCCTGCTTCAGAAGTGGAAGGAAAAACTCGGACCGACGTTTATCGCTATTTGGGCGGCTGCGGTTTTTCTTGCGGCAAGGAGCATCGGCATATTCTTCGCCTGGTTCGCGCTTCTTATCGCATATCTCATCTACGAACTCCTCTCCGCGTTTAATATTATTCATATCACCGGAGAGTCGCGGACAAGAGAGGTTGTGGAATTTTCATAGACGAGGTATAAATCTCGAACAATCAAGTTTATGAAGGACTACTATAAAGCCTTGGGCGTGACGAAGAGCGCAACAGAGGAAGAGATAAAGAAGGCATATCGGAAGCTAGCGCATCAGCACCACCCCGACAAAGCAGGCGGAAACGAAGAAAAATTTAAGGAGATAAACGAAGCATATCAAGTGCTCTCCGACAAGGAGAAGCGTTCACGTTATGACCGTTTTGGGACCGCCGATCAAGGATTTCGCGGTGGCGTTCCCCATGGATGGGAGAATGTCGACTTCGGAGGGTTTGGAGGGGGATTTGGTGAACACGGATTCGGCGGAGTCGGTGATATTAACGATATATTCGAAACTTTTTTTGGAGGATTTGGAGGGAAGCCCAGAAGGACGTATCATCACGGATCCGATCTCGAGACCAAAGAAGAAATAACGCTCGAGGAGGCTTTCCGAGGATCAAAAAAAGAGTTTTCACTGCACACGTTTATTCCATGCTCAACTTGCAAGGGCGAGGGAGGCGACCCGAAGGCAGGAACGAGCTCTTGTGATTCCTGTGGAGGACGTGGAGAGGTAAAAGAAGAAAAGAAAACGTTTTTTGGGGCGTTCGCGCAGGTGAAGGTGTGCGATGCTTGTCACGGATCAGGTACGCTTCCGAAGAAGGTTTGCGAGGCTTGTAAGGGGGGAGGTCGAGTGAAAGGAGAGAGAAAAGTCGCAGTCGAGATCATTCCTGGAATACAAGACGGACAAATTATCCAGGTGAAAGGAATGGGGGAGGCCGGTCAGCACAAATCTCCTGCGGGAGATCTTTATATCCGCGTACGAGTAAAACCGCATCAGGAGTTTGAGCGCGAAGGAGACGACCTTGCCGTGCGACGAGAAGTAAATCTTCTCGACGTTCTTCTTGGGAATCCGCTTATTATTCCCCTCATTGAAGGAGGGACATATCAAGTTGAAATTCCGACAAGTTTTAATTTTAAAGATCCGTTTCGGGTTGCTAGTAAGGGGATGTCGA
>JBBTUL010000009.1:0-10642 GCA_038063755.1 Patescibacteria group bacterium
TTTTTTCCATAATCGCATTTTCCTGGATGAATTGGTGCACAAACTCTCGATACTCGGCAATTTGATTTTGAAGAAGAGGAGAGGGTTCTTCTACGCGCCGCTTTTCGAGGTCGTCGAGATATTTCTGAATGTTTATTTTCCTGGAGTGGATGATCGTCTGAAAAGGAAAATCCAGGCTGTTTAGAAAGTTCTGATAAGCACCGGTTATAAGGTCCTGTTCCTGCTGGGACTTGAGTGAAAAATTAACGCCTCCGACTATAAGGACCTTTCGGAGCGTCCCGTCTTTTAGGATGACGGTGTTGTTTCTGATGTCGGCGATTTCTACAAGGGTTTGCGAATTCGCGAAGTCGGTTGCCATATGTGTTATTGTATCACGCTATCGGTAGTCGATCCGGCGCGCGGCGCGTTTTTCGCCGGTCATTTTGCGAAGCACCTGATATCGCTCAAGAACATCCTTTGCTTTTTTCGAGGGCTGTACGATGTTTTGATGTTCTTCTTCAGAGAGGCTCCCCGTCTCTACATAGTGGCGGGCAGTTTTGAGAGCGAGCCCGGCCATGATGCGTTCCAGCGAAAAACTACTTCCTCGCGACTTGGTAGCCGCACTGATTTCTTGTCCCGGCTCCTGCCAGACATATGTTTGCGGTTTCCAATAAAAACGCGCGCCAGCAAGAATGATTTTGCTCATTGGCTGCCCGTTTACTTTTCCGAAGGCGAGCGCTCCGGCAAGGATGACGATAAAAAGAGAAATTATCGCCCAGAGCCACATTGCAACAAGCGCATAAAGAATAGAAATCACCACAAAAGCAGCGCCGATATATAAAAACTGGCGCAGGGTAAGAGGGCCTACTATCTTGTCTTCTGTTTCTAAAAACTGAGGAACACGAAATTGCATAGGTTTTAAAAAGGAAAAAGCGCTCCCATAAGACTATACCAAAGATTAACCACTTATCCACGCACGAGAAAGCCGGTGGTGGGTTTGTTTGTGAGCGACAGGGTTTTTAGTGTGAGATTCCGTGTTGCGGGTAACCCCTTGAAGTTTCAGGGAAAAAGGCAGACATCAAGATGTGCTCGCGGAACCTCATTTAATAAGCGAGCCGAGATCAATCATTTCGTCGCTTTTTATACTTGTCGGAGGGGCGGGTGTTGGAGTTTCCGGTGCCTTTTGTGGCAGAGGAGGAGCTGCTTTCGTTTCAATCCCCTCTTGTCGCGGAAGAGATCCGGTAGGTATTTTTTCTCGGAAAAGACCCAGAGCCTCTTTCGTCTTTGGAGGAGTCGACTCCCGTGGCTCCGAGAGGGGTTTTTCTTCCGCACGCGGGGCAAAAGGACTTATCGGAGTGCGAAACTCCGCATAATGCACAACGCGAGGCCTCTCTTCCTGCGGAGTTATTCTCTTCATCTCCTCTGGGACGGATTCTTTTTGCGGAAGCACCCCAAGCTCAAGCCGGGCTGGCTTTTGAGGGGCATCGGGGGGCATTTCAGAAGCAGCCGTCTCCGGTCGATTTCTTGAAAAAAGCTTTTCATCTATGCGAAGGCGAAAATCAGACCCGCCCTTCGTTGGAACAGGGACTTTTTCCTCTCGAAGAATAAAAGGAGCAGGAGCCTCTTTCGGTGCCTGTTCCGGTTCTTTAGAAAGAGGGGCTGGAACGGGAGCGGCAGGAGCGGCTACTTCCTCAATCCTTTTTGGAGCGTTTGCCGGAGGAATTTCCGGTGTCTGTGTTTCTTGAGGAGGTTCTTGGCCGAGGAGGTCAAGGACAACGGGTCCTCCGGCGAGGTTGGCTGCTTTTGGCAGACCAACCTCTTCGGGAGAGTAGGCCTTCGCGAGAGCTTCTTTGTGTTGTAAAAAAGCTTTCGTGTTTAGTTCGGAAGATATTTCGCTTGCAAGAAGCGGAGAGACTCCCGAGAGTCCTCCTAATTCTCTTGAAAGATCGTCGGGATGGAGGAAGCCAAAAAGAACATATCCGACGAAGCGGCGCAGTCCATTTAACGCTTCACGCGAAAGACTTTTTTTCTTTCCGATCTCGTCCAAGAGCGACAGAAGCTCTTCGGAGTATATAAACTCCTTCAGTTCGTCCGGGAGCGTATCCCATCTTTCAAATGCTTGGGTTGGTGGAACGGAGAGCATGTTCGATTATTTCTTTCCTCCTGGAGGAGGCGGGGCCGACGAAGATACCTGCTGAGGAGCCGAATATCCTTCGGAGTAGACGTTTTGAGTGACCATTCTGTCGAGCCTAACCTTCGAAGCTTCAATTTTCTCCTTTTCGCCCACTATGGAGCCGAGTTTCTTTTCCACGTCATCAACGGCGCGCGCCACCTGATCACGGTCTGCTCCAGGCGGCATGCCGGCCAACTGCTCCTTTCTTTTTATGTTTTCGCTTTCAATAGCCGCAAGATCGCTTCCTGCTCCAAAAAGACCATCCTGCTTCTTTTTAAATTCCGCTTCGCGACGCGAAATTTCTCCTCGATACGGCGAGAAAATAAGAGCCTCCGGGTCGCCGCCTTTCATTTTGGAAAGCATGGACGCAGAGAGGGGCGAGTCCATAACTGTTTTTGCGAAAAGCTCGCGGAACACAACCCCCTCCTTTTTGAGCGTTTCGCTTACGGTCTTTCCCATGTTTGATGCCTCCTCCTTGCTCATGGTTTTAACAAATGCTTTTATCGAATTTTCAAGCGCGTCAAAAGACCTTACCATCTCCGTCTCGTTTCCGGATTTTTCTGCCGCGGCGTATTTCATTCTTGCATCGTTCACCCCCTTATCACCCCCAATGGCAACATCAAGAGCGCGCATTGAAGAGAAACCGCCGAAATTTTCCACGAGACGGGAGTTGTTTTTCATTTGCCACGCCTCAATCGACTGTCCGCCGATGGCGCCCTCTCCCATAACGAGAGAAAGAGCACCTTCTTTTCTTAGGCGCTCAATAGCCTTAGCCTGGAATCGAACATTGTCGTCTTCGAAGGGAGAAAAGACTCCTTTAAGTGCTGCAGCGATTTCGGTTGGAGACTGGTTTTCAAATATGGACGTAAAATCTTTTTCGCTTGCTTTCCTTACCTTTCCCGCTTGACGCTGAAGCACGCGACCGAGGCCGGCGGTTACAAAGTTTTTACTTCCTGCCATTTGGTCAACCCTCTTTTGAAGACCGCTTGCCTCATAAGCCCGCCCGGCTCTTCTGCCCGCCGCGCGGCCCGTTGCTCCAATCGCCCAGTTTTTGAGCTCCCCCCCGACCTTCATGCTCGCACCAGCAAGCTCGATGCCCATCTTGTTTGCGGCAAAAATTCCTCCGATCGCAAGCGCAAGGACAACGTTCATGCCAAGCATGGCATTCAAAAGATCAGGGCCAGATCTTCCTAGTGCGCCGAGGAGTCCAATGGTCTGATCTTTCGCTCCGGATCCGGCAATGTTTTCGTCAACGTAGTTTTTTTGGTTGAAGGAAATAAAGAGGGCGAGATATAGAAAGAAAACGACCACTGGCGGGAAAAAGACCCACTGAACAAATTTCTGCCACCACTCGCTCCAGTGTTTTCGAAGAGGCGGGAAAACCCACGACATCCAGGCGAGAGGCAGGAGGATGAGAAGAATGGTGATGTAGGTGTATCGGACCGCGAGCATGACGGCAAGCGTGATAAAAATGAAAAGAATAATAAGACTGAAAACGACGGAGAAAAGAGCCGAGAGTATTGACTGCATGAATATGTTCGGATCGCTTGCCGCGCTTCCGGAAAAGAAAGGTGCTTGCAAAACTCCAAGAGGGCCAAGAGCGCCCTGCAGGAGGCCGCGCAAAACGCCCTTGCTTAGTTTTGCAGAAAAATCACTGGCACTTGTTGCGGGGGTTTGCGAGGTGAGAGCTTGCGGCTGAAAGGCGGTGGTAAGATTTGTGACGAAATTTCCGAAACTCGGCTCGCTTCCCTCTTGGGCAGACGCCTTTATAAAGTATGCGGTGAGCCCATCGGAGAACGAGATGAGGGCGCCCGCAAAAATAAGGCCGAAGTTTACAACGATCGCCATGACAACCACCTTCCACAAAAGCTGTTTTACGCCATAGGTTTGCTGGCGAAGAATGGTCGCAATCGCAATCACGATAACCGCAAGGACGAACCCGAGATTTGCAAGAGAAATGGTCGCCGAAAAGCCCGCGCGAACTGCGGGAGAGTTTAGGATGGTGCTGTTGAATTGCAGCATAATGGTCACAAGCCATGCCGCAAGAGATATCAAAAACCCGACGAAAGCGTTTAAAAGCCAAGCTGTTCCGGAGACAAGACAGGTGAAGAGCGACCCGCTCTCAAGAGAGCACGAAAGAAGATTTACCGTATCATTCCCGGCGTTTTTGGCTGTGCTCGCTGCTTCTTCTGCGCCGAGCGCCGCGTGCGAAAGAGAAAAGAAGATGAGGGCGCCCGTAAGAAACACAAGAGCAATAAAAGCGATCCCCGACCTATTTTTTAAAGAAAGGGTGCTCATGTTGTTTCTGTTGGCTTGCCTGATCGATCATTTCCTCTTACAAAAGAGAACTGCTTTTCAGGGAGAACCGCAAAAACTTCTTCCTCCGGCAAATTACTCCTCGACGTTCCCGCGGGGCGCCCATTTCCCGGAGTCATTTGGATGCGGATATTTTCGTACTTCCATCCATACGTGAATGCTTCTTCGAGTTCTGGATCATCGTTCCCGTCGCCGAAGTGGACAAAGAAACCAGACGGGTTTCTTCCGCTCTTGGGTGTCGGGCGGTCGCTTTGAATTACGTTTGCCGTGCGGTCGTAATTTATCGAAGCAACCACGCCACCTCCCTGGTTCGTTGCGACAACCCTAATCGCTCCTGTTTCTCCGTCGAGGACATCGTAGACCATTCGGAAGTGATACGTCTCTCCTTCTTTGAAAACCGCATCGGCGTCGAAAGAATCATTTTTCGAATTTATCGTTCCGCATTCCTCCCCCACGTCCCAGTTCAGACTGTTTCCGAACCGCATGTGGCTTCCGTCGTCTCTCCATCGGAGATTCAAATACCCGAGAACGTTCTTGTTCCAGATGAAGCGATCAGCATCTTCCCCTCGTTGCATCCAGAAAATGTTGTGTAGTCCTTCGGGCTTGGCCGAATCGCGTGGACCGATCGTTACGTCAACGTCCACCTGCGCCCGCACGTAATTTTTATCAGATGCCATTGGGATTTTGACTTCGAGGAAGCTCGAGTCCGGTTCTGGAGTAAACGGTTCTGCTCGTGAGATGTTAACAACGTCTCCGGGCTCGCCTCCGGTCGAGTTGGTCCACGAAGGAGCCTTGCATCCGGTTTCCGGGTCTTCGATCGGAAGTTCGTCCGGAGGAATCTCGTCGGTTTGAATTGGAGGGTTTGTAGTGTTTAAGAGACAGTCGTTATATTGCTGGGTGCCGGCCGTATAGCTTGCGGCACAGATCTTCGCCGGATCGGCCGCCGTAGCACTTAGATAATTATTACCAGAGAAGCCTTCGTCTCCGCTCGCAATAAGTTTTGCAGTAAGCGTGTCTAGAAGATAAGCAACAAGAGCTTCCCATGTGTCTGCATTTGCGAGGCGATGAATTGGAGCTTCAAGTGCGGATGAAACGGTGTCCTTGAGCGTTGCAGGCGGAACGGTCGTTTCTTCAATGGCCGGTTCGTCATTTCCACACAACCCCTCATTATCCACGGCTGTTCCATCAGCACATTTTAGCTTTTTCTTTCCTTTGTATCCCGCACCCGCTTCAGCCTCCGATCTTTTCGCGTCTTCTTTTCTTTGCGCGACCCTTTCGGCAAACTGGCTTCCGAACCAAAGGCTTCCGTAGTAGTTTCCTGCCGGAAGATACGTCTGGTTGTACCCCAACCATCCGCCCGCACGAAAATCTTGAGCGAAGTTTTCAAGATTTGTAACTACTTGCGTAAGCGTACAGACGACTGGAGGGCGTTTGTCGCCGTAGTATGTGGTTTTAAGGTCAAGCGTAACAAGGTCGCCGATGTTCCCTTGGCAGAGCTCGGGTGAAAGCTTGTTTATAAAATCTCCCGCCGCTTGGTTAAATGTTTCCAAAAGATACGATTTCCAGTTTGTAATAAAATTCTGACTTGTTTTAAACGACTGGCCAAGCTTGTATTCCCCCCCCGTCGCCCAAGAGACCATCATGTTGGTGAGTTCTTTCATGAGGCGATTTTTAAGCCACTCCTTAGCAACCTTAATAAGCCATTCGTAGATTTTTTGTATAAGGCTTTTTGTGTTTATCGTCGCGGTCGTGGTGTTTGCTTTCAGATTCAGCGAGTCAAGAACCGGAACGAAAATCGCGGCGGATGCTTTTTCAATAGAAAAAACTTCGTCGAGGAGTCGAGAGAGAGCGCGATTTTTCGACGAAGCAGAAACAAGAAGAGAAATTTTTTCGCTTGCTGCGGACGTTTCTTTCTCGAGTGCACGGATGTTCTTTTGAACGGTGTCTCGAAAAGTCTTTTCAAGAGCGACTGCTCGCAGCGGATCTTCGAGAAGGGCGAGCGTATACGCATGTTCAGTTTCAAGAAGATCAAGTATTGAAGCGTGATAGCCAACGAGAGGTTCGGGAACTTCTGTTCGGTAGAGATCGTCTTTTGTTTCTCCCAGGAAAACGAGAGCTGCAAGAATGGCCTCTTCGGTGCCGTCGCGCGAGAGAAGGTTTTCAACCCGCTTGCTTTCGGAAATTTCGCCATAAACCGACTTCACCGACAGGAAATAATCGTATGCCGATTGGGCGGTGAACTCCTTTACGGTTTTTATTTTTTCTCGAGAAGAGGAAGGAGAAAACGAAAGAGGGGTGCCGCCGGCACGCTCCTTTATGTACTGGTCGAGGAGGCGGTTCATGTCTGGCGCGGCAAGAGAGAGCTTCCCTTCCGACATCTGCGGTCCTTCAGGATTTTCCTCAATAAGCGCCCTTGCGAGTGATTCCGCGAAGCTTTGCGTGAAGCTCGGAGAAGAGCTCTCTAGGCGGAAGGCATTTTGGCTTTCTGCCCTTTGTGCCGACTCTATTGCGACAAGACTTCTGTCTTCCGGCGAATCCGAAAAGAAAGAGGAAACAACAAGAGCGCTTGATCCCGAGAGGACGGAAAAAACAAGAAACGAGACAACGAATCTTCGAAAAAAAGAACCGTTCATTTTTGGGCGTGGCAGCTCGACGCGGCAAGAATTATCCGTCGGAGGATATAAAAATCCATATTTATATTGTAGCACTTCGTTACGGCGAGGAAAACGGGCGAATGTTACTGATTGGCTGTTCCAAAGTATTCGATCATCCCTTCTCCGGCCCAGTAATAGTCATATAGGCTGTGAGTGCAAATTCCAGGTCCGGGGAACGCGTTCCCTAAGATCCAATTCCCATCAGTCACGAGCCCATAGGGGTATGGATTTGCGGCGTAGACGTACCAGTAGAGGAAAAAAACCCCGGCTGCCGGCTGCGAGACGTTCAAAAGCATTCCCGTAAGACAGGTGTCGTCGATGCTTATGATTCCTCCAAACGGAATACCCTCTGCTCCGTACACGGCAGGGGCGAAAAGATACGAAACGAGTCCAGAGAAGTATTTTTCCCAGGACTTGTCTTTCGGAGCGCTTACGAGGCGAAGATTTTTGTTGATTGCATCTTTGTTGGCATCATAAAAAGAGCGGTGTTCGGTTATGGCGGAGGCGACGGAAGCTTCTAGAATTGTTTTTTCATTCCCGATGCGAAGCGCAAGGTCTTTGTTGTATTGCATCCAGGAGAGTACAAACCGGTGATCTGGAGCAAGATTCTCGAAGACTGGCGTCGAAAGAAGCGTCTCAATGCTTCGATTCAGATATGCTCCCCATGCCAAAAGAGATGCCTTGTCGCTTTTCGCGGCGACTTCGTTTTTGTCTCGGAGGCTTGTTTTTAGCCGAGCAAGGATCTCGGGAATTGTTAAAATCTTTCCATAGGCATTCGTAATGGTCAGGAGTTCCGCTTCGGTGAAGGCAATATTTTTTGCATTTTCCAAAAACGAAGAAGCGTAGTCGATTTTTTCTCCACGTCCCGATTTCACAGAGATCTTATTCTGAGGAATGAGCGGAAAAATTTTCTCTTGAGGTGTTGGCGCAGATGTCATTGTTGGGAGAGGATTTTTCTGCTGGGCCACAGAAAAAAGAATTGCTTTTTTTGTGCGCGGACCAAAATATCCCGATCGCGGAGAGACCTGATATTTAGTTTGAAGCCGGACTACGGCATTTTTTGTAAGCGGCCCGAAGTATCCGGTGATTTTCTTTTCGGGGTATAGAAGTGGGTCTTGATCTGTTTTCTCGGACAAAAACCTCTGAAGCAAAGAAACATTTTCACTCTCTATTCCATAGAAAAGATCCGGACCGTTTTTCAGCCTTTCGACCTCTTCTCGCGAGAGAGGGGCAGCACCGAGAGCGGAAGCGGGAAGCGCGGTCAAGAGCAGGAAAAGGGTAAATGAGGATAAAAAGCGGCGGAACAAAATCATTTTTCTTTATTATATGACTTGCTGCGAACATTTACGAATGCCTCGGCGGCGAGACAAATGCTTTCGACAGACAAGCTCTGCGGGCGGGCGGAAAAATCAACGGAGCTTTTTCGAAGTATCGCGCGGACGAGGTCGCGCGGCAGCTTCGCAAACGACGAAACATTATTTTCGATTGTTTTCCGCGGCTGCGCAAAAACCCCCCTCATAAAAGCATAATATTCCCGAAGAGCCTTCCCGCTCGGGGCATCGTCCTTGGTTTTGAGAAGCAAGACGGCCGAACGCACCTCTGGAGGCGGAGAAAAATCTTCTGGAGAGAGACGGAGAAGGACTTCTGGAGAAGCCCAAATTTGTATCGCCGCAGCAAGGCGATTCATGCGAGGCGGGACGGCAAGGATGCGATCGGCGACCTCTTCTTGAACGGTAAGAATAATGCGGGATGGTTTGTGCGGAAGCGCGCTTATAAGGGTAAATAGCCGACCGGTAAGATAGTAGGGAATGTTTCCAATAATCTTATACGAAGATTTTTCGAACGAAGCGGCGACTGGAGCAAGCAGTTTTCGTATGTCTCCGAGGATAACTTCAAGAGAGCCAGAGCTTTCCCCTCGTAGTTTTTCCACGAGCGACGGATCTTTTTCAACCGCAACAAGGCGCGCATTTTTTTCAAGGCACTCTTTTGTAAGGGGGGCGGTGAGGGCTCCAAGGCCCGGGCCTATCTCAAGCACGATATCGCCCGGCTGGACATCGAGCGAAGAGACGAGAAGCTCAATTGCTTTTTGGTTGTGAAGGAAATGTTGTCCGAGTTTCTGCCGCATAGGGATTAATCGAGCGTAATATAGTTTTCTTCGTCAGCGTATGCCTCGTAGCTGTTTTTTATTCCAATCCATGTAATATTTTCGCTGCGCAAAGGACTAAGAAATCGAGAAGGGATACCATAAAAAGAGAGCGAAAGGTTTTTTCGAGCTCTTGTCATCGCAACATAGAGGAGTCGCCGTTCTTCTTGGATCGCACCAAGGCTCTTGGTCGATCGGACGTGCGGAATGAATCCTTCGTTTACTCCCAAAACAAATACGCAATCGAACTCCAAGCCCTTTGCCATGTGCATGGTCATGAGTTGTACCGGATGGCGAATGTGCGCGCTTCCCCGTTCCTCTTTTGTGTCGGTTGACTGAAGCAGCGTTATTCGTTCAAGGAACACGGAAAGCGAAGTGAATTCAGATGCGAAACGGATAAGCTCCTCAACGTTTTCGAGGCGGTCGGATGGATTGGTAAGATGTTCCTCTATATAAGGAAGATACTCAGCATCCCGAACAAAGGACTCCACCGCCTCTTTTGGCGCTTTTTCCGCAAGGAGCGGGAGTTTTTCAAAAAGAACCTTCGCCCTTCGTTTCGTAAGAGCCTTTTCAAGGCGCTCCCGACTTATTTCATCGTGCGGATTTACTGCAAGACGCAGCCCGGCGAGAATATCTTTTATCTCGCGTCGTTCGTAAAATTTAATTCCCCCATAAATATGGTATGGAATGTTGTATGCAATAAGCGCTGCCTCAATTGGGCGCGATTGAGCGTTCGTTCGATAGAGTACGGCGATACTCTCTTCTTTGTTCCCTAGGGCACGAGAGGCCACCCAGACAGCCTCGTCTTCTTCGTCTTCAGCCGCATAAATCTGTATTCGTTCTCCCTCGCCGCGATCGGTTGAGAGATTGATCGCGCGAGGAATGTCGCTTTCATATTCGTTTTCCGTAATAACCGAACCCGCCGCTTCAAGTATGTTTTTCGTCGAACGGTAATTTTGATCGAGCGCAGTAAGGTGAGACTTTTTCCACTCGGATGGAAACGAAAAAAAGATACGAATGTCCGATCCGCGCCACCCGTAAATAGTTTGCTCAGCGTCCCCTACTGCCGTAAGCGAGGTGTGCTCTCCGACAAGAAGGCGTATGAGTTCGTGTTGCGAGCGGTTTAGGTCTTGATACTCATCAACAAAAACATGAGAAAATCGCTCAAGGTATTTCTTCCGAAGGTTTTCGTCGGAACGAAGAAGAAGCGTTGTTTTTTCGATGAGGTCGTCGAAATCAAAGGCGTTGTTTCGCTCAAGAGCCGCCTCATAAAGGGAAAAGGTGTGAAGAATTCTCTCCCTCTTTCTTTCGTCGAGAGCATCCTCCCCCCCGTTCTTTTTTAAGGAAATTGCATCTCGGAAAAGCGCCGGACTCATG
>JBBTUL010000010.1:0-30418 GCA_038063755.1 Patescibacteria group bacterium
TTTAAATTTCTTCCCATTCTTGCAATAGCACGGTGCGCTCGGAACCGCTGCTGCAACAAGCCATGAGCTTGACTGTATCTTCCCGCCGCGCCCCACGCGAAAAACCATTTCGCATCCTATTTTTCGGCACACACGAACTTCTGGTGTGTTGTGTGATGTTCTGTCCCCACCGTTTGCAAAAATATGCGGTTTTATCCGAGCAAGCTCTTTTTGAACGCTCATATCGCTCGGGTTTTTCGGGTGCTTCGTAAGAACAGCTCGAGCAACTCCGTTTATGGCTTCGATCACCTCTTTCCGCTCCTTCTCCGACATAAAAACGAAACCTTTTTTCTTTCGAAGCCAGTGGTCGTTATTTATTATAACCACCAATTCATCGCCCAAACGCGCTGCCTCTTGGATAAGCCGCACGTGGCCGATGTGGATCGGGTCAAAACCACCGCTTATGGCCACGACTCGTTTTCTTTTATTGGTCACTATTTTCATCGGTTTATAATACCGCGTCATCTTCGGTGGTCTCTTTCCGCAAAACTTCTATCTTTTGACCAAACCGTCGAACGCAATCCGCGTATGATCGGAAACCTCGATTCCTTTTAGTGCGTATACTTGATTCGCTGAAAAGATCTTCCTGTCATCCCCGTTGAGTCCGAGCCAAGAGATTGCCTCGTCGATTTTCTCCCACGACGAAGCCTCGATCTCCAAGTATGGCTCAAGCTCTGGGTAGGTATCGATATCGAACTCAACAGCTTCTTTCTCCCAGCAAATTCTCTTCTTTTCTGCATAATGCTTCTCAATAAAACCAATCTTCAAGAGTAGCTCTGCGGAATTCTCAAAACTGTCCACTCGAACTTCTACTTCTTCCATACCATCATCGTTCACCAAACCATCATCGCTTATGACGCCCAGTCTCTGCTTCAGGGTAAGGGTGACCGTGCCGTTTCCTTCATCTCGAAGCCGAAGCCACGCGCCTCGCTTATCAAGGCGCCAGTCGGGATAATCAAAGGCTTTCCAACGCTGGAAATATTCACCTTTCTTTACCGCCCCGACATCGACAAGCTTCTTCTCGACTTCAGAAACATTAATATTTAAAAATTTAACTTCGATTTCTTCCATTTTTAAGAATTACTTTTATTTTCCATAGTTAGTTGTTTTTGCTTTCAGAAGAAATCCTTGAATCTCCGCGTTTTTCAAAAATGGCAGGAGATCGGGATACTGATCAAGCTCGTCAACGGCAACCCATTTTATCTCTTCGTGGTCTTCAGGATTCACCCGAATGTCTTCGCCTTCAAGCTCAACCAGGAACGGCAAAACCACCCACCTCCCCTCCTCATCAACCAGCTCAAATGGACTGGCCGTATCCATAATTCTCCCCAAAACACCAAGCTCTTCTTTTAGCTCCCGCAAGATAGTCTCCTCTGCACTTCCCGGGGCATCAACAAATCCGGAAATAAATTCCCATTGATTTGGTGCGAACTCCTTTGTCGCTGCCCGTTTGGCTATCAGAAATCTGTCTTTATCTCGAATTATTGCGGTCGCGATAACATACGTTTTCATGTTTTTAAGCTCCGTGACATCTTTGTTTTTACTACCTAGCCAACACGGATTCCTAATTTCTCAAATTCTTTTTCTAGCTGTTCGGCTGATTCAAATAGTATTGCTTCAAGACCATGATTTCGTGCCGCTTCCACCCATCGCATCTCGTCATCCACAAATAGCAGCTCGTCGAAAGATAAGTTTAACTTCTTCGCAGCGGCATCAAAAAATTCTTTTTCTGGTTTTCTCATTCCGATTTCATTAGAAAGCAACACGGTGTCAAAATTTTCGAACAGTCCTCTCTGCTTATTAACCTCATTGTGCTCTTCTATCGTATTCGACAATATCGCCAGCTTATATTTTCCTCTCAATCTTTTTACCAACTCCAGCGTATCCTTTTTGATGTTCGCACACTCTTTGTATGGCCTCACCCAGAGCGTTTGCAGTATTTCCTCGCTTGGACAATCTATACTTAATCCCTTACAAACATCCCGCCAAAACTGAGTAGCTGTTATCTCGCCTCTTTGTAGCGATGGCTCTTCTTTCTGAACTGCTTCTCCAAGTTTTTCTACTGGCACGCCTAATTTTTGACCCGCATAAGCCAAAAACTCTTTACCGAATGCCTCCACAAGAACACCGCCTAGATCAAATATTATCCCTTTGATTTTGTCGTCATTATTCATGCTTTTCTATTTCCCATGACAATGTTTGTACTTTATCGGGTGACCGTCTGCCCTTTTCGCTCCGCATGGACACGGATCATTCCTGCCTACTTTTTCCCCTGACAGCGGAGTGGACTGTGAATTTTGGATATGCACAACGCCAGCCGATGCCTCTTGAATGGCTGCGTCGGCAAGCTTGAAGATATTCGTAAAAACCCATTCATTCCAGTTGACCCAAAATCCTTCGAACAAGTGATGCGCTTCTTCGCGATATTCAACAAGCGGATCCCGCTGTCCGTAGGCACGAAGACCAACCGATTCATTCAGGGCCTCCAAGTCTTCGAGATGGTTCATCCAGAGAAGATCAATCATGGTAAGAAGTCTTGGTAATGTCCCCGGAGCCATTGAAGCTTCGGTGCTTCGCTTGATAAGCATCGACTCAATGGCTTCAATACTCGCGTCTTGCGGAAAAGGAGTAATTTCCGTCGCGAGTCGGGCAGCTTCGCAGACTTTTTTAAGCTCGGCGTTTCTCGATCCAGGATCGGCATAGACATCTCCCGTAGCTTCTGCCGCAAGGAGCCGGTCAAGATGTTTTTTCGTAGCCTCGAAAATTATGTTTGCAAGCTCGTTTTTAGCGATACTCGCGAGGACATCGTCCCTGCGTCCATAGACGCGTATTCGCTGTTTATTCAACACATCGTCATATTCAAGAAGGTGCTTCCTGAGATCAAAATTCGACCCCTCAACTTTAGCCTGTGCTTGTGCGACAGCTCGAGCAACCATACCAACCTGGATCGGCTCGTTGTCTGGAATCGAAAGCGTTTCCATGAGTCCCTTGATGCGATCGCCGCCGAAAATTCGCAGGAGGTCGTCCTCAAGTGAAAGGAAGAACTGTGATGATCCCGGATCGCCCTGACGCCCAGAACGTCCGCGGAGCTGATTGTCTATTCTCCTTGCCTCGTGCCGCTCGGTCCCAATCACATGGAGTCCGCCGAGCTCTCTCACCTTCCTCGCCTCTTCCGAATCCGGCGGGTTTCCTCCGAGAATAATGTCGACGCCGCGCCCGGCCATATTCGTCGCGACCGTAACCGCACCAACTCTCCCAGCCTGGGCAATCGTTGCACCTTCCTCTTCGTTTTTCTTCGCGTTCAAAACTTTGTGCGGGATGTTCGCTCGGGACAAAAGCTCGGATAAAAGCTCATTCTTTGTTATCGAGGTCGTTCCCAAAAGTACCGGCTGGCCGTTTCTATTTTTCTCACGAACCTCACTCACAACCGCGTTCCATCTCGCTTCTGCGGTTTTATAGATAATATCGGATGAATCAGCCCGCTGCATTGCACGATTCGTTGGAATTGAAAAAACTTCGAGCTTATATGTTTTATGGAATTCCTCGGCAGATGTTTGCGCAGTACCGGTCATACCGGAAACTTTCTTGTACATTCGGAAGTAGTTCTGGATGGAAATCTTTCCGTATGTTCTTGACTCTTCTTGTACACGCACACCCTCCTTCGCTTCAATCGCTTGATGCAAGCCTCCGTTGTATCGTCTCCCCAGAAGCAGACGGCCGGTAAACTCATCGACAATCAAAACTTCTCCGTTGCGAACAACATAATCTTTGTCCCTGTGATAAAGTGATCGCGCCTTTAAGCTTTCCTCAAGGTAGTGCACGAGACGAAGATTCTCGGGAGAATACAGGTTGTTGAGTCCTAGCATCTTCTCCACCTTTTCGATGCCCTGAGGAGTGATTAAAACAGTGCGCAATTTTTCGTCGACTGCAAAATCGTCATCTTTTTGGAGTCCAGAGACAACCCTCGTGAAAGTCTTGTAAAGCTCGCTTGATTCCACGTCAGGCGCGGAAATGATAAGCGGAGTGCGCGCTTCGTCTATTAAGATGGAGTCAACTTCGTCTATTATTGCAAAATGATGCCCTCTTTGGGCTTTTTGAGAGATGTCGTATGCCAAATTGTCACGAAGGTAATCGAAGCCAAATTCGTGGTTCGTCCCATAGGTAATATCCGCCAAATATGCTTCTCTCCGATTTACCGGGCGTAAGTACTCATGTTGCACGAGAAAGCTCCCGGTAGTGTCCCTCTCTTTGTCTATTAGCTGATCTCCTGCTTCGGGAATTTTCCAAGTTGGATCATAAAGCAGAGCGGCATTTGGCACCAAACACGCCACAGAGAGTCCAAGTGCTCTATAAACCTGTCCCATCCATACGGCATCGCGTCTTGCAAGATATTCGTTTACGGTCACTACGTGCACTCCTTCTCCTTGAAGCGCGTTCAGATACGCAGGCGCGACGGCAGCAAGCGTCTTTCCTTCTCCGGTCGACATTTCTGCAACCGCTCCCTTGTGAAGAACCAATCCGCCGATCAGCTGCACATCATACTGTCTCTGTCCAAGGGTTCGTCGTGAAGCTTCGCGCACAAGCGAGAAAGCATCGGGAAGAATATTTTCTAAAGACTCTCCCTTGCGAACCGCTTCCCGAAGCGCGAGACTTCTCTCGCGAAGTTCTTCGCTTGATAATTTGCTCACGCTCGGCTCTCGCTCGTTAATCTCGGAAACGACAGAGCGAAACGCGCCGAGCGATCTTCGGCTTACCAGGTTCTTGAGAAAGCCCAGCATAAACTAAAACTTATTAAGGTGTCCTTTGTATGTCTCGATTTCGGACAAAAGCTTTCTTCGGACACCGTCGATCGCCACGCGAACATCGGCATCCAAGTCTTCCGCGCGAAGCTCTTTTCCTGGAATTTGAAGATTGGCTGAAGCAAAATAGACTTCGCCCTTATGATGGTGCGCCGTGCTTCTGCCGATAAGTACGCGAAGTTCTGCCGCCCCTTCTTCGTCAAACTTTTGAATAAACTTCGCTATCCCGCCAAGCTTTTCCTCTATAAAGATTTTGATACTTGGAGTAAGTTCGATTCCCTTCCCCGAAATATCTAGATTCATGCCTCTATTATATAGACAAGGACCTCTCTTGGCAAAAGACATGCAACACATAACCCATCCCTGTTTTGTCTGAAAAAACAAAAATTTCTGAAACAAAAAACCGCCCCAGTCAAGACCGAGGCGGTTTCGAGCGCTTATGCGCGTGCGCGCTTCTTCGCTGGCTTTCTCTTTGCTACTTTCTTCTTAGATGCCTTTTTCTTTGCCATTGTTTTACTATTTAGTTTTTTGTAATTGGGTTGCCGACCACCCCAATTCGTGGACACAGCATCATCTTTCTTTCGTCGCTGCGCCACATATTTAACTTCACTTACAGTATAGCAACTTTATTTTTTGATTTTTGATAAGGCTGTGGATAACTTCGTTCGAGATGTGTTTTTGCCCAAACCGATGTCGCATTTCTTCCTGCGAGAAATGCGCATCTGCTTCTCGAGTCGAAAAGTTTTCTTCGAAAACACCACGCTTTTCGACTCTCCGAAGGCTTCGGGCGAAAATACATCTCTCGCTCTGATGTGCAGAGAAGATTCTTCGGCGCGGATATCAAACCTTTGACATCTTCGAGAGCTTCTCTACTAGAAAAGCCTTTCTTGGACGTGAGCACAAAAAAACATTTCAGATCTAAAATCATTCCGCAAAGATATTCCTCTCCCAAAGACCCGTAATTCGACTAACCATACCAGGCATCCATCCAACACAAGAGCTTGACAAAGTCTTCTAAAAATCATATGTTGCATCTAGCACCAACCAAAAGGAGAAGCCTCAGTGAGCGCAAAGATAATCGCATTTTTTCTGGCAGCGATTGCTGTGGCTTTCGCCATTCATGCTTTTGAAGGGAAGGCGAGCTGGACGGAAATTGGAGTCTCTCTCTTTTCCTGCATTTTCTGCCTTGCGGCAGCTGGAATGATTCGCGCGATAATTGAGGCGGGCGAAAAAGCGGAAAGGGCCTTGTCAAAATTGAACCAGGCGCTGTTGAGGCAAGGCGACATTATGATTGGAATTGGAAACAATAAGGACGTTCGATAACCCCGACCAAAAATCGAGGGTTTTATTTTTGCTAAACTAAAATAACCTCTGGCTCGAGATCAATTTTATATTTTCGCTTTACCTCTCCCTTCGCAAGTGCGATGAGCGCGTGGACGTCGGAGGCCTTTGCATCGCAAACATTCACAATAAAATTCCCGTGCTTCGGAGAGATCATTGCTCCACCGCAACTTACCCCTTTCAATCCTGCTTGCTCTATCAGAACCGGAGTCGGGAGCACGGAAAATGGATCGGTTTTTTTCAAGTGCGCAAATTCTTCTTGATATTTCTTTGACAAGTCGCTCCATGGGACATTCTTGAATATGCTTCCGATGTTCGGGTAATCGAGTGGATGACGCGCTTCTCGATGTTTTATTTTTTCGGCAATTGAGGCGTTGATTTTTTTCTTTTCTCCCTTCTCGCAGACAAACGTCGCGGAAAGAATGATGTATTTCCCGTCTTTCTTCTTGAATATGCTTGAACGATATGTAAATCCACATTGCTTTTTCGCGAACGTCTTTACGCGAAGGGTTGAGATTTCGAGCACTTTTACCGAATAAACCCTGTCTTTTGTCTCACCGCCAAAGCACCCTGCGTTGCCACGCACCGCCCCTCCAGTCGTCCCGGGAAGTCCCCCTGCCCATTCAAATCCCGACAGCCCTTCTTTTGCGGTAAATTTCAAAAGATCGGACATTAAGACTCCAGCTCCAACCGTTATGCGATTTCCTTTCCGAACAATCCCCGGAATGCTTACGCGCAGCACAAGACCAGGAAACTCGTGATCGTTCATAAGAATATTCGTGCCTCCGCCAAAAACAAAAACGGGGATTTTCTTTTTCTTTGCGTCCTTGAGCACTACCTTAAGGTCTTTTATATTTTTTGCATCGCAAAAATACCGGGCAAGACCGCCGATATGATACCGAAGCATCGGTTTTAATGAAATCCGTTCTTGAAGTAACGCCATAACCTTGATATTGAAACCTTTCTGGGCGGCTACTGTCATTCGCGTGCCCTTTAGAGGCTGCGAGTGGTGACCTCCATCTGTTTTAGATTGAATGAGTGCTCTCCCCGCAGCCACCAAAAGGCACCCGCGAGCAGAGCCCTAAAATCACGTCGTTGACCGTAGCCACCCAGAAAGGATCTCCTTTGAGACTTTTTTAAGCATACAACATGGCTTCTTGCAAAACAACTATTCGTACCGCAACGCTTCCATGGGACTTTTCTTCGAAGCCTCACTGGCGGGATAAATTCCGAAAACGACGCCGACACCGGCTGAGACAAGTGCTGCAATTCCAACCGCAGACAGAGGAAGGGCAAAAGCCCATCCCGAAGCAGAGAAGTTTGCCAGTATCAAATAAACAAGGACCACGAGAAGTGAGCCGATAGCGATTCCTACCACTCCTCCAACAAACGTGAGAATAACCGATTCAAGAAGGAATTGTTTCAATATATCTCGATTCGTCGCCCCCAGCGCTTTCCGTAATCCTATTTCGCGAGTCCGCTCGATCACCGAAACCAGCATAATATTCATGATGCCTATCCCCCCGACGACAAGGGAAATGCACGCAATCGAAGTAAGAAAAATCGTAAGGATAGACGTGATGCTTGAAAGCAACGAAAGAAGTTCTTCTTGCGCGCGAATCGTAAAATCATCCTTTGACGGATCGCTCACGTGGTGCGTGTGGCGAAGAACGGAAGTAATTCTGCTTCGAACAAAGTCGGTTTGGTACTCGCTATTCGCCTGAAGAAGAATTACGTCGTAATGCTCAACTCCAAGCAGCTGACTTTGCGCAACGGTAATGGGTATGATCGCAATGTTGTCCTGATCAACGCCGAACGGTCCAATCCCCTCCGGCCCAAGAACTCCTATCACACGAAATGAGCTGTTTTTTATCCTTACCGATTTATTTATCGGGCTCTCCTCGCCGAACAAAGTCTTTGCGAGTTCAGCGCCAATGACCGCAACACGGCTGGACGATAAAACCTCGGACTCGGCGAAACCCCTTCCGCTCGCAAGCGTGAAGCCTCTAATTAAAAAGTAATCCGCGCTCACGCCGGCGTAAGAGGCATTTAAATCATTGTTGCCGTAGACAAGGCGCGCCTGTCCCATGACCTGCGGACTGATTCGTACGATTGACGGTTCCTTTCTTAATTCTTTTATATCTCCCTCAACAAGCGTTTTGGTTATAATCCCCTGAACCGAGGGAGGAGATGAGAGACGCGAACCTTTCGTCGCTCCGGGAAAAATAAAAACAAGATTTGATCCGACCCCTTGGACCTGATCCAGAATCAGTTTCTCTGCGGATTTGCCGATCGACATCAAGAGTATCACTGAAGCGATTCCAATAACAATCCCAAGAATCGTGAGCAAAGACCTCGTCTTTGCGTGAAGAAGCCCCAAAAATGCTGTCCGTAAAAGGTCCTTTATGCTCATGTTATTTTAGTCGTTCTTTCAGCTCGTTTATGTGTATTGCGATCTTTTCATCTGATTCCAAACGCCCATCTCGAATCTTGAGCATCCGTTTTGCGAACTTCGCAGTGTTGACCTCATGCGTAACAAGGATAACGGTACGCCCCTCTTTGTTGAGGCTTTCTAATATCTTCATAACCTGCAGTCCCGATGCTGAATCAAGATTTCCAGTTGGTTCATCCGCAAAAAGAATGTCGGGATTATTCACTAGAGCACGCGCAATCGCGACTCGCTGTTTTTCTCCTCCAGAAAGCCTTCCTGCCTCGGTGCGAATTTTACTGCCAAGCCCGACAGATACTACAGCAGCCTCAACATAAGCACGCCTCTCACCGAATGGAAGGCCTGAATAAAGAAGCGGTATTTCGACATTCTCATAGACCGACGATCGCGAAAGAAGGTTGAATGCTTGAAATACAAAACCGACCGCTTTGTTTCGCATGCGAGCCAAATCTTCATCGCTAAGCTCGGCCACGTTTTTACCGTTGAATAAATACGTTCCACTCGTTGGACGATCGAGAAAACTCAAAAGATGAAGCAGGGTTGATTTTCCTGATCCAGATGGGCCCATAATAGAGACGAATTCTCCACGCTCTATCGTAAAAGTAACATCGCGCAGCGCGTGAACAACAGCCTCTTCTCCGCTATAGTCCTTTGAAAGATCGCGGACCGCTATCATTTATGTTTCCTGTTTCACCCCTACATTCACCACCTCCTCGCCATCAGACACTCCAGAGACGATCTCAACCATGCCATTTGACCCACGCACGCCCAAAGTCACGGACACATCCTCCGTTGTTTGACCGACTACTTTTCGAACAAAGACTCCGTTGTCGTTCTGAATAATTGCTGACTGCGGCAGCAAGAGGGCATTCTCTTTCACATCCGTTTGAATATCAAGGTTTGCCGTAAAACCGCTCTTCACGCGCTCATCGAAATTCTCAAAAAAGATTTTTATCTTAAAATTCACCGCCCCGTCAATGATTGTCTCTGCGGGTTCGACAATACCAACCTTTCCGGGGAAAACCTCTCTTGTAAACGCGTCGAGGGTTATCTTTACCGCGTCTCCAACGGAAACCTTCGCAATATCAACTTCGGGAACATTCGCCTCGATTTGAAACTTCGTATCTGAAATGAGAGAGACGATATTTTTATTCGGTGCAACGATTTCTCCCTTCCGGACATCAACCTTAGTTACTATGCCGGTAATCGGAGCATACAACGTGTTCTTCTGCAGCTGCGCGCTAATCTGCGCAACTCGAGCTCTCGCCTGCTCAACTTTAGCGCTCTGCGCTGCAACCGCCTCGAAAGAAGACCCTGCGCGGGAAAGGGCAAGATTATTTTGCGATTGTTCAAGGGCAATCCTGTCCGCAGAGACTTCGTCGATAGTGTTTACAACCGAAGTGAGCGACGTTGAAACTTTTGTTCGCGCCGCGTTCACGTTCGTTTTATAAATCGCAATCGTATCCGTCGGAACTCGCTGTGCTGCCTGAACCGCATCCGAAAGACGATTCAGAAAGTTTGCGATTGTAAAAAGATGCGCCTTTGCCAGAATCAACCCCGCATCAAGACTTTCCGAAGTCGAACTCCCGTAAAGAGCATCGAGTTCCCTTCTCCAAGTATTCAAATTGTTTCGCGAAGCATACCTCCCCGCCTCTGCGTCGATTTGCGCTTTCGAATCTCCGGTTTCAAAAACTAATTTTGGATCAACCTCTTCGTCTCTATCAATAAGTATGTCTATTTGTTTGCGAACCGCATCATCCGCGCTGATGTAGGCGTCTTCCAGAATAGGAAGCGCTCCCGCATATGCACTCGCGAGTTCTTGTTCGCTCTGTTTCACTGAGGTCTCCTTAATTTGAAGCTCTTCGGGTCGAGCTCCTCTTTGCATCTCGCTCAGCCTCGCCTCTTCTGCTTTTACACTTGCTTCCGATTCAAGCTTTTGGGCGAAAAGATCCTGACTGTCGAGAGAAACGAGGGGTGCTCCAGGCAAAACTCGCTCGCCTACTAATCGATAGACCTCAACAACCCTTCCGGACTTCTCGAATGCAAGAGATATGTCGTTAAACGAAGCAACCTTTCCGGTGATAGAAACCTCCTCTGAAATTGATCCTCTCGAAACCTTAAGGAAGGGGGTCTTCTCTCCTCCGTTCTCTATGACGATTGCGAGAATAACCATCCCAAGGACCAATAGGGCGACGACTGCCTGAACTGTTCTTTTTTTGAAAAAAGCCATTTAAATAGATGTCTGACATGCTGTCGAGAATCAGCGCATGGATAGTATAACATAGGAAAAACGGGAAAAAACTACTCCGGCCGAAGCCGGAGTAGTTAAAACAGACGGATATGTACTTGCCTTGGTCGATATCATCGTCAAGGTAAGCCAACACCCATTCAGAGGCATTATACCAGGTCCACAGAAAATTGCAAGAGGGTAGGATCCGAATGGCTTGGGGCTGCTATGGCCTACGAAACCTGGGTGGGCGATTCTGGCTTTTTGAAAACAAAATACTTATACCCCACGAAGTTCCCGATAAACGAAGCCGCAACCCCAGCAAGAAGCCCGACATTGGCCCAAAGGTTTGGAGAAACAACATCGGGACGCGGAAGAACATTTACGACGAAAGACGCCACTACTACGTTCAAGACCCAATTGAAAATAGCAACCGAATAGAACTTCGCAGTTTCCCCTACCGTCGCTTTGTCTTTAGCTCCAAATGTCCAAAGCTTGTTCCATAAAAAGCTGTTTGTTGTCGCTCCCAAAAAAGATATCCCTTTAAAAAGCGAGTAGCTCAATCCGTCGGCAACTCCGGTAAACACAATGAGGGCATTTAATATTCCGGCATCAATGAGGGTGTTCAAAACACCGACTGCGGCAAACTTCGCAAACTGATAAACTGCCGCAAACCACTTGCTCGCAACATGGGCAACAAACAGTGCGATTGGCGCGAGCAAAAGCAATGCGACGAAAACCGCGATTCGAATAATCATCGGGGGCTCGCTCGTAGTTAGTGTTGTAATCGGTAATTGAACTAAGAGCCCAACCGCGCCGCCAATAACCGTCACAAGCAATAAATCTTTTTTGTTCATGTTATTAGTTTACCATACCTTACTCGAACACCTTTCCCATGAGAAGTCGAAACTCCGAAGCCCGAAGGCTCGCTGCCCCAACGAGGGTTCCGTCAACCTCTTTTTGTGAAACAAAATCCCGTACGTCTTTTTCTCCTACTGATCCTCCATAGAGAACCCTCGGCGTAAAATAAAATTTCTCCCTTACGATCGTCTTTATAAGGCTTGCCATAAATGCAGCGTCGTCGGGTGTTTCGTTCCTGCGGTTCTTGCTGGTGCTTATCGCCCACACCGGTTCGTACGCGAGAATAAGATTCTTTTTTTTCAATCCGAGCTTCTCAATGCCCGCCACGCATCCAAGAAGCTGTTTCTTTACAAACGAACTTGCAGACGGAAGACCCTTCTTCCGAATCTCGATTGGCTCTCCGATGCACAAAACGACACGGAGTCCGGCCTTGAGCGCTTGGAGAACTTTTCCATTAACGGCTTCGTCATTTTCGCCAAGTTCGCTTCTACGCTCTGAATGTCCAAGTATGACATATGAAACTCCCACGGACTTGAGAATCCCCGCAGAAACCTCCCCGGTGTGAGGGCCCTCTGTATTTTCACTCATATCTTGTGCTCCAAGCGCGGCTCCATTTAGCACTTTTTGAACTCCGGAAAGGAATGGATAGGGCGGACAGATTACTAACTCCCCGGCTCCCTTTTTGACAACTCCCGTCTTACGCGCAAGAGAGACAGCCTCGGAAAGCGTTTTCGGATTCATCTTCCAGTTAGCAACTATCAATTTCTTCATTCTTAACATCTTACCATGCACGGTGACCGTAAAACAAAAACCCCGTATTCGGGGTTTGATGCCTAATCGTCGTCTAGTCTTTTATTGAACTCGCTCCATCGGGAAGGGATCTGTTTGGACCCCTTGCGAAAAAGTCGGTACACCACCTGCCAGGCCCTATCCGCGTATGGACTGAGCTTTGTGAAAAAGAAATATATTGGAAACGCTATGAGAAGAAAAACGATTGCGTTCCATGCACCCGCAAGGAAGGTGGGCTTTTGCAAGGAAGCCTTCGGATCAATCCTGAAGGTCATCTCCAAAGAGCCCTTCGTGCCAGGCGGTGCAAAAATACCGGCACCGGAGACCGGAGGCAAAATTGTTTTTTGGCTTAACACTTGAAAGCTGGAGAAAAAATAGGTCTCCGCTGGCTTCATTTCTGTCCAGTCCGATTCCGTTTTTCTTTTTTCGACCTTTTTTGGAACTAAGATCGTCACATACAATCCGGAATTGTCCTTTACGTGGGCTGAAATCTTTTCAATCACATCTTTTACGCTCGTCGGAGGCAAGAGGAATTTTGGCTGCCGGTTCGCGAACGCTTCACCGGTCTCAACATAAATTACGCCTATTCCGCTCGGAGTGTTCTCCGGAATTTCAATTGAAGTTATTGGCTCATATCTTTTAGCCGTCTTATTTCTCAGATCCCTTTCGACGACCTGAACCGCAATTGATATGCTTTCTCCCTGGCGTACCACCGAAGCGCCATTTACGAACGCCGCTCCTTGTACCTCAAAAATGCGTTCGATCTTCTTCTGGGTGAATACCAGCTTCATCCTCGAAACTCTTCCATTCCCGTCGGTAAACGAGAGAACGGCCCCGATCACGCCAAAGTAGGCCGACTTCTGAGAGAATGATGCCGAGAAGGAATTTGCGCCGAGCTTCAGCCGTGCAAATCTTTCGTTCATCTGGAACGGCGTCTCTCCTTCAAAAAGAACTTCACCGCTCATATCCACCATTCCTTCTCCGAGCGGTTCAAGATTGGTGTTCAAGAATGAATGCGTCGCAGACTGTGACAGCCCAAGAAACAAGTTCCCATAGACAACATAGCACGTTGCTTTTTTCTTGAAGGTCGGCGGATCCGTATTGACTTCAAGGTCAAGCACGGCCGTCTCCGCAGTTTCGTCGAGCGTCGCATATACGCCGTGAACGCCGCTGTACCACGCGCGCGCTCTCTGACTCTTATCGTCTTCATCTCGGCCGGAAAGTTTGAATGCTTCTCCGCCCTGGATGGTGGTGGCAACCGAACCTTCTCGAGCCGGATATGAAATCGGACCCTCTGCGGACCCATCAAATCCATGTCCGAAAAGATACACGGTCCCGTCGTCGTCAACTGCCGTTACGGTTCCGATGGGGTAAGTACTTAGATCCGGGTCGCCCGAAATAAATTCGACCTTCACCGATGATCCTGGTCTGAGCTTTCTCCAGCCGCTACCAAGAGGGGCAGAAATTGCTTTATGTGAAGTGCGAAACCTCTCTGCACGCATACGTTCTTCGTGCATAAATTCGAACGGTCGGACCAGTCCTTCTGGATTCGCATCCGTCCCTTTTGCAACCGCGCCCAAAAGCTTTCCGTCAACATAGAGAGGAGACCCCGACATGCCGGCGGCGATGTTCAAATCCTTCTTTTTGCCGTTAACGACACGCCATGCGCGGATCGTGATCATCTTTCCCTCTGCGTCATCCGAAGGCTCAAGAACCTCAAAGAAAAACTTCTCAATTTTGTGCCCCTGAAACACCGTAAGACCGTGTCCTTTCATGCCCGCCTTCACGTCATCGGCTTTCCAATAATCGATCGCTGCAATCGCTGGCTGAGCGAGAAGAAGAGTGGTTAAAAACAGTACGTATTTCACCATGCGTCTCATCGTCTTCCTTTTCGTTGTAAAGGCACTACTTTTATTTAGAGGCTAAATATCTCTCGGGTCAAACCCCGCTTGCACGGCAAACATCGAGCACACAGAATCATCATTCATCGTAAAAGGCTTATTTAAAACAACAAATATTGTAGTAAAAAATCCCCGAATGGGGATTAATGATGCTTCGGTCTCTCGGAGGGCGAGACCTGCTTCCTTTTGTCAAACACAGTACTTCCTTCGCTTTTCTCGATCCACCAACGCCTGTCACCCTCCGTGTAGGCAATGGCGAATGGCTCATCTTCCACGAACTTGCTGGTTCCAGGAAGGATGTAGCCATTTGTCTCGGTTCCATCCGGAAAAACAAACGAGATTTTCTTGGGATCGCCCCCGAGAAAAGCCTCTATCGCCTGCATGCTTCCGGCGAACTCCTTGTGCGGGCGGTAGTACTCTACCACTGCACCCGCGGATGGAGTGTACCGATCACGACCGGTCCACGCTTTCCCCACGTATCCGAGGCGGACAAATCTAGCGTCCTCTCCCTTTCCAGCAGGTTCTGGCGCGATGGAAAGGTTATAGTTATCTTCTTGGCCGTTCCGATATTGGAAGGGCACCTTCCATCCGCCCGAGTCCTTGGCCTCTTCCCAAACATTCAAAGTCTCACCAACTCGAACAATTTCCACACGGAAATCTTTCGGCTTCGGCGGAATCCGAAGCTGCTTGTCCCTAATCGGGAACAACTTCTCGAGAATGTCTTTGTTTCGAAGAACGTCCTCGACGCTTTTCATTCCGTGCAACTGCATCACGGAATCCGGCAGTCCGAATCCTGGCTCATTCCCCTGATCGCCATCGATCACGACGACCGCCACGCGGTCGCTTGTCGGGAAGTACATCCTGAGCGCAGGCTGGCTCTCGGCCTTGCCATCCACAACACGGACACCTTCGATATAATCGCTCTCATTGCTACTCGGGCGATCCTCCGTGAAAATCTTGTACCCGGTTATCTGGAGATCAACAAACTTCGATGCCCACAGAAATGCGTTTGGGTCTTCGGGATTATCCGGATCTTTGATTTTTCGATCGAACTTCCTTTCAACCCTATAGGAAGTAAATTCGACTTGCTTCAGGGTTCCGCTCTCACGAGCGGCGTCAATTTGCGCAGACTTGAAATCGTTCGCGCTCACCGATGCCTTGGGAGAGAGAATTTCGATTGGGTTGTACCCAAACTTTTCTCCCTCGCTGCTCAACCCCATGAGTTTTTTGAACTGGCCTTTTAATTCGGCGGCGAGAACTCTCGCATATACCACCTGTGCGATCTGTTCCTGTCTTTCGAGATCGGATCGCAAGTGATAATAGTCGATATATTTTGCAAGTTCCCTATTCTCGTAACCCAATATTCCCGAAACGTCGGATCGGATTTTTTCGAGCTGCTCTCGAATTTTCTCGATTCCCAACATACCGTACCTAGGAGTAAATTTCCCGTCTTTTTCCGAGGAAAAATACACGCGATCCGCATATGCGATAGCAGCTTTTACTTCATCTTCGGTCCAGCCTTTAGCCTTTGCCTTTTCCTCGAACCTCGTCTGGTAGGACGAGCATCCAGAAAGAAGGGCAAAACATGATACAAGAAGAAATATCCTCACGATCATGGTCTTCATCTTCACTGCGCGCCTCCTTTCCTTTGGTTCGCGACGAATGAGTCGATGAACTCAACAAGCTTTTTTGGAAAAGAAACGAGACCCTTAAGCTTTTCGGGATTCTCCCGAAAATATTTTTCCAGTTCTTCTCGCTCTTGCGGAGTAAGAACCTTCTCATACTGAACCCGCAAGAATGCAGGAATATTCACGTCGAGCACGTACCCTCCTTCTTGCTCGCCCTCTTCCTTGAACGCTTCATCGGCAATTTCCAAAATCTCCGGCTCATGGATTTTGAGCCAAAGCATGGTTTTCTCATGACCTCCCAGAATAGTAAGGTCATAATTGTTTGCCATCATGATCCGGAATACCGAATTCGGATCGTTCCGAACCTGGTTCATTGACATCCACCATACCGGATTCGAATAAAATTCCGGCAAGGCTTTGTTTTGGAAGAACACGAGGAGCTCGCTCTTGATACTCTCGAGCTCCTGCAAACGACTCCTAAATTTCTCCTCGTCGAAAATGAGATTACCCTCAAGGTCAACTCTTACAACCTCATCTCGAACCTGCTCGAAGTTGTATCCGAAAAACGTGTGAGCAAACTCACGAAGAAGGCTGCTATAGCCATGGAAGAAAAAACCAATCTTATCTTCCGGATAAAGCATTACCGGGATTGATGCGCTAAGTTCGACATCAAAACCGTTATTGAGCGGGAACTTCTGCAAATTCACGTTCACATGGATCATCTCATGCTGGAGCACCTTTGGGATGCCCTGAAGATAGTCCGACACGCGGGCAACCGGATTGTAGTAAATAACTCCGGTGTTCAGCCATGTCGCCGCAAGAATTCCTCCATCGGAGCTTGGTGTAAATCCAAGATGCAATTCACGCGGGACGAAATCTGATTCGCGCATTGGTTTCGGGATATACCAAAACTCCCGGTATGTCACATCGTATCCGGGAATCTTCTCGTCCAAGTATTTCCGAACCTCATCTGAAGTAAGTCCAACATTACCAGCGAGCGCACTTACCGAAAGATTTGTTAACTCTCGATAGTACTCGAAATTCCGGCGCGCGGCGATCTTCGTCTGCTCCCTGAGATCATCCACTACCACCTGGAGCTCTCGCTCCGAAATGAAGCGCTGGTCGCAAAGAGACGTAACCCTGATCTTTCCGTCAATTCGAACATAGTTATCGAGTATGATCGTAAGCTTCGCTGAGCTCTCCGTGATGCTCGATGTACTCACTATGTCCGTAACCACACGAACGCTATCCGACCCTGGGATAAGCTGATATCTGCGATCGCGAGAAGGCTGATTGCAAAGATCCATCGCCGCCATATACCTGTAATACTCTTGAAGTTGCCGCATGGGATCAGTCGTAGAGACCACCCCCGGCGGGAAATAGAATGGCAGTTCCTTCGCAAAAGTCGGGAACGAAGCAAAAAGCGTTATCAGAAAAAGAGTAAGTGAAGCCTTGCGCAACATACTTCCTCCGATCTGTTTTCAATGACCTATTTGCAGTTTAGATGTCTGTCACATCCGCAGTCAAGCCGTCCTCACACGGAAAGCATCAAGTGTCCGTCGTACAAAAAAGCGCCTCGTAGGAGGCGCAAAATATTACTTTTTCCAAGAAAAGATTCGCGCGAGAAGTCCGCGTTGCTTGAGGTGAACAACGGGAGGATCAACCACGACGAAATCAAGCTTAAAGCGCCCAACCCCTCCGATAACCGCGTCTTTGACAGGAGACTTCATCTCGCTCCTGACCAAAACTTCTTCATACTCCTTAAACTTTTTCGACGGAGTACCCGTTTTCTTCCACGCGGGTTCTCCGTTCGAAGGACCAGTTTCTGCATGATGAAAGTCCTCCGAGTCAGGTCCTGTCTTTACAACGGCTTGTAGGTAAACACCGTCCGAACGTTTCGCACCATTCATCCGTTCGATGAGTTCCGTTATGCTTCCAGGAAGATGTTTAAGGTTGGGATTCCGATCGACAAAACCCCATCCAGACTCAATATAAACCCCATACTCCCCGGGAATTGCATTCTTCGGAATCTGGAGTGGAACTATGACCTCATAGCGCTCCCTTGCTTCTCCCGAAAGTTTTGCTTCGGCAATCCCAACCACGACCTCGAGACTTCCTCCTAAAGGAACTTTCTCGTTCCTGACAAAGGCACTCTCGATAACAAAGGTCTTAGCCTCAACCTCCGCAAATTCAAGCTGCAGCCTTTCGATCCGAACGCTCTCGATCTCGCTCAAAATCGTCGAAAGCAATGCAAAATATCTTTCGAATCCGAAAAATTGACTACCACCTTCCCCGTCCTTATCGTCTTGGAGATCTTTCTTCCCATAAAACGTAATGTATCTATCCGACTTGGGAATAATCTCGTCGACAAAAATCTCTCGGAATCCTTGCGGGACGATTCGTCCCTTGACCGCAAGGTTCCCATCGGATCCAAGATCGAGATTTGTGCCAAGAACCTTCGACACGGCAACCTCAACCGCGAGCGCCGTAAGCGGAAAATATGGGATTTCAAAGTGGATTGATTCGCTTTTCCCCTTCAGGTCCCTCATTGAAATATCAACCGGAATCGTTTCGGCATTGCCGCCAACTTTTCCGTAGATTCCAAAGTTGCCGTCGTAGTCAATCACGGCACCCTCTCCTCTCCAATCCGAACCGGAAAGCTTAAATGAATCCGCGTGACTTCGCGCAATGTACGTGATCGGAACACGATATGCGGGAAATTGAGACATGGATCCCGAGTCGAAAAACGAATGACCAAAAGCGTAAATCGCCCCGGTCTCCGAATCAATCGCAGTAATCGTTCCAACTCCGTCAATCACGAAGTCGCCCGAAATTAAGTGAACGCTCAGCGCACAACCTGGACAAAGTTTCTTTTCGGGAACGATCTTTGTTTTCGCCCTTGCGCTGGTAAAAGCGAGGGAAGAAAACAATTCCCTTGTGAGATGATTGTCTGCATTTCTCGATAAAATCGGAATCTGCGACAAAACCATCTCGTCTCCCTGATAGGGAAACTTCACTTCGTGAGGAAAGTGAGCGCTCTTTTTTACGCCGGCATACTCATCGTGCATATACTCGAAGGGAGTAACTGCTCCGATTCCTCCAGTCGTAAAGCTCCATCCATAGGCGATCGCTCCCACCAGCTTTCCCTCGACATAAACCGGAGAACCCGACATACCGGCAGCAACTCCTGTTTCGTTTGCCGCATTTAGCGGTCCGCCGGAAACCTTAACAAGAAAAAAGGTATATCCATCGAAATCAATATTCCCAACAAACTCAACGTCGAATGCCTCCGGATCGTCACCCTGGAAAACGGTGTATGCCGTTCCCTTCGCTCCGGCAATGTTCGTCTTTATGTCATCAATCTTCCAATAGTCGATCTTTGCAAATACTGAGTTCGAAAGCAAAAGACCAAGCGCGAAAACAAGAATGACGAGCAAGCGCTTTCCCATGTCTTCTCCTTTTCTTGGAAATCAAAAGGCTGAAAACACCATACTCCTCGGAAACTGTGGGGTCAATGCGCCTAGAAGAGCGACGACAGTTTCACCCTATGTGCTTCTTAAATTCCTCAACCATCGGGACTTGTTCGGGTTCCGCACCATATTTGATCGCTAATGCGTACGCGGTCCACTCGGCAAGAAGGAGCGATGCAAATATCGCATGAAGCAATGTTCTTCCTTTGACCGGAACGATGTCTGTCTTGATCCCCCTGGCGCGATAAAGCTTTTGGAGAACTTTTCCTCGACGGATGATCCGTGGATCATCCTTTCCATAGGCAAGGATAAGCGCGTGGAATACTCTTGCAAGTTTTTTGGCGCTCTTTCCCATATCAAATCCGGTCATCTCATTATGATTGAGTTCGGGTAGCATGTTCGCAAAAGCAGGAAACTTGCCGGTTTCATTTATTTTAATTTTCCATATATATGGGAGCGCATAGAACTCCTGTGATCCGTAGATAAGCGGCACCCTTCCTGCAAGTTTTTTTGCAAGCGCGAATCCTCCGGCACGATACGAGCGAGGGCGAAGCAATTTCCTAAGTTTGTGCGCCTCGCGGAGCATTTTGGCGTCCCCCATGAGCGTAAGGAGTGCCATAAAGCTTATGCCAAGCGCCATCCTCGGCTGGATGCTGTAATTTGGAAGTTCAACATATGGAACACGGTACTTCTTCGCACGCGCGAGGAGCGCTCCACCAACCGCAACTGCGGCAAGAGGGAATCCGTTTCTTTTCGCCTCGTCAAAACTCGAAAGCGGCTCCTCGGTATTCCCGGAATAGGAACTTACGATAATGAACCGATTTCGAAGTTCGCGCGCGGGAAGCTTCGGAAGGCCATATGAGTTCCAAATGAGAAGGTCGACATCCGGACGAATGATCTTGATCAAATCCGCCGCCCAATGCGAGCCGCCCATTCCGCACACAATAACGCGCGGCTTCCTGCGCAGCTTCGCGCGATTCATTATCTTCGGCCGGAACGCGAATTGCTCGTTAAAAAGATCGAGGCCTTCTTTGTGCATATATCCTATTGTATCACGCCGTTTGACTAAACTTTTTGAGAATCATGAACGTCGCGAGGGAAAGAAGTGCCAGCTGAAAGAATGGAGTAAGTCCTACTTCTAAAAATGGAATGATCGGCATTGATGCGGCATACGCCCACTTATCAGCGCGTAGGGCTCGCCACTCAACGACGCTCGCCGTTACCAGTCCAATAAGAACAACCGATGAAATTCTCTGCCAGGAAAAGTTCACGAACCAGCGCGCATCTCTTAGGAAGGCCGAGAAGACAAAATACACGATCGTCGTGTATCCCGCGTCCCACACGGTAGCCAAAAAACACATCGGCGCGTGGACCGAAAACGGCAGACTCCCCTCTCGATAAAGCGGCATTTGCGCAAACTCCCAAAATAGATTCAAAAGAAACGAGAGGCAAAAAACGAGAACCGAAGCTTTTATAAATGATCGCATGGCTCTTGGCGATTCGAAAGAAATGACTTACGAGACAGGAACCTTCGCTTCTGCTTCCTTAAATTTCATCGATACCACCTTCGAGGTGCCGTCCTCGTGGAGCGTCACGCCATAGAGAACGTCCGCCGCTTCCATGGTCGCTCGGTTGTGCGTTACAACGATAAACTGCGTATGCTTTGAAAACTCTTTGAGCATATCGGCAAAACGTCTCGCGTTTCTGTCGTCAAGCGGGGCATCAATCTCGTCGAGCACGAGAAACGGCGGCGGAGAGACAGATATGAGCGCGAAAAGAGCCGCGATACCAACCAGGCTTCGCTCTCCGCCGGAAAGCGCATCGAGTGAACTTATTTTTTTCCTCGGAAGCGAAACGTGAACCTCAACACCCTCTTCCTCATTTTCTCCCTCTTCCTCTTCGGGTGCTTGAGTCACTAGTTCGTCCGGAATATCGTCGGGAGAGATTTCCGCTGGTTTTTTCCGCAGGCTCACTAGCTTTAGCTTTGCAGTTCCACCACCGAACATAAGCTCGAAAAACTTTTGGAACTCACGATTAATATCATGCAGCGCTTCTTCGAATTTGTTCCTTATTTTTTCATTTAAGTCGGTGATAAGCTTCCTTAAATCCTCTTCTGCCCGAACAAGATCTTTTGATTCTCGCTCCAAGAATGTATAGCGCTCTTCGGTCTCTCGCGCCTCTTTCATAATTGCCTCGTCAATTTCACCAATTGCCGCAAGCTCACCACGGAGACGGAACATGCGACGCTCAATCTCCGAAAGCTCATGTTGTTCCACCTCTCCCTGTCCCCCCTGAAACTGCTTCTCGCTCCTTCCTACCTGCTCAATCTGGCGGAACAGCTCACTCCTTCTCATGGTAATGCGCTCCCGCTCAAGCAAAAATTCTTGCTGTTTCTTGTTCCATTCCTCAATAGCGCTTCCCGCTCTCTGTACATCGGAAAGTGCGGCCTTGAAAAGCGCGTAAAACTTTTCTTGGTTCGTCTCAAGGGCTATTTCACGCTCACGGAGTATGGCAATCTCACTTTCAAGCTCCAAAAGCGTTCTTTTAAGTTCCGCAAACTGCTCGGAAAGTTTTGGATCGAGAATTGCACTCCCCTCCTCCTTCTTGCGATCTCCTCGAGAATCGTTCATGATGCCATCAATTTCCTTGATCACCTTCTCTACTGCCTTCCTCAAATTTTCAGAGGATTCATTGAGTGCGGCTGAGAGAACGTCTTTCACCTCAAGAACGACTGCGGAAAGCCTCTCGTGCGTTACCGCATGAGCGCTCGAAACAACTTTTCTTGTATAAATTTCTACTTGTGCTTCAAGACGCCCCAGCTCCTTCTGAAGTTCGCTTCGTTTCCCAAAAAGCTCTTGTGTTTTCTTTTTAAGGACACCAAGCTCTGCTCGTTCTTTCGGCGCGTTTCCCTCAAGACGCGCAAGTTCATGTTCCGCGCGTTCTCGGACTGTTTCGAGCTCACGAAATGCCGCTTCGTGACGAGAAGCTCTTTCTTCAACTTCCGAAAGGCGTTTCGACAAAACCCCAAGCTGTGAACCAAAAAACTTGTTTTCTAGTTCCCGAAGTTCGGTTTCTAAATCCCCCCGTTTTTCCCACCGATTCGTCTGGCGCTTAAGAGATCGAAGATGCGGCAAAATTTCCTCAAGGAGTGCATGAACCTTGTCGAGATTTATTTTTGAATTTTTTAGTCTTCGCTCTGCTTCTGCTTTTTTCAGCTGATACTCTTTCAGGCCCAAGACTTCTTCTATCATTTCCCTGCGCTCCTTAAGCGTCGCGCGGATGAACATGTCGCTGTTTCCCTGCGTGACAACAGTGATGCCGCGACTTCCAAGGCGCGCTTGAGCAAAGAAATCTATCAAATCTTTAAGACGAACTTCTGCTTTGTTTATATAGTATTGATTGTTGCCGTCGCGGTTCGTTTGCCGCATCACCGTTAGCTCCTCGAAATCAACGGGAAAGAATCTGTTGTGGTTCTCAAAATGAAGACTCGCTTGTGCCATTCCGGTTCGCGCACGCTTGGGAGTCCCGGCAAAAATTAAATCCTCTCCCTTTCCTCCTCGCAAGTTTTTTGCCTCTCGCTCCCCCAAAAGCCAGCGGATGGCATCAATGATGTTCGATTTCCCCGATCCGTTCGGCCCCACGATCGCGGTAATGCCGGCCGGAAACTCCAAAACCGCCTTACCGGCAAAGGATTTAAATCCGTTTAACTCAAGCCTTTTTAATAGATGCGGCATAACAGGCTATATTTTACAATACTTCCCGTTGATAGCACTCTTCGCAGTATACGACCTCCGGCCTCTCTGGTGCATATGATGTTTTAATACTCTTGGAGCACTTGGCACAGGTTCGATCAAACACCTTGAGCGGTCCTCTTTTCCCGATACGCGCGCGATGGCGGCAATAAAAACAGTTGCGCGGCAAAGGAACAATCATTTTACGATACAGGGCAAGTTCTGCGGGTATAATACGGTAGTTTCTTTTGCACCCCACGCAGGGAAGGACTTCTTCGATGATCGAGTCGGGTACGTCTTTTATGTTGTCTGGAATGGCCTCCGTTTTCATTGTTTCCTTGCCGGTTGTCATCTGTATCTCATCCTCCCACCTGTACCCCCGAGCAAGAGCCTCTTCTTTCTTCTGCGGGTATTCTACTTGAGTAATGCACTCGTTGTACGCGAAAAGCGACATCTCTGGCGGAAAATATGAACCATACTCACCGCCTGCGATAAGAGACTGCACGATTTTTTCCCGCAGCGCAACGAATTCCTCTTTCGAGTAGCGCTTGTTTAGAATTACGTACTCTCCATTTTTTAAGCCGTCACAACCAAAACAGTCTTTTGAGGAAGACAGCTGCAACGAATACTCTGTATTTGTAGAATTCTCAACGGCATAACATCCTAAAACTTTTTGACTGCGCCCCACCGCGACACACTCCAAAAGCATCTCTGCTCCAGCCCCAAAACCAATACAATCGTACGAATCCTTGAGGTTGAGCGTTGAAAAACAATATTTGCAATCTTCGCACGAAGTTGCTTCAAAACACTGAAACAGGTTTTTTGACTCAACAAGATAGTTTCCGTAAGAATTTACGGTCTTCAGATTGCGATTCTCGCGCCTCGGAAACCGCAACGACCACTTCTCGAACTCTTCCTGTAATTCCTGCGTCGCGTAATGACTACCCCTTACGGTGTCGAGTTTGGCAGCATACTCCTCCTTGCTAAGCCTCTCGTTCATATAGCAATAGCTCTGCCCCCTTAAATTCACGCACGCAAGGCAGTGCTGGACACCGCTTACGCCGGAAACCATATAGCAATCAAGTGATCCGGAAACATCTTGCCCGAACGCGATCGAGGACGATTCCTGAACATTTACGCCTTCATAACAAAATTCGCCCTGAACACCAAAATATATATCAGCCACATCTCGACAAGAGCGCAGCCCTCGCGAGTACATCGCGTTCTCGCTCTTTGAACTGTTGAAAATAAGATAACAATCTTTGTTTTCGCCGGCAAGGTTTATGTAGTCGCTACGCACGTTGGGGTTGTTTCTGTCGTTGTAGAGACATGTTTTGGGCACCTTGTGCGACAACTCTTTGAGCTGCGCGAAAAATGGTCTGTCGGGATCATAATCCATACCAAATTCATAAGGATCCCAGCTGTCGGACTCGAAACATTCCCGACAGTAGACAGTGTAAGGCGCCTTGGGGTTATACATGGAAACAATAGCCTTCTTGCACAAATCGCACTTCCTTGAATAGAGCGTTGTTTCGTTTCGAAACTGCGCGCGACGCACGAAACGACATTCGGGACAAATTTTCGGAGCCGGCACGCCCATTCGCTCATAGAAACCAAAATCATCCGGTTCGATCCGAAATTCAGAACTACAGGTACTGCACATCCTGGTCTCCGTTTGCATCGTCATGAATTATCTTGATACTTTTCTAGCGCCTTCTTCGCGGCTTCAATTTCCGCTTCTTGTTTTGAATTTCCACTCCCCTCGGCAATGAAATCTTCTCCGAAGTAAACGCCTATCCGAAACACTCGGTCATGTGCCGGACCGGACTCACCAAGCACTCGATAGGTCGGAGTTACCTTCTTTCGCTCTTGCACGATTTCTTGCAATTCGCTTTTCGCGTCTTTATAGCTTTTCGTTTCAAGAATCTCATGTACTCGCGGCATCAACCTTTCTGACAAAAATTTTTTTACTGCGGGAAATCCCTGATCCAAATATATGGCCCCAACCAATGCCTCGTACGCATTTGCAAGAATCACTTCTTTTGCGCGAAGATTGTCAGCTCTCTCTCCGCGAGAAAGCAACATGAATTCATCAAGGCCGATTTCTCCGGCAAGCTTCGCGAGCATCTGGTAATTCACCAGTGCGGCGCGTATAACGGTAAGCTTTCCTTCTGGAAATGATGGATAGGTACGAAAAAGATCCTCAGTTACCGCAAGCTCAAGAACCGCATCTCCTAAAAACTCAAGTCGCTCGTTATGGGGAACCGGCCACTTTGGGTATTCGTTCAAATAGGAGCGATGGGTTGTCGCCTCAAGAAGAAAGTTTTTGTCGTGGAATATTACACCAATACGATCTTCAAGAATGTGGAGATTTTCCATACGGCGCTACATTAAGACTTCTTCTCTTCTTTTGGGACACCCGCCACCTCCGGAAAAAGTTCTCGAAATATTGTGCCGAGCACCCCGTTTATAAAACGACCTGAATTCGGTCCACCATAATTTTTCGCCATCTCAATCGCTTCGTTTATCGCAACCTTGGGCGGAACTTCGTCACGATCGGCATAGAGCAACTCGGAGAGACCGATACGCAAAATATTTCGATCAATTGTCGCAATCTTATCAAGCGGCCACTCGGGAGCAGCCTTCGTAATGATGCTGTCGATTTCCTTAAGGTGAGAGATGATCCTTTCTAATATCTTCCAGGCAAATTCCGGCTCATCGATACCGGGAGCGAATTCTTCAAGATTTCTCTCAAGGATTCTTGTAAGATCGGACTTTTGATTGTAAAAATCCCACTCGTAGAGTGATTGAAGAATAACGGTTCTGATAAGATGTCGAGTTGCCATAATTTCTGCAAGGAGCGAGTGGTCCGGAAAAAGCCTAAGAGCTTGACTTCTTCTTGGCTCTCGGGGGTTTTGTCCCACACTGTTTACAGGAACGGTGCGGAAGCATCGGCGCCCCGCAAGAAGAACAGACAAATAGTCTTGTTTTCTTGAGGGCTAGATGGGACCGTCTCCGCCCAACCTTACCCTTTGAATGATGTTTTATTGGTACGCCACCCATATTAAATGTTTAGAATTTTTGCGCCCACGGCGCTAATAGACCTTATTTACCAATACTAAACTTTTTTGGCCATAAAATCAACCCTTACTTCTTTTTCAAGACATTCCCCAGGAATGACAACCGATGCGCTTTGCTGGTGCCCAACTTTTTAACCGCCCTCCTGTGTATCTCCGTCCCGTATCCTTTATGTGTCTCAAATCCATATCCAGGGTATTTCCTGGCTAAGCGTCTCATCTCGTTATCACGCGAGACCTTGGCAAAGATAGATGCGACCGCGACTGCCTTAATCTTCTCATCTC
This sequence comes from Patescibacteria group bacterium, assembly GCA_038063755.1. GTDB lineage: Bacteria > Patescibacteriota > Minisyncoccia > UBA6257 > 2-01-FULL-56-20 > JBBTUL01. The sequence continues at coordinate 26,598 of JBBTUL010000010.1, forward strand.
CACGGATTACGGTTTTCGCATGCGGCGCTCCCGCCCGTTTTTCAAGATACAATCCCCCGTCCAAGAAAATCTGAGTTCTATTTGCCGTCTGTCTCGCACCCTTCGCTATTAGCCATCCGCGCTTTGCTGTTAGATTCATATACGCCTTCGTCGCCGCGCGGTTTGCCGCGCGCGTGATATTGATGCGGTCTACAACACGAGGAGAAACATATCCGAATGCGACATGCACATCACCCTGCATTGAAAGGCACGAAACCCATGCCTCACGTGCTCGTTTCGTAAGTTTTTTTGAATCGCGAAGTGGCACTGAAATTTCGAATCGAGAAAATTTGAAATTGTGCGGAATCGCGGCGGCAGCAACGACAACCGGTCCCGCAAGTGAACCCCGCCCCACTTCGTCGATGCCTATGATATATTTTTGTTTCCCGGTGCCTTTCCTCATGTTTCTCAAGCATAGCAAATTCTTCGGTAAGCTTGTGTTGAGCCGGCCGAAACACTTGTGTTGAGCCAGCCGAAACACTCAGGATAAATCCTTCGGTAAGCTTGTGTTGAGCTAGCCGAAACACTCAGAATAAATCCTTCGGTAAACTCAGAATAAAAAACACTCCGACGTGAAGGTCGGAGTGAAAATGAAATACAAGGTGCAATTAAGGAGAGGTGAATGTCCCGCGTGTTGACGGGACTCCGCTCGTCGTCTTGTAACTCCAGACAAGCTGTCCCACAGGCGAAAAAACCTTCATATCTGTCGGGAGGATGGTATATCCCCCGACAAAAACAATCCAGCCGACCGAAGCACTTGGCCGAATGCGAAGTCCGTAGTCGATCGAGGTAGACCCCATGCGGAATCCACCGAACTGCCGTTCGACAGAAACCGCAGTCCCCATCGAAGAAATTCCATTCTTGGTAAATCCAAGAGTTGCATAAAGCGCGCAGCCCTCGAACCATAGCGCCGTCTCCGGAGCGATAACACTCGCCGGAGCAAGACACTTTCCGGTAATTTCGGATCCGATCTCGCGATACGTGAACTTCACGGACTGCGGGAGATCGCGCGTACCAGTCCCTTCGGCGAATGTATACCAGATGAAACCCACAAGACCAACACAACTTTCTTCTTCAGCACAAGTGGCACGGTAGTTTAGGCCAACCTGGCCCATGTCCTCGCGCGTGAGACCTGCCACGTCATGGCGACCGATGGCATACCAGCTATCGGGCACCAGAAGCAACGGCTTGCCAACAGAGTACTGCTTCACTATCGTGAGCTTCTCCTGATAGAGCGAGCTGAGGCGCGGGTCGCGCACCTCGTACTGATGATACGCAACCGCATCCGTCGGAACATCTTGCCCTTCAAACCAACCGGATGTAATCAAGTGATTAAATGAAGTTAGCGTTTCCACGAATGGGAATGCTTTCTTGATATCGAGACAGGCAACCGCAAGCTCGCTTCTCGAGATCCCATTCCAGTTCGGCTCATCCGCCACGTAGAAGTAGGCGGTGAGCTGAGCGAGAGTCGCTTCCTTGCCAGCGATCGCAGCTTGCCATGTAGCAATATAATCGGAACGCAGGTCAAACGGAGGATATGGATCCTCCGGAGTCGCCGGACGCACCCGAACATAGAATACGTCGTGGACGGAAACGATGAGTTTCGCGTTTCGCTTCACCATCTCGGCAACCCACGCCGAGTCGTTCAAGCGGACGTCACTGATGCCGATGGTACCAATATTCGCCATCGGCAAAGTCTCGATCTCGTACTGGGAGGTGTCAAACCCTCCCGCCCATCCGAAGTACTTCACTCGTTCAGGAATCGGCGTTGAAAACTCGCCGGAACCCGAAAACAAGAAATTCTCTATCGCGACCTCTGCCCGAAACGCCTTCTCGGCGGGCCGGTTGTCGAACGCGCTTCCCGCACTTCCGAAAAAGCTGGGGGTCGCGGCCAACGCGACGGTCGAAGTGAGAAGTACGACGAGAGTGAAAAGGATAGCGATGCGCTTCATGGCTACTCTCCCTGTCCCCTTGGGACGTCTTCTGTCCCTTCTGGGACGTTAGTTGTCAAATCTTTATTCTTCCGATAAAAACTATGCTCTAAAAATACCGTTTTGTCAAAGATTTTTATTGACAATCGCTCAAAATTGTAGCACTCTATGCGTAGCTTCTTTGACGGCGAGGTATAAAAGTATTGAGGGAATGGTGGAAGAAGTATCTACTCCGCATTGAGCAAAGGAAGGCAAGCATTGACCGCCTTCAGCTTGTGCTCGGGATGCTCTTTATGCCTGCGGAGCTTTTGTGGATGTATGTTCATGGCTTCGAAGGCGTGAATCTCGGTTCGTTCATCGGCAATGCTGTCTATATGCTTGTCTGCGGGTCTCTCGCCTATAGTCTAATTCGAGGATCGCAAAGGACAGACCGCAACGATTCAACGAGGAGATTGTTCCGTGCATATATGATCTGGGGGGTCATAAACTTCCTGGACATTCTCATTATTTTTTTAATGGGATACCGATGGGACAAAGCCGACCTGATTACGACAATCATTTCTTCTGCAGGATTCATTTTCGGCATAGGGATAAGCGTCTGGAAAAGGATTCCCTGGAATCACCCCGTCCTGAAAGCCTGTTGGGCATCCACGCTCAAAATTCTTCCGAATGTTCTTTCCGCCTGGAAGATCCTCCTCGTGGGCGGCGCTGGAGGAATACCAATCATCGTATATCTCGCAGCACACCTCCTTGTTGTCGTCCGAATTCTCTTCATTTGTGTTGGTGCAGAGAAAGTAGGCTGGAGACTCGAGTCGAAAGTGAACTTTTTCATCGAGACCCTGAATCTCGGGACTATTTTCCTCATCACTCTTACGTGGTGGTATGTTCAGTGAATCCTCGCTTGCGAGGATTTTTTTATTAAAAACGCTCGCCTTAATTACGGCGAGCGAGATCAGCTAAACCAATCTATTAATACGTTCTGCGACATACTCTCCGGCCGCAAGCGCCGAAGAAAGCCCTGGGGAATCATATCCAATGCAATTCATGAAGAACGGTTCCACCGAAGAAACATCGAACGCGAAGTCCGGCTCCGCGCCTCCCGCTACGGCGATTTTCGGACGAATTCCGCTAAAAGACCACTGGAGTTCGGCGTCACGGAACGACGGAACGAATCGCGCCGCCGCTTCCCTGAAAAACCCCTCTGGAGTCTTTTCCTCCTCGTAGTAATCGTCGGCCGGAACTTCGACCGAATTGCATCCAATGAAAAGCCTTCCATCGGGTCGCTTCAAAAGATGCACGCCCTTCGTCGCCCTTCCTTCAACAGGAAGCGGGTAGACCAGCCGATTCACAAGTTTTGCATGCGCTCCGAGAATCTCGTAGTACTCCCCCCTGAAGAATTTGACGCGATAATCGGCAAAACCGGCAAGTGCGGCAACGCGATGCGCGGAAAGTCCTGCGGCGTTCACCAGAGCATCAAAAGCAAATTCAAACGAGTCGGTAAATACACGATACAAACCACCTTCTTTCGAGATTCCGCGAACGGGAGAATCGTATTTTACTTCGACCCCAAGCGCCTCGGAAAGCGAGATCAGCTTTTCGGTAAACACTCGCCCGTCAACAACGGAAACTTCGGGAAGGAGTAGTCCACCGATACCTCGGACGAACGGCTCGACTTTCCGAAGACCCCACGGAGGAATAATAGAAAGTGGAATCTTCTGATCTATTCCATTTTTCGCGATCTTCATAAACGTTTTCGCACGTGTGATTAAGTGCGGAAGATCGCCGAAAGAGGCTACAATGAGCATCCCGCACTCGAGAAGTGGAACTCCGTTTTCCTTCGCAAACCTCTTC
>JBBTUL010000011.1:0-138208 GCA_038063755.1 Patescibacteria group bacterium
TCCCGGTGGGGACATGACACCGGAGCATCTCGCGAAGGTAGCAGTTGCCCTCGGAAAACAGGCCGGATTTAAAGTAGCGATTCTTGGGGAGAAAGAGATGGGAAAGCTTGGCATGGGAGGCATCCTGGGGGTTTCAAGAGGATCGGATGCGCCTCCGCGTTTCATTGTTCTCGAGTATCTGAAGGGACCGAAGAAGGAGGCACCGATTGTTCTTGTTGGAAAAGGGATCACGTTTGATTCGGGAGGGCTTAATTTGAAGCCAACTTCGGGAATTTATGAAATGCACATGGACATGTCTGGAGCTGCTGCCGTTTTGCATGTTGTAGGCGCCCTTGCGAAACTTAAGGTGAAGAAAAACATTGTCGCCGTCATCCCAGCTGCGGAGAATATGGTTTCAGGTTCAAGCTATCGCCCCGGAGACATATTAAAAACCATGTCCGGCAAAACGATTGAGGTTTTGAACACAGATGCCGAGGGTCGAGTGGTGCTTGCGGACGGCCTCGAATATGCGAAGAAGTATAACCCCAGACTTGTTATCGACGTTGCAACGCTTACCGGAGCGGCAATGGTTGCGCTCGGTCAGCGTGCATCAGCGCTTTTTGCGACAGATGGAAAGCTTGAGAGGCTTTTTCGGGAGGCCGGTGAACGTACCGGAGATTATGTTTGGCCGCTGCCGTTATGGGAGGAGTTTGAAGGAGACATCAAGGGAACATTCGCCGATGTCGCAAACAGCACAAAGACAAGCTATGGAGGCGCTATCACCGGAGCAGTGTTCTTGTGGCAATTTATAAAAGGATTCAACTGGGTTCATCTCGACATTGCTCCTCGTATGACCCCTGTCGAAGGAGAGCACCTCGCGAAGGGCGCTGCCGGAGCGACGATAAATCTTTTGGTGCATCTTCTCGAGCAGTATTAATATAAAAAGGTCGGAACATAAGAAACAACATGGTTCTCATCTATACGACGTGCAAGGATACGACCGAGGCGGTCAGACTCGGAGACCTTATTGTGAAAAGTCACGCCGCCGCGTGCGTGAATATCTGGCCGATGCAGTCTATGTATATGGATGGCGAAACGCTTAAGAGTCAGACCGAGGCGACACTGCTCATAAAAACCCTCGAATCAAAGCAACAGGAAATCGAAGATTTGATCTTAAAAAATCACACGTATGCCGTGCCGTTCATCGGCGCCATAGAGGTTCGGCGTGTGAACCGCGAATACAAAGAGTGGATGGCGGGTGTTATTCGATGAGTTTTATCCCGACGTAATGGCCGATACAGGCGTTTTATACAAAAACTCTTCGGCAGGCTCAGGGTTTCGCTCCGTTCTGCTTAATGTCTATGCCAACATCTAAAAATAAAGTTTGTCAGAATTGTTCCGATAGCATTTCGACGAAGTCGAATGATGCTATCGTGGATCCCGACAAGCGTCGGGATAAAAAACTCAAAAACCAATGAATGGCGAAACAAAACAGTGCCAAAATTGTAAACAGGACTTCGTCATTGAACCGGAGGATTTCGGTTTCTACAAAAAGATGGACGTGCCGCCGCCGACGTTTTGTTCGGAGTGCCGGATGAGGCGGAGGATGTTCTGGCGCAATGAAAGGACACTCTATAAGAGAAAATGCCAAGTTCCGGGGCACGAAGAAGAGCTCGTTTCAATATATGCTCCGGACAAAGCGGTTGTCGCGTACGATCAGAAATATTGGTGGTCCGACGCGTGGGATCCGACCGATTTCGGGCAACCTTACGATTTTTCAAAACCATTTTTCGCTCAATTCGGAGAACTGCTATCCCGTGTTCCGCTCCTCGCACTTTCGAACAGCAACGCCGTAAACAGCGACTACTGTAATGTTGCGGACCAAAGCAAGGATTCATATCTCTGTAGCGGTTCTTTCAAGATAGAAAAAGCGCTGTATTCAAACCGTATTTTTACCACAACCGACTCCGCCGACCTCTACGTCTGTTCCAGGGCGGAATTATCCTATGATTGTGTCTCCTGCAACGATTCATACCGCCTGCTTTATAGCCAGGATTGTCGTGGTTCACGGGAATCCTACTTTCTTTACGACTGTCGGAACTGCTCCAATTGTGTCGGGTGTACAAGCTTGCGCAACAAGCAGTATTGCATGTGGAATGTTCAATATACAAAAGAGGAGTATGCGCAAAAACTAAAAGAACTCAAGCTGGATTCTCGGACGGGCGTAGAAGAAGCCCGAAAACGGTTTCAGGACCTGCTCCTACAGACTCCTCGCCGATATGCCCAAATTTACCGTTCCGTAAATATTGTTGGTGATAACGTCGAGGATGCAAAGAATTGCTTTGAAGTTTTTGATATTTTGGAGGGGCTTGAGGATTCGAAGTACGTCCATTGGGGCGGATTACAAACAAAAGATTCTTATGATTGCGGTCCAGGTATAGGGGATACCGCCGAGCTTATGTACGAAACGACCGATACCGGACTCCAGTCGGCCAATGTCGCGTTCACATATGTTGTATACGGCTCGCAGCGAATCCGCTATGCCCTGTACTGCCATGGGAGCGCGGATCTTTTCGGATGCATCGGTCTCCGGAGTAAAAAGTTTTGCATTTTGAACCGGCAATATTCCGAGGAAGAGTACAAGGAATTATTGCCGAAGGTGATCCGGCACGTGAACGATATGCCATACATCGACGCGGCTGGGAGGCAATATGCATACGGAGAGTTTTTCCCGGAGGAAATTTCTCCGTTTGCCTACAACGAATCCATCGCCCAAGACTATTTCCCGATTACCCGAGAAGAGGCGCTTACGAGGGGGTATTCCTGGCATGAAAATACTGCAAGCCAGCATGCCCCGACCAGAAAGGCGGCGGAGCTTTCGGACTCGATTTCCGATGTCGGTGATGAGATTTTAAAAGAGATCATCGAATGCGGGCACGGCGGCCGATGTAACGACGGATGTTCAACCGCATTCCGTTTCATTCCCCAGGAGTTGGAGTTCTACCGGCGCCTCGGCATACCCCTGCCGCAGCTCTGTTTCAACTGTCGCCACAAAGGGCGAGTCGCAAAGCGCAACCCGATGAAGCTTTGGGAAAGAGCATGCGCTTGCGCGGGAAGGAAATCCGAAAACGCCCGATACGAAAATACGGCGAGTCACCCGCACGGAGAAACACATTGTCCTAAAAAGTTCTCAACTACGTATGCTCCAGAACGCCCTGAGACGGTCTATTGCGATGAGTGCTATCAAGCGGAAGTGGTGTAGGAATTTCACGTTGACACGTTCGACGGGCTCAGTGTCAATCCTGAGCGAATTGTCCCGAACCTTGTCGAAGGATTGACTTCTTGGCTCGCGCACCATACAGTGACTCGTAAGTGACCCCCTAAGGACCCGAACCGAGGGGCTGTTTCGCTATTTATCGAAGAACAAAGAGATATATATGCACGACAAAATAATCATCAAAGGCGCACGCGAGCACAATCTCAAGAACATCAATTTGGAGATCCCTCGCGGCAAAATGGTGGTATTCACTGGACTCTCCGGTTCGGGAAAGTCGAGCTTGGCATTCGACACCATTTTCGCCGAGGGGCAGAGGAGATACATCGAGTCTTTATCCGCCTACGCGCGGCAATTTTTGGGAAAATTTGACAAGCCTGACGTGGATGAGATTGAGGGGCTTTCCCCGGCAATCTCAATAGATCAGAAGAGCCATTCCGGGAATCCTCGATCGACCGTCGCGACGATCACGGAAATCTACGATTATCTGCGCGTTCTTTTTGCACGTCTTGGCACACCGCATTGTCCGAAATGCGGAAAGGAAATACGGCGGATGACGATGGATGAAATTGTTGACACGGTAATTGAGTTTGCGAAAACGAGCAAGGATGGAAAGAATCTCATCGTTATGGCCCCAGTTGTTCGCGGAAGAAAGGGGGAGTACTACCAGATGCTTTACGATTTTCTAAATGCAGGATTTCGAGAAGTGCGCGTGGACGGAAAACTCCGCTCGCTTCGAGAACGAATCGAGATGAGCAGATACAAACAGCACACCATCGAGCTCATCGTCGATAGAATTCCATCAATCATGGACTTCAAAGACAAGGATAATCGTTTGCGCCTTGCCGAGGCAGTTGAGTCGGCTTTGAAATACGGGAACGACGTTGTGACGATCGTCGCAGAAGAAGAAGTTTCACTTTCGGCAAAGTTTACTTGTCCAGAGGACGGTTTCTCATTTCCCGAAATTGAGCCACGACTTTTTTCTTTCAATAGTCCTTTTGGCGCCTGCGAGATGTGTCACGGTCTCGGGACGGAAGATCTGTGGTCTGATAAAATCTGCCCTGCATGCGACGGAAGAAGGTTGAAGCCAGAGAGCCTAAGCGTCTTAATACAGGGAAAAAATATCGCACAGACAACCGCATTCTCGATTGTTCAGGCCGAGCAGTTTTTCAAAACAATTAAACTAAAACCAGCGTTTCAGGAGGTTGCCGAGGTACCGCTTCGCGAAATAAGAAGTCGCCTCAAGTTCCTCGTGGATGTTGGTCTCGAATATCTTACGCTTGAAAGAAGAGCGGGAACTCTTTCGGGGGGAGAGGCGCAGCGTATACGGCTTGCCTCTCAGATCGGTTCTCGTCTTGTTGGGACGCTCTACATTCTCGATGAGCCGACGATCGGATTACACCAGAGAGACAACGATAAACTTATCAAGACATTGCACGAGCTGCGGGATCTTGGAAATACGGTTATCGTCGTTGAACACGATGAGGATACCATTCGATCGGGTGACTACATTGTCGATTTCGGTCCAGGGGCGGGGGTTCACGGAGGGAAGGTGGTAGCCGAGGGTGAGTTGCCGAGCATCCTTAAGAATATGAAACAGACATCGCTTACGCTTGACTATCTGCGCGGAAAGAAGAAGATTGCCGTTCCTGAAAAAAGAAGAAAAGTTTCGAAAGATCATGACTATTTAAAAGTGAGGGATGCGTATGTCAATAACTTACAAAATGTGAATGTCGATATTCCGCTTAGGCGATTTACCGCAATCACCGGTGTTTCAGGTTCAGGGAAGAGCTCGTTGCTTTACGATGTGGTCTACAAGGTTTTGGCAAATAAATTCAATGGCGCGACGTACAAGGTCAAAGGAGTAAAAGGCATTCTGGGGCTCGAATACGTGAATCGCGTGGTGAACATCGACCAGTCTGCGATCGGGAGAACGCCTCGCTCAAATCCTGCAACCTACGTCGGTGCATGGACATTTATCAGAGACCTTTTTACCGCGACAGAAGGTGCTCGAGTGCGAGGATACAAGCCTGGACGCTTCAGCTTTAACGTTCCCGGAGGGCGTTGTGAGAATTGCGAGGGTCATGGAACGATTGCGATCGAGATGCACTTTTTACCGACGGTGTATGTTCCTTGCGATGTTTGCAAGGGGAAAAGATTTGACAGAGAAACGCTCGAAGTGGAATACAAAGGAAAGAATATCTATGAGATTCTTAAAATGACGATTGAAGAAGCGGTAAAGTTTTTCGATGATATTCCATGGTTGCACGATCGATTGACCGTACTTCAAGAGGTTGGGTTGGGATATCTTGAGTTGGGGCAGTCTGCTACGACACTTTCGGGGGGCGAAGCTCAACGAGTGAAGCTCTCCGCCGAACTCGGTAAGAGAGACACGCGAAAGACGCTTTATCTTTTGGATGAGCCGACGACCGGATTACATTTCGCCGATATCGCGAACCTACTCATAGTTCTCCAGCGACTTGTTGATCGCGGGAATACCGTGATTGTTATTGAACATAATCTCGACGTTATTAAATCTGCTGATTGGGTCATTGATCTTGGGCCGGAGGGAGGGGATAATGGCGGAAAGATCGTTGCCGTTGGAACTCCAGAGGAAGTTTCTATTTGCGCGGGAAGCATAACCGGATCGTATCTGCGGAAGATGTTCAAGAGATAGGCGTTTTTGTTTCTAGCCACGGAGGCATATACTTAAGCCATGATTAAAATCGTCGGGAATGATATTTTGCGCTCCGGATCTAAGATTGGCTGGATTGAGTCAAACGATATTTTTGACCATAGCGGAAAGAAGCGAGGATATTTTACCGAGAACGATATTTTCGAATACAGTGGGAAGAAAATAGGATGGGTTTTGGGAAACGAAATTCATGCCGTTGGTGGCAGGGCTATGCGACTTGATGATAATAGAAGAATCGTCTCCGGAGGATCTTACCCCGACATTGTGCGAGCGGCGATACGGCTTATTCTCGGAGAGTGATCGTTTACGCCCCACTTTTCCGCAAAGAGAACGGATGCACATGAAGAAGCTTTACGCGAATCTCCCAGAGACTCCAGGCGTCTATCTCTTCAAAGACAAAAGAGGAGATTTGCTTTATGTGGGGAAGGCGGCGAGCCTTAAGAAACGAGTCTCGAGTTATTTCTTGCGTCCACATGAAGCGCGAATACAAAGACTCGTTTCCCTTGTGCGCCATATTGACTATCAAAAGACCGATACGGCGCTTGAGGCCCTGATCCTTGAGGCGGAACTGATAAAGAAAAACCAACCTCCCTTTAATGTTCTTGAGAAAGACGACAAATCTTTTCTTTATGTTCAGATAACAGCCGAGGAATTTCCCCGAGTACTTCCGATTCGAGGAAAAGACTTAAAAACGAGCAAGTTAACGGTTCAATTCGGTCCGTTTACGTCTGCTACAAGCGTGCGACAGGCCCTGACGCTTATTCGCCGCATCTTTCCTTTTCACACACACCTCCCGAATGAGGTCGGGCGCATGAAGCGACCATGTTTTAATCATGAGATCGGACTTTGTCCCGGTGTTTGTGCGGGCCTCATATCGAAAAATGCCTACGGGAAAATCGTAAGAAACATTAAACTTTTTTTTACCGGCAAGAAAGATCGGATTATTTCATCTCTTACGGCAGATATGCAAAAAGCGGCTCGTTCGCTTGACTACGAAGGCGCCGCGGATTTAAGAAGAAGGCTTTTCGCGATTCAGCACATACAAGACATAGCTTTTATCGGAGAAAACGAAGTTGGAAGCCCCGATGATTCCAACTTTAGGATGAGGGTTGAGGGTTATGACATTTCAAACATCTCAGGAGATTCAGCGGTAGGTTCAATGGTTGTTTTTATTAATGGAAAACCTGCTCGGAGTGAGTATAGAAAATTTAAAATAAAAACCGTGAAAGGTCCGAATGATGTAAAAATGCTCGAGGAAGTTCTTCTTCGGAGATTTCGAAATGCGTGGGAGTTGCCAAGTCTTATTTTAATCGACGGAGGCCTGGGGCAAGTCGGCATTGCTCAAAAAGTTTTGCGGTTACAAAATCTTGCCATCCCGATTTTAGGGATGATAAAGGGGCCGAAGCGGAAGAGAGTGGATGTACTCGGTGCCGTTCCCGACGGTGTTAGTCAGAAAACACTTATTCGCGTGAGAGACGAGGCTCACCGATTTGCGATTCAATATCATCGAGCGATGCGTCGTGCTAGAATGAGCCAATAAGATCATGTGCGGAATCGTCGGATATCTGGGAAAGGAGCGGGCGTTGCCGATTTTAATCGATGGTCTTAAGAATCTCGAATATCGTGGATATGATTCCTCCGGCGTTGTTATTCTCGACAAGAACGGCGCAAGCATCACGCGTTCTGTTGGAAGAGTCCAAAATCTTGAGGCTCGTCTTGAAGATGGGGGAGTTGAGTTAAACGGAGTAATCGGAATTGCTCACACGAGGTGGGCAACACACGGCAAGGTTTCGGAAGAGAACGCGCATCCGCATCGTGATTGTCGAGGGCAGATTTTCGTTGTTCATAATGGCATTATCGAGAATTACAAAGAGTTGAAAACAGAACTCGCCAAAGAAGGCCATCAATTTTTTTCTGAAACCGACACCGAAGTTCTTGCGCATCTCATAGAGAAGCATTACAAGCCGGAGGATGGGGTTACTCTTTTTGTCGCGGTGAGAAGCGCGCTTCGCGAGATTCGAGGAACATACGGGATAGCGGTCGTTTCTTCCCTTGAGCCGTCGAAGATTATTGCCGCAAGAAACTCGAGCCCTCTTATATTGGGAATCGGGGCGACTGGAAATATTGTTGCTTCGGATGCTTCGGCGATCGTACACCAGACAAAAGACGTGGTGTACTTAAAAGATGAAGAAATCGTTGAGCTAACGGCAGATAATTTTAAAATTGAAACTTTAGGATCGGCTATTACTACGAGAGCTCCCGAAAGACTAGAGTGGGATGCGGAAACCATAAAGAAGGGTGGGCACGAACACTTCATGCACAAAGAGATTTTTGAAATACCCGAAACGATCAAAAATTCGACGAGAGGAAGAATGATTATCGACGATGGAATGGCGAAGCTTGGCGGCATCGAGAGCATAAAAGAGAAGCTTCTGGGAATTGAGCGTCTCAAGCTTATTGCCTGCGGGACTGCGTCGTACGCCGCACGTGTCGGAGAATACATGCTTGAAGAATACGCCGGGATACCGACCGAGGTTGATATTGGATCAGAGTTTCGTTATCGAAAGCCAATTCTTGATTCAAAGACCGCGCTTGTTGTCGTTTCTCAGTCCGGGGAAACGGCAGACACTCTCGCTGCGGTGAAGGAGGCAAAGGAGAAAGGCATTCTTACGCTTGGTATTGTAAATGTTGTCGGGTCAAGTATCGCCCGCGAAGCCGGTGTTGGAATCTACAATCATGCAGGTCCTGAGATAAGCGTTGCCTCTACGAAAGCGTTCGTTTCTCAGCTTTCGGTTCTCGCACTTCTCACCGTGTTTTTGGGTCGTCAGCGACAGATGTCGCTTGTTATGGGCAAACGCATCCTTGAGGAGCTTTCTCGTTTACCCGAATTGGTTTCGGTAATTCTCGCGGGCGAGAAACGAATCATCGAAGTCGCAGAAAAATACAAGGATATTGAGCACATAATGTATCTCGGAAGAAAATACAACTACCCGACCGCTCTTGAGGGGGCGCTGAAACTGAAGGAGGTGACTTATATTCACGCCGAGGGGCTTGCCTCCGGTGAGATCAAGCATGGTCCGATCGCCATGATTGACGAGCGCTTTCCGACGTTTTTTATTGCGCCGAAGGACAGCGTATATGAAAAAACAGTTTCAAATATGGAAGAGATTCGAGCGCGTGGCGGGAGAATTATCGCGCTTACCACCGAGGGAAATACCGAACTTGAAAATCTTGCCGAGGACGTACTCTATATTCCGAAGACTCTTGAAATGCTCACCCCCATCCTCGCTGCCGTTCCGCTTTATCTTTTTGCATATCACATCGCGGTGATGCGCGGTAGAGACGTTGATAAACCGAGAAACTTGGCGAAAAGCGTGACGGTTGAATAGAAAGCTGATATAATAGTAATATGGAACTTACACAGGCAACGCCAAAGGCGAGTCCGCGAGATGTTTTTCTTCATCTCCTTGCTATTATCACCTTATATGCGAGCGCGACTGCTCTTATCGCGTTGCTGTTTCAATACATTGAGCTCGGTTTTCCTGATTCGTTGAGAATCGAAACAGGTGGTCAATATTATCGCGATAGTATCTATCGGGCGATTCGTGTCGCTGTAGCTACGCTCATCGTTGTTTTTCCGGCATACATTACGGCAAGCCGCTTTTTGGGCAAGATCGGGCGTGTGACGCCAGAAAAGAGAAGTTTGAAAATCAGGAAATGGCTTCTTTACTTTACGGTTTTTATCGCCGCTCTTATTATGCTTGGAGACTTTGTGACGCTTGTTTACAACCTGCTGAATGGAGAATCGAGTATTTCATTCTTTCTCAAAGTGCTTTCGGTGTTTCTCGTTGCCGGAAGTGTTTTTCTGTACTATCTTTGGGATTTGCATGAGACTTCGCCAAGTGGAAAGATGAAGTGGTTTTCGTATGCTGTCATTGTGTTGGTTTCAATCGCGGTGGTTTGCGGATTTTTTGCAGTAGGATCTCCGAGCGAGAAGCGCGACAGGGATTTCGATGCTCAACGTGTGGGCAACCTCCAGGCAATTCAGTCGTCGATTGTCCAATATTGGCGGAGTAAGGGAAGGCTGCCCGAAAACCTCGGTGTCCTTGCAGATCCACTGCGTTATGTAACCATCCCCGTAGACCCGCAGACAAAAGCATCGTATGAGTACGAGGTCAAGGGCGAGAAAACTTTTGTGTTGTGCGCAGATTTCAAATTCTCAAGCGCCCTAGAAGGCGCACCTGCGGTTTATATGCCATCGGTTGAATTGTGGGATCACGCGAGTGGACGATTCTGTTTCGAGAGAAGTATAGACGCGGATTTTTTCAAGGACAAATCGATGGGAATCGAGCCGTCTTTTCCAAGATAGTCTTGATTTTATTTGGTTTATCGCGTACTCTCTAGGGGCGTCGCCGGAGTGGCGACTTTTCTTAACTTATGGAACGGAACATTCGGAACATTGCAATTATCGCGCACGTCGATCACGGGAAGACAACGCTTGTCGATTCTCTTCTTAAGCAATCAAAAAACTTTAAGCTGAAAAGCGGGGCGGAGTCGAATCTCATTATGGATTCAAATGAGCTTGAGCGCGAGCGAGGGATAACCATATTTTCGAAAAACGCAGCAGTCCAATATAAAGGAACGAAAATAAACATTGTCGACACCCCCGGACATGCTGATTTTGGAGGAGAAGTCGAGCGAATTATGCGGATGGTAGACGGAGCTCTGCTTCTTGTCGATGCAAAAGAGGGGCCAATGCCGCAGACGAAGTTCGTATTAAAAAAAGCGCTACAGGCCGGACATCGAATTATCGTTGTAATAAACAAAATTGATAAACCAGGGGCGAGGAGCGATTGGGCGGTAGACAGAACCTTTGATCTTTTTATTGAGCTTGGCGCGAGCGATTTACAGGCGGATTTTCCGATCATTTACGCATCTGCGATACAAGGGAAGGCAGGGCGGGAGTCGAACTTGGATGTGATGGAGGACGTCGTGCCGCTTTTTGAGGCAATCCTTGAGACGATCCCGCCACCGGTGGTTCCGGTTGGCTCTCCGTTGCAGATGCTTACCGTGAATCTTGCCTATGACAATTACAAGGGCAAGGTCGCAATCGGGCGGGTATATGGCGGAGCGCTCAAAAAAGGAATGACTGTTGCTCACATTACGCGGACAGGAGAAGTGAGGAAGGCTATACTTGCAAATGTCATGACTTTTGACGGTCTTGCGCGAGTCGATGTTGACGAGGTGGATGGTGGAGAAATTGCGGCGGTGAGTGGAATACCCGATATCTCGATCGGGGAGACCATAACCGACCCAGATCATCCAATTGCGCTTCCAACGATCGACATTGAAGAACCAACTGTAAAGATGACGTTTGCTATCAACAATTCGCCCTTTGCCGGAAGGGAGGGCGAGTACGTGACTTCTCGCAATCTTGCCGACCGTCTTTTAAAAGAAGTCGAGACCGACGTTGCCCTTCGCGTGGAGGCGACATCATCATTTGATTCGTGGACGGTTTCTGGCAGAGGGGAGCTGCATCTCGCGATCTTAATTGAAAAGATGCGCCGCGAGGGATTCGAGTTCCAAGTTTCTCGTCCGCAGGTTATCTTTCGTGAAACTGAAGGAAAGAAGTGCGAGCCTATCGAGCGCGTTTCGATTGAGGTTCCGGAAGGTTTTACCGGAAGCGCGATCGAAGATATGGGGAGAAGAAAGGGCACGATGGTAGATATGCGAGTTGACGGTGGGATCGCTTTCATTGAATTTCTCATTCCCACAAGAGGCCTCATTGGTTTCCGCAATCAATTCCTCACCAACACGAAGGGTCTCGGAATTATGAATTCTCTTTTTGAAGGATACGAGGAATTTAAAGGAGAATTTGAAGGCAACTCTCACGGATCATTGGTCGCATCAGAGTCCGGCGTTACGAGAGCATATGGCCTCTTGAACGCGGAAGGCCGAGGTGCCTTGTTCATATCGCCAGGAACCGAGGTTTATGCCGGCATGATTGTTGGCGAGAACGCGAAAGACGAAGATCTCCGCGTGAACATTTGCAAAGAAAAGCAATTATCTAACATGCGCGCAAAAAACGACGGCGGGATGGAATTTTTGAAAGTTGCGCGCGTTCTTACGCTCGAGGAGGCAATCGAGTATATTGGAGATGACGAGCTGGTGGAAATAACTCCGAAATCGATTCGCTTGCGCAAATTCTACTTAAATGAAAACGACGAAAAGCGCATCAAAAAAGGACTTGCGGTTGCCTAGCGTTCAAGGGGTAAACGAGGTAGTTCTTGGTTGTATCAAAGAAGGCGGAGTCGGTGTCTTTCCGACAGACACCATCTATGGAATCGTCGGATCGGCTTTTCAGAAAAAAGCTGTTCAGAGGATTTATCGCTTAAAACGCAGGGAAAGGAAAAAACCATTCATTATTCTTATTTCTTCGGTGTCAGAAATAAGAAGATTCGGAATCCACCTTTCTGCGAAAAAAGAAAGGTTTTTACGGAGTCTTTGGCCGGCGAAAGTGAGCGTCCGTATCACGTGCCCTGCGCGGAAATTCAGATATCTTCATCGAGGACTTTCGTCGTTAGTGTTTCGCCTACCACCAAAAAAAATGTTACGGGAGATTTTGAAAAAAACAGGGCCGCTTGTCGCTCCGAGCGCTAACGTTTCGGGTATGCCTCCGGCGAAAAATGTTTGGGAAGCGAGACGATATTTTGGGTCAAGCGTTGATTTTTATGTCGATGGAGGAACCATTGTCGGAAAGCCGTCGACGGTCATCGGATTCGGAGTAGGCGGCGCAATTATTGTTCTACGAAAGGGGGCGGGAAGGATTCCGCAGATGATATAATTAGCGAATGATTCTGGATGATTTGCGGGGGGCAGTTCGCGGAGAGGTTTTAGGCGATGAGCAGTCGCTTTCTAAGTACAGTCACGATGCCTCCATATTTGAAGTAAAGCCGCAGGCGGTAGTACAACCACTCGACGTGGAGGATATAAAAAGCCTCGTTCGGTTCGCAACGGAAAAAAACGAGCAAGGGGAGCGAGTTTCGCTCTCCGGCCGTGCCGCAGGGACTGATATGAGCGGCGGACCGCTTACCGAGTCGATCGTAGTCGACTTCATGAAGCACCTAAACCATGTTGTTTCCGTTTCCCCGGAAGTCAACAGCCAAGGAGTCATAACTGGAGGGTCAGCCGTAACGGAGCCCGGAGTGTTTTATAGGGACTTCGAAAAAGAAACGATGAAGGTGAATCTCATCATGCCTTCATACCCGGCCTCACGCGAACTTTGTGCAATCGGAGGAATTGTTTCAAACAATTCGGGAGGAGAAAAAACGCTTATGTTCGGAAAAACCGAAGATTACGTGAGCCGCCTTAAGGTGGTCTTGAGCGATGGGAATGAATACGAGTTTCGTTCGCTTTCTCCCGAAGAGCTCGCCAAAAAAAGGGAGCTCAAGACTTTTGAGGGAGAGATTTATCGAAAAATGTTTAAGCTTCTCGAAGAGAACTACGAAACGATTCAGCGTGCGCGCCCTGATGTCTCAAAAAATTCCGCGGGGTACTTTTTGTGGAATGTATGGGACAAAAAGAAGTTTGATCTTACCAAGTTATTTGTTGGTGCGCAGGGTACGCTCGGTCTTATCACCGAAGTCGAATTTCAACTTGTTCCGGTCAAAAAGCATTCGCGTATGGTAATAGTTTCGCTTCGAAACACCGACGTGGTGAGCGAGATGATCAACGTGATACTTTCCTTCAAGCCGGAGAGCTTCGAGTCGTATGATGACAAAACGCTCAAGCTTGCTATGAAATTTGCTCCCGAACTGGTCCGGAAGCTTAAAAAGAATATTTTTGTCCTTGCATGGGAATTTCTTCCGAGCATTTTAGCGATGCTCCGTATCGGATTTCCAAAGCTTGTTTTACTTGTCGAGTTCAACGGAGACAACGAAGCTGAACTCGAGGAGAAGACAAAAGAAGTTGCGAAAGCGCTCAAGCGTTTTCGCTCTCCAGTGCGGAGAACGCGGAGCGAAGAAGAGGGGAAGGAGTACTGGGAAATTCGAAGAGAGAGCTTCAGCCTGCTGCGTGGCCACGTGAAGGACAGGCACACCGTTCCCTTTATAGACGATGTTATCGTAAAACCCGAACACCTTCCTGAATTCCTACCGAAACTCGACGCCATCCTTGCGCCGTACAAAGACAAGATGATTTACACGATTGCCGGGCACGAAGGAAATGGAAACTTCCATATTATTCCTCTTATGAAAATTGAAGATCCAGAAACTCGCGCGCTCATTCCCAAAATCTCAGATGCGGTTTACGACCTGGTGCTCGAGTATGGAGGTTCGATTACGGCAGAACACAATGATGGAATTATCCGGACGCCATACCTTACGAAGATGTATGGGGAGGGGGTCGTCAAATTGTTCGAGGATACGAAGAACATTTTCGATCCAAAAGGCATTTTTAACCCGGGAAAGAAGGTCAGGGGGACTCTCGAGTATGCCATGAGCCATATCCGTGAGCGGTGGTAGTTGCCTGATCGACGGGGAAGCGCTCAGAAGTTGACAAGGCCCTATTGCGCTTGCGAAAAAGAGCGTGCTATATTGCAGGTAGGACTTTGACTTCTTCAAAAAAAGGAGTGAACCAGTGAACGTCAAAGCTAAAAAAGCGCTTTCGGAGCCGAATTTTAAGGACTCTGAGTTTGCAAGTTTCGCGAATAAACTAATCGAACGCGGGATTCTTGAGAAACCCGTTTCGGAGTTCGTTCGTGAATTGAACAAAGAGTCTTTCGGTGGTGATTCTCCGTGGCGGAGGATCAAGGTTGCCGATCTTACGAAGTCGGTGCTCGATTCTATTATTTGGACGAAGGATCGTCTTGATTTATTGAAGGATCACGTTCGACTTGGAGTCGAACTTGGTCCGGTCTATAAGATTCTTGCATATATCCCGAAGAAGATGGTTGATGCAAAGGCATCCGATCTTCGGGGAAAGAGCCGCAAGACTATTTTTCCTGAGCTGTCCGAGCCGGGCGTGGGGAGACTCGCAACCGACGAGGAAATCAAAAAGGGGCACATTGTCCCACTCAAGACATACACGCTAAAGAAGCCGTACGTTGTTTCGATTCCTGACCCTGAGAAATTCAGAGTGCTTTTCGTGAACGCGCCTCATCTTGGACTCGAATACAATCGAGTTCTTGCGGAGAACTTTTTGCGAAACGCGCTCGTTCGAGCGGAGAAGAAAAAGTTCGATGCAGTGGTTTTAACGGGTGCTCTTATGTGGCTCGATGCGAGTCGAGCGCATGGACACCTTACCACTCACCGGGCGCTTTACTCCGGACTGGATTTTGATCCAGACGCGCTTGACCCTGGATACGGGGAAAAGGCAAAAAAAGTTCGCAAAGAAAAGAATCCGAACGTTGTTACCTTCTCGACGCTTAGAGAGCGAGTGAAGATGGCGATGGGTGGATACAGGAAGGTTTTTCTTCTCGACGAGCGGAATCCTGTTTTCTCGGGTAAGGTCTACGTTTGCTTCGGAAAGCAGGAAGAAGAAATGATCGAGGCCGCGGCCCACGATCACATTCGATACGTCGTAGATAGGATGCGAGGAAGTGTCGATACCGAAAAGAAGGCCCTCGAGGCCGAGCTTAGATTCAAGTTGAGCGATGGGTCGAGTGGCGGTAAAGGGATTGACGAACTTCGTGAACGTATCGACGAGCTCCGTCGTGAGGAGCAGAGAATGATTCAAACGAACGTTGATGTCATTGATAGGCGACGATTCGTTGACATCATTCGGACCCTCCTGATTTCCTGGTATAAGGAGGTAATTCCAAACTGTGAATTTGTTGCGCAAGGATCGACGGTTTTCTCGATCGGTGGAAAAACGATCCAAATCCTTCAAGAGGGCGATGATTCGCTTTCCCGCGCGAAAATCGATAATGCCATGAAGGGGAGTTCGGGAAGAGCCCTTGGCGGGCGACTCTCGGACTTTGTTCTTGCTGCTGGACCGTACAGTGTCGACGCTCGCGAGGGAATCATTGAGCGGGTTTCCGGGAAGAACCGTGAAACGACGCGTGTCTGGACGCTTCCTGTGGCAATCGACGTTGATTATTTGCGGAATGCTCGACCGGAGCTTGTCCGGCGCGCTTCACCGCTCGAGAGATTGTTGGGAGATGCGGGCTTTAGTCCGGGAGTTTTCGAGCTTGGTTTTGTAAATGGTATTTGGGATTGCAGCGTTATCTCTCCAAGGACTTTCGGACACAAGGCACCGAAGGTGGTGGGTAGCACCCCATATATCTATCTCATTGCTGATGGAGACTATCATTATGGTGCTCCTGCGAAAGACTGGATTTTTGATCCGGTAACCAGGTCCTATCTTCCTATTGAAGTTGCGGCATCGGAACTTTTCATGAGAGAGTTCGTTGCCAAAGGAAAGGACCTTCCATTTTCTGGGTGGCATTGCGGAGGCGACTTCCTCCACGGGAAGCACTTCCCAACGCACCAGGCGAGAAATCCTGGAACGTTACCCTACGCGACCATCGCGAAAAGATTGAGCGAGGCCAGGAAGGATTCCGGCAAGGTTCAAGAGGTTTTGAATCTTATCGATAGTCAACTTCAGAAGAGGGGAGAGGTGTGGATGAACTCTCAGCTCGAAGAAGCGATCAGGATATCGATTCTTCCGAGAATTCCCTTCTTTGCTGCGGTTCTGAAGCACGCGAAGGATGCAGGAGTTCGGATGCGAGGGACCGCGGAGGTTTATACTGGGTCTTCTGATCTTGCGTCGATAGATATGGGATGTCTTAACGTTTTGGGCGGCAATCACGCGGAAAAGACGACTTTCGGAGAGTTTCTCGAAAGTCCTGTGATTGCGTGGATGATTCGCCTTGCTCTTGTCCCGAGCGGGTTTAGCCTCGAAGAGCTGGAACGGCTCGTTCGGGCGCCGCTTTTCGGACCGGAGAACATTGGATATGGTCTGCTCTCTGTGCCGGATGGGTACGAGTGGGCGATTCATATTCGCCACGATCCTCCAGTCAAAGGTCCGCAGAACGGATGGACCTTGAGGGGAGTCGCGGAGAAATATCGCGAACGCGGTGACTATCCAAGGATTTTCACTGGGCGGCACATGATCGCAATGAGTTCGGATATTCACCGAGCTGGAGCAAGTTTCGGACCTGATATCCATGTTGTTTCTGTGCCGGCGTGCACTGATGGCGATGCCTACGGTGAGCGTTTTGGCATGAGTCGGAACAACATCGGGTTTACCGTGGTCGGACTTCCGGTTCATGGACCGCTGGCTGGTCCTGTCCGGGTAATTCAGTTCACTCACGATATTTTGAGGAAGTATTTTGCGAATCCTTGGTCGATCGACTGGGACACCTTGTTCCGGGGAGCGATCTAGGTCGCAGATATTCGTACAGCCGAGATTTTCTCGGCTGTTTTTTATTGACAAAAAAAGCGATTCAGCTTTAAGCTGTGGTCAGCAATCTCCTTTCGGAGGGGACATGAAAATTTGCGGCAGAGATATCGGTATTCAAGGGGTCATCACGATATTCCTGATCTTCCTCGGCACGGTCTCACTGGTTGTATCGAGTACGCCGACCGAGATCCTGATCCTGATGCTCTTGGCCTACGCCTCGAATGCGAGCTATTCGATGGTGAGCCGGTCTGCGGTGAGAACAAGCGTGCTTTACCACGCGCTTACCGTCTTCTTAAACAACACCTTGTTCTATTTGGTGTTGCACCGGCTTGTCCAGAACGATCTGAGCATTGTGCTCTTCATTCCGTATACCGTAGCCACGGTTTTCGGGAGTCAGAATGGCTCTCTCGCTTCGATGAGGATAGAGGAGAGGTTTGGCATCAAGGCGAACCCGGACAAGAAGGCGAAGCCTACGCCCCAGTCAGTCCTCGCTCAGAAGCTGTTGCTTGGTTTCGTGGGAGTGTTGGGTATCGTTGCGGCGGTTTTTACGCGCGACTTGAAGACCGCAGCGTTCGTCGCATTCCTCGCCCTCGCGGACAACCTTACCTTCTCGGTTTTGCGGCGCTCCAGGAATACCAACAACGTTGCATATCACATCATTGCATCGATCGCGAAAGGTACGGTGTGGTATTTGCTGTTCCGAGAACTCTCGCTTTCAAAAATGGCGCTCGGATTCTTTCCGCAGTACTGTTTCGGGTCCGTGCTTGGCGGGCTGATCGGTCAAGACGTGTCGTTGCGGATTGAGCGGTTGATAGGTGCATCCGCGGACGACCACCTAAAGTCCAAAGCGAAGCACTTCATGCCGACCGTTTCCCTCGCCATCCTTTCCCTTGGGGTGGTCGCGATCTCGTTTTTTGCGAACGAACCGAGCTTTGCCGTCTACCTTGCCTTGCTCTCCGGAGCCCAACAGGTGTCTTTCACCATCGTGAGTCGCTCCCGAAACCGAGGCCACATGGGCTACCACATGCTTGCTTCGATCTTGAGCAATGGGGTGTGGTTCTTGACGTTTCGCCAGGCGAACCTGGAACATTGGTCCCCAGACCTCTATCTACCATTTGCCCTCGGCGGAACTGCCGGAAGCATTAGCGGAGCCGGGATTTCGATGCAGATCGAACGCAAGCTTGGTATTTCCTCTGACGCGCATCTTGCGAAGCCTGCATAGTGATACAACCCGACTTGCGTCGGGTTTTTTGTTTGGGACTTGCATTGCGGCAGGCGAGATGTTTAAGTCTTTATAGTTGCGATTTAAAAGGAGGATTTTTTGTCTAGACGAAGAGTCGCCGTGTTCTTTGATTGGAACGGGACGCTCTTGAACGATCTGCCGCTAGTGTTCAAAAGCGTAATGGAGATTTTCAAACGGTATTCGGTTCGCCCTCCGAGCAAGAGGCAATACCTTGCGGAGATTAATGGAGACTTTATGAAATTCTACTGGGGACATGGAATTCCTCCGAATAGATCCGCGTCCGACTTGAATAAGATCAGAAGGGGAATCATTTTTGAGAACTCAATTCCGACATCGCTCCATCAAAACGCGAGAAGGACTTTAAGCTCCCTGGAGAGAATGGGATTCACGCTTGCGCTTATCAGCGCAGAAGACTCCGCCCTTCTTGCTTCGGAAACCGCACGCTTTCACGTTCGCGAGAAGTTTAGCCTGATTCGTGGAGATTCTCGAAAGAAGACTCCGGTAATCAGGCGAGCGCTTCGCGAACTCGACGTTTCTCCAGAACGGGTGCTCTACGTTGGAGATACAGTTGATGATGTTGTTTCTGCAAGGAGAGCCGGAGTGCTCACCGTTGCATTCTCGAGGGGATATAATTCGAAGAGAAGGCTTGAGCGTGCCGCTCCGTCTTTCCTCATCGACAATCTCATTGATGTGCCAAGAATTGCCAAGCGGCTTTTTCTTGATGCAGGGTGCAATCTTGGAAGCAAGTCGGGGCGCGCGGTCTCGTCGCCTTGTTACGACGACCTACCCAGATTTGCGAGAAGCACCTTCCTCGACTGAGGTTGATATTCACCAGTTGCCCGACATTTGTCGGGCACTTTAATTTTGTTATACTAGGGGCAGAAGCTTGAAAAGACAGAAAGGACTATGCGATGGAAGCGGATCTTTCAAAGGTTCCGAAGAGATTGGTTGTTATGAACTGGAGTAACCCAGGAGGCAGTCCGAAGGTCTGCTTTCCTGGAGTACGGGCAGTACTTCCGTTCCCAGATTTGAGCGGTGCCCCGAGTATTGAAAAAGGGGTTGCCAAAATGAAAGAAGACGGGGCTTTTCTCGTCCAGTATCAGAAAGAAGACGTATCGTTTCCGGTTTCTCTCATTGTTCTCATCAAAGAAGCGAAGAACGTGGAAAAAGACGGAAGAAAAATCACGTTGATCATCGGAGAATTTACTCGAAGAGTTCTGTTGTCATCTCATTGCGATGAGGAGTTCGGAAGCAGTTATGAGTGGACTCCTGCGGAAGAGACTTGCTTTTCCGAAGAAGAGTTTGGCAGTCAGGAGACACAGGAAATGATTCAAGGTGTCGCAAGGTTAAGCGAAGAGCTTTTGGACCTCATGCAGCAGGGGAGCCCCAGTATTTTGCCCGAAATTTGGAAGCTTTGCGAAAAAAGAGAGTCAATCGGGGAATTTCTCGACAATATTTCTTCGCCGCTCTTGAGCGTCTGCTCGATGAGTAAGGAAGTTGCCGATGCAGCCGAGGCGCTCATCTGTGAGCTGGGACATAAAAAGCGACTTGAAATTTTGTCTTTCATATATCCCATTGCCATTGATCTTCTGAAGAAGGAGAAGGATAGCAGCGAGACCTTTGATGGGCTTGTCGCGATTCCGTTTGACGTCAATGACGGGACAGAGCTTATCATGTTCCCCGGAACTCCATTTATGACCTCGCTTGGTGTAAAGGGATCGCTTTCCGAGGAAAGACTTCTTAAAAAGATAAGAGAAGACAAAGAAATGGTCTTCTATACCCCGAAAGACGGCATGATTCCGCAGATCGGAATTTTGGTTCATGTCAGGACGTCTCGGAATAACGGACTTAGATCAATTTCCTGCCGCGCGCTTCGACGCGTTGAAATACTTGATTACCAAATAGATCAAGGGATGTTTGGCGTAAAACACGGCGACGTAGATGAAATTCAGCTTGGTGAAAAAGAATTTCTAAGTGCCGAAGTGCAGAAAAAGATTTCCGATCTCAAGGCTTTTAGCGAAAGATTTCTGAGTTTTTTCAGGGCGGATGAATCGGGTGGAGATGTTGAAATAGACGAACGGCATATCAAGAATTCGGAAAGCGTCGAGAGTCTTGGGAAATACCTTGACGTCCTTGCGCAACAACTTGTTTTTATTTTTCCACCCATAGACTCGATAATTACATCATCGCTTCGGGAACTGATTTGCGAGCTTGATCAAAAGAAGCGGATCGAGATTCTCTTGAACGCCTATCCGCTCGCCATAGAATTTGCGAAAAAAACGGTAAGCGGGGAAAGCTTGATCATTGCTCCTTCGCCTGATCTTCTTGCGAATCCTTCGCAGCATGCCGAACGACGAACCGCGTTCAAGCTCGAGGATTTTGCAAATGATTCCGCAGAAGTGGAAGTTCCTCTCTCGGATAAGCCTGGTCAACGACATCGTTCTCCAGAAGTCGAGACGTTCTATCGTTTTCTTCGGAAGAACGTTATTGGCGAAGGCGGACAAAAGCGTGCGATCAAGCGCCTTACTACTAGATTTGAGGTTTATCGCTCGCTTTTCCGGAAGCACCGCAAGCCGATAGGAACATTTCTATTTTTGGGTCCCTCGGGAGTCGGCAAGACAGAGCTTGCCGAACGGGTGGCAGAATTTCTTCTTGGACAGAAAACGTCTGTCACAAAAATTGCCTGCGGTGAGTATACAGAAGGGCATCAGGTTTCGAGGCTCATCGGCTCGCCGCCCGGATACGTTGGATCGGACGATCGGCCGCTCCTTGCTCAGGAGCGAGTTGATAGGTATGGCATTGAGGCCGAAATCAAATGGCTGCAATCTCAACTAAACGAACCGAATTTGCCACCGGAGAAAGAGAAGGTTTTGCTCGAGAGACTGAAAATTTTCGGATCTCATCTCGGGCACAAGCAGGGTTCGCGGTCAGGGGAGAGCTCAAAAGCAATCCGTACGGCGGATCTTGCGAGGGCCTATCCGGTTCTCTCGGTTCTCCTTGTCGACGAAATTGACAAAGCGCACGAAAATCTTTTAAAGTTTTTTCTTGAGGTTTCTTCAAAGGGGGTCGCGCAGCTTTCGAACGGTGAGGAAGTTGACCTTTCGAACTCGTTCATTATCTTCACGAGCAATCATGGATCGAAAAAAATCGCACAGATTCTTCATGGAAAGGTCACGAGAGTAGGTTTCGGAGACGGCCACCAAGAAAAGTCTGTTTACGAGGTTGCCATGGATGAACTGAGGAGAGTCCTTCCGCCGGAACTTATCGGACGGATTCAAGATGACATTGTTGTTTTTTCGGAGTTGAGCCACGAAGAGATGCGGAAGATTCGAGACCTGAGATTTTCCGAGCTCGATCTGCAAATTCGGGCGAAGATGCCCAATCTTTCGGTCGAGTTTGATGGGGCTGCAAAAGAATTCATCTTTTCGAAATCCTCCGATCACCCGGAGTACGGGGCACGAGTCCTGGAGGCGAAGATTGATCACTATGTCATCGAACCTTTAGCAGAACAGCTGAATAATGGCGAGCTAAAGGACGGCGACAAGGTTTTGGGGGTCCTCCTTGCGGGGGACGAGGAGATGGAGATTCGTTTCAAGAAGGTGTAATAATCCGGCATGAAAATGCCGGTTTTTTATTTCAAAATCAGCGATTTTCATCCGTTGACAAGCATGATGTCATCGGCTACTATGGCTTCCATAATGCTTGCTATAAAACTTCAGCGAATCGGAAAAAAGAAACAGCCAAGCTACCGTATCGTGGTGGCGGAAAGGCGATCGAAACTCGGAGCTCCTCCGGTTGAAGATATGGGGTCATACAACTCGGTTACCAAAAAAGGATCTGTGGCAAATGACCGTGTTTTGTATTGGGTCTCAAAAGGCGCAAAACCGACGACAACCGCGCACAACCTTCTCGTTCGTCTCGGCGCGCTTTCTTCTCCAAAGATTGCGGTAAAAATGAAGAAAAAAGCGGTCTTGGAGGAAACCGCAAAGGCGCCGGAGATGTCTCCAGAGAAGGCCGAATAGGGCAAGTATTCTTCCAGGGAGACGTTGACACAGGATAATTTTTGTGCTAGAATTGTAAAATCTTCATACTGGGGAATTGAACGAAAGGAAAGGTCGAAAACGAATTGATATGAAATGTCAGAAACCGTAGATAAAGCATTCCTCGAATTTCTTGTTAAGTCTCTCGTTGATCATCCCGATGACGTTCGTGTTGACCGGAAGGTTGACGAGCGCGGTGTGCTTCTCACTCTTCATGTAAACTCATCCGACATGGGACACGTTGTCGGACGTCGCGGAGCAACCGCAAACGCGATCCGATCGCTTGTTCGTATCGTAGGTATCAAAAACGATTCTAGGATAAACTTGAAGATCGAGGAACCCGAGGGCTCAATGAGACGAGAACATCCGATGGGTGCCGAAGGAACATTGTAGGACGCAATTTCCCAAAGATGCCACTGTGCTGATCTAGACACGCGGTGGTGTTTTTGTATATACTGGAAAAACTGAAAGAAACATGCTTGCATACACCGACCTAAAAAAAGGGACACTCTTTGTACTTGATGGCGATCCGTATGAGGTGATTGAATCGCATTTTTTGCGTATGCAGCAGCGAAAGGCGGTTGTTCAGACGAAGATACAGAATCTTATTACGGGAAAGATCCTCGATCGAAATTGGCAAGCAAGCGACAATTTTGAAGAGGCCGAAGTGGAAAAGAAAAAAGCAATTTTTATTTATAGCCATCGCGGAGAATGCTGGTTTACGGAAGAAGGAAACCCAAAAAATCGATTTCCTCTTACGGCAGATTCTATCGGAGAACAGGCAAGGTTTTTGAAACCGAACACGCCCGTTGGAACGACCGTGTTTAACGAAAAAGTTATCAAGATTGAACTTCCGGTAAAAATGGATTTTGTGGTGACGGAGGCTCCTCCTTCCATAAAAGGGAATACCGCACAAGGAGGCAACAAGACGGTAACTCTTGAGGGAGGAGTTACCATCCTCGCCCCGCTTTTTATAAACACCGGAGACGTGGTGCGAGTAAATACTGAGACAGGAGAGTACGCAGAACGGATCGATAAAAAATAAAAACCCCGACCAAGGTCGGAGTGTTGCATTACTTGTCGAACACACTTGCGATTATGCGCACCAGCGGCCCTTCGGTAAGGCCGCTTATGGTCAACTAGATTTTTATGCTAAAAAAGAAAGGAAAAACAGTGTTTGTCGGCATGTCCGGGGGAGTTGATTCCTCGGTTGCGGCTTACCTTTTGAAGCGCAGCGGTCATTGCGTCATCGGGATTTTTTTGCGCTGCTGGAGCGGCCCCGATGCCGGCGGAGTCGGGGTAAACTGCGCCGAACGTGATGCAGAAGACGCACGACGCGTTGCCGAGGTTCTTAAAATACCATTTTATGTTTGGGATTTTGAGAGAGAATACGAGCAAAAAGTTGTGGAGTACATGGTTCAAGGATATCGAGAGGGGATAACACCGAATCCTGACGTTGCGTGCAACCGCGAGATAAAATTCGGACTTTTTCTGAAGCGAGCCAAGCTGCTCGGCGCAGACCATGTCGCGACAGGGCACTACGCGAGAATCAAAAGCTCAAAATCTGGGATGAAAGACGGGAGGGAATATCGACTCAGCGCTGCGAAAGACAAGAATAAAGATCAAAGCTATTTCCTGTGGACATTAACCCAGCGCGACCTTAAGCATGTGCTTTTTCCGATCGGCGTTTATTTAAAAAGCGAGGTTCGCGAGATTGCTCGGAGGGCGAATCTTCCTACGGCCGAGAAGAAAGATTCGCAAGGAATATGCTTCTTGGGGAAAATTACGATTGAAGATTTCCTTCGTTCATACATTTCCCCAAAGAAAGGGGCAGTACTTTCGGTTAAAAACGAGATCCTCGGCGAACATGAAGGAGCTCACCTTTATACGGTTGGACAAAGGCGCGGAATAGGAAATATAAAACATCAAAAAGGCATGAACACCCACAAGCCGCTTTATGTTTCGGCGAAAGATATGGCGATGAACACCGTCACGGTCGCCGAAGAGAATGACCATAAAGCGTTATGTCGCGACACAATTACCCTTAAAAATATAAACTGGGTTTCGCGTGCGCCGAGAGATAATGAAAAGATTCTAGTGCGCACTCGCTATCGACAGGCGCTCCGTGAGGCGGTCTTCAAAAAGGATGGCAAAAACTGCATCCTCAAATTCACTACTCCCCAAAGGTTTGTTGCGCCCGGTCAGTCTGCTGTTGTGTATGTGAAGAGCGGAGAGATGCTTGGAGGAGGCGTCATTCTTTAGCCTTTACACAAACGTTGATCCGTCCTATTGTTGGAGAAGAAATTTTGAGGGAGGTTTGATGGAGAAGCTCCGAAGATTTATAGAACGGCATCGAAGCGGGCACATCAATATGCCCCACGAAGTTTTACGGGAGTTCCTGAATGTGGAAGCTGACGGAAGTTTTTTAACCATTCCTGAGTCCGAAAGAAAGATTCTTTTAGGATGTCTCGCGTGCAAGGCTAAAATAGACATCGAACGAGCGGGAATGCATGCAGAATAGGTCGATCTTTCGGTCGGCCCTTTTTAATAAAGGCCGTGCCGATGTGGGCGGGGGGGGGTGGACAAGAGAAATTCGGCATATTATAATTGTTGCCATGTCAGATGAAGCTTTGATTTCAGCACAAAAAAACGAAGAGGTAGTAGTAGAATCGGGGCCCCTCGATCCTGAGCTAAAAGAGATGCTTGATGCAGGGGTGTTTTATGGCAGGACAAGAACGAAAACCCACCCGAGACTTAAGCCGTACATTACCGCAAACAGGAGTGGTATAGAAATTATTAATCTTGAAAAAGTTTTGCCGATGCTTCGCACGGCAGAAGAGTTTCTCGTGAGCCGGGTGGAAAAAGGCGCCCTCCCGATCGTTGTGGGAACCCAGCCGATGGCCCAAGAAATTGTTTCAGAGACCATATCGCCATTTGGAATTCCATTTGTAACCAACCGCTGGCTTGGAGGAACGCTTACTAATTTCAAGATCATTTCAAAGAGAATTGAGTATTTTACGAAATTAAAAGAAGGCCTTGCTTCGGGGGCATTTAAGGGATACACCAAGAAGGAGCAGCTTGATCTTGAAAAAGAATCAGTTCGAATGAATGTGCTTTTCGGAAGTATTGAAGTGATGAGCGCACGGCCCGACCTCCTTTTGGTGATTGATCCGGTGGTTCACAAGACCGCCGTGCAAGAGGCGAGGCGCTTAGGAATACCGGTGCTTGCTTTCATGAACACAGATGCTGACCCAGACAGTGTCGACTACCCCGTCCTGGGGAACACGAAAGCAAAAGAAAGTATTCAATGGTTCCTTTCGAAGATGGCTGGGGCCATCAATGAGGGGAAGAAAAAAATATCGGTTGTCGAACCAGCAGTAGTAACTGCGAAGGAATAGCATGGGAGTAAACACGCAAGAAGTACAACGGCTTCGAGAGACGACAGGAGCAGGAGTTGTTGAGTGTAAGAAGGCACTGGACGAGGCGAAAGGGGACTTTGAAGTCGCGAAAAAGATAATTCACGAAAAAGGACTTGCGAAGGTGGAGAAAAGGGCGGGAAGAGAAGCCGGTTCAGGTCTTATTTTCTCATACGTGCACAGCGACCGGATCGGGGTTTTGGTTGATGTTCGAGCCGAGACCGACTTTGTGGTTCGCTCCGAACCATTTCGGACGCTTGTCCGCGAGGTTGCCATGCAGATTTCTGCGATGGCCCCGCAGAACGTCGACGATCTTTTGGAGCAACCCTATATTCGTGATGAATCGAAAAAAATTTCCGACCTTGTAAATGAAGTCATCGCGCGGGTTGGTGAGAATGTGAAGGTTTCAAGTTTCTACCGAATGGAGATTTAGAGTCTTGATGATGACCGAACTTATTGTCTCAACTGTTTTCATGATTGCCGTAGGGGTTCTGGTGTATTTAGTTGTCCGAACCATTCCCAGGATTGATGAGGGCGCGGGAGGTGGACAAAGGACATGGGAGAGGTGGTTTACCGCCGAACTTCCCGAGAAGCTTGATGGCGTTACGAACGCATTTTTGGTGAAGTTTTTCAGAAAGGCAAAGGTGGTTGTTTTGAAGCTCGATAATTTTTTGAACCGAGAGTTAAAAAGGGTCCGACCGGAGGACGGAATTGCGGCAGCGCAGAAGCCTGATTTTAAGGACTTGGCGGGAGAGCAAGCCGCGTTGAGAGAGAGAAAAGACGAAGCCGAGAAGAATTGAAAGTTTTTGCTAAGAGTCATATAATTCTTTTGTTTAGGTTTCAAACGCCGCGGTGGCGGAGTGGTCAATCGCAACAGACTGTAAATCTGTCGCCCAATGGGCTACGCAGGTTCGAATCCTGCCCGCGGCACCAGAAAGCGAAGGGTTGCATAATTTTTTTAGGGTAAGTATTATAAAAGTAGAGTTCCTTTCGGCGGCATCATCGCCGACTGGAGCCGCTGCCCCGGGGGAAAACCCCTGCGGCAGGCTGGGCTGGCACCACCGTTGCCGCCCAGCCTTCTTTTTTTAAGAGCTATACCACAGTAACGAGAGCGCATATATTGATGTAGAATTGTGTGTATGCGTGAATACGTAACCGACGCGATAGTGCTCGACAGAGAGCCTTCAGGAGAGAGAGATTTTCGTGTCGTTTTGTTTACAAAGCTCTTTGGGAAGATCGACGCTCGCGCGAAGAGTGCGAGAAATATAACGTCGAAGCTTTCGTCCCACTTAAATCCTGGAGCGGTTGTCCGGGTTCGTGTCGTAGAGAAGAAAAACAGACACATTGTAGACGCTATTAGGGAAGGGACGGTTGTTTCTTCTCCGACATCGCTTCACCGCCTTTTGGGGCTTTTGCCAGATGAAGTTCCAGAGATTGAGCTTTGGGACATGCTGCTTTCCGGAGCGCCTCGATGGAGTGACGTCCTTACGGCTCTCGGATGGGGTCCAAAGAGCGCTGAGTGCGAGCTTTGTACATCTACGGACCACCTTTTGTTCCATCCGCGAACGCAGAAGTTTTTCTGCATAAACTGCGCTTCAAAACTTCCCCTGAAGGAAGTACTATATATTCATGAGTCTCTTTAGTATTCGCAGGCGAAGCGGGGGCGTAGGGACAGTTATGATCGTTGTGATCGCGGTTATTGCCATAGCCGTATTTGGCTATTTAAGCTTTTTTTCGAAGTCGCGACCGAGCGTTGCGATTGAGGTTACGAAGCCAGACGAAGTTCTCGTCGGAGAGCCGTTTTCGGTTACCGTTGCATACTCAAACGAATCTGAACAGGTTCTTAAAAATGTACAAGTCGGTCTTTCGGTGCCGGAGGATATTATTTTTGTTGGCGGGAAAGGGGAGCGAGCGAGAGATGAGTCTGTGGGAGATATCGGACCCGGGAGCATGAACCAAAAAACATTTACCTTACTCGTGACGAAAGGAGAGCAAAGCGTGCGGCAGCTCGTCGCAAGGCTTCGCTATGGGATTGAGGGGAGCGCAAAGGCTCAATTTGAGGAGACTACGAAAGCAGACATTGTTGTTGGCCGATCAAGTATAGCTCTTCATCTCACGACTCCGGAGACCGTATTTAGTGGAGAGCGATTTGAAACAAAGATCGAGTATCAGAATGACAGCAAACAGGAATTCAAAAATCTTAAGGTTGTTGCCGAATATCCTCAAAACTACCAGATTGAAGAGACTAACCCGTTTCCTTCACAGAAAAATAATGAATGGGATATACGAAGCATCCTTCCTGGGGAGCGAGGAACCATTCTTGTTTCAGGGAACGCGATCGGGGAAGAGGGATCGTTCTTCTCGTTGAACGTGAAACTGTTAGGCGAGTTTTTCGGAGAGGAGCAGCAGCTAAACGCCCAAGAGGCATCGGTTGGGATTTCCGTCGCGCCTCTGTCGCTTAGAATACTTTTGAACGGAGAGAACGATCCAACGGTCAAAAGCGGAGATACGCTTCGATATGCGCTGATGTATAAAAACAACTCCGACACCCCCCTTAAAGACCTTTCTGCCCAAGTTGGACTCACGGGAGAGCTTTATGACTTCAGGACCCTGCACACGCAAGGATCGTTCAACTCCATAACAAATATGCTAAGTTGGGCGGTAGCAAATGTGAAAGAACTTTCTTCTCTTGAGCCAGGCGAAGAAGGGACGCTCACGTTCGAAGTAAACACAAAGAGGGATTTTACGATCAAACGACTTAGCGATAAAAATTATACTCTGCGTGTTCGTGCAAATATGCAGTCACCGACTGTCCCTCCTGGCGTGCAAGCTCAAAAAACGGTTTCTATTGCCATGAAGGAAACGAAAGTACAGGGGAGGCTTGCGTTGAAGTCTTCGGGATATTTTTATGATGCACAGTCGGGGATACTTAATAAAGGCCAATATCCACCTCGCGTAAATCAACCGACACAGTACACGATGCACTGGAAACTCACAAATTATTCAACCGACGTGAAAAATATTCGTGTTTCGGCATTTCTTCAGTCAGGCGCAAAGTTTACCGGGGAAGTTAAAACAAATATTGACTCGCCTCCGATCTATAATTCAGAGACTGGCGAGGTTGTTTGGGAGGTCCCATTTCTTTCATCCGGTAGGGGGATAATAAACACAGCCCCTGAAGTAGTTTTCCAGATTGAAGTAATCCCGCCAATTACGGCGCTCAATCAGGACCTTGCGCTTCTTAGCGAGTCGCGATTTCGAGGAGAAGATGTGTTTACGGGGAGTATCCTTGAGGGCGTTACCCCTCCGATTTCGACGGCACTTCCTGATGATACAAAAATCAGTACGCAGAATCGACAGGTTCAAAATTGATGGTTATAGTTAGGTACCATGAGTGATCAGGAGAAGAGAATGGATAAAATTGTGAGCCTTGCGAAACGCAGGGGTTTTGTATTTCCCGGTTCCGAGATTTACGGAGGTTTGCGGGGAACTTGGGATTACGGGCCTTTGGGGGCATTACTCAAGAAGAACTTTAAAGATGAATGGTGGAAGGAGATGGTGCAATTGCGAGACGATGTTGTAGGTATCGATGCCGCAATCATGATGAACCCGAAAGCGTGGGAAGCTTCCGGTCATGTAGAAGCTTTTACCGATCCGCTCGTCGAGTGCAAAGTTTGCCACCAGCGTTTTAGAGCAGACAAGCCTGACGAAATAAAAGAGCACGAAGGAACACACAAGGGAAAGAAAGTTGAATGGACCGATCCGCAGAAATTCAATCTTTTGGTACGGGCATACTTAGGAGTGCTTGAGGGAAAAGAATCGGAAATATTCCTGCGTGGAGAAATCACGAACGGTGTACATGTGAATTTTAAAAATATCGTGGACTCCACACGCATCAAGATACCTTTCGGCGTCGCGCAAATCGGAAAAGCGTTTCGTAACGAAATCACTCCCGGTAATTTTATTTTCCGGAGCCGAGAGTTTGAGCAGGCGGAACTTCAGTTCTACGTGAAACCGGAAGAAGAAGAGGGGAGAAAGTGGTTCGAATATTGGAAACAGAACAGGATGGATTGGTTTTTGAAAATCGGATTCAACGAGTCTCATTTGCGCTTCCGTGATCACGAACCGGATGAACGCGCCCACTACGCGCGTTTTGCAACAGACATTGAATACAACGCCCCCTGGGGATGGGACGAGATGATGGGAATTCACCACAGAGGAGATTGGGACCTAAAGAGGCATCAGGAATATTCTGGCGTTGATATGTCATACAATGACCCACAAACCGGAGAAAAGTTTATTCCGTGGGACATCGAAACGTCTTCCGGCGTTGACCGACCGATCCTATTCCTCCTCCTTGACGCGTACACGGAAGATGGCGAGCGTATTTATTTGAAGCTGAATCCAAGACTTGCACCATACAAGGCCGCGGTCTTTCCTCTCTTGGCGAATAAGCCGGAGCTTGTGGAGCTCGCGAAAAAGATTCGGGACGATTTAAAAAAGAATTTTATGATTGCCTGGGACGACAGAGGAAACATCGGAAAACGCTATTACGCACAGGACGAGATTGGGACTCCTTACTGCATTACTATTGATTTTCAGACGCTTGAAGACGGTACCGTGACCGTCCGAGACAGAGATTTCGCAAAACAAATACGCAAACCGATAGAGGAGCTTGCGGCATACATCTCCGAGGCAGTTCGCGGGTCGTAAAAGAAAGATCCCCAGTATATCACATATGATATACTGGGGATATGAAAGATTTATCCGAACAGCAGAAGATCGGGCGTTTTATTGCGGATCTTCGGGAGCATGCACACATGACGCAGGGGGATTTGGCAAAAGCACTCTCTACAAGCCAGAGTGCGGTTGCGCGGATGGAGGCGGGAGAGCAAAACTTCTCGACCGAAATGCTCGCGAAAGTTTCCCGCGCGCTTGGGCGGGATATCGTTACACTTTCTTCCGGGGCGATGAACTTTCGCATCGAAGGAGGGAAGAAGCTTTCCGGAAAAGTCACTACCAACACCTCAAAGAATTCTGCGGTTGGGCTTTTATGCGCCTCGCTCTTAAATAGAGGAAGGACTGAGTTCCGCGATATGCCTCGCATAGAAGAGGTGAATCGGATCGTCGAGGTGCTCATCTCAATTGGCGTATCTATAAAATGGCTAAACGAAAACGATCTCGAAATAATCCCGCCGAAACGATTTTCAATGGATAATCTTAACGTGCAGGCGGCGATGAAGACGCGAAGTGTTCTGATGCTTCTGGGACCGCTCATACATGAGCTTCAGAACTTCGTGATTCCCTATCCGGGTGGATGCAAGCTTGGTCGGAGGTCGGTTCGCCCGCATCTTTTTGCGCTGCAGAAGCTTGGCGTAAAGATCGGTGCCTCGAAGGGCAATTATCATGTTTCGGTAAAGAAGTTAAAGCCAGCGAACGTTGTCCTTTACGAGGCGGGAGATACTGTCACCGAAAATGCCCTCATGGCGGCCGCGCGTATTCCTGGAGTGACGACCCTCAAGTTTGCATCGGCAAACTACATGGTTCAGGATGTTGCTCGCTTCATTGAGGCGCTCGGCGTGAGGATTGATGGAATCGGGACATCGACGCTTGTCGTCCATGGGAAGCAGGACATCCAAAAATCGGTTGTTTTTTATCCAAGCGAGGATCCAATCGAATCAATGCTTTTCCTTTCTCTTGCCGCGACGACGAACTCATCAATCGTGATTGAGCGATGCCCGATTGATTTTTTGGAGCTAGAACTTTTGAAATTGGAAAAGATGGGGTTCAAATATAAAATCCTTCGACGTTACAAATCAAAGAATGAGATTACGAATCTTGTGGATATCAAAACATTTTCGTCAAAACTTATTGCGCTTGAAGAGAAGATTCATCCGCTTCCTTCCGCTGCCGGCATAAATATAGACAATTTACCGTTTTTCGTGCCAGTCGCGGCCTGCGCGAAGGGAACAACGCTTATCCATGACTGGGTGTATGAGAATCGAGCTATCTATTATATGGAGCTTCAAAAGCTCGGAGTAAATATCATCTTAGCTGATCCGCATCGAGTCTACGTTGAGGGACCAACCGAGTTTCGGGCGTCCGAGGTGGTGTGCCCTCCGGCTCTCCGCCCCGCAGTTATTATACTTATCGCTATGATTGCTGCTCCTGGTGTTTCGATTTTGCGAAATGTTTATTCGATCAACAGAGGGTACGAGGACTTGGTAAACCGCTTGAACAGGCTCGGAGCAAGGGTTGAGATTTTGCACGGGATATAAAAGCGTATTGGTTGACAGATAGCTCTTGGGAGCGCTAGGCTCATTAAAGACATTTGAAGAAAGCGAGGATCTTATGTGGAGTCAGGAGTCCGCCATCCTTCTCAATTTCAAAGATATTCCAGGACGGAGGCGCTGGGAGCTGGCACTCCTTTTCGCCTTTGTGAGACAAGTGAAAGTTTTTTTTCAAGAGGGCAGGGGGGATCTGGTGGTGACGAGGGTTCAATCGGTTCCTGTTTTTTCACCATCGACTGCTCGTTTGGCGAGAGATCGATGGATGGAAAGACTTTCAGAAATTGAAAACCTCGGCCTAGAAGCCGATGAACGCGAGCTTCTTCAAAGGGCGATTCAGCAAATCGTCCCGTACTGCTCGTAGCCGACAGAAATTATAATGCTTCGACCATGGTCGAAGCATTTTTTGTTTACATGGTTTTGGGCGGACCCACTGAATGCACCGTTAAAAATGAAAAGAAGGCAGTGTTTGCCTCCTTGGATGTTTGACTGCAGGCTTACCGGCTCTTCGTTAGCGATCCTGCGAGTGATACGACCGCTAATGCCAGGTAAAGGAAAAAAATATAGACGTCAGAGAAAAATCCTGCTGCATCGCCGTTTCCGCTCATACGTCATCCTTCCACTTCAGAATCGCGGAAACGATGCTGATCACGCTCAGCGTAAGTAGCAGCGATAAACCGCAGGGTGCGCCAACGAACAAAAGAAGGTTTTCTGAGGTTAATTTTCCCTGTGCCAGTGTCTCGAGGAGACATGCCACGTAGAAGAAAGAAAGAAAAAGACCGATGAACAGTAACCCGCACCCGACGAAAAGATGGTCCCTCGCGCTCATTCCTTACCCTTTCCTTGAAGATGCTGAACGCATCATAGCATAGCAAAGCCTTTTGTCAATCTCTTTCTGCCAGGATTTTCTGTCGCCCAGAAACAATTCCGAAATTGACTTTCAATCTTAAATCACCTTAAATACATATAATGTTTTCAAGAAAGATAGGAATCGATCTTGGTACCGCGAATACCGTCGTTTTTGTTCCCGGACGAGGTTTTATTATCAACGAGCCAACAATCGTCGCGCTTTCAAAACCAGAAAACACCGTTCTTGCGGTGGGGGTCGAGGCAAAAGAAATGATCGGAAGAACGCCCGAGGAGATCGTCGCGTATCGTCCGCTTAAAGATGGCGTCATTGCCGACTACTATATTACCAGAGCGCTTCTTACGTATTTCATTGCGAAAGCATCGCATTGGATGAATCCTTTCAAGCCGGACGTTGTGATATCGGTACCCGCCGGAATTACACAGACCGAGCGAAGAGCTGTTGTGAATGCTGCGAGGGAGGCCGGAGCGAGAAACGCGTTTATTGTACGCGAGCCAGTTCTTGCGGCGCTTGGGGCAGGGATACCGATAAATGCTCGTTCGGGGCATATGATCATAAATATAGGAGGTGGTACGTCAGAAGTTGCGGTTATCGCACTCGGAAACATTGTTTCTTGGACCAGCCTTCGTGTCGCCGGAAATAAGTTTGATCGCGCGATCAGCGATTATGTAAAGAAAAAGTATGGCTTGGCGATTGGCGAGCAAACCGCGGAAAAAGTTAAGATCGAGATCGGGTCAGCGCTTCAGGTCAAGCAGAAGAAGGAATTCGAACTGCGCGGACGAGATTTAGTGAGCGGTCTTCCGAAGGATATCGTAATCAATTCAAGCGAGATTGCGGAGGCTCTAAACCCGCTTCTTATGGAAATTGCCGACTCGGTGCAGACGGTATTCAATAGCACGCCACCGGAGCTTGTCGCGGATATCATGGAGAAGGGAATTATTCTTTCTGGAGGAAGCGCACAGCTCAATAATCTTACAGACTTTTTTGAGCAGATATTCCGTGTTCCTTCTTACGTTGCCGAAGATCCGCTATTTTGCGTTGCTCGCGGCACAGGCCTTATTTTAAATCACCTCGATGCATACAAGCGGACTTTGCTAAACAAGAGATAGGGCATGGTTATCGGAAACAGGCATGTTCAAGCTGAATTCGAGCGGCTTGCCAAGAAGAAGAGACTTTCACACGGGTACCTTTTTTTTGGCCCAGCCGGATCCGGCAAGACAACATTTGCGAAAGAATTCGCGTATTTCCTAGAACACGGTTCGTACTTTGAGGGGAGGGAAGAGGAGAATAAAACACCGCTCATCGATTTTCGTTTCATTTCTCCAGGAGAAAGCGGGAGCATTGGGATCGATGAGTCCCGAGCGGTAAAACATTTTTTATGGCAGAGACCAGTAAAAAGTTTATATCGAACGTGCATTATTGATCACGCAGAGCTGCTCACCGCAGAAGCTCAGAACGCACTTCTTAAAATTACGGAAGAACCGCCATCGTATGCACTCCTCATTCTCATTCTGCAAGATCACGAATCTCTTCCGGTCACTCTTGTCTCTCGTCTTCACAAGGCCTACTTTGGTCTTTCTGGCGTGAAAGAAGTGGAAGATTGGCTCGCCGGTTTTCATGGAGTTGCCCGCGAAGATGCCGTCAAGGTATCGCTCCAAACCCGCGGGAGCCCTGGTCTTGCCTGGAAAATGCTTTTTGACGAAAAGCTTAAAGGAAAAATTGCTGACGCAAAAAAGTTTCTCCACGTTCGTCCAGAGGAAAGAAAGGATTTCCTGAAAAAACTTCTTGAAGACGAAATGTTTTCACTTCCGATTTTTCTTGATGCGCTCGTTCTCTCGACATGCGGAGAAGGAGATATTTATGGAAAATTTTGGCATGCCATGCTAGAATTGAGAGGTGCTGCGGATGGGACGCCGCTCAATCCGCGGATTCAACTTTCAGAATTATGGAACAAAACATAAAAGAACTCGAAGCCTCGCTCAAGGGACTCACTGCGTATTTAAGCGATGAGCTCAAAGGGATTCGAACAAACCGTCCTTCGGTTGAGCTCATTGAAAGCATTAAGGTCAACTATTTTGATGACTGGCTTACTATTCAACAGCTTGGATCAATTTCTGTCGTTCCTCCGCGTGAAATACGAATTTCCGTTTGGGATAAAAATGCAACCGGCCCCATAACAAAAGCGATAGAGGACGCAAACGCAGGGCTGACGGTCTCTGTCGACGGAACCGCTATCCGAGCGACGCTTTCGCAGATGAGCAACGAGCGACGGGAGGAGTTTATGAAAATTGCCAAAAAGAAGGCGGAATCTACCCGTATCGAGATACGGGGGAAGCGTGACGAAACCATGAAGAGAATGAAGGCGATGCAGGACTCGGGGGGTATTACCGAAGACCAGGCTTTTAAAGGTAAGGAGCGAATTCAGAAGGTTGTTGATGGCGAAAACAAGCGAGTAGAGGCACTTCTTGAGGAGAAACTTAGGGAGCTGGAAGAATAAACTAAACCATGGTCATCTTTTTCATTGTTCTTTTCGGACTTTCTGCGTTGATCTTGGGACACGAAGCGGGTCATTTTTTTGCTGCGCGTTGGTTCAAGTTGAAAATAGAAGAGTTCGGAATTGGTTTTCCGCCGCGTATTTTCGCCAGGAAGAAAGGAGAAACCGAGTACAGTGTGAATTGGCTTCCATTCGGTGGATTCGTGAGAATCGCCGGCGAGAACGACGGAATGAAAAACGAAGAAGAGCCCATAGCGAACGAAGATCGCTCGAGGTATTTTTCTACGCAACCCGCGTGGAAGCGAGCAGTGATAATGTTCGCGGGAGTTTTTGTGAACTTTATTCTCGGCTGGTTGCTTCTTTCGGCGGTTTTTCTTTCGGGAACTCCAAAAATACTCCTTGTTGCGGATGTTGAACCGAATTCGCCAGCCGCATCGGTTGGGCTAAAGCGAGGTGATGTGATAAAGGACTATCAACAAGCCGAGCAGTTTATTAGTTTCGTAAACGAAAATCGTGGCAAGGAAATATCGTTTGCGATTATTCGCGATGGGAAAGAGATTTTTATGGTTACAACTCCGCGCGGAACTGTTTCTGACGGGAAGGGGGCGTTGGGAGTTTTTCTGGAGGAAGGAGGTTCGGAGCGATCCGGATTTTTTGCATCACTTGCAAAAGGATTCAGCGCCGCACTCAGCATGATTGTTCTTACCATTCAATCATTTTATGAGCTTATTAGAAATTTTGTTTCGAGCGGAACACTGCTTGAGGGAGTCGTCGGACCGGTTGGGATTTTTTCTGTTGCCGCAAGCGCAAGTAAGTTTGGTCTCGTTTATCTTTTTCAGATTCTCGGAATTATTTCGGTCAATCTCGCGGTTCTAAATCTCATTCCGTTTCCGGCCCTCGACGGGGGAAGGCTTTTCCTCCTTTTGATAGAGAAAATAAAAGGAACTCCGGTTCCGAGGAGGACCGAGATGATTGCAAACGGAATCGGATTTGCCCTGCTTATTCTTCTTATGATTGTTGTGACCGTTCGAGATGTCGTGCGATGGTAGATTTTCTTGCCGTAAATAATCGTTTTCTTGAAGAAATCAATTTTCGCGCCGCGGATGGAATTTTTTAAGCGTTCCGAAGGGTGAAAGGAAGGGCGATTAAGAAGATTCTTGTTTTGCATCTTAAGCTTTCAACGGGCAACATATCCATCTTGACACCCTTTCGTGTCTGGGACTTGAGGGTGTGAATCATTTTTTGCGACAAGGTTTTCCAATGCGAAAGTTTGGGGATAACTAATTCTTTGACATGGATCGAGGGTCGGCCCTACACTTTTTTATAGGGGATGTTCTGTCGACTCCCAACTAAAAAAACAGGGTAGCCGTTTTACGGCACCATCCATATGCCCAAAGAAAAAACAAATCGGTCAGTAGCTCGTCGTATACTCGCAACACCATCTCACCTTCGGAGATTTTACACAAAGGAAGGAGTACATCCTTTCGCCGAGGTTGAGTGGAAGAGCGCCGTTGTGACTGTACCAGGAGTTACCGGCATGCTTGAGCGGGAGGTTGAGGTTCCGGCATCATGGTCAGAGCATGCGGTTCGAATTGCAGCGGCGAAGTATTTTCGAGGACGGATTGGGACAAGCGAGTGGGAGTCTTCGGTGAAGCAGATGATCTCTCGCGTCGCAGGGACGATCCGCGATTGGGGAAAAAAATTCGGTTATTTCTCAAGCGAAGAAGCATCGAGTGTTTTTCATGATGAACTCACTTCGATTTTACTTCATCAGCGCGCTGCGTTTAATTCTCCGGTTTGGTTCAACGTTGGCGTTATGGCCGAGCCGCAATGTTCCGCGTGTTTTATTCTTTCGGTTGAGGATAATATGGATTCTATTTTGGACTGGATTAAAAACGAGGGACTCATCTTTAAGCGGGGGTCTGGTGCCGGAATAAATCTTTCAACGCTTCGTGCCGAACGAGAGACGCTATCGCAAGGAGGACATTCTTCGGGACCTGTTTCGTTTATGCGAGGTGCCGATTCGGTTGCAGGGATGATCGCTTCCGGTGGTTCCACGAGGCGTGCCGCAAAGATGGTCGTGATGAATATTGATCACCCCGACATCATGCAGTTCGTTTCTTCAAAGGCAGAAGAGGAGAAGAAGATCAGAGCGTTTATTGATGCGGGATACAATATGTATGACTTAAACAATGAAGCGTGGCACTCCATCCAATATCAGAATGCGAATAATTCTGTTCGAGTGACAGACGAGTTTATGTCAGCGGTTGAGCGGGACGAATCATTCTCGACAAAGTTCATTCGTAATAACGACGTTGCGGAAACACATCGCGCGAAAGATATGATGCGTTCGATTGCGCAAGCGGCATGGGATTGCGGGGACCCAGGAATCCAATTCGATACCATCATCAACAGGTGGCATACGTGTCCCGTGACGGGGCGTATTAATGCGTCGAATCCATGCAGCGAATACATGCACCTTGACGATTCCGCATGCAACCTTGCCTCGATAAATCTCATGAAGTATCTCGGCGAAGATGGGTCGTTC
Source organism: Patescibacteria group bacterium (assembly GCA_038063755.1). Lineage (GTDB taxonomy): Bacteria > Patescibacteriota > Minisyncoccia > UBA6257 > 2-01-FULL-56-20 > JBBTUL01. Next base: position 38,248 of record JBBTUL010000011.1, read on the forward strand.
GACGTTGATGCCTTCAGGCATACCGTTCGAATCATGATCCTTGCCCAGGAGATTGCGGTTGAGGGTTCTTCCTATCCAACGAAAAAAATAACCGAAAACGCGAGGAATTTCAGGCAGCTTGGCCTGGGATATGCGAATTTGGGAGCGCTTCTTATGAAAAAAGGTATCGCGTATGATTCGGAGGAGGGCCGACACTCAGCTGCTTCGATTACGGCGCTCATGACCGGAGAGGCGTATCGCTGGTCCGCGGTCATTGCAAAGGAAAAAGGACCGTTTGTGGGTTTTGATGTGAACCGAAAGCCGATGCTGCGCGTGCTTGGCATGCATCGTGACGCACTTGATCAAATAAGACCGGAAAGAGTTTTTGACCGTCGGGTGTTGAGCGAAGCGGTAGAGGCGTGGGATGAGGCAGTGCAATTTGGCGGAAAATACGGAGTCCGAAATTCTCAAGCAACCGTTCTCGCTCCGACGGGAACCATAGCGCTTATGATGGACTGTACAACGACCGGCATCGAGCCGGAGTTCGCTCTCGTGAAAACGAAACATCTTGTTGGCGGAGGGACGATGAAATTTATTAACTCTGTGGTGCGGGATGCGCTCGTGACGCTTGGTTATGGCGAAGAAGAACGAAATGCTATCGTTTCATACATCGAGGACAAAGGGGTTGCCGAGGGAGCGCCGTATCTGAAAGCAGAACATCTTTCGGTTTTTGACTGTGCGGTGCGATCTCAGAACGGAACGCGATCAATCCCGTGGCAGGGTCACGTGAAGATGGTCGCGGCCGCGCAGCCATTCCTCTCGGGAGCAGTTTCAAAAACTTTCAACATGTCTGCCGAGACGACGGTCGAAGAGATAATGGAAGCATATGTTTCAGCGTGGAAGTTGGGACTCAAGGCTTTTGCGGTGTACCGCGATGGCTCAAAGGCTGCGCAGCCGCTTGTTACGGGAAACGGAGGCGGAACGAAAAGGAAGAAGCAGGAAGAACCGGTGCGAAGGCGCTTGTCCGCTACTCGCAAATCGGAAACGCATAAGTTTTCCATTGCAGGGCACGAAGGATACCTCACGCATAGCATTTTCGACAACGGAGATCTCGCAGAAATTTTTATTAAAATGTCGAAACAAGGATCGACACTTGCTGGACTTCTCGATACTTTTGCGATTGCGGTTTCTATCGCCATTCAGTACGGAGTGCCTCTTTCGACTTTGGTACAGAAGTTCTCGCACGGGAGGTATGAGCCAGCTGGATTTACCGCAAATCCGGATATTCCTGTTGCCACGTCTATCACCGACTATATTTTTCGATATCTCGCGGTAAAGTTTCTGACTTCGACAGAACTTGAAGACCTCGGAATTTCGGGCACCTCTCAAATTAAGAGCGACACGACGACAAAAGAAGAGGTCGAGGTTGAGCTTGAAAAACCGGCAGCGCTTCCTCCAAAAAGAGAGGCCTCAAGCGGCGGCGTGGTGTATGCCGACAGTGTTTGCCGCGCGTGCGGCGGTATGCTCATCCAGACGGGATCTTGTAAGACCTGTATTCAGTGCGGTACTTCAAACGGCGGTTGCTGAAATCCATCGACCATGTTTTTACTGTTCACCGGAAACGGCAAGGGAAAAACGACATCCGCAATCGGACAAGCGGTACGAATGTTGGGCGAGGGGAAGCGGGTACTCATGATCCAATTTATTAAAGGCCCGTGGAAGTCCGGAGAGGACGAGTCGTCAAAGCTGCTTCATCCGAATTTCCGGATCATAAAGTCGGGGAAAGGGTTTGTGGGAATATTGGGAGACAAACTGCCTCGCGAGGTGCACCGTGCGGCCGCGCGAAAAGGACTTGCGCTCGCCATAAAAGAGGCGAAATCGAGAAGATGGGACGCTCTTATCTTGGATGAGGTTCATAACGCGATAAAACTTCGCTTGCTTACCACAAAGGATGTGCTGTCTTTTGTCGATATCGCGCTTAAGAAGCTCGAGCATCTAATTCTTACCGGGCGGGATGCGCCCCGCGCGCTTATCTCTCGTGCCGATCTCGTGACGGAGATGCGCGAAATAAAGCATCCATACGCGAAAGGAAAGAAGGCCGAGAAGGGAATAGAATACTAAAAACCAACCGTGACCAATATATGATTAATCGCTTCACGAACATCATAAAATATCTTTTAGGAATCGGCATCTGTCTTGGCATTCGGTTTCTTCCATTTCGCGCGCCGAATGTCGAGCCGGTAATGGGGACGCTTATGCCCTTCGCGAAGCGATTCGGTTATCTTTCGGGTTTTCTTTTTGGGTTTGTGAATATTTTCCTCTATGACATTTTGACCGGAAAGATTGGCATGTGGACATGGGTGACTGCATGCTCGTATGGACTGCTTGGTCTTGCAGCGGGTTTGTTTTTTAAAAACCGGAAGGGAAGCCCCGCGAACTTTTTCGCGTTTTCTGTGATCGGAACAATTGCCTACGACGCGATTACCGGACTTACGATCGGGCCGGTTTTCTACGGGCAGCCGTTTTTGAACGCACTCACTGGGCAGATTCCGTTTACCGCATTGCATCTTTTGGGTAACGGCGTTTTCGCTCTTGCTATCTCTCCGCTCATTGATCGCTTTATCGTTTCGAACAAGAGTATTGAGCTTGCGGTAATACGAGAAAAGTTTGCCACGTAGGAGAAAGGGAGAAAACCATTGCAAATGCTTGCGGTTTCCATAGATTGACAAAACCTGTGTAAATGTTAATATATAGGGAGCACGAAGAAAATCTATCAACTCTAAAACCCAGGGAGGTCTCTCATGAAGATCGCGCGTTTGCTTTGTGTCGTGGCGGCGCTACTCAGCGTCGCAACGGAAAGCTTCGGCGCCTCTTCAGGGAGGTCGCCGGAATTTTTCGGGTACAACAATAACCTTTCAATCTCTTCTCGGCAAGGTATTACCGCCGAGGCGGCGATGCTCGGTGCGAAAGGCGGGATGAAGTGGTCCCGCTACACGCTTTACTGGAATCGGGTGAACCCCGAACCGGGAGTGTATGACTGGTCGCAGGTCGACCAGCAGCTCCAGGTTACGTACGACGCCGGTGGCGTTGTATATGTAAACCTGAAGTGGGCTCCGGCTCATGCGGCGGAGGGGAGGAACACATACCTCCCGTTCTACTGCATGAAGTTGGACGGTTCGGAGCCCGACGGCTTCGATCGTTCCAAGCCGGACTGCACTGATCCGGCTCCGCTCGATTCAGCGAAGTTGCGGACAGTCATCCGCGAGTTCCTCACGTCGCATGTACTGGACGTGAAGGCGGGCAGGATTGCCGCGTTTGGGTGCTTCAACGAACCGGCGGACCAGATCTATTGGCCGCCGGGATCGCCCCAGGAACTCGTGGATCGGGTCCTTCGCCCGTGCGCGGAGGAGGTTCGGAAGTTTCGGAAGGAAAACCGGATCTCGGCCGCGAAGCTACCGATCGTGGGGCCGGAAGAAATCGATCCGGCCAACCTCGAGCGGATTTTCAAGCTTGAGGAAGCCGGAAAGATCTCGCTCTTCGACGTGGTAAGTTTTCATCTTTACCACGGTCCGAAGGGTATGGAATACCCGGTGGGACCGCTCACATTCTACGATCATCGCTACCGGCCGCTCATCGAGCGGTACGGAGCGAATCGTCCCGTCTGGATCACCGAGACAGGCGCAAAGCCCCTCGGTGAGACGTTCGCGGATCTTCGAGATCAGGGCGTTCGCTTGGTCTCAATGCTCTCCGAGCTCGAGGCCAGGAGGACGTTCGTCGTAAAGAGCGGCGGGAAGAACATTACCCGCCGAGGAGTTGAGAAAATTTTCATATATAAACTAGTTGCTGGGTCGTGCCCGGGGAGCGAGTATACGCTTCTCGATTGCACGGGAAAGGTCAAGCCCAGCTACCGCCAGGTGAAGGCCTTCATTCTCGGCAAGTAGTTCATCGTTTCTCCCGCGGACAACCGCGGGCTTTTTTTTATAGCTAAAGCGAGGTCAGAGAAAGAAAATCGAAAAGCACTCTGGTTATTGGGTCCGCATCCGGTCCGTAGACAAGGATTCCGCCCAAGGCACCGGTTAAAAGAAGTGCGGAAAGTCCGAAGAGGGCGAAAAGAAGAATGAGTGGGGTTTCGACAACAAGACGAAGAATGCCGGAGAAGAATGCGAAAATCTTTCGAATGGCACTTTCGCTTGGAATCGCAAGGAATGCGAAAATTTTCTCGTGTAAGTCTTCTCTGATAAGCCAACGAATAAAATAGAGTGCTGTGATGAAGATAAAAATCGCAGTCGTAAGTTCCGCCGCTGATTCATGGAGCTTAAAGACGGCACTTTCTAGAAATGCTTCTCCCTTTGATTCCGCATCAAGCTCTCCGGTTTTGAGCGTCGCAAGCGCGCCAAGTGTTCCGGTTATGAGGAGGATGAGCTTGGTGTTAAACCACGAATTGCTCTCTACGAGCTTCCTGAATCTGAAAAGCTCAAGAAATGCGTAGAGAGAAAGAAGGGCTACCGGGAAATGAACGAATAAGGGATGTATAACCATGCATTCAGTATATCACCACGAAGGCCCTCTCTTGCGCGAGATGCCTTTTCGCAAGAGTTGTATTTTCTTGTAATTTGTGCTATAATGCAAAAATGAGAAATTGGCTCAGAGATCATTTTCTTCCGCATCAAGGGAATGAACAAAAGCCGCAGCTGCTCCGCTCGCAAGCGGCGATTCTTCTTTTTGTCCTGGTTCTTTTCCTAGAGCTTGGATTTTTCCTCCGAACTTCCGTTGACGGGAAACTAGATACGTTTTTTGCCGCAGTTTTGCCGAGCGTCCTTGTCGACAAGACCAATGAAGTTCGTATTTCAGAGAGGGTTGGGTTATTAAAACAAAGTCCGGCGCTTGAAGTTGCGGCTATCGCCAAGGCGAAGGATATGGCGAAAAAAGGATATTTTGCGCATACGAGCCCCGACGGAGTGAGTCCGTGGTCTTGGATCAAAGGGGCGGGGTACACATACAGCCATGCGGGAGAAAATCTTGCGATAAATTTTACGGATTCTCGCGATGTCGTCGATGCATGGCTTGCGTCCCCCCGACATCGTGCAAATCTCTTAAACGGAAAATATACAGAGATCGGCATTGCGACCGCGGAGGGCGTTTATGAAGGGCGCGACGCGATATTCATCGTTCAGTTTTTTGGACGTCCTGCACGACCGAAAACAAGGCTCGCGGAAAAAGACACTGACACAATTAATATTTCGCCCTCCGGAGGAAAGAGTGTCTTGGAAAACAGGCCGATTGTTTCGGAGGCGGTTGTTTTAAAAAATACTCAAGCGATTGCGGTAAAGGGAGAGATCGATGAAAACTTCATTGCGGAGACTACGGGAAGCACGGTTTCAATGCTCACGCCCTACGCAACCATTTCGCAGAAGATATTCGCAAATCCGAAGATGACGCTAACGACTCTTTTTTCGATTCTCGCCGCGGCGATTTTTGCAGCGCTACTCTTTATGCTCGCGCTCAACACCCGCATCGTTCATCCGAAGCTTATCGCGAACGGAATTTTACTCCTTGTTCTTATTGACGGATTTTTCCTTCTGAACGACTATCTTACGCTTGCTCGTTCGAGTATTGAGTAATCGCTTTCCCAAGAACGGCGAGAGCTTCACGCGCGTTTTTGGTTTCCATGAGTTGAACGCGCAATTCGCGAGCTCCAGAAAATCCCTCAACGTAGGATTTAAAATGTTTTTTCATATTGGCGAAATTTTTTATGTCGCCCAGTAGTTTTTCAAAATAACCAATGTGTTCGGAAAGTGCCTGTATGCGTTCAGTTGGCGTCGGGGAGTACCCCGTGAAAAACCACGGGTTGCCGAATAAACCGCGCCCAATCATGACGCCATCGGCACCACTTTCTTTTGCCCTTATTTTCGCCTCTTCTATCGAGCGGACATCTCCATTTCCGATGATAAGTGTTTTGCTATTTAGTCTGTTGCGAATATCGACAGCCTTTTCGATCGCGTCCCAGTTCGCCGGAACTTTCGAAAGTTCTTTTTTCGTTCGTGCGTGAAGCGTGATTGCCGCCGGCTCTTCGGCGAGGAGTTCCGGAAGCCAGATGTCGAGTTCGTCCTCCGCATATCCAATCCTCGTCTTTACGGAAACGGGAAGTCCATTCGACACTTCTTTCGTCACGCGAATAATTTCTCTGGCAACCTTCGGGTTTTTAATGAGCGCCGCTCCCGCGCCTTGACGGCACACGCCCTTGTCGGGACAACCCATATTAATGTCGACACCGTCAAACCCGAGTTTCGCGACGAGTGCCGAGGCCCTTTTCATGAGTTCGATGTCGGAAGAAAATATCTGCGCCACGATAGGCCGCTCTTCGGAAGAAAAAAGAAAGTCTTTCGAGAGCACGTCAAAATTGCCGCGGAAAAGGCCGTCGGCAGAGACAAATTCAGTCCAAAAAACATCTGGGCCGCCCTTGCGATCATTTCGCTTGCTAAGATCGCCGTATTTCACAAACATTTTTCGAAATGCAGCATCGGTAACGTTTGCCATGGGTGCAAGGCAGAAAAAAGGACGCGGAAGGTTGTCCCAAAATGATTTTTTCATGCGAGTCCTGTGTATTGGAGCACGGGGTCGATGTCGAAGTTTAGTCATGTGCTGCCTTTGAGCGAGGAAAAATAGTCTTCTGCTATTTTGTTATCGTGAAATCCAAGGTCCATTTTTTCAATGGTGGATTCATCGAAGTACTGGATCTTTTGACCTTCGTGAAGCTGGATGTGTGCCGCATCCAAGTTCATCTTTGCATAGTACATGTGCTCAATCTTTTCCGGCCAATCATATGTTCGGAAAAATAAGATATTTGGTATCTTGAGTTCCATTTCCTCTTTCATTTCTCGCGTGATTGCTTCTTGTGGTGTTTCCCCGGCTTCAACTACGCCTCCAGGGATGTACCATCGACTTGGATATGGGATATTCGGCTTGTTGTCTCGTAACAAAAGCAGTATTTTGTTATCATCGTTTTGGATAATGATTCCTACGGTATTCTTCTTCATTTTAATGAAGAAAGCCTACAGGGGCGATGCGTGGCGAGGAAAAGTGTCATCGGTACGATGAAGCTTTTCCGCAATTCGGACAAGAATAAAATTTCGGAGAAATCGGTTGGTGGCAGAGGGGACAGGTGGGGCTTGTCGGCTCTGGTGGTTCCATTATTTAAAAAGCGATGTTGGGGTGCGCCGCGATGAGCTTTTGCAGTGAGTCCTCGTCTCCAAGCATGCGGAGCACTTCGGCGAATAATCGCTGATCGACCATCTGGCTGTGGTGATATTTTTCCCCGGCGGGATTCGTGTCGCCTCGCAGTACCCCATAGAGGGCTACCCTCGGATCAAGAGAACCGCTTGAGCTATAGAGGGCAATCCCCGAGACTTTTGCTATAACCTCCGCTTCTGCAAAGTGCGGACGATCGAGGGTCGTAGTCTTCTCGGCTCTATCAAGCGCGCTTTGATAGTCTTTTTCGTTGATAATTCCTCCCAAGCTCTTATATTTCTCGTAGTCGCCCTTCGGTGCATATTGGACGCCCTCCCTCTTCACCCCTTCCTCATCGGGAATTTTTTCTTCGAAAGATCGTTCGTTCATGATTTGCACTGTAGTCCCCGATGACGGGAAAAGCAAGGCACAAAGGATAGTCTTTAGTCGACCTCAGGACGCAAACCGACAAAATCAAAGGTATCTTTGTCGAACGAAAACTTGGTGAGCGTTCCGGTTTCAACCGAAAACTCCTCGTGCCGATCTCTGCCTGCTTTTCCGAGTATCGGCAAGACGGCCCTGAGGCATCCCTTGTGCGTGACGATGAGAATATTTTCTCCCGCATCGTTTTCATCCGCTATTTCCTCAAGGGCAGAGAATAGCCTGCGTTCCATCTGTTCCCACGATTCGCCGCCTTCGGGAATAAAACCGAACCGCCCATCGATGCTCATATTCTCGAGATTCTTTGCAACCTCGAACCACTTCATATCTTTCCATGCTCCCCAGTTGCGCTCCCGCAAACCGTCTCTTGCTTTGATCGGCAGATTCAAAGCATCCGCAATCACCTCGGCGGTTTGATACGATCGACCAAGCGGGGAGGAATAGATATCTGTCACGCGAACACCGTTTTTCTTAAAGTAGCTGGCAACCGATACGGCCTCCCGCCTGCCCCGTTCGGTAAGCGGTGCATCATTCATGACGGTGGCTTGATCGACGAAGACATTGTCCTCGCTTTGCCCGTGCCGGATAAACCAAAAGGATATCTTGGTTGATCTCTTGGAAATCTTTTGTTTTAGGCGTTCGGACATGTTTCCTTGTGATGCCTAAGTATAAATCTTGAAAGGAAGAACCTCAAACCTACTTTTTACGAAGCTTGATCGGACTTTCCACTAGGCACCTTGAAAAAATATATCGAAAAACGTAATGTTCTGTTAATGCGTTCGATGACTTTTTCCCGAAAACGCGGGGAGCAGTGCGTTTAAAAAATGAAAAAGGCAAGCAAGATAATAACGCTTAAAAAACTGGGGAAGGTAGTGGAGCCCCGAAAAGTCACTTTGATCAGCGGATCTTTTGACCCATTTAACTCTTACTACCGCAAACTTCTTACGTGGGCATCGCTCCAGTCAAGACCCTTGGTTGTTGTCGTGCACACCGACAGGGCAGTAAGCATCAGGAGAGGTCTTTCAAGACCAACAGAAAACCAAAAAAAAAGAGCAGAAAATGTTGCCGGTTTGGATTTTGTCGATTACGTGGTTATTTCAAGTAAGGGTGCCCATGATAAAAAAATCGTAAAGTTGCTCAAGCCCAGGCTTCTGTTGTTCCAGCAAGACAACACAAGCTTTCTTGCGGGGCTGTTTAGCATAATCAATCGTAAGTTCCCAGGTATCGGAATCCGTGTATCTCCCATAAAAAAAGAAATCGTTATTTCCACTGTTCCTTCCAAAATTACTCCTAATAATATAAAGAACCCGATCCTGAAAAGGGTATTGGAACTGGCAAGGACATCAACCGCTCCGGTCGGGAGAGTCTCCGCCGTTTTGGTTTCAAAGAGCAAGGTGCTAGCCGAATCATCTAATCTTGCGGGGGGCGAGCATGCCGAGAAAGTAATTTTAGATAGATTGTTGGGTAAAAACATGGAAGGATGTTCTTTATACGTTCTCATTCCTCCTTGTCCCATGTGTGCCGACAGCATCATCCGCGCCAAGCTGAAAAATGTTTATTACTTATTCAACTACGGAGATAAAATGGGTGTTGAGCGTTTGCATGAGGCGGGTATCGTTGTCAGGAAAATTAAATTGGTATAACTTGATTGTATGGAAAAGCTAGATTCCAATATCCCCATCATCCGGCACCTGGAAGACCAGGAAAACATCTTGAAGTTCGGACGCGACGGAGATTTGGTTCCGGGACAAGAAGAAGCGGCAAGGCGGATCGGAGAAAAAATCCTTGAAGACGCAAAACGAGAGAAAAAAGGAGCGATTATGTTGGTTTGCTCAAACAAAAAAAGGAGCACTCAAACGGCGCATTTGGTTGTTGGAGAAATAAAGAAAATCGAAAGCAGTATTAAAACAAGAATCGTTCAAGAAGACCGTTTAGCTCCCATTGATGAAGGAGGGTTCGTTTTACCGGCCGATTACCGGGAAGGAGAAACATTCGAGGGACTTCCTCTCGCAAACAAGGCTTTCAACAAGGAGGCGTTCGATGAAGCAAACGACCTATACAGATTCGGTGACCCCGTTTTACGGAACGACGGAACGTACAAATACCCAGAGTTGGTACCATATTTTAAGAGCTATGGGGAGAGCAACAGAGATTTGATGATTAGGATTTATGAGCTCATTATCGAAACGACCCAAAAAATAGACAAATTTGATTCTAGAACAAAAGTTTTTGTTGTAACCCACTCCCAGCTCTATCAGATTTTTAGAAACTTGATGGTGGTTGCAAAGATGATCAAAACCGAAGGACTTAAGTTTGAGACCGGAGAGGTTCCGAGATTATGCTGGAACGTGTATCAGAGTAGGACCAAGCAAGAAAAGCCAACCTATGAGGCAAACCTTGTACCGATCGACGACTTGCGCGATCCTGAGATCATAGAATTGCTGAAGAAAGAAATCGAATATTTAAAAAACCTTACCTAAACCCATGAGCGACGAAAAAGAGCAAAAAATGAACACCAAGTATGTGGGACATCATATTTCTTCTGGGGGTTTTATCTTCCACGAAGACAAAGACACTGGTCTTCTGTCGGTGCTGCTTATCAAGAACAAAAAGGGAGAGTACTGGATACCAAAAGGCCACATTGAGGAGGGCGAGGATCAGATAGCTGCGGCATTTAGAGAAATTGAGGAAGAGGTCGGTCTCACGAAAGATCAGTTAACATACATCGGCCTTTGTCATCTGCACAAATTTTCTTTCGTCGACGACGGCGGGAACCCGAATACCAAGGATGTTTATATGAATCTTTTTGGGGTCCACGAAAAGCATGATCTGAAAAAAGAGGAGGGGGCGACGGATCTCACGGATGCGGGATGGTTCGAGTTCTCAAGGGCCCTGGAAATGATCATCCCTTACAGCAAGAACGAGTTGATCAAGGCCAAGGAAATGTTCGAAAATTATTTACGAAGTTCAAGCTCATGAGCAGAGGCTTCGAAGAGGTGAAAAGGAGTCTTCCGAATCAACCTTTCGCAGAGGACCTGGTTTGTTTCATTGTGTTCGGATCAAGCGTGGTAAACGCCAACATGGAGAAGGCTCCCGATGATGTGGATGTTTGCGTCGTTGCGAGCAACCGCAGGGCGGATCTGCGCCAGATTTCGGAGTTTATATTTGATAGTTTCGAAAAGCCAGACTTCAGAATATATTTTCAAGATGAAATAGACAGCGATCTGCAATTTATGGATGTCGGGATTGGTGTTTTTGCGATGGAATACTTTGCGAATGGCATTACCTTGTTCGGAGAAAATATTTTTATTAAGAAACTGCCTCAAATCAGCAAACTGAAGTTGAAGGAAAGCTATTTGAATAAAATCTTCGAGTATATTATACGAATCCGGGTGGCCTACATTGCAAAGACTTCAACATATGAGTATAAAATGTGGCACATCTATAAGTATGTGATACGTCTCTTGATAGACATTCTGTTATACAACGACTATATCGTTTACGGCGATCTGAAAAAAATGACAAAAATGGAGATTATCGACCTGTGCAAAAACAAGGGAATTATACGGAAAGATGTGGAAATCGATTTTACCAACCTAGAAAAAATGTATAAATTGTTTGAGGAAGTGAACTTGTATGTCGTAAATGCCCATACCCGCCCCCGAAACGAAGGCTTACTCTAGCGTTTCCTTCTGGATCGGTATGCCGACAGATGATATACTGAAATCATGAGGAAAATCATAATATTTGGAGTTTTGGCGGGGTTCCTGCCGGTCATGGCACTCGCCGCGTATGTGGGAGCAGGGGAGAGTGTCATGGTTCCTCCGCCGCTTGGCGGGGCAGAGCCTGTAGTTCAGAACGCTTATCTTGTGGGCGGAACGGTTAACGTCGCGAATCCCGTTCGGGGAGATGTGGTGACTGCCGGAGGTACGATTGTTGTCTCCGGAAAAGTGGAGCAGGATATTTTTGCTTTCGGTGGCAATATAAGCATGCTCGGCATTTCTGCCGAAGACATCCGCACTGCCGGTGGTAACATCACTATTGGCGGAAAGGTGAGCGGCGAAATTCTTGTGGCGGGAGGACAGATTATGATAACGCCGGACACGACCATTGCCCGAGATTCATACATTGCGGGAGGCACGCTCGTTTTTTCAGGAACTGAAAATGGCAATCTTACCGCGGTTGGTGGTAATATCCGTATTGACGGTGTGGTCAATGGCAATCTCTTGATCAAGCAAGCGGACAAAGTTACTTTCGGACCGCAATCGGTTGTGAAGGGTACTATCGAATATTTTGCGCCTGCGGAGGCGACGATTCTCGATGGGGCTCAACTTGCAACCGCGCCGGTGTTCCATGAGATAGAAAAAAATCGCGCTGCTGGTGCGCGCCCGCGGCTCTTCGCCGCATTCTTTGGGATCGCGATCTTTTTGAAGGCGCTCGCTCTTCTCGGTGCCGCGTATCTTCTGTGGTATTTACGCCGTCGCGACATGACAACCGCGATCGAGCAGGTTTACGGGCATTTTTGGAGCGTACTGTTCCGAGGGTTTTCAGTGCTTGTCCTCATTCCGGCTGCAAGTATCATTCTCTTATTTACTGTCATTGGATGGATTCCTGCGGCGGCAATGCTCGCCGTCTACGCCGCACTCCTTGTTCTTGCGGCTCCGGTTGCCACGATAATCGCGACCTCGTTTCTCATGACGCTTCTAAAGAAGAGCCGTACGGATCTTGCCTGGTATCACATTCTTGGAGGACTTGTCGTCGTGAAGCTTGTCGTGGTTGTTCCGGTGGTGGGTTGGCTTATCTGCCTTGTGATCTACCTAGTGTCTCTCGGCGCGGTGGCGGGCATTGTGAAAACAAAGTTTTCGGCATAAAAGTAAAATCTTCGATATGAAGGTGTAAGCTATGGAAAAGATCATAAAAGAAAAATATAAAATAGCAGTTATCGAAGATGAAGAGATTTTATCCGAATCAATTTCAGGAGAACTCGAAGATGATGGCTTTCTTGTCGTCAAGGCGTTTGATGGAGAGAGCGGGCTCGAGCTCGTACGTAAGGAAAAGCCCGACCTCATTCTGCTTGATATCATCATGTCGAAACAAGACGGATTTTATGTCCTAGGAGCAGTGAGAACAAATCCGGAATGGAAACCAGTCCCCATCATTGTGCTCTCAAATTTGGGCGGCGATGCGGAGATCAAGAGGGCGCTTGCGATGGGAGCGGATGATTATTTTGTAAAATCCCAACATCCCATCGAGATGGTGGTCGAGAAGGTTAAAGAATACCTTGAGGGAGGAAAGTCGATCAACCCCCCGAAGATTGGAACATAATGCCACTTCCTATAATACAAGTCGGGACACTCTTGTTAGGAAGTAGCGGCGTAGTCTTATGTTTACTCCTTATTCTAGCGGGAGGATTTGGTATCGGAATGTGGTTCAGCAGAAAAAGGCAGAAGGCGTTGGTTCTGCGAACGGAATTCGCTGAATCAGAAATCACCAAAATGTTCAAACTCATTACGGATGATATCGAGGAACTTTCCCGATCGCTTAAAACTTCCTCGGGCGCTGATGACGACTATGCGTTCGAACGGCTTAGGTCTACTGTCAAAAAAATGGAACTGTATCTTAAACAAGAGGTCGGAAACATAAAAAAATAACACCTCGCGAGGACACCTCATATAACTATTCACGATTATGAAGTTTGACGACAAAAAAATAAAGCAGATCCTCTTAAAAGAAAACTACGTTACCGAAGAAGATATTCGAAATGCAGAAAGTTTTACCAAAACACATCCTGTCTCGTTCACGGAGTATTTACTCAAGGAAAATCTCATCACCAAGGATCTCTTGGGGCAAACGATCGCCGAATCGTTCGGCCTTCCGTATGCGGATCTTAACTTGCGTCCGGCAACGACCGAACAGGTTAATGTACTGCCGGAAGATATTGCGAAGAAATATCGTCTTGTGGTGTTCTGGTGGAACGACAAGCGGGTCATTATAGCAACCGATGATCCTGGGCAACCCGGCGTGCTCGCGGCCGCGGCGCAGTTATATCCAAAGCGCGCGGTCTCTCTTGCGTACGCGTTACCAGAAGACGTTAATGCGGCATTTATTTTTTATCAAAAACCGCTCGAAACTCGCTTCGGGAAGATTATCGAGGGTCAGGGACGAATTGCTCCGGAGCTTTTGGAAGAAATTTTTGGGGACGCGATTGCGTATCACGCCTCTGATATCCATTTTGAACCTCAGCAAAAAAATGTGCTTGTGCGATTTCGCATTGACGGAGTTTTGCACGTAGCCGGTAGGATCCCCAAAGAGTATTATGAGAATATTCTTAATCGCATAAAGGTGCAAAGCGGCCTGCTCATTGATGAACACTTTGCGGCTCAAGACGGTTCGCTTCGATATGAAAAAGACGGCTCAGCAATTGATATGCGAATTTCAATCGTGCCGACCATTGAAGGCGAAAAAGCCGTCTTACGTATTTTAGCGGCGTATGCTCAGGGGCTTAACCTTTTAGACCTTGGACTTTCTCCATTGCATCAAGAATTACTTAAGGCATCTGCCAAAAAACCGTTTGGAATGATTCTCGTTACGGGGCCGACGGGTAGCGGAAAAACGACAACCTTGTACGCGCTCGTAAAACTCGTGAACAGCCCGGACGTGAATATCACCACCATCGAAGATCCGGTGGAATACAAGGTGCTTGGCATAAATCAAATACAAATAAATCCTCAGACTGATCTTACTTTTGCCAAAGGCTTACGCTCTATTGTGCGCCAAGACCCGGATATTATTCTCGTGGGCGAAATTCGAGATAACGAAACAGCAGAAATATCAATCAATGCGGCTTTGACCGGACATTTGCTATACTCCACTTTTCACGCCAACGACTCCGCCGCGGCAATTCCCAGACTTCTTGATATGGGAGTTGAGCCGTTTCTCCTCGCTTCCACGCTTGAGGTGATCATTGCGCAACGGCTCGTGCGCAAAATTTGCGATCGTTGTCGTTATGGCGCGGAGAAAAAAATCGGTGATTTTGATACGCCACAATTTAAATCTGCCGCGCGTTATTTTCCCGAAGAATCCATAACGCTTTATCAAGGCAAGGGGTGCGCGTCGTGTAGCAATACGGGCTACCGAGGAAGAACTGCGATTTTTGAGTTCATCCAAATTACTCCCGATATGCAAAATCTTATTTTACGCTCGCCGTCTTCCCAGGAAATCTGGTCTTTGGGGTGCAAAGAAGGTGCGCAATCGCTTTTTGAAGATGGAATTCTGAAAGTAAGAGCCGGTATCACGACACTCGAAGAACTACTTCGCGTCGCTGAGCCGCCACAACAAAAATAGCAACTGCTCTGTGTCTCTATTGTATGCCGCAGGAAACATTACAGCGTAAATTTTTCAATATCGGCCTTGGCAGAGAACGGGAGTATTTTGTTGAAAATCTAAGTACGTTGGTCGCCGCTGGCATGCCGATCCTAAACGCGCTCGATGCCATTGTAAAAGGACTACGTTCACGCCGTATGAAGCACATCGTTGCTCTTATCCGGGATGATATTGAATCCGGTTCGCCGATCTGGAAAGCGCTTAAGAAAACGAACCTATTCGCTGATCACGCCATCTCGCTCGTCCGGCTCGGCGAAGAAGCGGGAAGATTGGCCGAGAACCTGAAGGTGGTCGCGAGCGAACAAGAGAAAGGGAGAGTTTTTCGCTCCAAGCTTCGTTCGGCAATGATGTATCCGGTCTTCGTGCTTTCACTCACGGTTATTATCGGCGTGGGTATTGCCTGGTTCATATTGCCCAAATTGGCGCTTGTATTTGCCCAGCTTCGAATAGAGTTGCCACTCATCACCAGGGTACTAATCGGAATCGGCATTTTTCTAAACAACTACGGGCAGTATGCCGTGCCTGCGGCCATCACGGTGCTCGTCGCTTTATTTTATTTTGCGTTTTTATCTCCCAGGACAAAAGATATCGGTCAATTTATTTTATTTTCTTTGCCCGGCGTGAAGAGGCTTATTCAGGAGGTGGAGTTGGCGCGATTCGGTTATCTTTTGGGAACGCTTCTCGAAGCGGGCTTGCCGATCACACAGGCGCTCGGTTCGCTCGCAAGCGCGACCGAAATTCCGCAATACAGAAAACTTTACGCGTACCTTCACGATTCAGTGGAAGACGGCAACTCGTTCCAGAAAAGTTTTACTTCATTTAAGCACGTCGATCCCCTTATCTCCGTGCCCATACAGCAACTCATCATCGTCAGCGAACAAGCCGGTACGCTTTCCAAAACGGTGCTCAAGATAGGCCAAATATATGAAACAAAGTCCGACACCACCGCAAAGAACCTCGCCGTCATTCTTGAGCCGATACTGCTTGTCATCGTGTGGCTTGGAGTCGTAGCTGTGGCGCTGGCAGTCATTCTGCCTATTTATAGTCTCATTGGCGGATTTAGTCCCAACAATTGATCAGATGAAAATTTGTAAGACCGGGGGCTTTACTCTGCTGGAAATAGTTCTCTCCATCGCGACGATTACGATTATTGCCGGAATTTCCATTCCCATCTATCAATCGTTCCAGGTTAAAAATGATTTGGATATTACCGCGAATACATGGGTCCAAACATTGCGGCGAGCCCAAGTACTTTCGCGCGCAGTTGACGGAGACAGTACCTGGGGAGTAAAAATTCAACCCGCCGGTTTGATTTTATTTAAAGGCGCGAGTTACGACTCACGCGATGCTACCTTTGATGAAATTTTTATGGTGCCCACGAGCATCAGCGCCTCCGGCATTACCGAAATCGTTTTTGCAAAGTTCACCGGCAACCCGCAGGCAACCGGTACCACAACGCTCACGGCTTCGACTGCCGAAATTAGGACGATTAACATAAATGAAAAAGGTACGCTTACATACTAAGAAAGGCTTCAGTATTATTGAGGCGCTTCTCGCGGGGGCACTTTTTACGCTCATAGCCTCTGCTTTTATCGGAGCCGTCGTGTACGGCGAAGAAAGCACCCAGCTTTCGGGCGAATTGAGCCGAGGGGCAACTATTGCAGAAGAGGGAATAGAGGCGACTCGGAATATTCGAGATAACGCTTTTTCTAGCCTGACTGCCGGAAATAACGGCCTCGCGATTTCCGGAAATCAATGGATTTTCTCAGGAGTACAGGATGTCGTCGATATCTTTACCAGAAAAATTAATGTCGCTCCCAATTCGCTTGGGAGCGGGTCAAGGAGTGTGTCAGTGTCTACCACATGGACACAAACACAGCAGAGAGGTGGTTCGATAAATATTTCTTCGTATCTCACCAACTGGCGCGGCTGCCGGGGAGGAATACTTGTCTACGGCGATGGTGGCGCGACAACTGACGCCATAAAATATAAAACCCTGAAGGGAAATGATGCCAGCGACTGTACTTGGAGTTCGGCCGCGTCCGCCGCGGATGTGGATACCGGCACTACTAACAAAAGCCTTCGGGCGGTTCAGGTTTACGCCTCCTCCAATCGCCATGAAAAAATAATGCTCTCTCGCCATTACAATGGAACTACGCAGTATATATATGCGCAGGTTTTTGACGGCACTTCCGGCACATGGGGCAATGTCCAGTTGCTTTCCAGCTGGGCGGCGGCAACATTCTTAGATGTCCAAAATTTTAGCGGAACATATTTGGCGAACGGTGATTTTATGGTTGTTTATTCAGACAACGGCACCACTCCGAAATCCAGAACTTGGGACGGTTCGTCGTGGTTAGCACAAGTCTCAATGCCGGACATGGGTGGTAACCCAAACTACATTGTCGTGCGCGCAAGACCAGGTACCAACGAAGTGATGGCTGCCTTTTTTGATCAGTCGAGCGATACAAATACAGAGTATTTCAATGGTGGAACGTATGCTACGGCAAATTGGACACTTCATACTGAACATGCAAGCGCGGCTCCGAATAACACGCAATGGCTTGTTGATTTTGCTTGGAGCCCTAACAATTCTCTTAAGGGCGGATTAATTTACTCCGATGCCGGAACTGACAAATCGCTTGATATTAAAATATGGACTGCGGATGGTTCCGGTGGTGGATCTTGGAGTGCGGTTGTAAATAGCACTAATCAAGCAAGTAACCTCGGTCCGATGGCAATACGTGGACGACCGGGAATGGATGAATTTGTAGCCTGTGATAAAGACGCCGGGAACCCTCCAAGAGTTATATGTTATAACAGCAATTTCACGCCAACGTGGACTAATCCGACCAACAACATAATCGTTGATGGAACAGATGCAGGCATACAGCGCAGTTTTGATATCGGTTTTGAATCAGTTTTCGGAGATCCGGCTGTGGCTGTTTATTCCGACCGAACACTGACCCCAAAGCTTAAAAAGTATACTGCCTCGACTACGACGTGGGATCTTAGCGCCACAAATTTGAGTGTGATTGACGCGGCTCTCGCGACTGTCCGCATAACTCCCTACCCAAACACGGATGAAATGATGATTCTCCTGGGTGATGTTAACTCTCGTTTTTATAGTGTTGTTTGGGACGGGGACAATAATGTCATCTACACTACTCCCGGCGGATATGCATTTGCCGTTCATGGCGTCAATGGTTCAATAGTCGAGACAGATTATTGGTATGACTTCGCATGGGACCTTTATTAATATATGGGCCACACCGCATATATTCTCATCCGCTCGAAAATATTTTAGCAAGCTAAATATTTTTCTCACTCATTTCGATTATGAAAAAACAAAAAATCAAAATTAATTCCGGGTTCACACTTATCGAATTGCTCCTCTATGTAAGTTTGAGCGGGATAATTCTTCTTTCCACTTCTATTTTTTTGACATCACTCTTGGAAGCGAGGGTCAAGAATCAAACGATTGCGACAGTAGAACAAGAGGGGGCTCAAGTGATGGAAGCAATCAATCAAGCGGTCCGAAACGCTACCGCCATAAATTCGCCGGCAACCGGAATGAGCGCCACGTCACTTTCAATTAATACAACCATACCGGCGAACAATCCTACTATTTTTGATTTATCGAGTGGTACTATCAAAATCCAAGAGGGAGCTGGGCCGGCGGTTTCGCTTACTTCCAATCGGAGTATTGTCTCCGGTTTAAACTTCCAGAATCTAACGAAGCCATTCACGTCAGGAAATATCCGAACATTATTTATACTTACTCATATTCAATAAATAACACCCAACATGAACCCGAAATTAAAAAAATCTAAAAAATGGTTTGCGCCCACTGGATTTTTTTTAGCACTCTTTGTTGCGGTATTTTTTATAGCCAACAACATTATAGCTGCCGATGGATCGGGGACAAATACGGTAAGCCCGACCTCCGCAACCACAAGTTCTGCCGGCAACATTTTTAATTTCACCTTTACCGCTGCGGAAACAATGGATAGCGGCGAAATTAACCTTTTGACTCCGACCGGATGGAGCGCTATGCAGGGTGTTAGTGGAACTGCAGGATATACGACCGCCGCATCAACTGGCATGATTGCTAATGTTTTGGATAACGCGGATAGTATTACTGGCTGGTCGGCTGGCACCCAATGTGGCGGCGGCTTAACTTCGGATACGACAAATAAACAAGAGGGAACCGCTTCTATCAACTGCGCTGCCAACAACGAGGCTCTCGGTGATGTCTTTTATAAAAACATTACCGCCCAGAATTGGTCTGGTTACACCAAGGTTGGTTTTTGGATACGTTCCGGTAAAGCTTTGGCCGCCGGCAATCTTCAATTCTCCTACGACGACAGCAGTAATCTTGCCAGCCCAATTGAAAACATATCGGTTCCGGCCATCCCCTTCAATAGCCCATGGATGTATGTCGTTTTAGATTTAGGAGCTACCACCAGAACTTCGGTTGTAAGTTTTGGGTTCCGGAATAACACCGGCGGTGGGCCGTTGGACTTTACGACGTTTCGTATAGACGACCTACTAATAGGCCCCGGATCGCTCTCTTTCCCTGGCGGTGGTGTTGTCGGTGCCAGACTGCTTCAATTGTCAAACACCCAGACCGTAACAATCACGTATGGCTCCGGCGGGGGATCAAGCGGCGTCACCGCGCCGGCAATAGTGGGAGCGGCTATGGCAACTACCACGAATAGAGTTTCAGATGCCGGAACACTGACTAATGTAGGTACCCAACCAACGCTAACTGCGATCGATCCTGCCTCCACGACCACCTCTACTGCGCCGACTATTGGCCGATACGAATATATTTATTCAAGAACTTTTTCCGGCGACGCAAGCCTTAGATAATATGAAAAATAAAGGATTTATAACCCTGGCAAGTGTTTTGGTTATAAGCGCAGTCGGTCTATCGATCGCGTTGTCCCTTGTACTGCTTGGCCTGGGTTCTTCACGAACCAGTTTCGCTCTTAATCAATCAATTCAGGCGAGGGGCCTGGCGAATGCCTGCGCCGAAGAATCTTTGCGTAAGGTTAAAAACTCACTTCTCTTCGTGGGAACTTCAACCCTAACCTTACCCGGGGGCACCTGCGTGTATGCCGTTACGAATACCGGCGGTCAAGCAAGAGCCATTACCACCTCGGGCCAGGTCGGCGCCATTATCCGCAAGGTCAATATATCAATTAGTCGAATTACACCATTTATTACCGTTACCTCTTGGCAGGAATTGCCATAATTTCTGAAAAGTTTTCCTTAATGTATAATTAAGGAGGGTAAAGGTCGTTCTTAAGCAACCACTTAACTAATTAACTAAAGAGCAGCACATGAAAAAACTAATTCGTAATTCCCGATTGCAAAGCAATCGAGGATCCTCGATTAAATCGGGACAAAAAGGGTTTACGCTTCTCGAAATTCTTCTCGTTGTCGCCGCCATCGGTACCTTGGCCGGCATCGTTATTTTGGCCATCAATCCGAACAAACAGCTTGGTGACACGAGGAACGCCCAACGGAAAGCCGATGTGAATACGATCCTGAATGCCATCTATCAATATTCGATTGATAATAACGGAGCATTACCGGCGGCTATTACCACCGGCTCGGTAGCAATCTGCAGAACTGGCGCTGTCTGTACCGGCTTGATCGATCTGGGCGTGCTTACCGCCAATGAGAAATATCTCACGTCAATACCGTTTGATCCGAACGGATCCACTGCGACCAGTACGGGC
The DNA here is from genome assembly GCA_038063755.1 of Patescibacteria group bacterium. GTDB lineage: Bacteria > Patescibacteriota > Minisyncoccia > UBA6257 > 2-01-FULL-56-20 > JBBTUL01. The sequence continues at coordinate 59,028 of JBBTUL010000011.1, forward strand.
TATACGGTCATCAAATCCGTCAATAACAGAATAACCATAGCGGCTCCGAGTGCCGAACAGAGTGCAGTTATTAGTGTCACAAGATAATCTCGTTGAGATGCCTGATTCCCAGACTGATAAGGGGCGTCGCGGAACTTTAAACCACTATTACAATAGGTATATATTAGTGTAATATGCGTTTACATAATCATGCCTAATCTTCAAGACAAAAAGACCGCCGATTCGTTCGGTGGTTTTTTGCTCTGGATACGGCGCTCAGTCCTGCCGGCAGGCAGGCGATATGACGTGGGTGGGACAGAGTGCTTTCGCTTTTCAGTTATCGCCGCTCCTCGATTGAGATAACCGGAATTGGTGACATCTCGCCGTGCATAAGTGCGGAGCAAAACCCCGCACTAAGGGCCAGACACGCCAGACTTTATCCACCAACAGATTCGGCGGCCTTCTGGTGCGTGGGTAGGGGGAGGTGGGCTAATGACGAACGAAATAAAGCGGAAAACCATTCGCTTTATTTTTTTGATTATAAATCCAGCCTACTCGCGAGCTGTTCTACGTCTCCATCGTTTTCTACCACAACCACCTGATATTCCTTTGCCTCTCGGATCAAATAGTCCTGAATTATTCTTACGGCCCTAAAAATTTCTTCCTGAAGATCGCTGTGCTCTCGATGCTTGAAGTATTGGGAGTAATGTTTTTTCTCGTCGGGTGTGACGACAAGGATCAACTTTCCATGCGGGGCAACCAATGCAGGGTTAAGAAATGCGGCTTCCATGATTAATTTGTCCGGATATTTTGCCATCTCATTTTCGACATATGGTGCCATGCTGTTGCGAACCGCCCGAAGTCCCTTGGTGACATTCTCTTCGGTCAGTTTCCCAAACTCGCGATACGCTTCTTTGGTTCCAACCCACACAAAAGGATCCTCTTCCCGGGTTTTTTCTTTTTGAGCCACGACTTCCCGCAAGAAATCAGCTTCAACCAATGGATAGTGAAATTTCTTTTGAAGTTCGAGGCTAAGGGTGGTCTTTCCCGATCCGGGAGCGCCATAAATTAGGATTTTGTTCATCGGGTCAATGATAATGGTTAAACGGAACGGCGTTCCCAAAGTGCCGTCAGGATCTCTCAACTATTCCTGCAAAATTAGATTAAAGAATCAAAAACCACACACTTTAATCGTATCAACCCCTTTTTTATTGTATCGGGGTTTGTTTTTTTGTAATAACTGATTTCAGCTCCATATCCTGGATGAACTGCAAATATCGGATGTTTAAAAACCGGTCCAAGTCCCCACTTAGAAATCACAATGTTTCCGCCCTGAAAAATACCAGCGTGCTTAATCACTTTATTATTTTTATAAATAATATAATCACCAACAACGGGGCTTGATATCTCTTTAAGTATTTTCCCATCAACCAACTCTTGAACACGATTTTCAGTTCCCAACAGCGCACGTTCAAAGGATGCGTCATTGTTTAGTCCAAATGCATAAACATAACAATTATGACAAGCATCATTTTTGATGGGCAATCGAAAAAGATTTAATCCTTCAGGAAGATGCGGATGTATATTTTTTTTAAATTGGTCGGGATCATTCCAATCACTCGCATTATCATTTCGATAATTTGATGCGATCCACCTTCTAAGCAATTTTTCTTTTTCTGTTACATTCATTATTTAACAAAGAGGGTCTACCTTACTTTTTACCTTTCCGAAGCATAGGAGCTGCTAAAACCTGGTTCTTTTGGATATATTAGCCCCGCTATCGCTTCGCTCAGACGGGGCATAAGGCTTTCTAATCGCGGATACCCGATAAGAAAAGCCTAATGCTGGGGGTCAGGGACTCGAACCCCGATACCTGCCTCCAAAGGGCAGTGTCCTACCATTAGACGAACCCCCAACGTACTTCACTATTAGATCAGTCTCGACTAGACATCAAGTCTAGGCGGGCGATCCCCCAAACGTCACTAAGCCGTTATATTATTCGCCGAATCACCCGAAAAGGCAACATATGTGCCGAGAGTTAATATAAGGAAAAGGTAAAAATGTGTTAAAATTTTTCAGTGAACCTCTTTCGGAAAAAACACGAAGGGCGGCGGTTTTTCGGCATTCGAAAAGTTCGGCACGAATCCAACATGTTTCATGACAAATAAGTTTTCCTCACTCTTTTCAAATAGGCGATTCTCCCTCTGGCTTGGAGTATTTTGTGCGGTAAGCGTCGTCTTTTCGTTTTGGCTTCTTATGTTCCGCATTCCAGCCATCCGGCGCGAAGCGCAACAGAGTTTTTACCACCAATATCCGCTCCTCGACCCCGCACGGAACTTCGTTGCCCAGGATGACTTCATCGTCAATCTTCAACCGCTTCGCGAGGAGCTGCGCGATCTCGTAAAATGGGAGTATCCTCGATCCGTTTCGCTCTATTTCGAGTTTCTGAACACCGGCGCGAACATCGCGATCAACCAAGACCTGAATGTTTGGCCTGCTTCATTGCCGAAAGTGCCGATGGCGATGGCGGTCTTGAAAAAAGTCGAGCAAGGGGTTTGGTCAATGGGTCAAAAATTCGAACTTTTGGAGTCCGACAAGGACGCGAACTACGGATCGCTTTTCAACGTGCCCTCGGGAACCATTCTTTCGCTCGAGAGACTTTTATCCGAGATGCTTTCACGTTCCGACAATACGGCGTATAAGGTTTTTCTGCGCAATGTCAGCACAAGGGAACTGGATGATGTTATTTTGGAGCTCGGGTTGGAAGATCTTTTCACGGAGGACGGGTTGGTGAGTTCAAAAGAGTATTCGCGCCTTTTCCGTTCCATCTACACTTCGAGCTTCCTCAAGCGTGAATACTCGACCCGTATCCTCGAGTTGCTCGCCAAATCCGACTTCAAGGACTTTCTCGCTTCAGGACTACCATCCGAAATTATATTCCCGCATAAGTTCGGGATAGACCGGACAAGAGACGCATATCTTGATGCCGGCATCGTTTACGTTCCCGACAGGCCCTACCTCATTACGGTTGCGGTTCAGGGAGAAGGCGGCCCTGGCGAAGAAGAGAAGGTCCGGGAATTTATGAAAGAGGTTTCTCGAAAGGCCTACGAATACATCTCGGCGCAATAACGGTGCCCCATGACCACATGAGCATTTTCTGGGAGAAAAACAAAGAGGGAAACATGATCGACGCGTTGGGTCGGAGGAAGAGCCTCTCTTTTATTTTCTCGCTGGGCCGCCGAAATACCCGTGGTGTGGTTGACCTCCGACTGCCCTTTCGCCGACGATATCCCGTCATAGCCGCATCCCTGCTCCTTGTAACCGTCATAGCCGCTTTCGGCGCGCGATCACTCCTTACGAAGGCGGAGGTGACCGATTTTCATCCGCTTACGTGTCTCGGGAGCTGGGAACATACATCCCGAGCCGAGGGGAAACCAGAAGCTCTTAACGATGCCACACTTCTCACGGCGGATGTTTCCGCGATATTTACGCAACCGACGAGCCAAATTTTTTGCGGCAACTTCATTCCTGATGATTTTAAAGAAGCAGGCACGATAACGAGTGTGGGATTGACCTTTACGTGGAAGATTGAAGGAGGGGATCAAGAGGGAAGTGTTGACCAATCCTCATCGGAAGAAACGGTATTGCCTCCGGCAGGCGAAACGAATTTGGAGATGCCGACATCATCGGCACTTCTCGCGCCGAAGATAAAATTCTTCAGAGTTGCAAAAGCCGAGGAGGTGGTTCCACCGGAGCCGATGCCCGCGCCGGTTGAGACCGTCCCCGAAGAAACCCCGACGCCCACCCCAACCCCAGAGCTGCCTTCACCTTCCCCGGAAGTTATTCAAGACGGCGTGTCCGAACCGGAGGCGGTTCCTGTCGAAGAAAGCATCGTTCCGGAAAATGACGCTACTCCCGACGCGACATCTGGAGAAGTCCTCGGAGAATCCCAAGAGGCGGTTCCCGTAACCTCTTCGACGGAGAATGATGCGGGTAATGGTGTCGTGGATGAAAACCAAAACCCGGAAATTCCGTCGTTTGCTCCTTCCACTCCGCCGTTTCTCCGCGTGAGCTACAGTCTTGACGGTACGAACTGGTTTTCACTCGCCGACGTTTCCAGGGAGATGCTTGCCCAACTTACGGTTTCCATTCCGCTTACTTCGTGGAGCGATCTAAAAAAACTTCAGATAGGGATCGAGGGAGTCCCTGCGGCGCTTCCGGTGCTTCCTAGAGTTCTCCTCGACGGGATGCTTCTCGAGGTGCACTACGAGATACCGCCGCTTTTCACGAACAACGAGCCGGACGAAGATATTGTTCCCGCTCCACAGGGATCGCTTCTTCCCGTTGTTCCCGTACTGCCTGCCATGGAAGGAGCGAGCACCGGCACTCCGCCTTCTTTCGGAGGAGATGAGTCGCCGAGTTTCGAGCTTGATATGGATTCGCTCACGCCTATTCCGGAAAGTGAACTGCCTCCGCTTTCGTTTCACCATCCCGCGACAAGGAACTCTCTTTTTGGAAAAATAGCGAAGTGGTTGGGGGTCACCGGTTCCGCATTCGCACAGCAAAACGGAGAAACCCCGCCGCCGCTCCCCACGGCAGAAAACCCGATCATCGCGAGAGTTTTTAACCACGGGGACGATGAGTTGGATATCCTTCCCCAGGTACTTCTTTCCAACAACCGCCTTAGGGTTAATGTTCCTCAACCGGCGGATCAGTTTGCTCCCGGGAAATATCTCCTCCGCGTCTGGGTGTGGCGCAACGGGAACATTTATTACACGGAAAACTCGTTTACCTGGGGCGTTCTCGCGATGAATCCGAACAAATTCGTTTATCTTCCGGGAGAGACATCGAAGATTGGCATCGCGGTTCTCGACGAGGGAGGTGACATGGTCTGCGATGCCAATGTCCGGCTCGAGATCACCACGCCCTCCAGCACGGTGCGCACGCGCGCGACGAGTGACGGAAGTATTGTCGTGAACGAGGAATGTAATCTCAAGGGATTTACGGAGAGACCGGACTACGAAACCGATTATCAAGTAGAAGAGCCGGGTATCTATCAGACGAGGCTTACGGCGACAACGGAGAACGGAACGCATACCATATACGATTCATTCGAAGTGCGTGAGTCAGTTTCATTCGATATCGAGCGAAAATCGGCCACGCGCATTTACCCTCCCACACCGTATCCCGTCCGCATTGCGATCAAGACAACAGAGGCGTTTTCCGGAGATATCGAAGAGCGCGTACCGCTCTCCTTCGAGGTGAAGCACATATCCCACGGAGGACAAGTTGTCCGCCGGAACGAGGACCAGGTTATTCGATGGGCGGTCGATCTCCCTGCGGGAGGAACAATCGAGCTTCTGTACGATTATCTTGCTCCCGAAGTAAGTCCCCAGTTCTACCTTCTCGGCCCCCTTCGGGTCGGTACTTTCTCCGAGACCCGGCGTTGGCAGATCGCCGCCGACGCGATCGCTTCAAACTCGGCGAGGACGTTCTACAGCGTTACCAATAATGCGGGAAGACTCATGTGGGCTACGGGAGCATCGAATTCAACGGGAGCCGAAATCGCCGGTCCGGTCGGAACGGCTGCCACCTCCTCTTTTGTGAAAGCGGCACATGGACCGACCAGGGACGAGATTTTGGCCGGAATGATAAAACGTGATGGACTGCTTGCATTGTCGCTCGTTATCGGAAACCAGGATGCCGCAGGGGATGCGGTGCTTCAGTTTGATCAGGCAAGCGTCACTTCGGCTCAAGCATGCGATGCGGTGACATTCGGTTCCTGTTGGCGCGCATTTGATATCGCTTACGAACAACTATCGGGAGAGGGAATGGTCGCATTTGCGAGCACGACGGCATCGCGGCTCGCGTATCGTACCTGGGACGGTACAAATTGGTCTCCGGCGACAACGAGCGCTCCGAGCGTTGTGAATATGGGGGGTACCGGCGCAATCCGGTGGGTAAGGCTTATTCCAAGAGGGGAAATGCTCAAAGGAAGCCGCTCGGACGAAATACTTGTTATCACTTCGGATGCCAACTCCGATATCTTCGCAGGTATTTGGAATGGTTCGGCATGGACCGCCACAACAACCATCACCGCCGCCGCCTCGACGTTCCACACACAGAATTTTGACGGAGCATGGGAGGAATCCTCCGGAGACGCGATGGTTGTCTGGGCGGAGGGAACAGCGGCGACCACCACTCCGTATCGATACAAGAAATGGACGCGATCCTCGACGACATGGGCTTCTTCGGGGTTGCCCCTGCCGGCGATGGGAGCATCGCATATCGGACACTGGGTTGCGGCAAAGGCGGCGCCTATCGCGGGCAAAAATCATATTGCGGTTATTACAAGCTCGGCGACCGCCGTCGGGAATAATTGCGGCACCGGAACCAACTGCCGAGCTCAACCATTTATTTGGGACGGTTCAGGTTTTACGATGGGAAACGAATGGACGTCGCAAGAACCCGTCTGGCAACAAGCCGTGAACGTTGCGGTTGAATCGGTGAATACAAACGTACAGGTCTTTTACGCATCTTCTATTGCGCAGAGCACCACCGTTGTAAGTTCCTATGAAACATGGATAGAAGGAACGGGATTTTCCGCCGTAACCACTCTTGCCGGGTCAATGGGAGATGATCTTGCGGGGGTACAAACGACGGCGCACCCGAATTCCACCGAAGTGTTTGTGACGGTTGAAGATGTTGATGCCGACTGTAACGGCATTGCGTGGAACGGGGCGACGACGACGGCCGCATGGGATATAACGGGGTGTAACTCCGCCGGAGAGACCGCGCTTGCTCCTCTGTCTCACACGGCGCAACCGAGCGAAGGATCCGCATTTTGGGTGGTAGCGAAGCCCTACTCGCCATGGCAGAGGAACTGGCGTTTCTACGGAGACATTACGGAAAACGACCCGGACAACACTGCGGACGTCTTGGGGACGAGCGAAAACGGATCCCCGGCGATTTCCCAGGAAGGATTCGCCCGGCTCCGAATGCAGTTTGTGGAATTAACGAACATTGCCCAGACCGATGCCCGAAAGAAGATCCAATGGACCACGGAAAACCCGGACTATTCGACATCCACCTGGACCGACGTGGGAGATACGTCGGAAACAGGAGCGGTGTGGAGATATGCGACAGCGGCGGAAACATGCGCCAACTGTAGTGACAACACCACAATCGGAGCGACTCGTCTTACGGGAAGTTCGCAGTCCGGTACTTATATTTCGGACAAGGACGCGGCTGCGGGAACAGGAATGGATCACACTGCGCTTGCGCTCTCGGAATACGATTATCCGATTAAGGCGGAAAACGCAACCTCGGGTACCACATACTATTTCCGCGCGTACGACAACGACCAGCTCACTCCCGTCTTTCGGGAGCAGGACAGCGACGGATCCAACGACTGCTCAAGCGCGGCATGTGTGTATCCAAGCGCCACCGTTCAAGCGCCAGCCAATAACCTTCCGACACTTTCCGCGCTCTTACTAAACGGAGGGTCGGCTATCACTGTTATAGAAAATACCTCGACTTCAATTGCGGTTACGGGTACTGCCACGGATCTCGATGGAAACGCGGACATTTCTTTCGCGACGGGAACCATCTACCGGTCGGGAGTCGGCGGGGGAGCCTCATGCACGAGCAACGAGAATAATTGTTATCGCGTCGCATCCTCTTCATGTGCCAAATCAAACTGTTCGGGAAACAGTTGTGATTTCACCTGCACCGCGAAGATACAGTATTTTGCGGACCCTACCGACTCGGGAGCGTTCTCTGCGGAAAACTGGCTTGGACAAATCACTGCGACGGATGCCGCGGGAGCGACGGGAGTTTCGACAACCGTCTCCGGTGTCGAACTCAACACGCTTTTTTCGCTGAATATCACCAATTCAATTAATTTCGGAAGTCTCCTGCCGGGAGGGGATAGCGGTGCCGTAAATCAGATTGCAACAACCACGAACACCGGGAATGCGGCGATCGATGTCGAATTCTCCGGGACAAATATGGTTTTCGGCGCGAATACCATCGCCGTAGGAAATGAAAGATACGCGACAAGCACCTTCACCTATTCGAGTTGTACGGTTTGTACCGCTCTTACCACCATTGCCACCGCCTACGAACTTGATCTTGCGAAACCTACCTCGACGGCTGTTGTGGAAGACACCGTTTTTTGGGGGTTAAGCGTACCGAACGGGAACCCGCCGGGAAGCTATACCGGTACGAGCACGTTTACCGCGGTGACGGACTAATGGGGAATTGTGCACATGTGGGCGCTTTCCGCCTCAAGGCATCTCTGATACAATGGAACCGAGGGGGAAAAATAAAAACTTTATAAAATGAACCCAATATTCAAGATATACGCGGTGTCAGTTGTGATGGCGCTCGGCATTCTTGGTGCGTTCGGAGCACTTCAATTTGTACTTGCGGACGGATCAAGCACCGCAGTAGTCGTCCAGAACGCCGCTCCCTCGGTGAGTGCCGTTGATTTGACGGCGAATCCGATTACCCTTACCGAGAATACTTCTACGACCGTTACTATTACGGCGACCGTGACCGATTCGAACGGTTGCGACGACGTATTTACGAGCGGCACCATTCTTGCGACAGTCTATCGATCCGGGCTCGCGGCGACTTCCTCATGCTCGGCGGATGAAAATAACTGCTACAGAAACGTTCCTCTTGCGGAAGTGGGGAATACTTGCACGGGAGGGAGCGATACGACAGGAGACGCGTCGGGAACGATCCCGCTTTGGTATTTCGCCGAGGCAACGGATGCAAGCTCGACCTATCCCACCGAGACCTGGCAGGTTGCGGTTACCGCGCGCGATGCGACGGGAGACTCCGGAACTTCAACCGACAGCACTCCTCCGGAGCTTAATTCGCTCTATGCCTTGAACGTCACGTCCGCCATCAACTTTGGAACAGTTCCGCCGGGAACGAATACCGGAGCAACCAACCAGCCGGCTACGACGACGAATACGGGAAACTTCAAGATCGATATCGAATTTTCCGGAACGGACATGTCTTCCGGTGGAAACACGCTCACGGCCGCTCAACAGAAGTATGCAACAACTTCCGCCACGTACGCTTCACTCGCATACACACTTTCTACTTCGCCGACCTCAAAGGACGTGAATCTCACGAAGACGACTGCCTCCGGTTCGCCGATCGCAACCACCACCTATTGGGGAATCGCGGTTCCGAACGGACAGGCAACCGGAACGTATAGTGGTACCAATACCTTCACCGCGATCTTCTCGTCAAACTAACCGGTTCACGAGAGCGTGAAGGCGTGATATCATGAACCACATGCGAAACATAACTGTCGTTCCTTTGGTCGCGGCCGTTTTTATCACGCCCCTTGTCGCTTCCGCATTCGGTGTCTCGCCCCCGCGCATAGACGCGAACAAGCTCGTCAAAGGATCACGCTACGAAGCGACCATCTTTTTGGTACAAGGACAACCGGATCAAGACCTTGAGGTCAAGGCAATATTCGATACTCCCGAAAAAATAGCGAAATGGCTCACTGTAGATAAGGGAGAGCAATTCGTGATCCCGAAAGGAGTTCAGCAGTTTCCGATCAAGGTTCGCATCCAGGTTCCGGAAAATGCCGAGCTCGGCGTATATCACGGATATCTTCGTGTGAACACCGTTCCGAAAGCAAAAGAAGGGGATCAGATCTCGATTTCGGTGGGAGCCCGAATCGATATCAACTTCACCGTGGGAGAAGGCGCGTTTTTGGATTATGTGATTCGACGGCTCGATATTTTGGACATTGAAGAGGGAGATCCTCCGCAGATCGTTGTTACGCTCGAAAACATCGGAAACGTGCCGGCAAGACCCGAGCGCGCAACCCTCGACCTACTTGATAAATACGGCAATGTACGTCTCGGCTTTGCCCAAAACGAAGACTTGCCCGAAATCCCGGCATTCGAGACAAAGACATTCACGGTGGAATTCCCGATCGATCTGAAGCTCGGAATCGGCGAATATTGGGCGGAGGCGATGCTCTACCGCGACGGACAAGTGACGAAAAGCGTAAAAACAGTATTCAACGTGATCGAAAAAAAGATAAACTATCCGATCTATGCCGGAATTGGAGTCATTGTTATTCTCTTTGCGCTCTTCTCTTATCGGTGGAGGAAAAAAATAATAGAAAAGAACGATGCATGAGCGGTTTCGTATCGCACTCTTTTTCATTCCCTTCCTCGTCCTCCTTTTAGGAACAGCCGCTTTTTTAAACTCGGCAGTCGCCGATAGCACCTCAAGTTCGGTAACTGTTACGCTCTCCGAGTGTGCGGATGGTTTGGATAACGACGGGGATGCCCTCGTCGATTTTCCGACGGATCCCGATTGTTCGTCGGCACTCGACGATAGCGAACTTACCACCATTACCACACACGAATGCGACGATGGCATTGATAACGACGGCGACGGAAAAACCGATTATCCGGACGATCCCGGCTGTTCGGCGCTTGCGGATGACAGTGAAACCAATCCGATCCAAATCATCGTTCCCGGCGGGGGATTCGGAGTGGTTTCATCGCTTTTGGGTATCCCGGACAAAAATGCCGCACGGGTCACAACGAAAGTTTTACAACTTGCCGATTTGAATCGGGACGGAATAATCGACATGGAGGATCTGAGCATCATGCTTTTCTATTTTGACAAGCCGCGCGCGGTCGCCTCGCGTTATGACTTGAACAACGACGGCAAGCTCGACATCCTCGACATTTCCGTCCTTTTCTACTATTGGGCTTGATTCGCATGAAAAAAATATTCTATTCTCTGGCAATTATTTTCGCGCTTTCGCTTTCGGGACGTGCGGTAGGTGCCGCTTCGACACCGAGAATTTATTTTGTAACCTCCGAAAAAGAATTTTTTGCCGGAGAGGAGTTACGGATCGCCGTTTTTTTGGATTCACCTTTCCCGATCAATGCACTTGATCTCGAGCTTGGATTTTCTCCGCGAACGCTCGCTTTTCTCGGATTTTACGACGGTAGTTCCATAATCGACGTGTGGAAAGATTCTCCCGTCGTATTCGAGGAGGGGATCGTGCGGATTCGCGGGGGGATGCTCAAAGGATTTTCAGGGGACGCCGGTGAGGTCCTGCAGTTGAGGTTTCGCGGAGCAGAGGAGGGAAAGGGGCAGATTTCTCTCCGTTCGGGAAAAGCTTACCGGAGCGATGGACTGGGGACAGAGGTTGTCGTACCGATATCCTTTGCCGAGATACTAATAGGACCGTCAAGCGGAGCGAGGGTGACAAAAAGCGCGAATACGGACGAGACGCCTCCGAATGTAACCCTTCAGACCACGAAAGACCCAGCAACCGAAAGAGATCTCCTCGTGCTAAGCGCAAGCGATCCGGAGTCTGGTATCAAGGAATCGTTCGTGAGATTCAGAAAATTCCTTTTTTGGGGACCATGGCAAAGTGCGCGAATTCCGTTACGGATACCTTCTGGTGTGTGGGAGATTCAGTCAAAAACAGTAAACAACGACGGACTTGTGCGGGAGCGGGTCATGTATATTCCCGGCCCGTTACTTGCGCGATTGGCGCTTTTGTTTATTGCGATTGTCGTTCTCGCCGCACTTTCATTCATCCACTATAATAAAAGGAGGATTTGAATTACCCTCTGAGTATATGAAATTTAATCTCTCCCTTTCTGTTTTTGCGGGTTTGTCGATAGGAACGTGCGTGGTTTTTTTCGGTACCCTCCCGATTACCCACGGAGCATCGCTCTTTTTAAGCCCCGACGACGGGTCATTTACGGTTCAAAACACACTTACTACGGCCGTCATTCTCGACACCGAAGGCGAATCGGTCAACGCGTTCGAGTTGTTCATCAAATTCCCTCCCGACAAACTACAGGTCGTTTCTCCTTCAACAGGACAATCGATCGTCGGGGTGTGGGTGGACCAGCCTACTTTTAATAACCAAACGGGACGAATAGAGTTCAAGGGAGGTGTTCCGGGCGGCATCGTTACTGATCGGGGGGTGATCGCGAGCATTACATTCCGTGCCAAAGGGGTGGGAGAAGCCATTGTCCGTCCCACGGAGGATTCCCGTATTTTTCGAAATGACGGAAAAGCGACCGACGTATTCAAGGGTGCGAAGGGAGGATCCTTTCTCCTGCGATTACCGGCACCCCAGGGTCCGTTGGTGTTTTCCGAAACCCACCCCGACCAATCGAAGTGGTATTTGAACTCCTCAGTTTCTCTCGAGTGGACGAACGAAAGCGGGACTCTTGCCAGGGGATACAGCTACATACTGAACAACAATCCCATTGACGTTCCGGATGATATTCCCGAAGGAACACAGACGAGTGTTATATATCGAGACCTTCCCGACGGACGGTATTATTTCCACATCAAATCTCTTAGCAATGAGGGACTATGGGGGCGAGTTACCCATTACGCCTTCAAGATAGACGCTTCTCCTCCCGCGGAATTTCGCATTGCGGCACTCCCGAAAGCAAAAACTTCACGGCGCCAACCGATTCTCCAATTCCAGACTACCGACGCGGAATCAGGTCTTGATCACTATGAAATGAAAGTTATCCCTCTACGGCGACAGGGGGAGGTTCTTGCGAGCCTCAAGGAGGAGAGTCAGCCGATCTTTTTCGAAGCTCAAAGTCCCTATCTTACTTCTCCTCTTTTTCTTGGGTCCTATGACGTAATCGTGCGCGCATACGATGTAGCGGGTAATTACCGCGACTCTGCGGAGCGGATAAGGATCGTAAGCGCTCTATTTCGCTCTATCGGAGATGAAGGGCTCGAGGTAAAAGAGCTTGTCGTTATTCCGTGGATGGGAATCTGGAGTTCTTTCGCGCTTCTGATTTTCCTCGCGGGATATCTTGTGTTCGTTATACGCCGCTCTCATAAGAAAACAGCCAAGCAGCAGGAAACGAAAGACCTTCCGGACTATGTGCGAGAAAAAATAGATGAATTGAACAAATACCGTTCAAAATACGGAACTCTTATTGCACTCCTTCTTGCCTTTGCCGCATTATCACTCATCCCGATGGCGCCTCGGACGGCGAATGCGAGCGAGGATATCCTCCGCCTGGCCCCACCGCTTGTAACCAGCATGGCAAAAGACATCTCAAATGAGGAGATTTTTTACGTGGGCGGCAGGGTAGAGGCACCGCGCGCGGATGTCGTGCTCTATCTTCAAAACCTGAACACGGGAGAGACGATAAGCCAGGCGACGGTATCGAACGAGAGGGGAGAATGGTTCTACCGGCACAATACGTTTCTCTCATCCGGAGACTATCTTTTGTGGACCCAGGTGAGGTCGGGAGAGGTTCTTTCGCCCCCAAGTCCGCAGATAGAGTTGGGTGTTCGCGAGACGGCGCTTCATTTCGGGGCTTCGCGCTTAAGCTACGAAATGCTCTACCTCATACTTTTATTCGTCCTCTCGGCCATAGTCCTTGTTCTTATCGGGTTCGCGATTTGGCACCATACAAAATTCAGAAAGGTGAAAAGATCTTTGGCGAAAGAGGTGCGAGAGGCGGAGGAATCAATCCGACGTGGATTTGCGGTGCTTCGGAGAGACATTCAAAGCGAACTGGCCTTGTTTAAAAAGACGAAGCTCCCGCAATCGATTTCGCAGGAAGAAAAGATACGGGAGGCGCAACTGCTCAAAGATTTGGCATGGGTCGAGTCCTATGTCGGAAAGGAGGTTTGGGATATAGAGCGCGCATCGGATCCGCGGTCTAGCGGAGCGTTGTAGGGTTCTTTCCCTCAACTTGGATAAGGGTCAAAATGAGGCGACCCGTATCGACATTCGCAGAAAATAATTTCACGCGCTTTTCGGGGCTTGGTTTGCTTGTAAACGAGGCAAGCGCACTACCCCAGGTCCACACTCCGGGCTCTTCCCCCAACGCCCGTATTTTTCTCGATATCTCAAGTGCAAGCTCGGAATTTTTTCCGGAAAGAGCTTCCGCAAGATCTTCCGGATCCACGAATCCATCTTCGGACGTGAATTTTGAGGTAAAAGTTGCATTTTCGTGTTTCTGCGGGATCGGTCTCGACTTTCCCGCCGAGAAGAGTGGAATATTTTTTGCTCCGAGTTTTCCGCCCAAATGCGCGAGGCGTATGAGGAGATCCTTGAACGAGAGGTCATCTATCGGGCACGACTCTTCGGCGAGAACGGGTCCGTGGTCGACCTTCTCGTCCATAAGGAACAGCGAAACGCCGGTTGTCGTGTCGCCCTCAAGAATGGATGTCTGAACGGGAGAGGCACCTCGGTGCTTCGGAAGGAGAGATGGATGAACTCCTATCGCTCCAAGGTTGGGAATCATAAGCACGTCTTCGGGAATAATCTTCGCGTAAGCGGCTACGATAAATAAATCCGGCTTTAACGCCGCAAGTTCATGTTTCGCATCGGACGGCGAGTGCGGCTGTAAAACGGGTACACGAAGCCCCGAGATGCGAATATATTGCTTTGTCGCCGGCGAGGTGAGTTCCTTTTTCCGACCGGCTGGTTTGTCGGGATTGCAAACAAGTGCATGGGGAATCAGGCCCCCGGCGACGAGTTCTTCAAGTACTATTTTCGCGAATTCCGGGCTCCCGAAAAAAACGTACTTTGGGTGAAGTGAATTAATTTTCATTTTTACTGATGACTCTGGTGTTTTTTGCGCGGTCAATAAAAAGAATTCCGTCAAGATGGTCAACCTCGTGTTGAAATATTCGGGCAAGAAGACCCCAGGTTTTTATTTTGATCTTTTTTCCGGATTTATCGTCGGCGACGATGGTTACTTGATAAGAGCGCTCAACCTGTCCATACACCCCAGGGATACTCAAACATCCCTCCTCTTCGATTCGAGTTTCTGCACTTTTCTTCTCGATGTGAGGATTGAAAAGAGCATAAAACTTCTTTCCGTTTTCAGAAGGAACCTCTGCCACAAACATGCGAAAAGCATGCCCAACTTGATTTGCAGAAAGCCCAACGCCGTTCGCTTCTCTCATTGTCGCCTTCATGTCAAAGAGAAGTGCTCTCATTTCTCCCGCGTTAAATTTTGAGAAATCGAAAGAAGTTGTTTTTTTTCGTAAAAACTTTTCCTCCTCTTTTTTCTTGACAGTTATTATCCTCATGGCACTTTTTTTCACTTTTTTTCCGCTTCGGAGAAAACAATCTTCATAAAATAAGCTCCTTTGTTCTTGACCGATTTGTTTTGAGAAATCTCCTTCGCAATTTTTCTTAAGTCCCGCGCTTCATAGCGTTTCGCCATTTTAATGTAGAGAGACTTGTGCTCTTCGTCGCCCAGGAGTTCTGCAATTTCTAGCCCGAGAAGCTGAAAGTCCGCATAAACTCGGCTTCTTTTTTTTCTTATCCTTATTTCATTCAAGTAATTTGGGGCAATAGGCACGTGACCATTGTAATGAAAGGACGGTATTTATTCAACAAGTTGCAGAACTGACCGTGTGCCTGTTAGAATATACGATACAGAATGAAACATCCAATCTTACTAACAGCCGTTGTGGTTTTTGCCGCAGGTGCTCTTCTTTGGAGCGGATTTTCTCTCGGCGTTTCGACCGTTTTGAATCGGCCATCTCTTTTGCCGCCTGTCTATCTCGAAAACGTTAGCACGACAACGATAGAGGCCGACTTCGGAACGTTCTGGCAGGCCTGGAATTCTATCGATAAGATTTATCTCAAAAGCACTTCTACGTCAAAAGAAGATCGCGTTTACGGTGCCATTTCGGGACTAGTAGATTCGCTCGGCGATCCATATTCAGAGTTTTTCCCTCCGGAAGATGGAAAGAAGTTTCGAGAAGACATACAAGGAGACTTCGGGGGCATCGGAGCACAGATCGGAACCAAGGAAGGAAGAATTATCATAATTGCTCCACTAAAAGATAGTCCGGCGATGCAGGCTGGGCTGAAAGCAGGGGACTATATCCTTTCCGTAAATGCAACATCAACAGCCGGATTAGGTGTTGACCGCGCTGTTCAGATCATTCGAGGACCAATCGATTCAAAGGTGAAGCTTCTCGTTCTTCGCGAGGGATGGGATGAACCCAAAGAGTACGAGATCGTCCGCGCAAAAATTGTAGCTCCAACTCTTGATTTTTCCATGAAGGAGGGAGGTGTCGCGTATGTGCAGCTCTACAGCTTCAACGGAAACACCGAACGACTTTTTCGCGACGCCATGATTCAGGCTTTCGGGAGCGGCATGAGGGGACTCGTCTTAGATCTTAGAAATAACCCGGGAGGATACTTGGATGTTGCGGTAAATCTTGCTGGATGGTTTGTCCCGCGCGGAAAGATCGTCCTAAGCGAGGAAACGAAGCGGGGAGTGGAAGAAGTCTTTCGAGCGAGCGGAAATGAGGTTCTTCTTGAAACTCCGGTCGTGATTCTTATAAACGGGGGATCTGCGTCGGCCTCAGAAATTCTAGCCGGAGCACTGCAGGACATCCGAGGAGCGAAGCTTATCGGTGAAACGACTTTTGGAAAAGGGACCGTTCAGCAGCTCGAAGAATTCGCGGACGGTTCTTCGATTAAGCTAACCATTGCACATTGGGTTCTTCCGTCCGGAAAAATTCTTGAAGGGAAAGGAATCGGCCCCGATTTCAGCGTTGCGGGAAAGAGTGAAGATGAAAAAGAGCCAGAAGACCTTCAGCTCAAAAAAGCCATCGAAGTGCTTATGGGTGAAATAAAATAAAGACATGAAGGTCATACTTCTTCAGGACGTACGGAATGTAGGAAAAAAAGACGAAGTGAAGGAAGTTTCCGATGGGTATGCAAGGAACTCTCTTCTACCGAAAAAGCTTGCGGAACCTGCCACGGCATCCGCACTGAAACGGTTGCAGATTATTCTCATGGTCAAAGAGAAAGAAAAGAATGAATCACGCGATCATCTGGAAAAATTAAAAAAGATGATCGAAGGAAATACTCTCGAGTTTCACTTAAGGACCGATAGCCACGGAACACTTTTCGGTTCGATAAACGGAGAAACAATACTCTCTTCGCTGAGGAGGGAGAAGTTTATTACGAAAGAAAGAGTGTCGGTTTTGCTTCCGCGCCCCATAAAAGAACTTGGCGAGCACACAATAGTGCTGAGTCTTGGGGATGGAATTGAAGCAAAAATACGAGCTAGAGTACTGCCACAACAGTAGCCAGTCTTCGCGAACCGTCAAATTTCGATTTCATCTTTTTGGAAAACTTCACGATTCCATTTTTCATCGCGTAGAGCGTGTCGTCGTCCGCACGTTTAACATTTTTTCCCGCGAGGTATTTGCTCCCGCGTTGGCGGATCAAGATTTCTCCGACTCCGATAGGCTGTCCGTCCTGGACTTTTACTCCGAGGCGCTGCGACCTGGAATCTCTTCCTAATTTTGTTGAGCCAAGGGCTTTTGTATGTGCCATAGGTGAATATTAACTTATCTATCGTATGGTATAATCGCGTCCATGTCAAACATTATAAATATCGCGCGAAGGTATAAAAAAGAGATTTTATTTTTCATTTTTTTCTTTCTTGTGTCAAGCACAAGCTTCGCAGTCGGATATCTTGCTCAAAGCGAATTTCTTCGCTCCCCGATAACTATCGAAAAATGCCAAGATAATTTGGGCACCCGCTAGCTTGGAGTTTCGTCGGTACGGTCAAGCGAGAAAGCTCGCGCATGGATCATTTTCCCAAGGAACGTCGAAAGAAACATAATGAGAATCGCGAGGAAGGTAAATAAAAAGTAATAACTTCTCTCGACGAACATCGAGCCGAAGAAGTAAATCAGAAATATGCTCGGAGTGCTTCCGATTATGGTTGCAAGCATAAATCGGAGCGGGCTTATGGTGGTAAGGCCGGCTGCATAGCTCATATAATCGAAGATACCAGAGCTCGGAATTCTCAAAAGAACTAAACCCCAAAATTTTTTCTTTTCGGATATCTTTCCCTCCCAAATAGAGATTCTTGAAAACGCCGATTTAAAATATTTTTGAAGAAAAGCTCTGTTTAGCACTTTTGCTATCCAGAACGCCACCATCGCGCCACTCACCAGTCCGATCTCTGAGGCAATAAACCCAACACTCCAGGGAAGAATAGCTATTCCTCCAAGATCAACAAGGAACCCAGGGATCGGAGGCACTACTACCGCTACGGCTCGAAGGGCAAGAAGTGATATGAACGAAAGTATCGGATGTCCATTGCTTAATAAAAATACTTGTGCAATGTAGTCATCCATGAATCTTAAAAGTATGTGCTGGTAATGCGACCAATAGATATCCCAATCGCAATAGCGATTCCTCCCAGAAGAAGTATCCTGAAGCTATTTTTGATGACTGGAATGTGCGAAATTCTTGCGTCGATTACACCAAGCGTGAGGAGGGCGACGAGCGAAAGTCCAATTGAGCAGAGAAGCGCGGTAGATGTCGGAAGAAAAAGATAGGGGAGGAGGGGAATGGCTCCGGAGAGAAGGTATGAAAAAAACATTACCACCCCACCCAAGAGAGACTTTTTCATCGATATCTCTTTCTGGAACTCATATTCTTCTGCGGACTGCTCTGCAAGGAGGCTCCCAACCGCCATAGAGAAAGCTTCGACGAAAACGAGAACGGCTCCGGTGAGGAAAATAGTTTCTCTTCCAACTTCCGCAATCGCTATTCCAGAAAGAAGTCCGACGGTTGAGACCAGGCCGTCTTCAACGCCGAATGTAAAATTCCGAATGTAGGACATTCCGTCTTTTCGCCGGTTTGAACTCATATGGGTATATTAGTTTAAAAAAAAGACAACTCCAAGTCTGGAGTTGTCTTTTGCGGGGACGAAACTATCCCTGGGCTACGCCTGAAGCAGACGGTCCACAGGCCTTGCAGTCGGCTTTATGCGCAAAAAGCTCATAAACGGCCGAGAGGCCAACGAGAATATAGATTATTCTCGAAACCCATGCCGAAGGGCCTCCGAAGAGATTTCCTATCTCCCACTGGAAAAGCCCGAAAAGAAGCCAGTTCAATCCACCAACAACAAGGAGGATGAACGTTACCATATGCAATCCTTTCATGTTTTAGCATTTATGTTCGAACACCCGACCTTTATTCCATTATACCATTCCCTCTTGAGACTAATTGACAAACGGGGATGGTGGTTGCTATGGTTTTAAAAGCTAATCTTTCGCTGTGCGGGAGAAATCATGCGAACAGTGATCGAGATGTTCGTCCTGATCGGTGAATTCTATGTTTTTCTCATTAAGTGGTTTTGGAGGCACGTGAAAGAGGAAAGGTTCCAGGCCTGGTAGACAGCGGCATTTCCGGCATATGGCCGGATTTTTTATTTCAAGTAACCAATTTTTTTGAGCCACCATTCATTCTCCCACTCCCAAAGACGCTTCGCGCCCAAGAAAGCTTCGAAGTCCGATTTCCAAAACGGAAATTCTTGAAGTTCGATTACGCCTTGAACGGCACCCCATTCGTGCGCGCTCGTCGCGCAAACTACGCGCGAGCCGTTATTGCGAATCTTCTCGCGTCCTCCTTTTGTTCTTTTCGTCGCTCCGCAAATCTGGCACTTGCTTACTTGATCGATCCTCAGAATCCAGCGTGTGTGAAGGGTCGGGAACGTTTTTTTAAGCGCTTCGATATATGCGGCGGTTTGCAGATTGTAATCGCGATAAATCGATTGCGATGTTTTAATATCCAAGATGCCAAACTTCCCGTCGATAACGGCGAGCGCATCCACCGTTCCGGCATAGCGGTGTTCGGGATGCAATATCCTTCGCTCGATATAATCCGGCGCAACCTTGATCGGAGTTTTCGCGGCGAATTCGCGAAATGCAGTGACCGCCGGAGCGATGGAGGAGGGGACACTGGGATTGAGTCCTAGGAGCAATTCTTCGACAACTTCGTGCACCAACGTTCCTTCTTCCGCCGAGCGATTCGAGACGGCCTTTGCCGCTTCTTCGCTCCCCATCTCTTTGTAGAAGTTATGGAGTCCCGGCTTTGATTTTATCGAGACGATTCGGGTTACCCGTGGATACCACGCATCCTCGATGGTGTATCCGTTCGAATCCATAAACTCATATTCATCCCGGAAATATTCTGACATAGCGTAGTTATTTGAGGAGGCGTTCAGTATAGCTCACAATGTCGCCCGCACCCATCATGATGACCATGATTCTGTGCTTTTTGCCTAAGATCGAATCCGTGAATTTCAAAAGTGTTTTCCTTGAAAGGGAATGGGGATCTTCAAGGTAGAGAAGGGGGAGGTGTCTGTTCTTCTTCCCGATGGCGCGTGCCAGATCGTTCGCGGTCATGACGCCCCTTTCCTCGTCGCGACCCTTTACCCGATAGGTCGGCAAGAGGATAAGCCCATCCGCTTCGTCGAACGCTCCGACAAACTCTTTGAATAACTTCTTTAACCGTTCGGCATGGTGTGGTTGGAACACCGGCAGGATAAGGTGGCCGCGGAATTTTTCTCGAAATGCACCGATGGTCGCTCGGATCTCGGTTGGATGGTGCGCGTAGTCGTCAAACACCGTAAATGCCATACCGCCGGAATGAAACGATCCGCGCCTCTCGTATCTTCTCCAGGCCCCGCGATACCGTCCAAGCGAAGCAAGAATATCCCTTTTAGGAATTTCAAGAAGAGCGCCCAGTCTGTAAACCGCAAGCGCGTTTGACGCGTTGTGGATCCCAGGGATTTGCAATGTGCGACGGATGGCTGGGGCGATACTGTCATCCATCGAATACCAGACAAGTTGTAGTTTATTTTTCCGCACCAACGTCTCGATCTTTCCCTTGAGCGAGAATAAGTACTCATTGTCGCGATTCAGGATAAGCGAACCGCCGACTTGCGTTTGCGCAAGGAAGCGCAAGAATGTCTTTTTAATGTCGGCAAGATCGCGATAACAATCCAAGTGCTCGCGGTCGATATTCGTTACGATAGCGCAGTACGGCGCGTAATTTAAAAATGCTTTTTTGAACTCGTCGGCTTCAAGCACCAGGTAATCTCCGTGGCCGTTTCGGAAGTTTGAGTTTCTAAATTCTTTGAGTTTCGTTCCCACGATAACAGTCGGATCAAGACCTACCGAAGTCAAAAGAAGCGCCGCAAGAGCCGTCGTGGTGCTTTTCCCATGAGCGCCGGAGACGGTAATTGTCTTGTACTCACGGGTAATCCTCCCCACCATTTCGGGGTAGGAGAGAACTTCTATTTTCCGCTTCCGAGCCTCAAAAAGCTCTTTATTTTCGGGTTTTATGGCATTCGAATATATGACAAGCCTCGCGGCGGGGGGAACCCCTCCAGAATGGCCAATTTTGAGCTTTACGCCCTCTTTTACCAAGGAATCGGTGAGTTCACTTCGGGTGGCGTCGGAGCCCGAAACAGCCCATTTTTGGGCCAAAAACCACCTGGCGAGGGAACTTACCCCGATACCGCCGATGCCTATAAAATGGACCGATTTTCTCGCCTGTCTTTTCGTCATGCGATTTCGCTATTGTAGCAAGATTCACAGTATACAATCTCCGGTCGATCAGGAGCGTATGAGGTCTCGAATTCATTTGGACAGGAATTCGTACCGTGTGGATGTGCAGCTGTGTTTTGATAGACACCGCCCTGCGAAGCCGCTCCCACACAGACACACTTTCGATGCCAAAGTTTAAGTGGATTTCTCTGCTTGAGACGCTCGTAGTGACGACAATTTGGACAAAGGCGAGGGAGCGCCAGTTTTATTTTCCGGTAAAAAGCGAGCTCTTCGGGAATTATCCGGAAGGCCGTAGTGCACTGATCGTTACAGTCTCCTCCATGGAGGCATCCGATCGTTTCTTTAAGAACTGACTCATCTATATCCTTGATTTGATCTGGAAGATTTTCGGGTTCTTTTGTGATTGTGTATGACTTGGCGTCGAGGTCTCGCCAGCGGTAGCCCCTTTCAATAGCATCTTTCTTGGTTAACGGGAAATATTCTTGCGAGAGCGCTTCGTTGTACGCGAAAGGGGAGAGCTCAGGAGGAAAGAACTCACCATATTTATATACACGCCCGCGTGCATCCACATACGGCATAGCATTCATCTGCTCGATGATCTTGGGAACAAGCGCTTCATATTCTTCCTTTGTATATTGCCTGTTCAGAATGCAATATTGTTTACTGCGTAAACCTATGCAGCCAAAAAGATTGCTGGAAGAATGACACCAGTGGCAGTATCTCATCTCACGAGCCGCGTCGGAGTCAGTACAGAAGGCAGTTTTGGACGTGCTCCAGCCGGTCACAACAGATTCATAATTTAATTCCTTTCCGGAACTCCCATAAATATCGTAGCTGTCCTTCAGATTAAATGCCCTCCCGACGAATTTCACGTTTTCAACTTCATGGACACCAAAACCAGATGTAACATTTTTTGAATTCCAAATATTGTCTCCGGTACAGTCGGATGCCTTCGTTTGGTTGGAGAATTTATGGAGCGAACCGACGGCTATTTTGCGATATTCTTCTTCCATCTGTCTGAGAGTTTCATAGCTTCCCAGATTAATTTTTCCGACCTGAGCTTCGTAATCGGTTTTGGTAAGTTGTTTGTTCCTGAAAACATAACTTTTATTTCGTAGACCAGAGCTCATAAAGCAGTTTTTGCAGTTTGCGCAATCGAAAAGAAAGCTTGATTCAACACAACCATGAGAATTATGTAGAAAAGCACTTCTGTAGTTGCCGCTTCCATCTATATTCTCGTAGCAAAGCTCTGACTTTTGGAGGTACAGCACATCAAAGCAATCCTTTAGGTCGGTGATATTGCTCGAATACGCAACGTTTTCGCTATCGACCGCCGAATAAGCCAAACAAATATTTTTCGTATTCCTCACAAAGTTTGAGAACTCAGCGTTTTCGTTTTGTGAATATTGCACGAGCGCCACTTGGGGAACCTTGCTTTCCAATTGAAAGAATTGATCGAGGAACGGCTTGTTTTGGTCGTATTCTTGTTGGTAGGTTAGCGGGTCCCACCCATCCGATAGCCAGCACGATTTACAATAGATAGGAAATTTCGCGTCGGGAAGATGCATCGAAACTATCTCCTTGGCGCATAGATCGCACTTTCGCTTGCAGAGAGATCTTTCGTTTCGCCAAGTTAAGCGGCGAATTAGGCGGCACTCCGGACACCAGGTCGGCGGGGGAACGTTGATCTTTCTGTAGAAATCAAAATCTTCGGGTTCGATCGTGAACTCTTTATGGCAGTTTTGACAATTTCGAGCTTCTTGATTCATTCGAGGGAGTCCAGTAGCTTGTTTGTTGCCTGAAAAGATCGCAACGCCTCCTGCTTGATTCCCGGCAAGCCGATATAGCCGAGTTTCTGTTTTGCCTTACGCCGAACTTGTCGAACGGCATCGGAAAGGGAGAGATCGCGCCCTCCAAGATCGTGGAGATAAATAACCGCTCCTTGGACGGTAATAAACTTAAAGCACTCGGCGCTTTTCATAACCTCCGCAACCTTGCTCTCGGCCTTAACTTTCTCGTGATGAGCTCGTATAGCATTCAAGATGATCATCGTTTTTCGGGGATCCACTTTCCATCGTTTCAAATATTTCTCGGCAAGTCGGGCGCTTAGCTCTTCGTGGTTGCCCTGAATCCTCCCGTTGATTTTTTTGGAAAAAATTACATGCGCAAGATAGAGGGCAACAACGACTAATTCACGATCGACATTATATTTTTTCGCCAGTTCTTCGCCCTTGGCGACTGCCAGTTCCGTAAGTGCCCAGGTCGGAGCTCCATTTTCGATTGTCTTGCGGTGCATGAGAGCCCTGGATCGACGAATGAGTGTGGACATGAAAAAATTTTATTTGTCCTTTTTTAAATCCAAACAGACCGAGTTAATGCAGTATCGTTTTCCAGTCGCGGTCGGACCATCGTCAAAAACATGTCCGAGGTGGGCACCGCAGAAACCGCACTTCACTTCGACGCGTTTCATACCGCCGCCCTCATCCGATTCATAGACGACGCTCGTGTCGGATATCGGTTTTTCGTAGCTTGGCCACCCGGTTCCAGGATCGAACTTGGCATCCGATGCAAAAAGGGGATTGTCGCACGCGGCACAGTGATATGTGCCGTCATCGTGCGAATTCCAATAGGTTCCGCTAAAAGGTGCCTCTGTTCCTTTTTCTTGCATGACGTGATGTTGTTCCGGGGTGAGCTCTTTCGGCATCCTCTCATTTTATCGCAGTCCGTTGACCCCGTGAATAGGAAGGTCTAATGTCAAAGAAGTAATCGGCTTTGCCAAAAAATGGAGATCTTATGGAGGACGATCCTCGTGCGAGATTTCGCTATCTAGTTGAAGGCAGAAGAAGTCCATCAAAGGAAACTGAATACGAAGACTTTTCTTGGCTTATCAGAGCAAGCGGAGATAGGGAGGCTCAGTCTTGGGCGTTCATCGTGATGCGAAAATCTCTTATGCGCTATAAAGACTTGCGAATAGTGCGACTGAGCGAGCACGGGTGTACGGCAAGCCTCACCTTTAAGAGCGATAGGGTGTTCGATTTCAAATCCGAGAGCGAGAAAAGCATTTAAGGGGATAGACAAAGCACATCCTCTTCAAACCCCTACCTGTCGCACAATCATCATTTTGCGACAGGTAGGGTCTTTTAATTAACCAACGCTCTTAAGAGATCGGCTAACTTGTCTATGGAAAATTGAAATATGCCGAGTATCGCCCTTATGACCCACATGAAGAGCCTCCAGAAGACCAAGATGAACTGATCAAAGCCTACTCCGGTGACACCTCTGAACCAGTTGTTGATTCCCCGAAGGACGCCCTCTTCTATAATTGGCTGAGACAAGTCCTTCGCATTGGTTGAAGTACCCTTCACAGTGTCTTGAACGTCTTCTTTCGCACCACTAAAAAATCCAGAAAAAATGTTTCCTAAAACCCTCGCTACGTCTTGTGATGCGTTGGATTCGAGATCCGGAAGCGCAGGGTCTGTTTTAGACGAAGTTGCGACTCCTGTCGCAAACGCTGTCGTTCCAAGAACAAGACTAAAAACAACAGTCCAGAAAAAGATCCTTCTCATTCCTTACATTATAACACATTTCTATAAAAGATCAAAGATAATCCTCGGGATCAATAACAACGCCAACCGGAATAAGACCAACGCTTGGTGGAACCGACTTCATGGTGATACTTGGACTCCAGTAAAGACCCAGGTGAAGATGCGGTCCGGTTGAGTAACCCGTGTTTCCGGAGTATCCGATAATTTGTCCGCGCCTCACTCGATCCCCTTCTCTCACAATTTGTCGAGAAAGGTGACCATAAAGCGTTGCAAGATTGTTGTCGTGTTTCAGAAGTACATATTTTCCGTACTGATATTTCTTCAGTCTGCTCTTGTCATTGTCATCAACAGCAAAAACTACTCCGTCCTCTGCAGCAATGATAGGCGTTCCAACCGGAACGCCTATATCAAGACCGTTGTGTGGCTTTCCACGGTAGAGACTAGATATCGTTCCGAAGTGCTGAGTAATCTTTTTTTGTCCGCCAATGACTGGCCACTCGAAAACGCCCAGACGTTTCGCCGGAAGAAGGTTCGGATTGAATGATTCGCGGAGCTTTTTTTCAAATTCAGCGATTTCGTCAGAGATTGAATCCTGCTGTCCTCGCAGTTCCTGTAGCTGTTTTTCATACACTCCTTCTTTGTTTTTTGTGACGGTAAGAATTGATTCACGCTCAGCTTTCTTGTCCTCAACAATGAGTTTTCTGTTTTTTAGGTTTTCCTGTCGAACGAGCACCTCGCTTCGTTTTTCCTCAACGTTATTGAGCTTTGATTCGTATCCTTCGGATAGAACGCGAAGCTCGGCGATGTCGATCGTAAGCTGCGACCGAATCGTTCCAAGATTTTGTGCCTCGGTAAGGGTTTCGGTAAGCTTCGCATTCTGCAGCAGAATCATGAGAAGATTATTTTGATCGTTTCTCTGAAGTTCTCTCATAAGATCGCCGATCGCCTCTTTTTTGTCGGCCACGGAGTCTTCGATGTCACGAATGTCGTATTGGAGACCGTCAATCTCAAAACCAAGCTTTTGGCTCGTCACATCGTCAGACTGAATGTTTAGGTTTAACTGCTTCACCGAATAGTCGAGGGACTTTAGCTCTTTGGTGAGCGAGCTCTTTTGTCCTTGAATTTCTTTCAGAGTGTTCTGCGTCGTTTCGAGTTCCTTATTGATTGACTCGAGCCTTTGTGTCCGCGCCTGAATCTCTCGCTCAAGCTCTTCGGGGGTCGAGGTGGTGGCGGCAAGCGCTAAAAAATCTGCCGGAAATGAAATAGTTAAGAAAAGCGCTAAACTGCAGGAAATGTTTAAGATATAGTTTTTCATAATGAACGCTAAAGGAGGCGTTGTTCTCCTGAAATCTTCTTTTTGGCGAGAGAGATACGCTCGAGAGACTCCTCTTTTCCAAGAATTCTCAGAATGTCGAATGGGTCGGGAGAAGCCTTTTTCCCTGAAAGCGCGACACGAACCGGCCACAGAACACTCCCCTTGCCGTTTTTTTTCATGATCGAATCAAGCATTCGCTCCATCTCTTCTCTGTCGAGGTTTTCTGCTTTTTTTATTGCTTCAGCAACTTCGTGCAGTGCTTCGATGGTTTTTTCCTCTCCGTCGTTATTCCATCGAAGAAGGTCTACACTATACGCCGGCAACGAAAAAAAGAAATCCGAAAGATCAAAGAAATCGCTTATTGTTCTCATCCGCTCTTTTTGAATCTCAATTATTTCCAAAAGAAATTCCTCGGATCGTACGCTGATCCCTCGTGCCTTGAGGAGCGGCGTAATCATACTTTTAATCTCCTCCGCCTCCATAAGTTTTAAGTGCTCCTTGTTGAGCCACAAAAGCTTTTCTTCGTTAAAAATTGCTCCTGCCTTCTGTACCCGAGAAAGCGAAAATTCCGCGAGCAATCCGTCGAGGGTAAAAACTTCTTCGTTTCCCTTTGGGTGCCAACCAAGAAGCGCAAGAAAATTTACGATTGCGGCTGGGAAAAAACCTTGCTCTCTATATTTCAGAAGCGATGTTTCAGCGTAGCGTTTGGACATTTTGCTTCGATCGTGGTTTAGAAGAAGCGGTAGATGTGCGAACTCTGGTTCTTGAAATCCTAGCGCCTTAGCAAGTAAAATTTGTTTCGGCGTATTCGAAATATGATCTTCTCCTCGAATTACATGCGAGATATTCATGAGTTCATCGTCCACAACGGCGGTAAAATTATAGAGTGGATGTTCCAGGTCTTTTGCGATAACAATGTCCCCGAAAAGAGATGCGTCGAATGTGACTGTCCCACGAACAATGTCTTTAAATGTAATCTTTGCTTCGGGAGATTTAAAACGGATCACTTGACGCTCGCGCCCCTCCGGAGCCTCGGCAAAACTTCTGCAGTGACCGCTGTACTTCGGCGCGAACCCCTGCGAGGTCATCGCTTCTTTCTGCGCCTCAAGCTCCTCAGGAGTGCAATAGCAGTAGTAGGCCTTTTTTTCGCTGAGAAGATTTTCTAGGTGTTGCTTATAAATATGGACCCGCTCGCTTTGTCGATACGGTCCATAATCTCCGCCGACTTCCGGACCTTCGTCCCAGTTAAGTCCAAGCCATCTTAGAGATTCCAAAATTTCGTCCTCGAATTCTTTCTTCGACCGTACTTCGTCGGTGTCTTCGATTCTCAGAATAAACGTTCCTCTTCCCTGGCGTGCAAAAAGCCAGTTAAACAAGGCGGCTCTTGCTCCCCCAACGTGAAAATGCCCCGTCGGACTTGGAGCAAATCGCACTCTTATAGGCCGAATGCTTTCTTTCATCGGTCTTTATTTTACCACTAAACATGGGCTTGTTTAAAGCCGAAAGCTAGACGAGCTGCAATATCTGCTTTGCGATTTCCTCTGCGGCTCGAGGCTTTGCAAATTGAAGGGCCGATCGAGACATATTGTCTCTTACGGTCGGATTTGAAAGTATTTTCTTTAGCTCGTGCACAAAAGTTTGTGCATTTAGATTTTCTTCCTCTATTACAATCGCTCCGCCTCCTCCGGCAAAAATGTACGCGTTAGATCGTTGATGATCCTTTGCCGATTCATCAAGAGGAACCAGGACGGAAGGTGTTCCGAATGGTGCAATCTCGAATAGTGTTCCGCTGCCGGAACGGGCGAGCACAACATCAGCCGCTGATAGGGCTTCGGTAAGTTTTTTCTCTTCAAAGTATGGCACCAGGGAGTAGCGATGTTCGACTTCGGTCTTCACCGGAAGATCAATAAGAACAGCTTCTGAAAGTTTTTTTGTATCCAAAAAATCCCCGGTTCCTGCTTGGTGTAAAATCTGCGTCTCGGTGAGGAATTCTTTTAGATTAAGAGCTACGAATCGATTTATGCGCTGAGCTCCTTGCGACCCACCGAGAACAAGAAGAACCGGCTCTCCGGGGTTAAAGCCGAGGCTTTCTTTCGCCGCTTCCTGGGTAATCCTCTTCTCCTGGAAACTCCTCCGAACGGGATTTCCTAAAATTAAAACTTTTCTCGAGTCGAAGTATTGACGGGCTGCTTCAAAGCTTAAGATGATTTTCTTTGCGAATCGTGCCGTAAGTAGCGTCGTAAGGCCTGGGACGGAGTCGGACTCATGTATGACAATCGGAATTCGATAAAACCAGCCGCACAAAACCACCGGCAGGGCTCCGGGACCGCCCTTTGAAAAAATCACGTCGGGCATTAAGAGAAACATTTTCCACCAGGCTTGTATGAGGCCGACGAAAAACTTCGGAATATCGATAAAATTTTGCAGGGAAAAATACCGGCGGAGTTTCCCGGTGAGGATCGGGTGTATGGCAACAGGAACGCGTGCGAACTCTCTTGAATACTGATCGAGCGAGCCGAACCAGTGCATCGTGATTTTCCCCGGCAACTGCCCGCGCGTATCCTGTAGTATCTCTGCAACAGCGACAAGAGGATTTATATGTCCCCCGCTTCCTCCGCCACAGAAAAGAATTCGAATTTCTGATTCCATAATATATTAGGTGTACTTAGAAATATTAGCGGCGATACCGCTCATGGTCAAAAAAACGGCAAGGGCAGTCCCCCCGTAGCTTACAAATGGCAACGGAACTCCCGTAAGCGGTAAAAGTCCTGAAATTGATCCGATATGAACAATGGACTGTAGGGCAATAATAAGTCCGAAACCAGCCAAAATGAGCTTCCCGAAGCGATCCCTCGCCCGTGAAGCTATCCAGAAGAAGCGAAAAACTAAAATCGCGAATATGACAACAACCACGCTTGTTCCGAGAAAGCCAAGTTCTTGTCCCAAAACGGCGAAAATAGAGTCGTCGATGACTGCGGGAAGACTACTGGCTTTGGCCGTCGACTGTCCATATCCGACTCCCGTGACCCCTCCGGAACCGATTGCAATGAGCGCTTGATTCAAGTGGTAGTTTGCTCCAAGAGAGTCACCACTTTGATCGAAAAAACTCATTACTCGCTTCATTCGGTACGGAGTTGCAAAAATAAGCATCGTAAGAGCCAGTAAGCCGAGTCCCGCGATTGAAAATATGTATTTCCATTTAGCACCGCTTAAAAAATAGACACCCAAACCGGCAGTAAGCAGGATTGCGACCGTACTCGTCGCCGGCTGCAAAACCAAAAGTCCTCCGATAATTCCCGAAATAATGAGAAAAGGGAACAGGCCTTCGCTCATTGTTTCTGAACGACTCACTTTGGTATTCGAAAGCCAAGCTGCAAGATACAAAATAAAGGAAAGTTTTAGTAGCTCTGCCGGCTGAAACGTAATTGGCCCCATCTCAAGCCAACGGCTTGCTCCTCCAGAAGTAATTCCGAAACTAGTAAATACCAACGAAAGCAAGCCGACGTTAACAAGCAGGAATGGTAGTGCAATCTTTTGATAAAACTGATATCGGATAAAGTAAGCCGCAAGAAATCCGAGCAGACCAAGCGAAAGACCGAAATACATCTGATGCTTTAAATAATAGTAACTATCTCCGAACTTAATTTCTCCGATATTCGAAGAAGCGCTCGATAGTACGATAAGTCCTCCGAGCGTAAGAATGAAAACCGAAGCAAGAAGGAGGTAGTCGGGATGATGTCCCCTCTTTGAAAAAAACCGCTCTTTCATTGTCGATGCTTTTTTACCGTTTCACCGGCCCGAATCCCGGTTATCTCTCCATTACGAACAACGACTTGTCCGCCGAGAATGACGAACCGAACAAGACCATCTTTGAAAACCGCGCAGTCGGCGAAATTTCCTTCCTTGAGCATTCCTCTTTTTTTAAGTCCGAGCTTCTTTGCAGGGGCAAGTGTGATTTTTTCCACTGCCCTTTCGATGGATAGCGACTTGTCCTCGAGAAAAAGCCTGAGGAATTCAGGGAATGTTTTCGTCGACCGATCTGAGTGTGTAAAGCTCGTATCCTTTCCGAAATTAGGAGCATGCGATGAGACAAGCGATCGATCATGCGAAAGCGCCTTCTTCAGTAGGTCTCCGTTGATATTTTTAATATGAATCACGGCTCGTAAATCAGTACACGCCATAAGGTGCAACAAAGCACCTCCTACGTCGTCTATCTCGTACATTTCTTGAACATCCTTCAATGTCTTGCCAGACAAAGATTCATTTCCTGGGGCGTAGGCAATCTGAATATCAAGACTGTTAACCACTGGAAACTCCTTGATGATCCTCGGAATCATCCATGGATCCCGGATGGCTTTTTTTATCTCTAGAATTCCTTGGTTTCGCATCCAAAACGGAAGGAGACGATGAATCGGAACGGTACTTACCGGAAATGGATAAACATCAAAATGGACGTTTCGTTCTTTAGGAAGAGCGTCAAGCTTATCGAGAATTCGAAGATATTGCTCCTCGAATCCCTTAACTGGAACAAGGTGCGAAATGAGCATGTTCACTTGAGATTCCTTTGAAAGTTTCAACGCCTCGTCAACGGATTTTTCGACATCACAGTCGACGCTACGTAAATGAATCGAGTACAGTAGGTTCTCCGCGCGAACCGTACTCGCAAGAGATAACAGTTCCTTGTACGGTGTATTCCGAGCATGAATATACTCAAGTCCCGTAGAAAGCCCAAACGAACCATCCCGAAATGATTGACGAAGGATTTTTTCGAATAGTTGTGTTTCGTGCGCCGTAAGATCCCGAAGTTCTTCCCCGATAATCCCCCGTCGTATCGTGCTGTGCCCCGTAAGCGTTGCGAAATTCACTCCCAGTCTCAACTTCTGAACATGCGAAAGAAATTCTTTTACGGTATGCCAATCGATGTTCATCTTCGACACATCCGCCCATTTTTGTATCGATTCGAGCGAGCCATACAAAAGAGGCGCAAGAGATGATCCGCATTGCCCCCCGATCATCGTTGTAACTCCCTGCCGCAAAAAATCCCATTGCTCAGGATTCTCAAATAGCGAAAGATAGTGATCCGAGGTTGTTCCAATATCGATAAATCCAGGAGAAACGTAGCCCCCCTGACCATCGATGGTCTCCTCAGCTGCCTTTTCTGGAAATGACCCGATTGCCGAAATTTTGTTTCCAGATATAAAAATGTCTTTTTGGCTTGGCCGAGAGGCATCCCCAGCCAAAACAGTAACGTTTTTAATGAGAACCGACATTGTTCCTTTATTATATCTCATCCGGAAACATTCCGTTGTGCCAAGATGCTACCTTTCCGATGCGATATTGAGTGTTTTTGTGATCGGGGATGGTTTTACGTGGATCGTCCCATTTACATCAGTACGAAAAACCGCACTGCCCAAACGTGAGAGAACGGTTAAAATACCTGCCGATGGATGACCGTATCTATTCTCTGCTCCAACCCCAATAAGCGCCACTTCTGGACCCACTGCTTGTAAAAAGTCATTACTTGAAGAAAACTTTGATCCGTGATGTCCGACCTTCAAAATATTCGCTGAAAGCTTTTCTTCTTTTGAAATCAAATACCGTTCAAGATTTGATCCTGCGTCACCAACAAGAAGCATGGTCCAGTCCTTGGTTTCGACTTTTTCGACAAGAGAGGTGTCATTCAATTCTCCGCTTTCTATGATCATTGGGTCCGGCGAAAGAATGCGAATTACACTTTCCCCTTGCTTAATACTGTCTCCTGCGCCAAGGACAATAATTGGAATATTTCGTTTTTTTATTTCGCCAAGAAGTGCGTTCCATCTTATTCTCGCCTCTCCCTCGGGAGTTCTGCCGTTTATAATAAACGTTCCAAACTTATACCTTGCGAGAAGGTGTGAAAATCCTCCAAAATGATCAAGTTGCGGATGAGAAATTATCGCGATATCTATATATGAACCCTCCGGAAGCTCGCTTCGAATCGCTCGGAGTATTGATGAATCTGGTCCACCGTCCGTCATGATTCTTGCGCCGGAATCGAATTGAACAAGAGAAGAATCACCTTGGCCTACATCAAAAAAATAAACTTCGTTCTTCGATGAGCCGGTTTCTGTAAAAATTCGGTTCCATAAAAAAACGTCAAATACAAAAAATGTCGCCACAAAAATTATTCCAAGTGTATTATTTTTTTCTGCGTAAAGATCCATTGTCTAGATGATTGTTTTTAATGAGAAAAAAGAAAATCATCAAATAATAGATTGCGTACAGGAAAGCAGAAAATCGAAAACCTAAAAACTGAAACGGAATCTTACTAAAAAAATTTATTATGCCGGTTTCGTAGAGTAGGAGGATCTTCAGAAACAACGCGATCGGAAACGAAAGAGATGCAGAAAAAAGGCCGAGAACGGCAACAACGAATCCAAAAAACATCGTTATTGGAACAAACGGAAGAATAAGCGTGTTTGGAATAAATGAAAGAAATGAAGCGGAACCAAGCGAGGTTGTAAGTATCGGAAGAACAACAATTTGAGCTCCGAGACTCTGAGAAGCAGCCTTCGTAAGCCATGATCCCTCCTTTTTTTCTTGTCTTAATTTTGATAACAAGACTTCAAGTTTTGGAGCGACGAAGGCGATACCTAAAAGACTTACGAAGGATAGCTGAAATCCCAAAGAGAATAAAATACTCGGACTCGTGACTATCATGAAAAGCGCTATAAAAACGATAGAATGGCCGAAGCTGTAAAGGCGGCCGATGTGACGAGCGAAGAGGGCAAGAAAGCCCATTCCCGCCGCTCGAACGATAGAAGGCTCGCCTCCAACCATCACCACAAAAATAAGAATTGCGAAAAGTGTTGCGATGAATGTAATCTTTCGAGAAAAATAAGGAAGAAGCGTCGCGTATATTACCGTAACAAGAATTGCAACATTGTACCCGGAAAGCGCGACCAAGTGCGTTGTTCCGCTATCCTTCATTTTCTCGCGAAATTCCTTGCTGAAACCGCTTCGATTCCCGAGAGTTATTCCGCTCGCAAATACCCCCAAATCTCCAGGAAGATGCTCGGTAAGAGCAGAAATTGCTTTCTGTTTTACGGCAATAAGCTCTTTTCTGATAAAATTTTTTCCCGAACCAGATCTTACTTTGAGGATTTTTGGAAATGCCGCAAGATGATCCCCGAATTTTTTTTCGTGCGCGGTTATGATCCCTTCGACATCGATATGATCTCCATAAAAGAACGACCCGTTGCTTATCACCTTGATCTTCCCCGCTCTTGGAGTTTCGAGCTCCGCAAGGAACGAAGCGCTTCCACCTTCAATTGTGATGGGTTCACTTACGATCTCCGCAGAGAAACGGACTCTTTCGTTAAAGATGATGTCTTCTTGAGATCTTTCTCGCTCAAGCGAGAAAGATCCGTACCATGCCCCGCAGAGAAAACCAAGCAAAACGACGAAAGCGAAAAGTGACTTTTTGAAAAGGAAAAGAGATGAAGAACAAAGCAGGGCAATCACAATCAACAAAAAACCGGGAGTACTGATCCCGAAAAGGAACATTCCAGACAAAAAAGAAAGGGAGGTCCAGAAAATTATTTCCGCGCGCGCCATTTCTTTATGGCGCTATGATTTCCCGATACAAGTACTCTTGGAACGTCCCAGCTTTTCTTGCTTCTTCCCGGAAAAAATTTCTCCGGACGAGTATAGGTGGAAAATGAACCATTGACACTCTCGAGAGATTCGAGCTTTCCGAGAAATCCTGGTAAAAAACGACTCGTTGATTCTGCAAGTACCAACGCAGCCAACTCGCCTCCCGAAAGAACATACTCACCAATAGAGATCTCCTCGTCAGCAATGTATTCTGCGACTCGCTCATCGACGCCTTCGTATCTGCCGCAGATACAAACAATTCGTTCGTACTTTGAAAGTCGTTCCGCGTACGAGCTAGTAAGCTTCTTTCCCCGAGTGCTGAAAAGCAAAACCTTCGTCTTCTTCTTTCCTTTTGAAAGAATCGACGAAACTGCGCGAAAAATTGGGTCCACCTGGAGAACCATCCCGGGACCCCCACCAAATGGTCGATCATCGACTTTTTTGTGTCTTTCTCTTGAAAAATCACGGATATTATGGACAAAAACCTTTACGGTTCCCTCCATCCTTGCACGCCGAAATAAAGATTCGTTAAGATAAGAATCAAAAATTCTTGGAAAAATAGTAAGAAAATGAAACTCGACTTGCCTAGCCTTTTTCTTTTCTTTCATGGGTTTATCTACTCTTCGTCGTGCGTTATCTCAGCTTTATGAAGTGATTCTGCTATTGCCTTTCTCAGGTCTGCAATGTTAACTCCGTCCTTTTTTCTTTCCGCTCTTTGTTTCTCTGGCACTGACCTTTCCGAAAGATCCTTGAGCGAAAGAGTTTTTTCGGTACTGCTTTGCTGCGATGCCCTTGCTTCTACTTCAATTCTTGGGACAAAAGATCTTTTTCTCTGTTGAAACTGAAGCTCCGATCGCTCTGGGCGCTTCGGAAAGTCTTTATTCTGAATTTCCTGCGGAGCTTTTCGAGACACTGCCTCCTCGGGCTGCTCCGTCCTTTCCTCTGTCGGATGAAGAATCTTTGTTTTTTCTTCACCGCCTCCCTCGAACTCGATCCCGAGACTCGCAAGATCAGCAGAAAACTGTTTCTGATTAACGCTGACCTTCGGGGAGGAAGATCTCGATGCAGGCATAATTGTCCCCTCTTTTATCCCGGCGAGACATTCTCGGCAGTATACGGGCTTCCCGGGTATGGGCTCAAAAGGAACGGTTGTTTCTCTCCCGCAAGATGAGCAAATTGCCGAGAAAGACTCTCCGCTTCTCGGAGTGCTCGCTCGCGACATAATTGTTTCTCCCTCTCCTCCCCTCGGAACCATTCCGGCCCATCGATTAATTTCGTCCTCAATGACTTCCCGGGGGCGAGCGTATCTTTCCCTTGACTGCTCAATAATTTCCTGCGCAGTCGATGCGTCCTCTACTCCTTTTATGGGCGGTAATGTTTTCGCGGAAAACGGCCTTGAGGCAACCCCGTCGCATAAAAGTTTCAAATAAATATGATAGTTCGGAAGGTTTACGATGTCTTGGATAGTAAACTCCGGCTCAAACTCGCTTTCGAGAAACTCCGCATCGGCAGCCCCGACACGAAAGATGATCATCGTTCCTGCGTTTCCAAAAATTGCGTCTCTTACTTTTGTAGAAACATCCGTAACAAGTTGTCCTATATATTGATGCGCCAGTATCAGATCAAGTCGATATTTTCTTGCTTCAGATAAAACACTCGCAAATGAATCCGTTGCGAAGTTTTGAAATTCATCGACGTAGAGATAGAAGTCGACGCGCTCGTCCTCCGGAATACGGACGCGCTCCATCGAGGCAAGTTGAATTTTCGTAATAAGCATCGCTCCCAAAAGCGCGGAGTTATCCTCCCCAATGCGCCCCTTGGAGACATTTACCAAAAAAATCTTTCCTTCGTTCATAATGTTAAATATGTCCATCGTGCTTTTCGATTGTCCGACGACGTTTCTCACGATTGCGGTTGAAAGAAATTGACCAACCTTGTTTTGAATAGGCGCTATGGCTTCGTTTCTGAACTTGTCTTGCCACGCCTCATACTCGTGAATCCAAAAAGCCTTTACCACTGGATCTTTAATGTTATTCACAATGGTCTGCCGAAATTCTTTATCGACCAAAATGCGAGTGATACCAAGGAGCGTTGAGCCGGGTGTGTCGAGAAGCGCAAGGATTGCGTTGTTTAAAATGTATTCCATTCTCGCCGACCAGACATTTGACCAAATTTTCGTAAAAATTCCCATAAGACCTGAAGCAACCAAATGCTTGTATTTCGGGTCTGGCAGTTCAAGCACATTAAAGCCAATGTGATAATCGATGTCAGCTGGATTGAAATATACGACATCCTTTACGCGCTCCTTCGGGATTTTCGAAAGAACTCCCTCAATAAGCTCTCCGTGCGGGTCAACGACACACACGCCTTCGCCGTTTGCGATATCTTGAATAATAAGATTGCTTAAAAAAGCGGACTTTCCGGTACCGGTCTTTCCGATAACATACATGTGCTGCCTTCGATCGTTTCTTTTGATGCCAAAAATCCGATCGGCGTTACGAAAATCGGTTTTCGCAAAATATACGACATCTCTGTCCGGTCTATCAATCATGTCTCTTTATTATACGTTATATTTGCCCCTTCATATAGCATTTTTCACGCTTCTAGCAACCTATCGAGTTTCAGCCAAAAAACACGACTCACAGTAAACAATTGCCTCTTTCTCATTCGAAAATGTGGTCTCGAATGAGTTCTCACACCTCTTGGATCCGTGAGAATGAATTGTGTTATTTTTATACTTTCCCGACTCTCCTCCTTCGCACATACAAAATCCCTTCTGCCATCGGGGAGGGTTCCTCTTTGCTGTTCGCGCAGAATGCCGACAAGGAAAACAGCTTCTTGGAAGGGCAAGATTGAAGCGCTTGTAAAAACCAAGTTCTGCGGATGCAATTTGATAGGCTCGCTTGCAGGAAGCGCATCCGATAACCTCTTTAAGAATTTCGTCGGATGTGTCGCTGATGTGGTCTGATAGCTCCTCAGCTCGAACCGTTATTTCAAAGTCGCGCAGATTCGGATCCTGCCACCCGAAACCCGTTTTTAACGCTTCTTCTTTCGCAAGTGGAAGAAGATCAAGCGCCATTGTTTCGTTGTATGCGTATGGGGAAAACTCCGGAGGAAAAAACTCGCCGTACCCGTAACTCTTCCCCCTGGCATCAACGTACGGCATCTCCTTCATGTGTTTTTTGAGTAGTGAAACCTTCTTCTGATACTCCTCTTTCGAATACTGTTTATTAAAAATGCAATACTGCGCGCTTCTAAGGCCAATGCACGCGAAACAGTTCGAGGAAGAGTGACACTCGATACAATATTCAAGCTCGGTACAACCAGGCCAGCATTCGATGCAAAATTTCAAGCGGTTTGATTCGTTGCCACAGGTAACGCATTCATATATAAGCTCGGTTGAATCACCCCAATTGGTGAAGTCGTATGATTCGCTTGTTCCCGCAAGAATGCTTTGGGAATACTTTACGTTCTCTACCCCTATTGCCTCATAGCAGTATTTTGCGTTTTTGGAATTATACACGTACTCACCAATTACATTTTCATTCTGGGACCCGTGAAAAAACTTCTCGGGAAACTGCTTGTCCATACTCATCATGCGTTCTTTCATCTTCCGAACTACTTCGTACGAACCGAGGTCAAACTTTTTGATTTCTCGCTCATATTCTTCCTTTGTATATGGCTTGTTGAAAATATAATATTTCTTATGCAGAAGATTCACGCAACCAAAGCAGTCCGAACAATCGTCGCATCGTACGAGAAAGGCAGAGTTTTGACACCCTTCACAGTCGTAGGAGAAAAACGTTTTGTAACAACTTGCGACGAGAGAAACCTCGCTGCAAAGCTCCAGTTTTCCCGATTGGAAAAAATCCACTGAATCCTTCACATCCATAAAGGTAACGCCATAAAGCGAGTTTTCTCCACGACCTCCATTGAAGCAAAGATAGCAATTTTTTAGGTCCCCGGACTGATCGCAATAATCGCTGTTTGAGAGTCTGAGGATAGACCGTGAAGCCCGAGGAACTTTTTTGATAAACTCCCGGAATTGCGCAAAAAACGGTCTTGAAAGATCGCACTCTTCCCCAAAAGACAGGGGGTCCCATGAGTCAGACCACCACCGAGGATGGTCGTAGACTTGAATCGGAGCTGACCTTGGAAAACTCGAAAATATTTCTTCTTTTGTAACGGCATCGACATTCCGAAATAATTGGTGGTCATTTCTGAAACACATCCTCCTCTGCATTCTGCACTCCGGACACCGCGTCGGTGGTGGAACATCCATCTTCTTGTAGAAATCGAAGTCTTCGGACTCAATAACAAAGTCCTTGCTGCAGTTTTGACAGACTTGTCCTGAGCTTGCCGAAGGGTTTTTGGTTTCGTGATTCATGAAGGACTATTTACTTTGGTCCAATCGTTACGCCGTCTCTGCCTGAAAACATCCTTCACAATAAACGATATCGGGAAGCGCCTTGTCATATGGAGACTCGAATGTATTCGTACAGCTTGATGACGATTCGTGGGCTTGATGCAGGGCGATGTTTTTATAGCCACCATCTAACGACACGTCCCCTCTACACTGACATTCTCGAGTATAGAGCTTTGCCGGAAGACGCTGTTTAATACGTTCGAAGTGGCGTGAATTGTAACAACGACGAGGGATTGGCAATCCGAACCTTTTATAGAATTCGAGTTCTTGTGGGATGATGCGAAAAACTCCCGTGCAGTTGTGCAGGATGGCCTCTTCGGAATCTTCATCCCAAGATCGGCATCGGATTGTTTGTCCGAGAAGGTCATCCGTGGCGTCCTCTATGGAATCCGGAACATCTTGCCATCGCAGTGTCGCTTCGTGCTTTTTTCCCTCAGGTTTCTTCCATATCAGATGCTGTTCGGCAGCGGCATGTTCGGATAGTGGAAAGTTTTCTTGCGCGAGCGTGTGGTTATAGGGATAGGGAGAAAATTCCGCCGGGAAAAACTCGCCGTATGGGTACCGTAGCCCATTTGCGTCAACATACGGCATTGTATTCATGTGCTCAATAACGCGTTCCCGGAGCGCGAAATACTCTTCCTTCGAATATTGCTTGTTCAAAATACAATACTCTCTCTTCTTAACTCCGGCACATCCGAAAAGATTTGAGGAATTACTACAATAGAGTGCGTATTCAAGATTCTTGTTTTCGGGCCAGCATTCCCAACAGAAGCGACAGTTATATATCCCCAAGCCACTTGCGACCGCTTCATAGACCAATTCGGCGTTATCTCCCCAGACGGTATAGTCGTAGCACTGCCTCGTGGGAGGCGTTAGTATGTACTGACAGTAACGACTGTCTTCAAGGCCAAGCGCAAGATAGCAATTTTCGGCATTTTTTGATTGATAGACATACGATCCCGAAGCATTTACGTTTTTGTTGTTTGCCGCATATTTATTCGGAAACTTCAGCCAGAACTCGGCGCTTTTCTTCTTGAACTCTTCGATCTTTCCATAGGAGTTGAGAGCGAATTCCTTTACTCGTCTCTCGTATTCCTCCTTGGTGTAGGGTTCGTTGAAGATATGATA
The DNA here is from genome assembly GCA_038063755.1 of Patescibacteria group bacterium. Classification (GTDB taxonomy): domain Bacteria; phylum Patescibacteriota; class Minisyncoccia; order UBA6257; family 2-01-FULL-56-20; genus JBBTUL01. Next base: position 98,470 of record JBBTUL010000011.1, read on the forward strand.
TTTCTTGTTCTTTAAATTCACGCAACCGAAGCAGTCATGGCAACCAATACATTGTTTTGAGAACCACATATCGTACGATCCGTTACAGCGCGTTGAAAAAAAGCACTTCGAACAGTCGGCGGAAAACGAAAGCTCGTAGCAGAATTCGCTACTATCCATATGTGAAAAATCTATGCAGTTCTTTCCGTTATTAACCCCATTTCCGTACATGCAATCTTCGGCATAATTTCCGTTGAAAACGAGGTAGCAATTTTTAAACCCGGTATAATTGTTGGAATAGTCACTGTTTGTTCCATACACAACCGAAAGCGAGTAAATCGGCACCGCTTTCCAGAGGTCATAAAGCTGTGCAAGAAACGGCTTTGAAAAATCGACCTCGCGCCCGAAAGACATCGGATCGATGGTGTCCCCGAAAAACAATTCATTCTCGACGATTTTTTGGCGGGAATCCGGAGGGAACATTGAAAATATTTCCTTGCCCGAAACTTCGCTTTTTCGCTTATATAGGAAGCGCTCGTTTCTAAATGCCATCCTCCGCATCATCCTGCAGGCCGGACACCGCGTCGGTGGTGGAACATCCATCTTCTTGTAGAAATCGAAATCGACCGGCTCAAGAGCGAAATCCTGGTGACAACTCTCGCAGATGCGGTGTTCTATTGCGTCTGTCACGCCCTATCTTGAAAGTTGTTTTTTGAAGAACGCAGATTGCACCTCTGGAGTTTTCCCACCAAGAATCCAAAATGAAAATTCACTCTTTACGCCTCTGAGCTCCTTAGCTGACGCAAATACCGGCAGAATAAGCGATAAAATAATAAGAATGACGGCAATGGTGACAATGGTTTTTAACGAGTTTCTCATGTCCATATTTTACTTCAAAAAGCGAAATTGTCACGTCGAAAAAAGCGAGCCGAGAACCTCTCGCTTGAACTGATCTCCTCTATCTTTATAGCTTTTAAACATTCCGAAGCTCGCGCAGGCGGGAGAGAGCATCACAATGTCACCTGCGACAGCCTCCTTCCTTGCCACGTCAACAATCTCTGCCATCGACTTACATCCTTCTATAAATTTAACTTCCCTCTTCTTTGTACGATCAATCGCCTCTTTTATTCTTTCCCACTCTTCGCCGATTCCGATAACTGCCTTTACCGATGCGTCGTTTTGGATAAGCTCGCCAAGCTCGCCGAAATCAGACCCCTTGTGCGACCCTCCCAAAATCATTATTTTTGGATAATTAAAAGCCTTAATCGCTGCAATCGCGCTTTCTGGTGTTGTCGAGAACGAGTCGTTTACGTATCGAACTCCGTCGATCTCGGCTATTAGCTCGAGCCGATGCGGCAATCCGCGGAAGCTCCTCAGGGTCGCAGCTATTACTCTGGTTGAAACTCCGGCGCATTTTGCAGCCATCGTTGCGGCACAAACATTTTCTAGATTGTGCGACCCTGGCAGGAAAATTTCATTCGTGTCGACAATCTTTTCTTCTTCGGCGTCGTTTCGCACAAAAACAGAATTGTCACGCACAAAACATCCCTCTCGAACCTCATCATTCCTGCTTACCCAATACTTTTTTCCGAAAGACTGATTTGCGATAAAAATGGAATTTTTAAAGTCCTGATTTGCGATAATAACATCGTTTGTCGATTGAAATTTTGCGATCGCTCCCTTCGCCTCTACGTACTCCTCTTCGGTCACATGGTAGTCGAGGTGCTCGCTTGTTACCATAAGGACCACCGCAATGTTCGGACTTTTTGTTAAATCAATAAGCTGAAAGCTTGAAAGCTCACAGACCGAAACCGACTGCGCAGTAAGTTTTGGCAAAAGCGAAAGCATCGAAACTCCGATGTTCCCTCCGAGATAAACGTCCTTCCCTTCGCTTCGCAGCATTTCGGCGATGAGCGATGCGGTCGTTCCCTTCCCTTTTGTTCCGGTTACCCCAATCGTAAGCCCCTCCGCGTATTCAAAAAAGATTTTGGTTGAAGAAGTTATTTCGATTCCTTTCTCTCTCGTCGCCTTCAAGTAAGCTGCGCCGGAATGAACGCCGGGCGAACGGAATATAAAATCAAATCCGTCGAAATTTTCAAACTTTCCGAAAACAACCGGAATGTCGAGAGATCTGCATTTTTTAATTGTCTCAGCATCGAGCAGCGCCTCTTCTTTCTCGTCAAAAACCGTTGGAATTGCTCCCTCTTCGAGAAGGAAAGAGGCGGCCTCGAGTCCGGCATCAACGCCCAAGCCCAAAACCGCAACCTTTTTCCCACTAAATTTTTCCTTTGGATCTCCTTTCATGATATAGAGTCAGCTTAAACCACAATCTAAAAAGAAAAAAGAACCCTTTCCGGGTTCTATAGGAGCTGGATTCTTACGAGCTGCGCCAAATGGAATGTTGGAGAGACCTCCAAAACTGTCCCTACAACAAAAGTAACCACTTGAAAATAGCCGCCTCCCAGAGAGACTAGCCGCCCTGAAAATGAGCTGCTTCCTCCCCCGGGAAGAACTACTTCAACAAGGACCTTTTTTTCCTGCACTGTAAAACTGTTCAGCGCGTGCAGTTTTTCGATTCGAAGCGCGTCCTGTGCGAACTGCGAACGCGCATGCGCCATCCTAATCATTTTTAACGTTAGCGCGGCGGCTTCATGGTGCCGCGATTCGAAATCATAGCAACTTTTCGGCTCCATCGCTCCTCCTTGTCGGTAATGCTATGAAGAATATAAGCGCGAACGGAAGAATTCGTCAAGCCCGCATCGTATCGCGCAGCGCACAATAGTTGCAATCTTTTCTTTCGCAACGCTTATCCCAAAAAGCTAAGCTTTTTATCTCATCGGCAACCCTAAGCACCGCTTGCTCAAGCTCTAAAACCTCTCCACTTTCGATTTCAAAAATTTCTTTCTTAAAGACACCCTTGTCGTTTGGCTCCGTAAAATCGATAACGCCAAATTTCATATTGAATTTCTTCTCTGGATAACGATCGAGAAGTAGTTTATAGAACACTAACTGCCGCTTATAGTCTCCTCCCGAATCGCCAACTTCTCCCGAAATCCAGTTCCGGCTTTCGGGTTTTTTTGTCTTGTAGTCAACCACAAAAATGTTGCCTCCATCTTCGGAAAGCTCGATTTTATCAATTTTTCCGGTGATTTTGACATTGTCAGTCAGTATAATCCCGCGAACATTAAACTCAACAATGGCGTTGTAGTTCCATGTTTCCATGTTCGCTTCGACATACCGCGAAAAATTCTTTCTCCCTTTTTCTAAAAGTAGTTCTTTTTCGCGCTCGGAAAGCGGGTACTTACTAAGGTAAAAATTGAAACGCTCAATCACAAAGGGAATACCCGCTTCTTCCCCGCTTTTCTTTTTCTCAAAAAAACTCTGTAATGCTCCGTGTACGGCAATCCCATATATCTGTGCTTTTGAAGGAACGCTCGGGATCCGAATGAGGTTTTTGTAGAAATATTCCCACGGACAGCGAAGATAATTATTAAGGTGCGTTGGCGAAAGTCCTCTTGTGAGGAATAGTTCGTTTAAAAATTCTTTTTCGGTGACGCTCGGAGCTTTTCTTTCGTTTTTTGCAAAAACAATCTCCCTGCTTTTCTCAAATTCCTCTTCGTATGGAACGCCGTCCTCGATTCGAACAAGCTCCGCTCTTACTTCCTCTAAGAACTGGCTTGGAACGCGCTCTCGACCATTCGCATCCACCTTTGCAAAGGTGATACATGCTCCTTTTTTTGCACGAGTAAGGGCCATGTAGAACAAACGACGCTCGTCTTCGTTTTTTTCAAACTCCTTTACGCTCGCGCTCGTTTTGAAGGGAAGCGCAAAATGATTGTGAGATTTTTTGTTTCCCCAGTGTCCGTCGGTTGCTCCGGCAACATAGACATATTCGAATTCAAGCCCTTTCGCTCGATGGGCAGTCATGAGACGAACCGCCTGGAGCCCTCGCCTATGCCTCCCTTTTATAGAAACTCCGTGTTCCTCAAGAATCACGAGATGGTCCATAAAATCCTTGAGCTTATAAAAACCGTTATCTCCTACAAGTCCCTTCGCTTCGCCGAAGAAAAGATCGAGTTTCTCCATTTTCTGGATCATTTCTTCTCCTTTTAGAACGTGCGCAAGAAAACCGGACTCTCGAACAATTTCCTCAAAAAGCCTAAGGAAGGGCTCATTTTCGCTCTTCACTTTCCACGCCCTCAGATTCTCCACGAACGAATGAACTGCGGGAATGTTCACGAACCTGTTCGCGTCATAATTCTTTCTAAAAAGCATATCAAAAATTGATTCGCCTCCTCTCGCATCACGCTCAACAAGAGTATAAATGTCGATTGGTTCAATTTCTAAGAAGTCAATGTGCAATGCTTTAATGAGATGTTCGTCGCTTCCAAAATTCATGACTGCAGCAAGAATCGCAATGAGCTTCTTTATGTCGGGATCGGAGAGCAGGTTTTCGTCTGATTCAACAACGTGAGGAATTCCCTTTTTTGCCAGAAAGTCTGCGATTGGGAACGCGTCTCGGTTTTCGCGATAAAGAATTGCAATTTCCTCCGGGGCAACTCCTTCGTCGATTTTTCTCGCAATATCTACCGCAAGAAAATATAATTCCGCTTCGGTCTTTTCGAAGGAGAGAAGCCGCAGGGGTGTCCCGGATTCTTTTTTCACAGAAAACAATGAGTGATGGATGGTGGCTTTATTGTGGGATATCAGGCTCTCTGCGGAATCAAGTATCGACTGTGTTGATCGATAGTTTGTGGTAAGACTCACAAGACTTGCAACCGGGTATTTGTTTTTGAAATAAAGAAAGTTCTCAAGACTCGCTCCTTGGAATCTGAAAATCGCTTGCTTTTCGTCGCCAACTACAAATAGATTCGGATTTTCTTGAAAACTTGCGATAAGTTCCAAAACTTTATTTTGTGCACCATTCGTGTCTTGATGCTCATCAACCAAAATATATTGATAGTTTTCCTGTATCTCAAGAAGAAACGCTTCGTTCTCTGAAAATGATCTTACGACTTCTAAGATCATATCTTCAAAATCATAAAGTTTTCGCAGCCGAAGTTCGTTTTGATACTCTCGGTAAGCGCTCGCCAATTCCTTATTTTTTTCGATGCTCACGAGCTTCTTTTGATACTCGCCTTTCATTTTTCCTTGGTGAGCACCCTTCTCGTGATAAAGGTCTGAAATTTTTCCAAATTCCTCTTTTTCGGTTTCGACCAATTCCTCGAAATCATTCGGTGAAATACCCTCATTTTTTATCGACCTGATTGCCGAGAGGATTGAAGGGATATAGAAAAAACTGTCTCCGTAGGGGCGAAGATGCTCGGCCTCCATTCGAAGCACAACATCTCGCAAAATAGAGATCTGATCCACCGCAGTCGCGCTTCGCCCCCCGATTATTCCAGGGAAATACTCCGGATGGTCTCGGATGATTTTATTGCAAAATCCGTGAAACGTATGGATTGCAACGTAGTATCCCCGACTCCCAATAAGGGAAACAAGCCGCCGCCTCATATTTGCGGCAGCCGACTCGGTAAAAGTAAGGGCGAGGATGGCATCCGCCGGAGCTCCGGTTTGCTTTAAAATATTCGCTATTCGAAGGGTAAGAATCTGCGTTTTCCCCGTTCCTGGACCGGCAATGACCATAACCGGTCCCTCGATTGCGTCAACCGCCCGCTTCTGTTCCAGGTTAAGGCTTGTATATGCTTTTTCGAACGTTTCCATGTTCTTCTTTTTTCACAGGATAACACACCGCGAAGCATCATGGTAAAATAATCCAATGGAAACAGCACTTCTTTCTTTCTTTTTCGCGGTTTTATTCATCGGTTTCTTGTATCTCGCATACATAGTACGAAAGAACACGAGCGAAAAGCCAAGAGATGATTCTCAGTCGATGCTGCTTCTGCAAAATCAGATAGCGGAACTCAATCGAACGCTCGACATGAAACTCCGAGAGACCGGCGACAGAGCCGAACGCCAATTCGGGGAAAGCGCCAAGATTATCAAGGACGTTACCGAGAGACTAACCAAGCTCGACGAAACAAACCGACAAGTGGTGAACTTCGCAGATCAGCTCCAGTCGCTCCAGGACATTTTAAAAAATCCGAAACAGCGCGGCGTTTTGGGCGAATACTACTTGGAGGCCCTTCTTAAAAATGTTCTTCCCCCGGGCTCATACCAGACACAGTATGAGTTTAAAGATGGAACTAAGGTTGACGCTGTTGTTTTCGTAAAGGACAAGATCATTCCGATCGACTCAAAGTTTTCTCTTGAAAACTACAACCGGATTGTTGAAGAACGAGATCCTACGGAGCGAGAACGCCTCGAAAAGGTTTTTAGGAATGACCTCAAGAACCGAATCGACGAAACATCGAAATATGTAAAGCCGGATGAAGGAACGATGGAATTTGCCTTTATGTTTATTCCGCACGAGGCAATCTATTACGATCTTCTTGTGGCGCAGATCGGCGCAGTCAAAGTCTCGACTCGCGATCTCATCGAATATGCCTTTCGAGACAAGCACGTCATCATTGTTTCCCCCACTTCATTCCTCGCTTATCTCCAAACCGTTCTCCAGGGCCTTAAGGCTCTCCAGATTGAAGAGTCGGCAAAGGAAATACGCAAAAACGTTGAACTTCTCGCGAGCCACTTAGTGAGCTATGAAGAATATATGCGAAAACTGGGAGGCCATCTTGGAACCACAGTTACCGCCTATAATAACGCGTCGAAGGAATTCAAGAAGGTTGACAAGGACATTTTCAGAATCACCGACCGCGTACTTGAAGTTGAATCAGCCGAACCCGAACTAGAAAAGCCGGAGCTAAGTCGGTAACAAAAAGACCGAGGGGTTAGCTCGGTCATATGATTTCTGCTTTTAGAGATCAATCTCGACTGAAATCGCAAGGTGATCAGAGCCGCTGGGCGCCATCACCTGAAACGATCCGGGAACGACTCCGTCGTAAATATCACGACTTACGAAGATATAATCCAGTCGGGTATTGATCCCCCCCGGATTGCATCCGCTGCACCCTTCGGGATGCGCGCTCCAAGTCGGATTCGAATCGGGATCGGTGTCCCGCATGTGGTTGTTCATTGCTGCAATCACTTCGCTTCCGGGGACTGCGTTGAAATCCCCCATCACAACCGTTCGCCTTCCTCGTGAGATCCGAAGAAGACGATGGGCCTGAACTAGCTGCGTATCCGAGAGCCTTTGATGCGTATGCAGAAGATGCGTACAATATACATGAAGGAGCGGCTCTCCATCACCATCTTCAATCCCTGCATAAACAGCTCTCCGCATGTCCTTTCGGGACAAAGGATAGCTACCTATGGGTCCAGTCCCTGGTAACCTAGAAAAAATCGCATTCCCCATCACCCTTCCGTCCTTAAGGGTCATGACCCCAGAACATACTCCATGCCTATATCCTTCCCCAATGAGGATGCGGCGAATATCCCTCTTCGGGTCATTCAGCATGACCTCTTGGAGAGCAATCACATCCGCATTGCACGCCCTAAGCAACCTGGAAACTCCCTCGAAATCACAGTTGCACCAAATGTTCCAGGAGAAAAGCTTGATTCTCATCGGCCTCTTCCTCCTTTAAATTACTTTCTCCAACGTACACTCTTTTTACAAATTCGTCAAGACAAACAAAAAGACCGAGCGTAGCTCGGTCGAATGATGAAGTCCCGAAGGACATTATTGGAAGGTACGATCCCCTGCCTCGATGGGACGCATGGGGCACCCCGCCGGATGGCCAGGCATGGCCTGACGTTTGGTGTTACCCGGTGTTTCTTGGCTTCTCCGCACCGAGGCAGGGGTACTTATAATACTTACATCCGCAAATATCGTTGTCAAGAATCCTACCGCCTTCCTCCCTGCTCGCGCCAAAGAGCCGCGTAAAGCCCTTCTTTCGTGAGCAATTCCGTGTGACTCCCGCGCTCTACGATCCTTCCCTTCTCAAGAACATAAATCCGCTTCGCATGTTGAATGGTCGAAAGGCGGTGCGCTACAAGGATGGTGATTACGTTCGGGCGCGACACTTCGATATCTTGAATCGTTTTGGTGATGGCTTTTTCGGTAATGGAGTCAAGGCTCGATGTCGCTTCGTCGAAAATAATAAATTCGGGGCTTCGCAGAAGTGCTCGGGCAATCGCAAGACGCTGACGTTCTCCACCTGAAATCTTTATCCCTCCTTCGCCAATTCTTGTGTCAAGATCCTTTCCGCCGCGCTCTATAATCGCAAGTGCGGAAGCGAGTCGGAGCGCCTCTCGACATTCGTTATCGCTCGCATCGGGGTTTACAAAAAGTAGATTTTCCCGGATTGTTCCTGCAAAAAGTTGTGTTTCCTGAGAAACAAGGCCGATTCGCTTTCGGAGCGCTGCGTAATCGATCTCCGACGAATCGATTTTGTTTATAAAAATTTGTCCTTCCGTTGGTCGATATAAGCCGGCAAGGAGTTTTATCACGGTGCTCTTTCCCCCACCTGATGGACCGACGAAAGCAATCACCTCTCCGTCTTTTGCTTCAAATGAAATTTCTTTTACGGATGGATCTTCATTCCCCTCGTAGGAGAAACTAACTTTTTTAAAGTTGATACTTTTAAGTGGTCCTGTATCTTTCGGACTATACGGCGCGTGCTCCGGCTCTTTTGTAAAAACTCCCTCAAGCTGCTCAAGGCTTGCCTTCGCCTCTTGAAACTGGGCTGTAACATTTCCGATTTCCGAGAGGGGGTTGAAAATGGCAAATGAATAAAAAAGTAACGAGAAGAATTCTCCGAGCGTTATCGATCCCCGAAAAACGAACCATAACATAAGAAGTAAGAGTCCTGAACGAAAAGCATTTATTGTAGTTCCCTGGATAAAGCTCATGGTCCGTATAAGACGAACCTTCTTGAGCTCAAGATCGAGTATCTTGTCGTTCACCGAATTCAGGCGCCCAATCTCCTGCCGCTCTAAGCCAAGGCTTTTCACCAGTTCAACGTTTCGCATGGTCTCAGTCGTTGATCCAGCAAGCTCTGCCGTTTCACGCACAACGGCCTTTTGGGCAGCTTTAATCTTTTTTGAAGTGAAAAAAGCAACAGTTCCAAGCACCGGAATCATGAGAAAATACATGAGTCCTATAATCCACTGAACGGTTGCCGCGTAAATAAGAACAAAGATAATTCCGATGAGAGCAAGGAAGAGATTGTTGATCGAACTTGAGATAACACGCTCGCTGTCAGACCTTGCTTTTTGAAGTTTCTGAAGCAGCTCGCCGGATCGCTGATCTTCAAAAGCCACGTACGGAAGCGAAAAAGAATGCGCAACGCTTTCCGCGTACATCCTGGCTCCTACGCGCTGGGTTACCACGCTCACATAGTAATCCTGAAAGTTTTTCGCAATTCGCGAAATCAGAGCCACGCCCATTGAGGCAAGAAGCAAGAGAAGAACTCCCCGCAGAAAGTCTTCCCGCGAAAGTTCGTGAATTTTCTGCGCGTAGTCATCAATGATCAGACGAAAAATTTGCGGATCAAGAAGCGAGAAGCCCTGATTTATGGTTGCGAGAAAAAGCGCGAGAGTAAGGTATTTCTTGTTCCTCTTTAAGTATGAAAATATAAGACGCATAGGTCCGGTCATCTTAGCACAAAAATTACAATAAAAAAGACCGGATGAATCCGGTCGTCTAATAAATATTTCTTAAAAGCGGCGCGGCAGAGGTACGAAAAAGACCGCGAGACAGTCCGCCCAAAAATTACCATCGAAAAAGGCCTTTGCCTTTCGATATAAAGACACTGCCTCTTTCTCTGAAGTTTCTTTCCTGCAGAGCCTTCCTCCGATGAGACTCCTTCCTTCCTCGGACGAAGCGACGAGGAAAGAGTCTCCGTTAGAAAAAGAAACAATGCAATTTCCACCTGAAGGAATAACAGCCGAAGAAGACTCGATCATTCCACGCATTGTGTATCCTCCTCTAGTTGTGCCGAACTGTTTATACCGCAAACCGAACCGGTTCGTCAAGGCCTATGCCCTTATATAATCGTTCCAATATCGGTAGAGATCCTTGGTCGCACGAAGATCACCAACATTATACCTGGCAATTTCCAAAAACTTTTTTTCACTAAAAAGTCGGCTCACATCGTCTCCCGTTACTCCATCTTCCTTCGGGCTTTTGATGCCAAATGCCCGAGACCAAAGATGCAAACTTCCTTTTCTGCGCACCGCTCCGTAGAACGTGAGTTGATCCTGAAGATCAATATGCCGACATCCGCGCTGTTGCGAAAGATATCTTCCTTCCATCAGGTCTTGTGTCGGACGGATTTTGTGAATTGCAGAACGAATCGCGAGAAACGGCGCGTCAAACCCTCGCCCATTGAAGCTCACAAACTCGTCGTACTTTTTCGCCCCTTCCCAGAAGCTTTTGAGCATTTCTTTTTCGCTCATCGGCTTGAATGTAATACCCTCCTCCGTCGTCGGCTCAAGTTTTTCCCCAGGAGCTTGATAATAGACAACGCCCTCGTCTCTGTCGTAGTCAAGCACACCGATTGCAACAATCTCACCCGTGAGCGGCGAAAAGCCGAGTCCGTTTTTTAGCTCTTCAAGCGCGCCCTCGAATTCCTCGGAGTCGCCGAATTCTTTTTTTATCCAGCGAGTGAGGTTTTCCTGCGTCGCCTCGTCGAGCGCGTTCCAATCCTCCCCAACTGTTTCGATATCAAAAATGAGTCTGGCCATGTTTATATTCCATAAGGAAGCTTGTTAATTTTTGCCGCGACAATAAAATCGTTTTGAGAAAGACCTCCTATTGCGTGCGTCCAAAGTTCGAGAGTAACTTTATTATATGAAATTTTGATGTCCGGATGGTGCCCCTCGTCTTCTGCGATCTTCGCTACTTCATAGACGAATGTTACAGCCTCGCTAAAGCTTTTAAGCACATATTCTTTTTTGATTTTCTTCCCTTCAAGAAGAACCCAGCCGGGACCAATTTCTGAAAGAAGCGGCGTGAGATCCACTCCCTCGAGGGGTTTTACTCCGCCCTCGCATGCAACGCATCTCTTTTCGTGAAGCGGGGATGTCATTTGTGTGGAGTCATTTTGTATTCTCTTCTCTTCTCCTTATCAAAACTCCACGGTCCTCCACCGAGAACGATTAACGCGGAAAGAGATGCAAAAAGCGTGATGTGCGAATAAACTGCCTCTCCAAAGTAGAAAAAGGTAAGACTAAGCACGAAAAAAGCGGTTGCGGAAACCAGGCGCGTCGCTATCCCAAAAATGAGAAGGAGTGCTATTAGGGCTTCGACCACGCCCGCACCGAGCGTCCACGTAGCCGGATCAACCGGAATAAGCGAATGTAAGCCATACTGCTCGACGACAAGAGCTGACACGTGCGGATGAAGAAACTTTTCGTATATCGCCGAGAAAAGCATCGCACCTCCCACGCCGATTCTCAAGAGGAATGGAACATGTCTGGCTGCGCTCTCTGCTGGATTGCTTGATCGTATTCCCAAAAGATCGTCTATGCCTGGTCTCGAGCTGCCGGACGCAAGCACCGCGACCCCCATCATAAGAAACTCGAGATTTCCTAAGAGAATTCCGTCGGCGGCAAAAAGCGCTGCTCCATAAAGGAGAATCGTCATAAGAAGCACGGGGACGGTTATGAGTCCTCCTAGAATAAGAAATCCGAGGATCGCCTGAATAAAGCCGAATTGAGAAACATTTCCGAAAGCTGGCGAAATGAGAGTCCCGCTCGTCGAAGCGCCAATAAGCGCTATTCCAAGACCGAGGCGGAGCATCCACGGCACCAATTCCTCATATGCAACCGCCCGCTCCCTGAATCTCTCTCGCAAGATGCCGATAGCCTTAGATTTAAAAAATATTAGAAGACCAGTGAGGGCTATAGCCAAAACAACGAGGGCAACCAACAAATTTTCCCACTCTAAAACCGATGAAAAAAGAAATTTCCAGTCGGTTCCGCTTTTTGAGAAGGAACCTTCCGGCGCAACGTAAATGACATGCGCAGATACCAACTCCGGAAAGCCGATAAACGCTCCAAAAAGTACGAAGAAAAATCGCTTCAAGCTCATCGTTCTATTATAGCAGTTACGGCAGAAGCATCATCCCATCACCAAAAGAAAAGAATCTGAACTTCCTACGAATCGCTTTTCGATAAAGCCCAAGAAGTCTTCTTCTGCCGCAAAAAGCAGAAACGAGCATAAGAAGGCTCGACATCGGAACATGAAAATTTGTAATCAGGCCGTCAACAACCCTTAGCTGATATCCTTCTTTTATGAAAAGCTTTGTTTTTCCTTTGAATTTTATGCCCTTCTTCCCCCACGCCGACTCGAGTGCGCGGACAACGGTCGTCCCAACCGCAATAATCGGTCTCTTTTCTTTCTTTGCCTTCGATATTTCCCTGACAGTGTTTTCCGGTATCTCATAGTACTCCTCGTGTAATCGATTCTTTTCTAGATTTTCTAAATTAAGAGGGCCGAATGTGCCAAGACCCACATGAAGCGTTAGGCGAACAATCTTATTTCCTTTTGCACGAATCTTCCGAAGTAGACGACCCGTAAAGTGAAGAGAAGCCGTTGGAGCGGCCGCCGACCCCTTCTTCTTGGCAAAAACTGCCTGATAATACATCCTCTTTCCTTTCTCCGTGAGCGATGAATGAGAGAGATATGGCGGAAGGGGTGTCTCTCCGAGGTTGTCCAAATATCTAAAAATATTTTTCGCAGGGAACGAAGGACGCAAAACATACTCGCCCCCTATCTCCTTTTTGACCAAAAGGTGTCCGCTCTTGCCGCAAAGGAGAATGGTTCCGTCCTTGAGCCTTTTCGGCGAAAGAGCTCGTATTTCTTTTGCGCTGTGAGAAAGGTAAAGAAGCTTGATCGCGCCGCCTGTTTTTTTGCGAACCAGGAATCGTGCCGGAACCACCTTCGTTTCGTTCATGACAACAAGCGCGTTCGCGGGTAGATACTCGCATATATTTTTGAAAGTACTATAGACCGCTTCTCCACCGCTTCTTCTTGCGATAAGAAGACGAGCGGAATCTCTCGGACGTGCGGGGTCTTGGGCGATAAGTTCCTTTTTTAACGAGTAATCGTATGTCTTGAGACTCTTCTTGAATCTTTTTTCGTTCATCTTTTAGAAATTCCCGCGGAAAATTTCCTTTCGTATTTTTGCGATAAACTCGTTGAAGAAATAAAGGTTGTGGAAAGTAAGAAGGCTTAGGCCGGATATCTCTTTCGCTCGAATAAGGTGGGAAAGATATCCCCGTTTATACGTTCTGCAAACGAAACATGAGCAGGAAGCATCAAGTGGCTTTTTTTCATAGGGTGTCTGTTGAAACTTCATTTTTGAAACATCAACCTTTCCTTTTGAAGTGAAGGCTATTCCGTGTCTTGCAAGGTGCGTCGGGACGATGCAGTCAAATGTATCTATTCCCTCTCGTATTATTTTTGGAATGTCTTCAAGATAGCCAATTCCCAAAAGATGTCGAGGCTTTTCCTTGGGAAGAATGTTTAAAACCCACCTGATCATTTGTGTCATTTTTTTCTTATCGTCTCCGAATTCTCCCCCGATTCCGAACCCATCAAACGGAAGCAATCCGATGTTTCTCGCGCTCTCTTCCCGAAGATCTTTGTACCTTCCGCCCTGAACGATTCCGTAGAGCGCCTGCTTCGAGTCTCGGGCCTCAAGCGATTCTTGCGCCCATCGGTGTGTTCGTACGAGGGATTCTTTAATATATTTTTTGTTCGCAAGGGGCGAAGTACACTCATCGAATGCAAACATTATATCCGCCCCAATTTGTTCTTGAATCCTTATTGATCGCTCGGGGTTTAAAAATATTTCGCTTCCATCAAGATACGAGGTAAAGCGAACGCCTTCGTCTGATATTTTTAAAAGCCTGGGCTGTTGCCCGCTTTGAATTTCCGCTTTCCTCTTTTTTTTCAATATTTTCCCAACACCTGAATCTCTTCCGAAGCCGAGGCTAAAAACCTGGAAACCGCCTGAGTCCGTCATGATCGGTCTATTCCATTGCATAAAGCGATGTATTCCTCCGGCCCTCTTTATCGCCGCTCCGCCAGGACGCAAGTGAAGGTGAAAAGTGTTTGCGATAAGCATCTGTGTTTTTGTGTCGGAAACCTCTTTCACAGCAAGAGCCTTCACGGCGGCTTGAGTTGCCACTGGAACAAGGGTCGGGGTTTCTACTAGGCCGTGCGGAGTCTTAAGAATCCCGAGGCGCGCCTTACTCTTCCTGGATTGTTTTATTATTTTGAAACTGATCATATAGAAGCTACTTTACCCCATCGCGAGATTCCAATCAAAAAATCCCGACAATGGTCGGGATCATGAAAAACTGATTCGGGGACAAATAATGCTTCGTTCCCCGCCAACTGGCACGTTTGCCAATGCCCGACGGAGAAATTCCTTATCTTTGTAGTACTGCAGAGCAAGAACCTTCTTGGGAGTATCATCCGGCTTTCCGCCGGGAAAGAGGGGAAATTTTCTTCCTGTCTCTCGAGGAGTGGGCACTTCGATCGCCAACCTTTTCTCTAAGGTTCGGACGAGCGAAAAACTGAGGGCCGAAACGATCCTCATCGCTCCAGCATCAAGATCAAACCCTCTCCGAGCAGATCGGAAAAGCGCGAACCACCTCTCATCAAGAGCGGCGAGCGCTCCTTGAAGAAACTCGGGCCTTTGTCCGCTTCCTTTCAGCTCTTTTTCGAAAACTTCTACTTCGATGCGTGGAAGACTCCGTCCTCCGGCATTGAAGATCGGAGCGAAGATAGCCGTAAGAAGCATTCGGATATTCAGACACTCCTCGCCCAAAGCTTCTTCCGTCATGCCATGATCGAATCGGGACGAAAAATACTCGGCCCTTGTCCTCATGTAGGACTCGAAAGCCTCTGGGCTTGAGGTCCTAAGTGCGACCTCCCACTCCCTTTTTTCATGGGCCCTTCCTTCACTCTCACCAAGAGAAAGTTCACGCAGCTCTCGATAACCATAGACATAATCCTCATCACAAAAAGAGATAATTCGCTTTTTCATCTATCTCCTCCGTCAAGATGCTTCAACTCTTATAACACTTTATAAAAAAGCTGTCAACTTAAAAACGGATGGGCACGCGAACTTCCGCATCGAGCTCCTTGAGACCCGACGGGTTGTCCTTTTTAAAAACGAGGATCCCCTCTTTCGATTTCGGCCGACTATAAGTTATCATTCCTTCGAACGGAACGAAATCTTCTGTCATCCATTCGCTTCGCGCCTCAGCTACTCCTGCGCCCAAGAAAGTTCCATCCGCATCAAGTATCTGGAAAGGAAACGACGCCTCAAAAAACCACCCTCCCCTTGCTCTGCCGGACACCCGCAAAGGTTGAGTTACGAGTGAGTAGGGCTCGGGCGTTTCTATTATAATTTCGTCGCTTCGAGAAAGATTTACCTTCTGCTGCGCATATTTTTTCGGTACCGGAACAAACAAAACTACGAGA
Source organism: Patescibacteria group bacterium (assembly GCA_038063755.1). Lineage (GTDB taxonomy): Bacteria > Patescibacteriota > Minisyncoccia > UBA6257 > 2-01-FULL-56-20 > JBBTUL01. Next base: position 113,909 of record JBBTUL010000011.1, read on the forward strand.
AGCAGCGCTAGAATGGTTACAGCGAGTACGATTACAAGAATCTTCATGGACTCAATGTTATCACATCCTACTTCGCAATTGAAAATTTATTTCGTTTTTCAATCACGGCCCCTTCCGAAACCAAAGCCTTCAGGGCTTCTAGGAAACGATTATTTTTTACGTCACATGCTTTTCGCAAATCACCAAGTGTTCTATCTCTCTCGAGAAGAAGGCTGACTATTCTTCCGCGCGCCTCACGGTTTGAACCCAGAAATGGAGTCTGCATCAGATACTTCCTGCTCCGCTTGTTGGGATTATCTTTACCGAGTTTTTTCCCAAGCATTGATCCGTAATCCATAAGCGCGTAGTACCACTCCCTTGGATTCTTTTTATCGAACGTCTGCTCGACAAGCAAAAGGACCTCTGTGTCAGTCACTTTTTTCTTCCGTTTGAACCACTCATGGATATAGGCTCGCCTTATGTTGGTCTCGATAAACACACTCGGAGCGTTCCAGGCAAACGCCATAATCGCTCCGGCGGTGGCTGGACCGACGCCGGGAAGCCGAAGCAATTCTTCGCTCTTTTCTGGGATTTTTCCTCTATTTGTTTTTACAATGATTTCCGAAAGTCGCTTGAGCGAGAAAGCTCTGCGATTATATCCAAGACCCTGCCATTCTTTTAAAACATCTTTCGTCTGTGCTATGGCAAGCCTCTGAATTGTCGGGAATTTTTGAAGGAACCTCTCGTACTTCTCTTCCACTCGAGAGACCTGTGTTTGCTGAAGCATGATCTCGGAAACAAGGATTCGATATGGGTTTCTTGTGCGTCGCCACGGAAAATCGCGCCGGTTGGCGCGATAAAAGCGATAAATCTTTCTCCGAAATTCAGCTTTTGTCATCCAAAGACAAAACCCTTCCTACTCAACGATAATCTTCGCCGTCATTTGGGGATGCGGTCCGCAATGATAACTGTACGTGCCGGGTTTAGAAAATAGAAATGAATAAACCTGTCCCTGCGAAAGAAGAGGACTTTTGAAAAGTCCTGTATCGCTTGTAACGTCGTGCCGCACGCTATCTTTGTTGGTCCAAATAACAGTTGTTCCCAGATTAACCTTTATGCTGTTTGAAAAAAACGCGAAGTTGCTGATCTCGATATTTTGTACTCCCGGCTTAACGACCGTCTTCGGTATTCCGGACACATCCTCCTCCCCAACAATCTTCTCTCCAGACGGCGGAGTTACTGTGGTTTTCCGAATGGGCGCTCCCCCCGTAGCTCCGGACACTCCAGTCTGTGCGTCGCCGTTCTCAGGAACAGTACCGGCTTCCGGAGATCCGGCCGGAGCTTCGTCGTTCTTCATAAACACGAAATACGACCCTCCTCCGAGCAGAACCACCAATACTACGAGTGCGATAATTTTTGCGGTTGTTGTCATTTTTTGTATTTTCACAATTATACCATATGCGTGATATACTGCCCCTACAAGGTCGTTATCACCACTTTCTACGTCATGCTCGAAAACCATCTCTACAATCTGCTTCTCCAGCTTTCGGAGGAACACAAAAGCTTATGGCGGATCAAGGACGAGTACCTAAAAGACGCTGGCGATTGTGCCGATTGCCAGGCAATTTGGAAGAAGCTCAAGGCGGACAAAGAAGCACACGTCGTGGAACTCACCGCTCTCGTAAAAAAGCACCTCGGGTAGAGGTGCTTTTTCCTTTAAGCGTTCGTGGTCGGCGCCTCGCCTTCGGACGCTTGTTTTTTACTGAAAACGAAGAGATACAAGATTTCCAAAATCCCTACTGTGTGAACAAGAAGGAATGCGATAAACCAGTATTTCTTGCCCAGCCTCGCGGCTTTCCAGAGCGCAAGCCCTTTCCAGGGAATCGTCCAAAGTATCAAAAGGCCAAGTACAAGAAGTTCTTGATTGGTAAGCTGTCCTTGAAAAAAATTCATTGTTTTTTACGTTAGCGACCTTTTTAGAACGTTGTCTTCCCACAAAGCATATTATAGAAGCTTTTCAATGCGAACTCCAAGGAGACGGATAGCGCTTCCCTTTGCGTTCTCTCTTCCATCAAGAAATGGCATAAAAAGACGAAGGGCTTCGAATTTTAAGAGGGACGAATCGGCAGTCGGCTCGGGAAGTGTGTGCGATTTTGTCTTTGTTTCAAAACCGGCAAAACGAACCGTTATAACCACTCTCCCGAACACCGAAAAATCGCTTTTTTGAAATCTTCGCATCACATCACCCGCAAGAACCAAAAGACGCTCCGATAGTTGTGTTGCGTCTTTGAGGTCGTGCTCGAATGTTTCTTGTTCACCGATTGACTTCGCTTCCCATTCTTCGATAAGCGGGCTTTCATCGATCCCTCGGAGGCGATCGTACATCTCCCCTCCCCACTTGCCGAAAAAGTTGACAAGCTCCAGTCGCGAGAATTTTTTCACGTCACGCACGATAATAATCCCTTCTTTCTTCAGAAACCCTTCTGTTTTGGGTCCGATACCGGGGATTTTCCTCACGGGAAGTTTTTCAAGAAAGATTTCTGCTTCATCCCTGGTCACAACCGTAAGCCCGTCCGGTTTTTGTATGTCGGATGCTATTTTCGCGATAAGTTTGTTCGGTCCAATTCCGATTGACGCGGTAAGTCGCTCTTTCGCAAAAATTTCTTTTTTGATTTTTTTTGCGATATCTCTCGCTTTTTCAAATGACTTAGTCGAAGAAATATCAAAATACGCCTCATCAATGCTGGCCGGCTCGACATGTTTTGCGTATCCACGCAGTACCTCCACAACACTATTTGAAACTTCGCCGTATTTTTTGAAATTGCCCTCGAGGAACACGACCACCGGTTTTCCCTCCTTCCTGGCCGCCTCCGACCTGCGCCACGCCTCCGATATCGGCATAGCGGATTTGATACCGTATTCGCGTGCCTTATAGTTTGCAGTTGAAACAACGCCCCTGCCCTTTCCGCCCTGCGGGTCCGCTCCAACGGCGATCGGGCGTCCCTTAAATCGAGAATTGTCACGCTCCTCGACCGAGGCGAAGAAGGCGTCCATGTCGAGATGTCCGATGATTCTCATCCTCCCATTATACTCACGAACAACCTTTTCCTCCCGCCATGCATCTTTCGGGAGTGCGCTCCAAGCCTGCCTGCCGTCAGGCAGAGCCGCTAAGCCAGGTCCTACCCTCCCTTAAAGATGCATGGCGAGATCGCTTTCCCGAATATCACGCATGGTATACGTAGTCCGGTTTGTAGAATTTTTTAAGCGGGCAATCCGCCGCCCGATGCTTTCGGGCAGGGCAATGCTGCCTCCCGTAATTGATGAGCCGATAGGTAAACGAAAACCACTCTTCTTTCGGAAGGATCGCCATAAGGTCGCGCTCGATTTTTATCGGGTCGTTTCTGTGGGTCGTAAGTCCCAGTGCGTTTGCAAGACGAATGACGTGGGTATCAACCGCAATTCCCTCTACCACGCCGTAGGCGTTCCCCAAGATGACATTCGCGCTTTTCCGTCCAACGCCCGGAATGGTCACCATTTCCTCCATCGTTTTCGGCAACTTTCCACGAAATTGCTCCTGGATTATTTTTGCCGCCGCAAGGATATTCTTCGTTTTATTCCTGTAAAAACCCGAAGGACGGATGTCTTTTTCAAATTCGGCGCGATTGGCGGTCACATAGTCACCGAGCTTCCGATATTTTTTAAAAAGCATCGGTGTTATCTCATTCACTTTTTTGTCGGTACACTGCGCACTCAACTGCACCGCAACCAGAAGCTCCCATGGATTCGAAAAGTGAAGCGCGATCTTCGCTTTTGGAAATAGCTTTTTTAGGGCTGTGTTTACCGCCCTGGCTCGCCATTTCTTTTCGCTTAAACGGAGAATCATCATGAATGTTTTGATACTATCGACTCTTTTTTGCTTTCTTTTCACCGCCCTTCAGCATCGCGCTTCCTTTGACCTTCCTCGTGAGCACGCGCAACTCATCTCTTAAAACTGCCGCTAGTTCAAAGTCAAGACGTTCTGCAGCGCGCCTCATTTCCCCTTCTTTTGCTTTCAAGAGTTTTTCCATAGCGGACTTCGTTTTTGGAATCGGAGCAAGTTCGAGCGATAGAATTTCGCCGACGGGAAGTATGTCTCTGATTTCGCGGATTATGGTCCGCGGAGTGATGTTGTGCTTTTTGTTGTACGCCAACTGAATTTCGCGGCGCCTTTCCGTTTCTTTTACCGCACGCTCAATCGAACCGGTAATATGATCGGCATAAATGATTACCTCGCCACGAACATTTCGTGCCGCACGACCGATGGTTTGGATAAGCGATGTTTCGCTTCGCAGGAATCCCTCTTTGTCGGCGTCGAGGATCGCAACAAGCGATACCTCCGGAAGATCGAGACCTTCGCGCAAAAGATTCACGCCGACCAGGACATCAAAATTCCCTTTTCGAAGATCGGTCAAGATTTTGATTCGATCAAGCGTCTTTACGTCGCTGTGAAGGTATGCAACTTTGATGCCTTCTTCACGAAGGTAGTCAGTAAGATCCTCCGCCATCTTTTTGGTAAGAGTTGTCACCAGCACACGCTCTTTTACGTTCCCGCTCTCCTTCTTCGGACTCACTCGATCTTTAATGCGCGGGATGAGATCGTGCACTTGACCCTTTACCGGACACATCGTTATCTTGGGATCAACGAGGCCCGTTGGACGAATAATCTGCTCGACGATCTGCTGACTCTCTCTCCGCTCAAAAACACCCGGGGTCGCTGAGGTGTAGATAGATTGCCCAATTCGCTCCTCAAATTCCGGAAAACGCAGCGGGCGGTTATCCGCCGCTGATGGTAATCGAAACCCGTATTCGATAAGTGTCTTTTTCCTTGAAGAGTCCCCCGCGAACATTCCCTGGAGCTGCGGAATCGTCACGTGTGACTCATCGATGACGGTCAGAAATTCCGGCTTCCCGTCCGGCGTATGCGGAAAGTAGTCGAGGAGCGTATCGGGGGCTTCACCCGATGGGCGTCCGGAAAGGGGTTGCGAGTAGTTCTCTATGCCGTGGCAATAGCCGACTTCCCTAATCATCGCGAGATCGAACTTCGTCCTTCGCTCAAGGCGCTCCGCTTCAAGGAATTTTTTCTCCTTTTCGAATTTCTTGAGCTGCTCTTTGAGTTCTTTTTGAATCGCTATCATCGCACGCTCTCGATCCGGCACGAGCGTGATGAAGTGTTTCGCGGGAGCGATGTAGGCCTCGGGAATCGCCTTGGTAATGTTCGGCACAAAACCCTCAACGGGATCTATCTCGTAAATCTCGCCGATGACACTCTTGTGGAGTTCGAACGAATATATAAACTCCCGATCGGTTGGCATAATCTCCCAGTTGTCGCCGCGCAAGCGAAACGTTCCGCGTTTGAGGTCCGCCGTGGTGCGCGTGAATTGGAGGGATACGAGCTTTCGCATGAGCTCTTGGCGCAACATCTTTTCCCCGGTTTTGAAATGTAAAATATTTTCGGCATAGACCTCAGGTGCGCCAAGACCGTAAATACAGGAGACTGAAGCAACGATGATAACGTCTTTGCGCGTGAGAAGTGCGGTTGTCGCCGCATGGCGAAGCTTATCTATCTCCTCGTTTATCATCGCCTCCTTGTCGATGTAGGTGTCGGATGTCGGCAGATAGGCTTCCGGCTGATAGTAGTCGTAGTAGGAAACGAAGTAGTGGACGGAGTTTTTTGGGAAAAGCTCCCGGAATTCATTGCAAAGCTGTGCGGCAAGCGTCTTGTTGTGCGCAATGACGAGCGTCGGTTTCCCGATCTTTTCGATGACATTTGCGATGGTAAACGTCTTTCCCGAACCGGTTACGCCGAGAAGTGTTTGATGCTCAAGACCCTTTTTTATACCCGAAACGAGCCGTCCAATCGCTTGCGGCTGATCACCTGCGGGTTTGTTTTTTGAGACCAACGTAAAGCCATCCATAGGAAGACATACACATCCTACTGGCTAGAAGCAAAAAAGGGAATGTGGCAGTTCGGTTCTATGCGACTTCTGCGTTATAGCATTGCTCGCAGTATACGATCTCGGGACGGTCGGGGGCGTAGGAGGTTTCGAATTCGCTTGGGCAGGGAGCGTTTTCGTGGTCGTGCCCTTTCTTGCACATACACCTACGACGCCAAAGGCGCAATGGTTTATGCAGGTCCATTCGCTCTCCTCTTCTACAGCCGGGGCACAGTCGCGGAATTGGTAAATCCATCTTTCGGTAAAAGCCGAACTCCTGTTGGGTGGTCTTAAAAGCGAGGGTGCAGTTATGGATGCATCCTTGGCGGTGCTCGCATTCTATAACTTCGCTCAGAATATCGTCGTTGGCCTCCTTGATCGTAGCCGGCAGATCGCTTGAGGTTTTTGTTGATTGGTACTCTCTTGGTTCCGGCTCGGCCCATCGACAGCCGAACGCCAACGCCTCGTCTTTATGCAGAGGAAAGTAAAACTGCGTCAGCGATTCGTTATACGCAAACGGGGAAAGTTCGACAGGAAAGAACTCGCCGTACGGGTACACCTGTCCGTTCAATCCAACGTATGGATTGTTGCTCATACCCTCAACTATGCTCGCCCGAAGCTCTAAGTACTCGTCTTTGCCGTATTGCTTGTTTAATATGCAATATTGCTTTTTCCGCAGACCTACACACCCGAAGAGATCTTGGCTAACACGACAGTAGTCACAATATTGGATTCTCGCACTACTCTCGAACGTGTTTAAAGAAAAATAAATATTGGAATCGAGATATCCCACATTAACACCCTCGTATAACAGCGAACACTCCTTGTCCCCTACACCATACATGTCATAGGAATCCTTCGCGTGACTTGCCTGCGCGCAGTATTTGATATCTTCACAATCTGCGGAGTTGAAACTATGTTTTGCATTCTTGCAGTTAACGAGGTTATCGCCCGAGGAGCCAACGCACTTGATGATATTCGCATATTTATGAAACGCGGCTTCTTTCATGCGAACATATTCCATACGGAGTTCCCTCTGGGTAGAATAGTCGCTACTAATAGCTTCGAGCCGCTTCCGATACTCTTCTTCGGCAAGCTGTTGGTTACGAAACACAAATTTACCGTTGCGTAAATTGCTGCTCATAAAGCAGTCGGAAGAGTTGCGACAGTCATAAAGGTATGAGCTATTCATGCAATCCTTGCAATCAGAAATGAAGACGCACTTCACGCAGCGTTCTGAATCCATAGCCTCGTAAACGCTCTCGGAATTCATAATCACGATGGAATCAAGTGTTTCTCTACAGCTCCACGCCCCTTTGGAATACGACACTGTGTCTGAATTCAGCGTTGAGGGTGAAAGATACACGTTTTTAGAAAACCACGTGAAATCAGAATAGGGCGAATTCTCGTTTTGATAAGCTTCCAGACTTGGCCTCGGCATGACATCCGAAAGCTCCTTCCACTGAGAGAAAAAAGTCTTGTTCGAATTGTATTCGAGGCCGTAATCCAATGGATCCCACTTATCAGACCACCAACACTCATTGCAATACACGGGGAATTTAACGCTTTTCGAATAATGAGAAATGCCCTGTATGCCGCATAACCCACACTGGAACTTATGCATATTGAACTCATTTCGGAAAAGCATTCTTCGCTTCATCCTACACTCCGGGCACCACGTCGGCGCCGGAACGTCTATCTTTTTGTAGAAATCGAAATCCTCGGATTCGATGGTGAACGCTTGATGACAACTTTGACAATTTTTTGTCTCTTGATTCATGGTCGTGTTTGTCCCGCCCACAGGCGGGATCCTCGATTTTGTCTATTCGCTACGCTCATACAAAATCGGGACAGTTCTGGCAGACCCGCCCTGAGCTTGCCGAAGGGGTTTTTGTTTCGCTCGTCATGGATTATGCAACCTCTGCGTTATGGCAAGATTCACAGTATAGATTCTCTCCGGGAAGCGATGTTTCAAACGCGTTTCCGCATGGGCTGTCGCCATGCGCGTGAGAAACGCTGTTTTGATAACCGCCCGAGCCAATCGTTCCTCTGCAAGCACATTGGCCTTCGTGGAGGTAATTTGGTCCGCGAGCTTGAAATCTCCTGGCATGTCGACAATCTGGACAAAGCCGGGGAAGCGGCACTGAAAGTTTTTTGTAAAACGCAAATTCATCGGGAATAATTCGATAATTTTTCTTGCAATCGATGCAGGCAAAAATCTTTTCAACAAGCGATTGATCGGCATCGCCAATCGCATCAGGAATCTCCGCCCAGGAAATCGTTTCTTTTCCAAATGTGCCGCGCTCGAAATCCTCCCACTTAAAACCAAGCTCGAGCGCCTCTTCCTTTGAGAGCGGAAACTGTTCCATTGCTGCGGATTCGTTGTAGCCAAACGTGCTGACTGATGCGGGGAAGAATTCGCCGTAATTTCCCGCATCTTTCATAGACGCAACTATCTTCTCGCGCAGTGTTTGATACTCCTCTTTCGAATATTCGTGGTTAAGAATGCAGTAATCTTTTTTACGAACTCCAACCGATCCAAAACAGTTGTTCGCATTGAAGCAGTAGTAGCAGTATTCCGTAAACGAACACGTCCAGCACATGCGGCAGCAGATTTGATTCGAGACATCCATTCCGGCGTTCACCGTGTTATACATCATCTCAGCGTTGCGCCCCGTAGTATCGCAGTCCATACAATCCTTGGCGTTACGCCACACATGGACGTTATACTTACAATCCTCGGCCTCATAACAATGAAAGCAGGATTTGCAATTTTTTGCGTTTTTTATGTAGTTTCCGCTTGAATTTGGCGCTTGGACAATTTCTGCATACTTTCTCGGTTGGGTTTTCAAAAATTTCTCGAATTTTTCTCTGAACGCTTCAACGCCGGAATTCGTATCGAGTCGGAAATTCTGCAGCTCCTTTTCATATTCTTCTTTCGAATATGGCTTATTGAAAATGCAGTATTTGGAGTTTCTTAAATTCACACACCCAACGCAGTTCGACACACCTCGACAGTCAAACAGAAAGGCACTCTCGCGGCAATCATGACATCCTCTGCTCCAGGAAATGCCGTAGCAGCCATAACAGTCGTCGCTTTCGTACGAAAGCTCGGTTTGGTGTGAAAATGAAACGTCGACAAGATCACGACATTGCTGAATCCAATAACAATGCGTGCAATTCTCGTTGTTTGAAGACTCCACGATCATGTAGCAATTCTTGCTGTCTGCGGAAATATTCGTGTATTCCGAATTCGTGCTACGAATGTATACGAGCGCTACTTTCGGAACCGAATCCCATACCGCCTTGAACTGTTCCATGAACGGTCTCGATGGCGTGTATGCCCGGCCATAATCAAGTGGATTCCAATCGTCGGAGAACCAGCAGTCATGACACCAGACGGTATACGGCTTCTCGGGACTATACATGGAGATCACCACTTTCTTGCATTTGTCGCACGCGCGTCGATAGAAACTCCGTTCGTTACGGAATGAAAGTCGGTGTCTCGCACGACAGAGAGGACAAAGCTTCGGCGCCAGAACGTCTATCTTTTTATAGAAATCAAAATCTTCCGGTTCGATGAAAAAAGGCTTCTTGCATTGTGTGCAGGTTTTCGTCTCCGGCATTGTCATGAGTTACGAAATCCGGACTACTTCACCTCGAGAAGTTTTACGGTAAACAAAAGTGCTGAGTTCGGCGGAATCGGACCAACGGCTTGTGCTCCATAAGCGAACTCCGGTGCGATAGTGAGCTTCCTCTCTCCGCCAACCTTCATACCCGCAACTCCTTCGTCCCAACCTCGGATAACTTGTCCGACGCCCAAGACGAATGAAAACGGTGTTCCCCGATCAAGCGAGCTGTCAAACTTTGTTCCATCGGTCAAGGTTCCCGTATAGTGCACCGAAACAGTTTTTCCTGCTACTGCTTCCGCTCCTGTCCCAAGAACAACATCTTCAATTTTTAATCCTTCCATTTGCTTTATTGTATTGTTTGTTTGAACCGTGACGTTCGGCTCGTCTATTTTTACTTCCTCCGGCTTGTTTTTCTCTCCATACCAAATCGCACCAGCAAGCACAGCCACCGCAAGTAGTCCGAATATAATTGTTTTCATGCGGTTTATTTTATCGTATTTCTGTCCCTGGGGAAACATCCCTCTCGACCGTAAGCGCAACCGGAAGCCCTTCCTCATCTGTCGCCGCAAGCATCATTCCCCTGCTTTCCTCTCCCATGAGCGTGCGGGGATCGAGATTCACAACCACGATAATGTTTTTCCCGACCATTTCTTCCGGAGTATACGCTTTCCCAATCCCTGCAAGAATCTGCCGGATCTCCTCTGGATCACCTCCGAGACTTACCTGCATTTTAAGAAGCTTTTCCGAACCCTCCACCCGCTCGGCGGAGAGCACCCTGCCGACCTTGAGCTCAGTATTCTTAAATTCGTCTATGGTCATTCGAAAATTGTAGCATGGTGAATCGCATTCACGAAAAACATCCGGGCGGTTTCGTTTTACATCTCTCGAACCGGAATACTTCGGCTCCGGCGGCCGAAATTTCCTGCCGCTCGTCGGCTCGACGCTTCGCGTCCAAGCTCGATCCGACTCCGCAAGCTTCTCGATCGGCAAAACGAAACCTACCCCTTGACGAAGGGTGAGGTAGCCCGCAGGTATTTTTCGGGGTTTCGCGGAGCGCGACGGCGCAAGCGTAAGCAACATTTCTTAAAAAATGTATGCGGCCCCGAAAAATACCTGCGGGCTGACGTGCGAGCTTAAATAAAAAATCACCCCGACCTAAGCCAGGGTGATTTTTCTGAAAGTAAACGCCGAGTTACCAGCTGTTTCTTCCGCCTCCGAAGCCGCCGCCTTCTCGGCGAGGAGGACGTGCCTCCATCGGGCGTGCTTCGTTGACTGTAAGGGCGCGTCCTTCCAACTCCTTACCATTCCACATTTCTATGGCCTTCTGCGCTTCGGCATCATCGTCAAATTCGACAAAGCCAAACCCTTTCGAGCGGCCTGTCATTTTATCGGTGATAACCGTTACGGAAGAAACAGTTCCGGCTTGCGAAAAAGCCTGTGACAAACTGTCTTGGTTGGTGGTGTAGGAAAGATTTCCCACGTATAACCTCTTAGACATTCGATAACGTAATAATTTCCAGTATAACGCGATGTAAGACGACCTTCCTTTCCCGTCTGCGTTGCTCTATCCCTCATCGGGAAAAGAAGCGCGAGTAACGAAAAACCTTACAACTGCTCGGACAGTATACCATACTATTTTAAATCTGTCACTACCCCAAAAAAGTCTTATAAATCAAGCTATTTCCCTATTGCTTCTTTTCAACCTTAAACGCCTCTATGTCCTTCAAAACCTTTTCTAATACCCCCTGGATCTCCCCGAGGGTCGCTTGGCTCTTTACGCTTTGCTCATCGTTTTCATCCTCGCCTTCTTGAATCTTGTCGATATCATCTGATATTTCCTCAATATCCTCTCCGAGTTCATCGATTTCTTCCTCGATCTCTCCGATGTCCTCTCCAATTTCTTCGATGTCTTCTTCAACCTCTTCTATGGTTTGACGGCTCTTGTTTACGCTCATTTGAATGAAAAGGGAAAGATAAATTGCTTCGAGCGATACGATGGTTGTAAGCGCGATCGACAGCTTCTCGAAATTAACCCCAAAAAATACGAGCGACAATATCCCGCCGAAAAGAAACGTATGAACAAGGATTGACGTCGGAGAACCCGCAGCCGACATAATGGTCTCTGACCATTGCTCAGCCCTTGATTGTATGTGCCGTGATTTTTTTCCCATAGATTTTTATCTTCCTCTATCTCCTCGTAGCAAATGAATACGCTCCGAAAGAGGACGTATTATAGTTTAAAAAAGTTCGCTCGTCAACCTACAACCTACCGCTCCTTGACGTTCGCTGCGTTATAAATATCAAGTAAGGAAAAAAAGAGGCTGAATAGAAGCGGGCCAATCAAAAATCCAAATGGCCCAAAAAGGCTGATGCCTCCAATTACTCCCATAAGCATAAGCAACGGGTGGAGATTTGAACCCATGTTCATAAGTTTCGGCCCAAGGAAGTTATCAACGAGACCGACCGCAACCATGCCCCATATAAGAAGTCCTAGCGCGCCACTCGTCGCACCAGAGACAAAGAGATAAAGAATGGCTGGAATGAGCACAAGTGAAGTTCCAATACCAGGAATAAGGGCGCTTATTGCCGTCACGCCTCCCCAAAAAGCGGCGTTTGGTACTCCGAATACCCAATACCCGGAGCCGGCAATAATTCCCTGGATAATAGCGACGACGAGCGAGCCGCGAATCACGCCATTTACGGTTCTCTTGAGTTTTCCCATGATCTCGTCATCGTATTCGTCTGAAAGCGGGCTAAATGAGATAACCCAGGCCCTAAACTTCTCTCCGTCCTTCAGGAGATAGTAGAAAATTATAAGGAAAATGAAGAAATCGATCAGAATGCCGACGGTTCCGCTAAAGAGCGATCCGAGGCTTTTGACCGCCCCACTCAACAGGTTTCCAACCTCGTTATTGATGTTGAATGATGTTCTTGAAATTATCTCCTGGACACGGTCCGGAATAAGCCCTAAAAGAGTGTCTGTCACGCCGTTTGTGGTTATGTGGGAATAGAGCGCAACTGCGTCCTGAAACACTTGAACCCCGATAATTACGAGCGGAACGAGGACGATAAGGAGCACTAAAAGAACTGTTACAAGCGCCGAAAGCGGTTTTAATCCTCGAAACATCTTTGTAAGCCAGAAAAAAAGTGGGTGAAAAATGATTGCAAAAGTCACGGCGAGAATGACGGCGCCAAGGTACGGGAAAAGCACAAAAAACGACGCCATTCCTATAATCAGCAAAAATCCGAAAAAGAAATAAGTTTGAAGTTTTTGGGTATTCTCAACCGGCATATGATTATTATACATTATTTTCTTTTAGAGTCACCTTTTCGCAGAATGGACGTATGAAATTCCTTTGGGAGATGGGGGCGCAAAACTTTGAGTGACACAAGCGGAAGAACTCTCTCTTTCATTTTCTTCAAAATGTCGCTTCGCAAGTCTTTCTGATCGTATCCGAAGCAAATGAGATCCGGGTCGATCCTTCGAATAATTTCATACGAACCAATTTCCTTATCTCCAAGATACACCGCATGTGGAATGCTTGTTCTTCGAAGCGCTCGGGCTCGCGCATGAGCGTTTCTCTCTGGAGGGTGTCCCTTGAGCCTCCTTACCACGAAGTCTTGTGGAATAACCACGAAGAGCCTCTCGGCATAACACCTCGCTTCACGAAGCGCGCGAAGGTGCCCTTCGTGGATACCGTCAAACGTCCCGAAAAAGATAGCTTTTTGGGCTTTCTTCGCCTTTTTGTTTTTTATTTTTTTCTGCGTAACCATCAAGATCGATTATAACAGAGGCAAGGTCTGCTATACTAAAAATAGGTATTATGCTCTTACTTGGAATAGCACTGATCGTAGTTCTAAACTTTATAGTTTCTATGACCGAAGCGGCAATTCTTGCCGTTCCCCTTCACCGAGCAAAACTCCTCCTCAAAAAAACAAGTCGCTCTCAGGGAGCGCAAGCACTCATTCATCTCAAAGAAGCGAGTGAAGAGGCAATTACAACTCTCACCTCCCTTTCAAATCTCATAACCGTCGTAGGAAGCGTCGTCGTTGGTGCAGTTGCAGAAGAAACACTTGGCGCCCATTGGGTTTGGCTTTTCGCCGCAGTCCTTACGTTCGTCATCATGGTCTCAAGTGAGATCATCCCAAAACGAATTGGCGAAAAATATGCTGAAAGTATTGCATTGTGGTCCGCACCGGCAATCATAGTTCTTTCAAAGGTTTTCCGCCCTCTCACCTTTCTTGTCACAAAACTTCTTAAATCCGCCCTTCGAAGAGACGGGAAGCGGCGCATCACTCGAGCGGAAGAAATCGCATATCTTGCAAGTATCGGCGGAATGGAAGGGGCTATTAGGGAGTATGAGACAAGAATTATTGAGCGCGTGTTTAAGCTTGCGGATATTACGGCGGTCGACATGATGACCCCAAAGCCCTTCGTTCTCATGCTCGACGGGGATAGAACAATTGGCGAAGCTGCCCATGAAATCGTCGCATGCCGCTACTCAAAAATACCGGTATACGAAAGATCCCACGACAGAATAGTCGGAATTGCCCGTCAGTCAACGCTTTTAAAGCATCTCGTGGAAGATGAACAGGGCCTGCAAATTAAGACCCTTGTCGAAGATCCGCTCATCGTTCCGGAGGGTCGGATTGGAGACGATCTCTTGAAAGATTTTCAAGAAAAAAAGAAATCTTTTGCGATAGTTGTAGACGGCCGAGGACACGTAAGCGGGATTGTCACGCTGCGTGACGTAATTGAAGAGCTCGTCGGAGAAACGGTTGGGGAAAGAGACATCGCTCCCGAACTCGTCAAGCGCGTATCAAAAACGGAAGTTCTTGTACACGGTCAAACTCAAATTTCGTTCTTGAACAGATTCTTCAATACGAACATTCCCAATCACCGAAACGTAAATGGTTTCCTGCTCGATGAATTCGGGCATCTCCCGAAGGTCGGTGAGGTGCTCAAGTACGATGGCGTCGAGATCGAAATTCACGAAGCTGGAAGAAGCCAGATCGAACGTGTTCTTATCCGAAAGCCAGAATAACTCCTACGCAATTTCCGCATTATAGCAAGCCTCACCCCGACCCGAAGTCGAGGGTTCAGTATACTATGCTACTTCTGCATTGTAGCAACCTTCACAATACACGATCTCGGGGCGACCGGGGGCGTAGGAGGTTTTGAATTCTGCGAAGCAAGAAGTATTCCCGTGTGAGTGAGGGATGGTATTTTTGTACACGCCGCTTGTCGATTGCGGACCACCACAGTCGCAACTTCGCTTCCATAACCTCGGAGGATTCACTCTTTTAAACCGCGCATAATAGCGACAATTCGGACATAAAACCGGAAGAGGAACACCAAACCTCCGATAAAGCTGAAGTTCTGCGGGAACGATTCGAAAGGCGGCTGTGCATTTTTCTCCGCACCCACCATCATGACTACAACCGATCACCTCATTTACAATGTCATCCTGAACCTCGGTTATCAAGTCAGGAAGCTCTGCGGGCTTCTTCGTTATCGCGTAATTCTTTTTTTCATCATCCTTCCAGCGCTCTCCATGTCGCAACGCTTCGTCTTTTGAAACGGGAAACCAATCAAGGGCCGCGGATTCGTTGTACGCAAACGGACTAAGCTTGTTCGGAAAAAACTCGCCATATTCCCCCGTTCGTTTCATATGTTCAGCGATCTTCGCTCTCAATGTCTCAAACTCTTCCTTTGAATATTTTTTATTCAAAATCGCGTAGGAGGCATGCTTCAGTCCCGCTGAACCAAACACGTTCGTGCACGAATGACAGTTATTTGAGTACTCCGCATCAACGCATTTCCAGCAAAATACCGTAAACTTATTTCCCCGAGAGTTATCGGGCGTAACAGATTCATAGCACAACTCCGGGTTTCCGGTGTAAATACAGTCGTACGAATCTTTGGCTCGATCATTTATGACAATGTAGGATGAATTCTCGATTGGCGAGAAACAGTAAAAGCACTGTTTTGCCGATTTTGCCTCAAGAAGAAAGAACCCCGAGGAGTTGGTTGTTTTGGGGGCGTGTGTGTACCTTCGCGGAAACTGCAGACTAAATTCACTAAACATTTTTTTGTTCGCTTCGATGCCCGCACGACTTCCGAGATTCAACTTCGCAAGCTCTTTCTCGTACTCGTCCTTAGCGTACTGTCTGTTAAGGATGCAATATCGCTTGTTTCGCAAACCGACACATAAAACACAGTCAGAGCATCCTCTAAGATCGAACCCGAACACGCAATTGTTTGAGTCAAAACAAAGTTCACAATATTTGCAGTTATAACACTTATCGCAGTTAATGCTTTCGTACATCAATTCGGAATTATTTACATTCCATGCGTCCATAATGTCCTTCGCATGATTCACGATGTACATATAAAGGCCGTTTTCGACGTACCAACCACAAGCCCCAAGATAACAGTTTTTACTAAATGCCCAATCGTAGGTATATTCGCAATTCACACTACCAACACCATCGTCGTTCATACTCGATATTGCCGGCACCTTATTCATGAGTTCCTGAAGTTGATCAAAGAATGGACGTGAAAAATCAAAATCACGCCCATATGAGGCCGGATCCCATCCGTCAGACCACCAGCACCTTACGCAATAGACCGGAAATTCTGTATCGGGTGGATACATTCCAATCATATCCTTCCTGCACAAATCACACTTGCGGCGATAAAACGTCCGCTCGTTGCGAAATCTTAGCCGACGTTTCAGGCGACACTCCGGGCACCAGGTCGGATACGGAACGTCTATCTTTTTATAGAAATCGAAATCTTCGGATTCGATCGTGAAATCCTTATGGCAGTTTTGACAAACCTTGATTTCACTACTCATGAGTTTTTACATTCCGCGTTCAGCTATTTACGCTTTACCCTCAAATAAGCGGCTCCGGAGGAAGATTCGACTGTATCGCCGAATGACCCTTCCCTTCGATAATTGCCTTTTCCTGCGCACTCCGAATAATAGTCGACTCTTCCTCTGCAATAAGTCGTCGCGCGTCATCAGCCGGAATAGAATATTTTTCTCGCGACTGAGCAAGGATTTCGGGCTTAAACGAACGATGTGGAGGATCAAGAACGGCCAGCGTTTCGGCAGAGAAAGGATCGTACGACTCTCCATCAATCGTCATTTTAATATAAAATTCCCGCATCCCAAGATTGATCATGTCTTTTACGTCGAAGATCGGAGCCATTTCTGGTTTAAGCGTCACGGCATCATCCCCTCCCACGCGAAAGATCACAATACTCCCTACGTTTCCCAAAACCGCTGCTTGAACGCGCGGCAGGAGCTGTCCCATATATTGGTGCGCAACGGTAAGTGCTAAGCCGTACTTTCTGGCCTCCGAGAGAATATTCTCGAATGTCTCAGTAACCAAGTTTTGAAACTCGTCGACATAAAGATAAAAATCGTGACGCTCGGATTCGGGCAAGGCAGCGCGAGCCATACCAGCCTGCTTGATCTTGGTAATGAACATCGAACCGAAAAAACTTGAGTTCTCTTCTCCAAGCCTCCCTTTAGAAAGATTGATCAAGATAATCTTCTTTTGCTGAATAAGCTCCTCAAGTTTTATTTTGTTCCCTTTTTGTCCGAAAATATTTCGCAGTGTTGGATCTGAAAGAAACTGTCCGAGCTTGTTTACGAGCGGAATAATCGCGTCGGTATCGAACTTTTCGGACCAATCCGCAAATTCGATCGCCCAGAAACGCTTTACCATGTCGTCTTCGATGTATTCGACGACCTTCTGGCGATAGTTCCGGTCAGTAAGCATAGAAATCATACCTCGCATGGTGGCGTGCGGGTAATCAAGGAGCGCTAAAACCGTGAATCGAAAAACGTGCTCAAGACGCGGCGTCCAGTTCGCGCCAAACTGTTTTTCCATTACTTCAATCAGGCCCTGAGTGAGCTGATGCTTAAACAATGGATCAACATTTGCAAGCGGATTGAAAGATGCCGGAAACGCGTGATCTGATGGGTCTATAACGACTACATCCCCTATCCGATTCTCGGGAATGAAATCAAGCGTCGCTTCGACAACGTCTCCGTGCGGATCAATGAGGCAAAGACCGTATCCTTGCGCAATGTCTTGGCGCATCATAAGTTCAAGCAGCTTCGTCTTTCCAACGCCGCTTTTTCCAATTATGTACATATGACGTCGCCGATCTTTCCGTTTGATGCCAAAAATGAAACGTTTCTCTTCAAGCGCCGCAACGTAATTCGTTCTTCCGATAAAAGAAACTTCGCTCGTGTCTACTTTGCCGTATATCGGCAAATCCGTCGGGGGCGGAGCATATTTGATTATCTGTATTCGATTCGCCTTTGGCATCAGATTGCTTCGATTTCCTTCAAAAATGCTTCGTAATCGCCAATTGTCTCCTTGGCATCATCTTGAGAAACAGCAAACCCTGGACTGTGGACAAGATCATTGCGAACGCGATGAGCTCGCCAAATACGCGGAAACGACTTCAGTTCATCTGAGGTAAGTCGGGCAAGTCTATCCGCGAAATGTTCTCCAGGAAGGCCGAGCTGTTTTAAAATGTCGTCTACAAGTCCATCGGCATCGATTATCGCAAATTTTACAGCATCGAGAGATCCGCCTTCGAGGCGCTTCGTGATTTCACTCCAACGCTCTGCGATAACGGCGCTTCTCAATGTTCTCTTTCTCTTGTGCTTGGCCGGGTTAAAAACAAAATTTGGTCTGAACTTTAAGAGGCCGGAAATTGAGAAAACCAAAATCACGACAAGCCCAACATCAAAGACAATAAAGACGATTTTTAAAAAAATAAAGAATCCGCTAAATCCCTCGAAAAAACTTTGAAGTCCTTGCATGTGTCTCTATGAGATTCTTAATTAAATCGATCCATTGCTCCTTCCTCGCCGTAGATCGGAAGTCCGGCAGGCGGGCCAGCCTTTCGGCTGACGACGCGCTTAATATGAGGTGCGGTGAGCACCAAAAATGTCGGTGGATGAAATAACGATGAAAGGCAACGGATGTTCATGGGGAAGCTCTTCGCTCCAAAATTCCATCCGAAAAGATACGAAGTCATAAGTTTTGAGGTAAACATCTTCGATGGAAGTCGAGGACTCCGGTAGCTCGAAAGCATTCTTTGTTTTCGGTAACGAACACGATACTTTGAGAATATATGAGGCCAGTCCCAAATTTGTCCGCGCGTTTCGACTCCCGGTGTGTTTTTTCGAAATGAGTTCAGGTTGACGGCCGCATACTGGTTGAAAGCTCCGCTAATTCCTCTTCTGGGGAAGTTTTCCAAGAATATTTCCTTCGGAGATATGTACATGATGCGAATTCTCGTCTCGAATGCGGGAAAAGAAAGATTTTCTTCGATAGCCTTCAGGACATCTGTTTCTCCTGGCGTACGCTGCAGTAAGGCACGGCCAAGCGCTTGTTCCTGGCTTGTTGCCTCTGCGACTTTTTTGACGACGCTGAATGCCGGAAGAATTCCACCCGGAAACTCCGCGGCGGTTCCAACGCTTGATCCTCCTCCTTTTTTCACCCGAAGCATTTTTTCCTTTCGATCTTTTAGGCTGTCGATTAGTCCTTCAAACTGCACGCTCCAATCAGGACCGAGGGCAGCAACAATAATCTGGATGCCGACAAACTCTCCGGGCTTTGCTTTTCCCAGGACTTCAAGAAACGCGGAAATCGGATCATATTGCTTGTCTTCGTCGGGAGACTCAAAGTCAAGGTAAGTTTTTATCGGATACGCAGCGCTCTTCGCCAAAATAAGTTCTGTTCCCCATAGCTCATACCCTCGCTCGTACACCTCTCCCATGTTCCGAGGAAGCGAGTCGAGATATTCTTCCGGCTGTGTTATCTCGATATCGGGGTAGTAAGAAAAAAACGCCGCCTCGACCAGCTCCTTGTGCTTCTTTGGGGTCCTTACATAAAAATGAATCTCACCGCCATGACTTACCATTTCGAATGTAAACCACAGAGTAACTTCTCCCTCCCAGTACCATTCTTTTAGGTTTCCCGGAGCGTTTCTGAGGGAGTGTATCGCGGAAAAAATTTGTTCCATGCCCTTCGGGCTTTTCTTGATTTCTCTTGGAATATGAAGTTCGAGGAGAACGAACGGGATTCTCCCTTTATATTCTTCTTGACGCCACGACATCCACGCGTTCCTGGCGATTGGGAAAAAAATCACAAACACGATGATCCACCAAATGGAAGCGATGAAGTCAAGCAAAAACATTTGTCATTATTATACCATCGTCAGCCTTGTTGTGTGAACGCAGAAAACACAAAAAGCCCCGTTCCGGGGCTTTTTGTTTTGTGTCTACGCTTCCTTGATGTCGTATGCACCGTCTTCCTTTCTCGTAAAGTGCTCTCGATTCTGAAGATTAACAAGAATGGTGTTGTTCTTGAAGAGTCGCTCCTTCTGCACGGCAAGCACGACCTCATTTGACCTCAAGGGTCCATGTTTTTTAAGAATTTTCATTATGATCTCCCTCGCCGTTCCCGGTTCATATCCGTGTTCCGAAAGACCATAGATACCCCGCCCAACAAGCACGAAACGAGAATCCTTGATAAGCTCGTTGTGCACCGTTGAGGCAATGGCAACCTTCATGTCAAAACGAGCGTTATTGATAAGACTTGCGATGTCCTCGAAATGAACCGGTTCCTGATTCCTCTTCATCACCGCGTAGATTCGATCGCGAATTGTTCTCGGATTGATCTCCGGCCAGTCGGAAAGACCAATATCACCGAAAGAGTTCTTGTGGATTCTCTTCGAGATGCTCGCGTATTCTGCCGCATGTGCAGGAACTATCTTTTTTTCCTTAATGAAGTTTTTAAATTCGGCTTGGTATCCGCCATTTAAGATTTTCGCTTTTTGCGCTTTGAGGGCGCTTGCCCACTGCGCTATAAATGCCTTCGCTTTCTTGAGCGATGGTACGTCGAGGTAATAAAGTGGAGTAATTTCGTCATCACCATTGTGCTCGTGGAAAGCTTTCGACGAAGCAAGTAAAACGGAAAGGTGATTCTCGTGAAGATCTTCGTATGAACCTTGAAGATTTCCGACCATCGCTTCTTTTCGAATCACTCCTCCAACGTCCTTGAGGCACTTCTTCCCCTGCTTCAAAACGTCTTGTACAAGCGGATGCGTTACCGCAGCATCTCCAATAACCTTAAGCGCGGAGGCCTCGATTTGTCGAACCCTTTCTCGAGTCACCCCAAACCGCTTCCCGATCGCATCAAGAGTTTCTCCTTCAACTGGTCCATTCTTTCCGATACCAAAACGCCCCGCTACAACCTCTTTTTGGCGATCGGTGAGATTCTTAAATAATTGCTGTAATACCTTCGCTTGAAATGAACTCATGAATCTTGGCTGTTTGATTTAACGTTTATCATTATAAATCGGCCCTTTTCTATTGTCAAGCCCAGATCACGCAGAAACAAGCTTCTCACTACCGAACCTACTTCTTCAGAGAAAGCCTCTGCCAAACCACGAGAAGCGGGCTTGCAACGAAAATTGAGGAATAGACTCCGGTCGTCACGCCGACAAGTAGGGTCAAAATGAAAAACTCCAAAGATGCAGGACCGGCAAAATATAGGGCGAGGAGGACTAAAATGAGGGTTAGCGAGGTGTTTATTGACCTGGCAAGGGTTTGATTGATACTCGTGTTTACAACATCGGAAAAATCCTCTCTTCCTCGATCTTTAAGGAGATTCTCTCGAATACGGTCGAAAACAACGATCGTGTCGTGCACCGAGAATCCCATAACAACGAGAAGCGCGACAACGAAATTACTATCTACTTCTACCCCTTCGTATCTTCCCAGAACCGAGAGTAGGCCCGCCGGAATCGCCACGTCGTGAAAAAGAGAAAACAAAGTAACGAAACCGTATTTCCACGAACTGATCGGCTGATAAACCTTTCGAAAAGCAAACGCGATGTAAAGAGAAATACCGATAAGGACGAGAACGATGGCAAGCAGTGAGCGGTTTCGGAGTGCCGCTCCAACCGATGGACCAATCGACTGGAATGAAAGCTCTTCAAATGCCGGGAATCTCGCTTGAAGTGCCGCAAGCGCCCTCTGGTGGTCTGCCTCTCCTATCTCGGGAAATCTCGCGAGCACGCTCCCGTCGCTCGCATAGCTTAACTTAACTTCGGTCCCTTTAAATTCTGCGGTCAGTACCTCTTGGGCCTTGTTTATGTCTCCGTCGCCCGTGCGAAACTGCCACATCGTGCCGCCCTTAAAGTCCACTCCCTCTCGAAAACCGAAAAACGCTACCGCAGCGATGGATGCAACGATGAGGATCGCCGATATCGCAAGGAACACCCTTCTATTTTGTACAATACGAAACATTTTTTACTCGTTGTGTTTGTGGATTTTTTTATCTTTTGCAAAAACGTCTAGCAAAAGCCTCGTTGTGGTTATTGCGCTAAACATGCTCACTACAACTCCCAGGAAAAGCGTAAGCGCAAACCCCTTGACGAAGCTCGATGTGAAAAAGTAAAGAATGATCGCGGTAATGATGGTCGAAGTATTCGAATCTCGTATTGAAGGCCATGCCTGGCGAAATCCCTCGTGCATCGCCGCCGCGCGCGAAAAGCCTTTTTTCATCTCTTCTTTTACACGCTCGAAGACAAGAATATTCGCATCAACCGCCATGCCGATGGTAAGTATGAAACCGGCAAGTCCAGCGAGCGTAAGGGTAATCGGAACGATCTTGAATATCGCAAGGGTTAAAGCAATGTAAACAAGAAGGGCGATAACCGCAAAAAGCCCAAGATAGCCATAATAAATAAGCATAAAAAGCATGACGAGAAGCGTTCCGGCGATCCCTGCAATGATCGCGGTCTTCAAAGAATCTGTTCCAAGCGTTGGGCTTGTCGTCTGCTGATTAATTAGAGTAACCGGCGCCGGGAGCGCTCCCGCATTAAATCTCTCAACCAGCTGCCGTGCGGCTTGAATTGTAAATTTTCCGGTAATTTGAGCTTGTCCTCCTGAAATTTGCTGCTGCACCGTCGGCATTTCTATCAAGGCTCCATCTAAAAATATTGCGAGCGGCCTCCCGACATTTCTCCCGGTTAATTCCTCAAAAATTTTTGCTCCTTCGTCGTTAAAGGTGATCGAAACTTCCGGGGCATTGGTTGTCGGGTTAAACGAAAGCTGCGCGCCGGAAATATACCTTCCCGTCAGTATGGTCGGGATGAACTCCGTTGAAGTTCCCGCTTCGGCAACCTCTCTAAAATCAAGCATGGGCGTTTCCCCTATCTGCCTGATTGCATCGCTAATTTCTTTTACTCCGGCGAGCTCTACAACAAGATTCGTTTCGTTTCCGGATCGCGCGAGATACACCTGTGGCTCGCTCACGCCAAAAAGATTCACGCGCCGTTCGATTACATCTCGAAGACCGGCAAGAACCGAATCTCTTTCAGTGTCTTTTACCTCTGAAAGATCAACCTTGTAAATAAGATGGCTTCCGCCAACCAGATCGAGCCCAAGATGCCACTCGCGCCATTTTGACCCAATCCCTTTCGGATAGACAAATACCCCTGCCGCAACGGCAAGGAGAATGATAAGCACAAGAAGAAGCGATGAATTTCTCTTCATATAAAACGCTTACTATCATACCGAATGATGGGCACATGGTCAACCTTATACACAAAAGATAATCCCCGGCGCAGAGCCGGGGGGAATGAATCGAGGGTGATTGCTAGGTGACGATTATTTCCAAGATTTTACTATTCGCTTCTCTTTCGACACCCCGGGGCTAACTGACGAACAAGGTTTTTCGTTGGATCGGTATCTCGACTCCTCTTCAACCTTCTTCCAGTCAATCTGACCAACCCAACCGCCACCCCAAGACCAGTTGCTCATCGCCTATCTCCTCAAGGAAAAAACTGGATCAATTATAGCAAAAGAAATCCTCACGTAAAGAATATCGCGCCTGAACACCTTCTCTGATTGTGCCTACGACCGGCTGTTCAAAATAAAATCAACCGCCCCTTCAAGATTCGTCACGATTGATTCGGGAAAAAGTCCTTTTTGTAAATCATGACTCGCTTGAAGGAAAACGGTCCTTGCACCAATAAGTTTTCCGAGCTCTATGTCTGTGGTGCGATCCCCTACAAACCACGATCTCGAAAGATCAATTTCTGGATAATCTTTTAACGCCTCGTCGATGAGGCCCCGTTTCGGTTTCCGGCAATTACATGTCCCTCCTGCGGAGTGTGGGCATGTATAAATCTTCTCGATTTTTTCTCCGCCATTCTCTTCGACAAAGAGAAGTAACTTCTTATTCATCTCCTCATATATATCTGGTTTGATAAATCCGTCGTCTATTCCGTCTTGATTCGTGATAATTAAAATCTGGTAGCCTGCTCCTTTTAATTTTTTAAACGCATTTGCAACGTCAGGCAAAATTTCAAACTTTTCCCAGGTGTCTATCGCTTCCGAAGCCGATCCAATAGCAGGATCAAAAAGCGGTTCCCTTACGAGAACCCCGTCCCTGTCAAGAAAAATTGTTTTTGTCATATGTTTTCGGGAGGACAATCCTTTTGTGCCTCCACCAGGATTCGAACCTGGGACCCTTCCTACCGGTAGGCAGGCGTTTCCTTACCGCCGGAAGCGAGTAAGAAACCTAAAATACGGTTGTGTCTTCCGAGGCGTGTGCCCCCACCAGGATTCGAACCTGGGACCGTCTCCTTAAAAGGGAGCTGCTCTACC
>JBBTUL010000012.1:0-146617 GCA_038063755.1 Patescibacteria group bacterium
CGTGTGTTAAAGAGGGTGAATATTATTATAGCGAAGTGTATGATCCTGTTCTAGGAAAATCGGTAAAACAATAAATTATAATAATTAAACAAATGAAACGCGCACTCGTCATGGTGGGAATAGCGGTGCTAGCCGTTGCCCTTGTAGGCGGTGGAATTTGGCTTCGTATGAGGAGCTCGGAGGTGCCCTTCGAAGAACAGCCCTCTCTCGGTGGAAGCCTCCCTCCGCCTCCACCCCCCCAAGAGGATCCGCGCCAAACAGATCCCTCCGTGGGTGGTCTTATCGCCAAAACGGGCTCTCTTGCGACCGAGATCGGGAAGTCGGTCGCTGGATATGGTTTCGAACCAGATGGAGCCCTGGTCGCAATCCAGACAGACGGAACCGTTGTTCGAGTCTTGAAACAAGAAATTGTCTCGATCGGAAAAACTCCTTTTTCTCCGCTTGTCTCCGCTTCTTTTTCTTTCGACAGCCGTCGAGCGATTCTCCGAGGAGAAGATGCTACTTCTGTCGGAATCTTCGATGTTGCGTCGTCCTCATGGAGAGCGCTCGGTGATCTCGCCCGCTCTTCTTGGTCCCCGTCCGACCTGCGCGTTGTATATGTTGCGCCAAAGGGATCAGGTTGGTCGCTTTTTACCCTGGACACGAAAAGTAAAACCGCAAAACCGCAGAGCCTTTCTTCTTTTTCTCACGAAGGACTCTTTCCTTCTTGGATTTTTCCGGACAAGATTTTTCTCTCCGAAAAGCCCTCTGCCCTTGTCGACACTTCGGTTTTTAGCTTTGACCTCGCCAAAAAAATTCTTTCGCGAATAGTGCAGGGTCGTGGAGCGCTCGCGCTATGGGACAGGGACGCAAGCAGGGGGATTGTTTTTGTTGGAAACGCGCGCGGAGGGGGATCTCTTGCTCTTGTAGACAGCAGCGGGAATATTGAAAAGCAGTTTTCTTTTGTCACGCTTCCTTCAAAGTGCGCCTTCGAAACAAAAACGCTTGGTCCACAGGCGGGAGTAAAGGCAAAGAAAAAATCTTGGCTTGTTTGCGCCGTTCCTCGCGACAGAAGAGCCTTCGAATCCTCCATTCTCCCCGATGCGTATTTTCAGAAGGAGCTCCGCACCGAAGACGGCTTTTACCGCATCGACATCGAGACCGGAACGATTACCACGCTTTTTGACGAAGAGGCGAGCTCTCTCGACGCAGCAGACGTGAAAACAAAAAACGGAAGGGTTTATTTCCTAAACCAATACGACAATTTTCTTTATAGCATCTCTTTGGAGTAGCATCATAAAAGTAAAAGCCCCGAAAGGGGCTTTTACTTTTCTTCTTCGGGAGGTCCTAGCGGAGGCTTCTCCCCGTCTACGAGGCGGATCGTTACGCACCTGCTCTTTCCTACCCCGTCGCTTACCGTCATGACGTCCGGATGCGCCGCAAGCTCGACGTGTATAAGGCGTCTCTCGTAAGAATTCATCGCCGGCAAAGAGACCGCTTCTTTTGTCGCCCTTACCTTCCGTGCCGCAGCCCTTGCAAGCTCTCCCAGAAGCTTCTCTCTTTCTTTGCGATAGTTGTTCACATCAAAAACCATCGGGTGTTCTCCCTCTTTTTGCGCAAGAACCTGCGAAAGATGGTTCAGCGCGTCTACGAGCTCAGGAAGGTGTCCTTGAAATGCTGGTGGTTGATTATATATAAAAACACTGCCGTGGTGATGCTCCAGGTCAAGCTCAACTGTATGCTCCCCGAATCCCATTCCTTCAATTGTCTTTTTTATGAATTGATCCCACTGCATGCTGTGATAAAGATTCTTTATTTACGATCATCTGTTGCACCACCGAGACGAGCGACGAGACAAACCAGTAGAGAGGAACTGCCGCAGGTAGGCCGAAAAAGATAACCACGGTCATAAGCGGCCCCACGAGAACCATCGATCTCGCAACACGATCCATAGAAGATGCGCTGTTTTGCGATTGCGCTGCAAGGGTGATCTTTCCCTGGACGTACTGAGCCACGGCCGCCGCGACCACCATTAGAATACTTCTCTCGTTTAAATTAATCAACCCGAAGAGAGTCGCGTTTATTCCTGCCGGGACATCAACAAATGAATATAGATCCAAAATCGGTATAGGGCTTAGTCCGCGAAGAAAAATTCTGTAGAGCGCGATAAGTATTGGCAGTTGGACAACAAGGAGGATCATCCCTGAAAATGGATTCACTCCCGCCGTCTTATAAAGAGCCATCACTTCTGTTGTTTGTTTTTTTGGGTCTTTTTTGTACTTCTCCTGTAGCTCTTTCATTTTTGGCTGTAGCTCCTTCAGCTGTTTTTGATGTCTAAGGCTTTTTTGAAAGATCGGAAACAAAAGAAGCCGGACCAGCACCGTAAGAAGGATTATTGCAACCCCAAGGTCCTGAAATCCGATCGTATTATAAAGCCCAACCAAAAGATTAATAAGCGGGCGATGAAGGGTTTCGTTGAAAAATTCACCAATAATCATTTTTTTCTTTTTGCTTCGCCAAAAAGAGCATACACCTCTTCTTTAAGGGCGGCAAACGAAAGACTTGTTGCTCCTTTTTTTGCTATCACACAAACATCAAGCCCGAGCATGTCTTCTGGATCAAAAAGGGCTACAACTTGCCTTTTTAGACGATGCCGGTCTACTGCGCGCTTTGCTGCTTCTTTTGAAACAACCACCCCAAGTCTTCCGGGGGTTTTCTCCGTTCTCTTAAAAAGGAGCTTTAGGTTTTTAGAGCTCGCTCCCCCATGAATAGTCTCAAAAAAAGATGAATCGAGCGGAGTTCGGCGAATCCTAGGAAGCATATTTCCCTTTTTCCGTTATAGCGCCAGCCTCTTGCGCCCCTTCGCTCTTCTCCGTTTAAGAACCTTTTTTCCGCCGGGCTTCCTGCGTCTTGCAATAAACCCGTGCGTTCGCGCCCTTTTCCTCTTCTTTGGTTGATATGTTTGCGACATACAACCCACTGTATCACCTTTCTCTTTTTTTGTAAAATTTTTTCTCTGAAATATTTATTCACAGCAAATCCACAGAAAAGATTCAAAAACTTTTTTGACTCCTTTCGAATTACCCGTACAATGGAACCTAATGAATCTCGAAGAACTTTGGCAGCTCACACTAGGCGAAATGGAGGTTCAGCTTTCGAGGGCTAACTTTGCAACGTGGCTAAAAAGCAGTCGTCTTTTAAACAAAGACGACGGCGTAATGTATGTTTCTTTGCCGAACCACTTCGCCCGAGAGTGGGTCGAGAATAAATATCACAAAAACCTCCTTGGTATCATCCGTGGATTTGATCCTTCGACTAAAAAAATTGAGTTTGTCGTTCGCCAAGAACATCAGGAGCCACCTCCCGAGAAAATAACTTCGAAAGAATTTGAAAAATTTGAAAACCGCATCGACTTTCAGTTTAAAGTTGATGGAGATAGTAATTTAAATTCTCGCTATACAATGGATTCTTTCGTTGTTGGCCCGTCGAACGAGCTTGCTTTTGCGGCAGCAAGCGCAATCGTTCAAGATGTTGGAGTAAAGTATAATCCTTTCTTTGTATACGGTGGAGTTGGCCTGGGGAAAACGCACCTTATCCAAGCGATCGGAAACGGTATTCTCGAAAAATATCAGAAAAAAATTCGTCCTCGTTATGTTTCTTCGGAGAAGTTCACGAGCGACATTGTTTGGGCGCTTCGTAATAAAAGAATCGATGATATAAAAAAGAAATACAGGGACTGCGATGTCCTTATTATCGACGACATTCA
The DNA here is from genome assembly GCA_038063755.1 of Patescibacteria group bacterium. GTDB lineage: Bacteria > Patescibacteriota > Minisyncoccia > UBA6257 > 2-01-FULL-56-20 > JBBTUL01. Next base: position 3,746 of record JBBTUL010000012.1, read on the forward strand.
GTTTATTAGCGGGAAAGAAAAAACAATGGAAGAATTTTTCCATACCTTCAACGCTCTTTATGAAAACAATAAACAAATTATTATTTCTTCTGATCGCCCGCCTCAATCTCTTGCAACGCTCGAAGATCGCCTGCGCTCTAGGTTTGAGGGCGGTCTCATCGCCGACATAGGATATCCTGAATATGAAATGCGCCTCGCTATTATTCGCAGCAAGCTCCAGGAAAAAAACCAGGTTTTAACCGATGAAATTATTGATCTTATTGCTCGTCGAGTTAAGAAAAATATCCGAGAGCTTGAGGGGGTTTTAAATAAAATAATCTTTTCTCAAGAAACAAAAAAACGCCCCCTTACAGAAGAAGAGGTGGAAGAGGTTATCAAAAAATCGTTGAAAAACTTCTCGCAAAGGGTCTCCGATGACCAAATATTAAAAGCAGTAGCCGACTTTTTCCGGGTTGCTCCTGAGGACCTTATGCGGCGGATTCGGAAGAAAGAAATCGTTGAACCCCGTCAAATCGCCATGTATCTTCTTCGGGATATCCTCGATATGTCATACCCATATATTGGGGAAAAGATGGGGAGAGATCACACTACCGCAATTCACGCTGTTGAGAAAATAACCCAGGAAATCAATAAGAATTCTTCTTTGAGCCAAAAAATCAATCTTATCAAGGATTTAATATACAGAAATTAGGAACCTTTAATACTCTTCTTATAAACAGGTATAACCCGGAAAAAGAACCATTCCATAAAGATATCAACAGTTCCCATAGTACAGTAACAACAGTAATAATATATTAACTAATAGTAATAATAGGAGAATGAACTTTGTTATTTTAAGAGATAAATTAAAAGAAGGGCTGGATATAGTTTCTCATTTCGTAAATGACGGAAATAATCTTCCCGTTTTAAAAAATATTCTCGTCCGAGCAGACGAAAATAAAATAACTCTTTCGGCAACAAATCTTGAAAGCGGAATTTCTTTTTATATTCCTTGCAAGGTAATTCAACAAGGATCGTTTACAGCTCCGGCAAATATTTTAAGCCAAGTTATAAATAATATTCAACAAGACAAAATAAACGTCGAACAGAAAAACAGTTTTTTTGAAATAAAAACAGAAAATTATCAAGCTTCGATTCAGGGAATTTCTTCGGAAGATTTTCCGATTATTCCAAGAATTAAAAACATAACGACCTCGCTCGAAATAGAAGGAAAAATATTAAAAGAGGCCCTTGATCAGACAACTACAGCAACGCAGTTTTCAGATCTTCGCCCAGAATTAAACAGCATTCTTTTTTCATACGGTTTGAATAATATTACTTTCGTAGGAACCGATAGCTTTCGATTAGCGGAAAAAAAACTCCAAGAAAGCCAATTCTCTTCAAACGAGAAAAAAGAATGGAGCGTTTTACTTCCTTTAAAAACAGCACAAGAACTTTCGAAAACTATAAAGAACGAAGGGAAAATAAAAATAAATAAAGACGAAAACCAAATTCTTTTCAAAAGCGAAAACTTCGAAATAATTTCAAGAACAATTGAAGGAGCGTTTCCTGACTACCAAGCTATAATGCCAAAACAATTTTATGCAGAAATAACTGCTTCAAGAGAAGAGTTTATTAACGCCCTAAAACTCATTGGAATAATGGCCGATTTTGGAAACGAAATTACCGTTCGTATTTCTCCTGGGAAGAAAGCGATCGAGCTTTTTTCGAAAAGCAAGAACCAAGGAGATAATACATATGTTCTTTCAGCAAAGATTGACTGTAAGAAAGACGCGATAGAAACGAGTTTTAATTGGAGATTTTTACTCGAAGGGCTAAAAAGCATTTCCGCAGAAGAAATATTTTTTGGAATAAACGAAGAAAATAAACCAGCAATACTGCGTGCCCCACAAAAAGGATCGTATTTTTATATCCTTATGCCGATTCTTAAGGGATAGATCAGTAGAGGATAGAAAAGGATTTTCCAGTGCTTCCAGACTCATCTTCCGCTTCAACCGAAAGGATGTTTTGCGGAAAAAGAGGAGCAGAAAAAGAAAAACGGAGTTCATAGCTTGTTCCAAACGAGCCAAGGAAGGATTGTACTAAGCGCTCGTTAAAATAAACGCGAATAGTCTTCATGGGAGCCGAGCTTTTTAAGTTAGCGACAATAGAAACCGGATTTGTGTTCGTAAAGCTTCCCTCGGATGGATGGACAACCGTAATCTGCGGAGGAAAAAGGGGTTTTTGAGAGGCGAGGATGTCCGAGGCAGAATCCTGCTGAACAGGAGAAAATATTCCGAGATTGTCTTTTGCCCACGAAAGAACACCGAATTCCCAACGCAAGAATTGAGAATCAGAGGCCGGATTTTGCGGAGGGGGGCCAAGAGGATTTTTTTTATCGACAAAATAAAGAATCGAATGAACCTCGCTACCCTCAAGGTAGTTTCCCCGCAAAATATTTTTTTCTGGAAAAACAGGATCCGGTTTTGAAAAAATTTCTGAAGGAACCGTCTTTAACGCCTCTCCAAAAAACTTACTCCAAGTTGGTATCGCGGCGAGAATGCTCGATCCTTGTTTTTGCATTGCCGAACTGTCGTTGTTTCCCGCCCAAACGCCCACAACGAGAGATGGGGTATATCCAACCGCCCATGCGTCAACGTAGTCGTTGCTTGTTCCTGTTTTTAGCGCAACCTCGTGATCCGAGAAAACCGTAAGCGCAAGACTGCTTGGAGAAAGAAGTCCGGAGCGCGCTTCAACGTCGGTAAGGATGCTGTTTACTAAGCGAGGAAGCTGCGGTTCCAAAACGATCTTTTCTTTGTTTATGTAAGACTCCAAAACTTCTCCATTTCGATCCCGAACTTCCATGACAAAGGATTGTTCGCGAAGGACGCCCTCTTGAGAAAGAACAGAATATGCTTTTACAAGATCGACAAGGCGAACTGCCCCACCTCCCAAGACCAGGGAGAGGCCGTATCGCTCAGGATTAGTGAGCGTAGCAAGACCCAGGCTGTTCATGAGGCGCACCGTGTCGGATATTCCCGCAAGATACAGAACCTTAACCGCGGGGACGTTTATAGATTGCGCCAAGGCATTACGGAAAGAAACGGGGCCGCGAAATTTCTGATCAAAGTTTTCAGGGTGGAAACATTGCGGGGGATCAGAGCTGAAATCCGGCTTTGCCGGACACGAAGAGATCGAAGAGAACTCTGTTGGAACATCAAAGACAACGGTTTCCGGAGTATAACCCTTCATGAACGCATTTAAATAAACAAAGGGCTTGAGAGATGATCCTGGCTGGCGCAGGCCCTGGAGGGCGACATTAAAATTTCCTTCATTTTTTATATCAAAATAATCTCGCGAACCAACAAGAGCAAGGATCTGGCCAGTCTTGGGATCTTCCGCGACAAGAGCAGCATTCTTCCCTTTGTAGAGGCGTTCGTTGTTTTCAGCCCCTTCTTTTACGGTTTTTTCGGCGATCTCCTGCAAATTCCAATCGAGCGTGGTAATAACGCGAAGTCCTCCTTTTTGCACTGCATCTTCTCCGTACTTCTGTACCAAATGGTCTTGTACGGCGAAAACAAAATGAGGGGCTTTAATGCTTTGTGTTGATTGCGGCATGAAACGAACCGGTTCCGAAAGAGCAGATTTATATTGCGCATCCGTTATAAAGCCAAGATCTTTCATTTTTCTAAGAACGACATTAGCCCTTCTTAAAAGCTCGCTTGCTCGGGATCCCCAAGGAGAGTAATAGCTTGGCGCCTGCGGAAGGGCTGCAAGAATTGATGACTCCCGAAGAGATATTTCGTGGACCGGCTTTCCGAAATAGGCCCGACTAGCCGCCTCTGCTCCGTAAAGGGTTGAGCCATAAGGGATTTCGTTTAAGTAAAGCTCAAGGATCTGATCTTTTGTGTAATTCTCTGAAAGGCGGACAGCAAGCATAAGTTCCCTGAGTTTTCGAGAGACGGTTTTTTCCGGACTCAGAAAAGCATTTCTGGCCAGCTGCTGGGTTATGGTAGAGCCGCCCTGACGAATTTCTCCGTGGCGCAGATTTACGACGAAAGCCCGAACGATACCACGCAGATCGAATGCCGGCTCCGTATAAAACTTTTCGTCTTCAATCGCGATAGTCGCCTGTTCGAGATGGTCGGGTATTTCAACAAGAGAAGCAACGGTGCGCCTTTCTCCGGCGTTAATTTCGTACAAAAGAACCTCCCCGGTCCTATCATATATCTTTGTAGACTCGCTTACTTCTCGCGCCCTGATCTGCTCAATCGTCGGAAGGGAGCGAAAAAGGAAAATCAAAAAAAGAGAAAAAGCAAAGAAAAAAACAAAGAAAGGGAAAAGAAAGAACCGATTGAAATTCTGCCCTCGACGAAGAAAAGAAAAAAAGCGACGCATGTTCCAATTATGAACAAACGCGCCAGGAAAGTCTATTTCCTGGCGCGTTTGTTCTATGGATAAAGCGAAGCTTTTATTCCTCGCTCTCTTCGGTGCCGAGAGGCTCATCGACCTCTTCTTCAAGAGGTTCTCCGATATCGTTCTCGCCGTCGTCAACGCCGGCGTCTCCCCCTGGAGGGGTAACACCCTCTTCTTCGTCACTCAGGGAAAGACCCTGAAGGGCAACATCGTATTCTTGCATTGTTATATCTTTCAGGATACGACCTTTCGTTTCTTGTTCTCGGAATTGTTTATGAGAATCAATTGTGGTGAAGTATATGCGAGCAAACGTAGCTGTCAATACCCCTTAATCCTTGTTTTTGGATCGGAAAAAGCGACCAAGGAAAGGGCGATGGCGTCATATGCATCGTCTATAAGGTCAAGGGTCGGTTCCCCGAGAATCAGGCGGACCATCTTAGCAACAGCCTTCTTGTCGGCGCCGCCATAGCCCGCGAGGCTTGATTTAACCTCTGTGGGCGTATATTCGAGGATGGGAACTCCTCTTTCTTCGGCGGCGAGTACGGCGACGCCGCGTGCTTCTGCGACAGCAATGGCTGTTTTCTGGTTTTTAGAGAAGTATAGCCGTTCGATTGCAAGGGCCGACGGCCGATAGGAAAGGAAAAGGGAGTCAAGACGTTTCTTGATTGTGGCGAGAGAAACAGCGCCGCCATCGGGGGAGTCCAAAATTCCAGCTTCGAGAAGAGAGAGGAAAGAGCCCTCTTTTTTCACAACGCCGAAACCCATGCGTTTTGTTCCCGGATCAATGCCAAGGATAATCATAAGAAAGAAATATCAGTATACACATTCTGGATCGACTCGCGTCCCTTCGATCGTGAGCGTCCAGCCACATATAAATACTATACGAAAAAAAAGAAATTTGCCGGGAAACGCGGCAGTAAGCGGATGGCGCACTAGCGAAAGGCAAAAAGAGTAGAATGAAAGGATAATGGCAGAGACGCCACAATCTATTCTTCAGGCAAAGCTTACGGACATCCATCGCCAAGCGGAGGAGCGTGATGCTGAGCGGAGGGCAAAAGACAGGAAGACTCCGTACGTTGATGTTCGGAAGCTTCCCGTCTCAATCGATGCGGTGAAATTCATTTCCGAAGAAGACGCACGGAAGGCGTATATTGCCGCGGTCCAGATGGGGACGAGCGAACTCGCTGTTATTGTGTATGATCCGCTCCTCGAAGAAACAAAAAAAGTCATAGGCGAGCTCGAGAAAAAAAACTACCACGCGAAGATGTTCGTGGTTTCGAAAAGCGGACTCGCGCAAGTTTGGAGAATGTACGAGTTCATTCCTCCAGAAGCAAAAGAGATCACTGGAAAGGTTGAAATAACCAAGAAGCGCCTCGAGGAGCTCTTGGCGAAGCTTACCACCATTGAGACCGTAAAGAAGGAGATCGAAGGATTCGATTTTGGCCATCTTTCAACCACAAACCTCATCGAGGCGATTCTCGCCGGAGCCATGGCGAACAGAACCTCGGATATTCACTTCGAAGCGGAGGAAAAAACAGCCCGCATCAGATTTCGCATTGACGGGTTGCTTCACGATGTTGTCTCTGCACTTCCGGCGAAAAATTACGAATCGCTTGTGTCGCGCGTAAAACTTTTCTCTGGACTGAAAATAAATATTCACGGAGAGGCGCAAGACGGGAGGTTTACTATTAAGTTGGAAAACAAAGAAATCGAAATGCGCGTTTCGATTATTCCCTCAGAGTTTGGAGAAACCGTTGTTATGCGTATTCTCGACCCCGCTGCGATTATGACCGACCTTGAGCATCTGGGGCTGCGCGCGGACGACCTTGCCCTGGTAGACGAGGAGCTTCGGAGGCCGAATGGACTTATTTTAAACACCGGGCCAACCGGATCAGGAAAAACAACAACGCTTTACGCGTTTTTGCGGAAACTAGTGAACCCCGAAACCAAGATTATAACCATCGAGGATCCAATTGAGTATCGCGTGGCGGGGGTTGAGCAAACACAGACGAACACAGAGGTCGGATACACCTTTGCCGATGGGCTCCGAGCTATCGTGCGCCAGGATCCCGACGTCATTCTTGTCGGAGAAATTCGAGATTTTGAAACCGCCAACATTGCTCTTCAGGCATCGCTTACCGGACACATGGTTTTTTCAACGCTTCATACGAACAGCGCAGTCGGTGCGGTTCCTCGGCTCGTAGACCTTGGAGTGAAGGCGGAGAGTATTGGCCCTGCGCTTTCTCTTATTATCGCCCAGAGGCTCGTCCGAGTTCTTTGTGAAAACTGCAAGAAGGCAGTGCCTACCCCTTCGGACTTAAAGAAAAAAATTGAAAGCTTCTTTGAAAAACTTCCATCAAGAGTTGACCGTGCGCCCTACGAAACGATAAAAATGTTTTTTCCGGTAGGATGCGAGAAATGCAATATGCTTGGCTATAAGGGGAGAAGGGGAATTTTCGAATTCCTTCGCTGCGGAACGGAATTTCAGGAATTAGTGCTTAGTTCGTCGTCTGAGGTGGGGCTTCGCAAGTTTGCCAAAAAGCAAGAAATGGTTTCTATGCAGGAAGACGGAGTGCTAAAGACGCTTTTAGGCATTACCACATTCGAGGAGGTTGAGTCTGTCACTGGGCCTATTGTGTGGGAAGAGAAGGCGTGATAGAACAAAAGAAGGGCAGAAAATAAACAGCCCCGAAGTGGGGATGTTCTGCCGATAGGCGGCTCAAAACTGGGGGCGAATTCCGGTCAGGGAATCAAGTCTCTTCTCGTAGATTGAAAGAGGTTAGAAATATTTCGAGGATGAGTCTCGTCGAGACCAGACCGTCCTTAGAACTAGAAATAATTCCCGCGCCCCCAGATTTGAACCGAGTATCAACTGAAAGCATCTTATCATAAAGAAATGCAAATGTCAATACCCGGAAGCCGTTAGAAAATAAAGACTTTTTACATGAACAACAATCCCTTGCACGGCCCAGATCCGATCGTTTCAAACGAGGATCAAAGCATGGATTCGGCTCTTCGTCCTCGCGCATGGGAGGAGTATGTTGGCCAGGGCAAGGCAAAAGAGAATCTAAGAATAATTATTGATGCCGCGCGGAAAAGAGGCGAAGCGATGGATCATGTTCTTTTTTCGGGTCCTGCGGGGCTCGGGAAGACGACGCTTGCGTACCTTGTTGCTCGCGAACTTGGAGCGAACGTGAGAACAACGTCCGGACCAGCTCTCGAGAAGATGGGAGACATGGCCGCAATTCTCACCAACCTTGAGCCGCACGAAATATTATTTATTGACGAAGCGCATCGAATCAACAGGCTCATTGAAGAAGTTCTTTATCCCGCGATGGAGTCGCGCAAATTACACTTGATGATAGGGAAGGGGCCGAGCGCCCGATCGCTTACCATCGATCTTCCGCCGTTTACCCTGATCGCCGCAACAACTAGAGAGAATCTTCTGTCCCAGCCGCTTCGTTCTCGTTTCGGAGCGATTTTTCGCCTCGAGTACTACGGTGAAAACGATATCCAAAAAATACTTTCGAGATCGTCAGAGATTCTTAAAATAGCCGTTTCGAAAGAGGGAGTTAATGTTCTTGCGAGAGCGTCGAGGTCAACGCCTCGCGTCGCGAACCGAATATTAAAACGAGCGAGGGATTTTATGGAGGTTCAAGGGAAAAAAGAAATTGACGAAGGAGTGGCGAAACAGACACTCGATCTCCTCGAGATAGACGAAGTCGGACTCGAACAGCACGATCGGAAGCTTTTAAACGCAATCATCGAAAAGTTTGGTGGAGGCCCCGTCGGGATTGGAACGCTTGCGGCTGCGCTTTCCGAAGAACGAGGAGTTATAGAAGACATTTACGAGCCCTACCTTATGAGCTTAGGATTTTTACAAAGGACTCCTTCTGGCCGTGTTGTGCTTCCTGCCGCATACGACCATCTGGGAACCAAGAGAAAGGGAGGACTTCTTTAGATCAAGCATGGTCTATATAAGCGAAATCCTCACGAATCCGATCGGAGATGATGCGCGAGGAGAGTGGGTCGAGATAGGAAACAGCGGGACGGAGGTGGTTTCTCTTGTCGGGTGGAGTCTCACCACAAAAAGCGGGAAAAAAGCCGCGCTTTTTGGAGAGATTGCCCCCGGGGACCTTCGTGTTTTTTCTCGAAGCGAAACGCGCCTCTCATTTAGAAACACAGACGAGGAGCTTGCGCTCTTTCGTCCGGATGGAACGATGGTGGTCAGAGCTTCCTTCCCCGGAACATCTATCGAGGGGAAAAGCCTGAATTATGAAAAAAATTTTTTCCTACCAGGAAAGCCGACTCCCGGGAAAGAAAATATTTTAGCTCTGATTGGCGTGGTTGAGACGCCATATCTTGATGGCGCAAGTCTTGTGCCAAGCAATCTCCATGCTCCTGCAGGAGCGCTCGTTGGGGTCGCCATCTTGTGCGCTGGCAGCATTCTCTTTATTGTAAAAACAAATGCGGCATTACACCACCTATTCTTCGCGGGAGACAAAAAAACTCGCGAGTGAGGTCGGAAAAAAACTTCTCGCGGCGAGAGCGCAACAAGGAGCACGGGTCATCCTGCTTTCGGGCGACCTGGGAAGCGGGAAGACCGTTTTTGTGCAGGGACTGCTCCGCTCGTTTGGGCTTTCGGGGCGGATAACCAGCCCGACGTTTGTTCTCATGAGGCAGTACAAGATTCCAACCGGAAAGAAGATTGTTTACAATCGTGCGTATCATGTCGACGCGTATCGGCTCAACAAAAAAACGCTCCATCATGCTCTAAAGAAAGAGGCCCTACAAGATCCGCGAGCTGTGGTGCTTATCGAGTGGCCGGAGCACACCGAGCTTTGGAAAAAGGCAAAAAAGGCGGTTAGGATCACTTTTTCTCACGGGAGAAAAAGAAATGAGCGGAATATCGCAATGCCGAAGTTGTTTTAGACGACGTCTGGTATGATGAGAGCGACCATGAAAAAACTTCTTCTCGTAGATGCTCATTCTCTTCTCCATCGAGCGTTTCACGCGATTCCTCCGCTCACGAGCCCGTCTGGAGAAGTTGTAAATGCACTTTACGGAGTGGCAAAAATTATTACCAAGATACTAAGAGAGGAGGCTCCGGATTACGTTGCCGTTTTAAGAGATTTGCCAGAGCCGACATTCAGAAAAAAGGAATACGAAGCATATAAAGCGACGAGGCCAAAAACCGCCGATGAGCTTGTCTCACAGCTAAAGCGAGCTCCCGAGCTTTTTGACGCATTCGGGATTCGCGTCTTCGAATCCCCCGGGTTTGAGGCCGACGATCTCATTGCGACGCTTGTCCATCAATTCAGAGAGGAGGATGTTTCTGTCGTGATCGTGACAAGCGACATGGACGCCCTGCAGCTTGTCTTAGGAGACAAGGTCGTTGTTCTTGCGCCGAAAGGTGGGCTAGGAGAGTTTACGGTTTACAACGAAGAAGGGGTGCGAGAGAAGCTCGGTGTTTTTCCGAGACAGGTGGTTGGTTTTAAGTCGCTGGTTGGTGATCAGTCGGACAATGTGAAGGGCGTCCCAGGAATCGGCCCAAAAACCGCAGCGGAAATTCTTGTAAAATACGAAGACATAGAATCTTTTTTTGAAAAAGGAGGAGAGGAAGAGAAATACAAAAAGTTTATGGCCTTCAAGGACGATGCGTTTCGTGCAAAATACCTTGTTGAGCTTCGAAAGGACGCGCCGATTTCTTCAAGGCCAGAGGAGCTTTTGTATAGAGGACACACCGAGAGAGAAAAAGAATATTTTGAAGAAATGGGCTTCAAGAGCCTTCTTAGGGAGGGTGGGACCTCCGAAAAAGCAAAGAAAGATGCCGTAAGGACCGCAAAAGCACAGAAACTGTTCTGATTTCTATACCGGCGCGAGTGCTGGTATACTTATCCATATGTCATCCTCTCCCGCGGGCGATCTGGGCGATCGCTATTGGGCCCTCCGACTCAAAAAGGAGCCGAAAGAGATTCCGCGCATCCACGTAGATGAGGTAGCCTCACAAGTTTCCTCTTTTTACGAAAGAGCGAGAAATATTATTGATTACCAAGAAGAGCATCTTTTAAGGAAGCATTTTATTGCGCGAACGCTTCGCAGGCGTCTTGCTTTGCAAAAGAAACAAGACGCAGCAGAGCCGCTCGTAAAAGACATTGTTCGCGCCGGACATCTTTCAAACGATGCCGTTCCGGAGACAAAGATAGCGGAAGTTCAGCGGATTATAAACGCGTATAGGAGCATCGGAAGAGCGCTAAAAGACAAGGAGGAGATGTCGCGCGAAATGGGAGAGTGGGTTTTCAAAATTACCGCAAGCGCAATAGAAGAGTGTTTGTTTCCGCCAGCCGCAGACGAGCTTATTGCGGAATTTATGTTTGCGAGCCTAAGAGAGGGTCTTACGGTTCACCACAAAGACAGTATGTCGGACGACGAGGTTAGCGTACAGCTTTTTATTGCCGTACAGAAGGCGCTTCTTCGGGTTGATGCTGATCAGCTACAATATCGTCTTCTTGGATTTATTTATCCCGACTGGGTTGAGGCGGCTGACTCCGAAAAGGGAGCAGAGGTTGCATCGTCGCTGCCGAAGGTAAAGAAAATGATGAAAAATTACATCCAGAACCAGCTCGGAGCTCCTTTTCTCGCGCTTGCGAATAGATACAATACCGTTTTCCATCTTATTGGAGACGTCATGGCCTCTTCGGAAAGCCAAGAAGATCTTGCGCGAGCGCTACGCGACCCACAAGAGCTTGAGCCGAGGGTGAAGATCGCGTATCAGAAGCGATTTAGCAAGGAAAAACGAAGGTTAAGGAAGTTCGCCTTGCTATCGGTTATTTCCTTTTTTATATCAAAGATCGCGGTTGCTCTTGCGGTCGAGATACCGCTCGAAAAGTATTTTACAAGTTCATTTTCAGCGACGACGACGGCAATCAACATTCTTTTCCCTCCCCTGCTCATGTTTGTGATAGTTCTCTTCGTTCGTATGCCGCCACAGAAAAACAGACTATTAGTATTTGAAGAAATTAAAAAAGTTTTGTTCGGGGAAGGACAGACGTACGAGGTGGTTATGCCGAGGGCTCGGCTCGGAATCGGAGGAGCCGTAGTCCGCCTGTTTTACGCGGGACTTTTCGTGGCGTTGATGTTCGCAGTTTCTCGCGCTCTTTTTTCCGCCGGCTTCAATATTCCAAATATTATTATTTTCGTGATATTCACGTCGCTCGTTGCCGCAACGGGAGTAAGGGTTCACAATCGAGCGAGCGAGCTCAGCTTGAGAGAGAAAAAGCCAACAATCATTTCTTTTCTTTGGGACATTGTCGTAATGCCGTTTGTCACCATCGGAACATGGATCATCAGGGCGCTCGCGCGGTTTAACGTTGTCGTTTTCTTGTTTAACATGCTCATTGACTTCCCGCTTCAGATTTTTGTCGAGTTTATAGAAAACTTCCGCGACTTTATCCGAGGAAAGAAAGACGCAATGAGATAATCGTATGAGTAAGAAAACAAACAAAATTATTTTCTTTGTTATAACCGCCCTTGCGCTTATTCTTGTGGCCGGGCTCTGCCTGTTCTATGCCCCGTGGTACTTTGCGGCTCCGGCGGTTACAGCGCTCTTCTTGGTTACGATTCTCCTCGGAAAAAGACCGCCAGGAGGGCCGAATGAACAGCCAATATATTCCGCGGAGGCGGGCAGCGAAAAAGACCAATTCAAAAGCATCATCTCGGCAATAGAAGATGGGCTTGTCGTTTACAACAAAGACTTCACGATTCTGTTTTTTAACTCTGCCGCAGAAAGACTCTTCGGAATTCAGCAGAAAGAGGTTGTTGGGAAAAAGATAGAGCCTCAGAACGTTGAAACACAAGGCCTAAAACGCCTTGTACAGGTCCTGTTTCCGACGCTTGCTCCGACCATGACTCCTCGCTCAAAAGCGGGTGAGTACCCTCAGATCGTAGACCTTTCATTCGACGCCCCCTATCTCGAGCTTCGAACGATAACGTCTCCCGTGTCAGATGGCGCCGGAGGGCTTTCCGGATTTATGAAGATCGTGCGAGATCGAACGCGAGAGGCTTCGCTCGTGAAGTCAAAAAATGAATTCATCACCGTCGCGTCGCACCAGCTTCGCACCCCGATCACCAACGTCGGATGGACGCTTGAATCGCTTGCAGGAAATAGTGCGCTTGATGCGACAACGAAAACGCTCGTTGAGAATGCCCTGGTTTCTGTAAAACAGCTTCGAGGAGTAGTCGAAGATCTTCTAAATATTTCAAAAATAGAAGAAGGCAGGTTCGGTTATCAGTTTGAAGAAATGTCTCTCTCGGCGTTTCTCGAAAAGATATTAGCAGAGGCGCTTCCGCAGGCGCGCCGAGTTGGTATTGCTCTTTATTTTGACAAACCACCGGAAGAGCTTTCGAAGGTGCGCATAGACCCAAATAAACTTTCGATGGCGGTTTCAAACTTTCTCGACAATGCAATCCGGTACAACACACAAAGCGGGAAGGTGACGGTTGAAATCAAAAATGAAGCGCCGTTTTTAAAGGTTTCCATAAAAGATACCGGCATTGGGATTCCGAAAGAAGACCTGCAGAAGCTTTTCACCAGATTTTTCAGAGCGGGAAATGCGGTAAAATCCGCAGCCGACGGATCGGGACTGGGACTCTATATCGCACAAAACATCATTCATGCTCATGGAGGAAAGGTGTGGGTAGAATCCGAGCTTGGCCGAGGAACAACGTTTTATTTCACCATACCGACAGATCCCTCCCTCATTCCACCCAAAGAGGTTCCGCTTGAGTTTTAGTTATGATCATTTTTCTTTCCGGTCCAGACGACTATCGTCGATGCGAGAGGCGACGGTTTTACGAGGAAGAGTTCTCAAGGAAATATCCCGCTGCTCCAATCGAGAGATTCGACGGGGAAGAAGAGGGCGAGGTGGAGCGCCTGAGAGAGTTTCTTCGCGGACAGTCTTTGTTTGCTTTAGAGAAAATGGCGGTTCTCTCCGACGGGTTTGCTTTTGCGAAGGAGCTGAAGAAGATTTTGATCTCAGTCCAAGAAGGAAAAAAAAGCGTTGTTCTTATAACGAGCAAGGACGGTGCTCCTAAAAGTATGAGTTTTCTCGAGGAAGAGCCGACGCTTTTTAAAGAGTTTTCGCATCTTGCGGGACAGGCATGGGTTGCCTTTATCAAAAAAACAGCAGCCGAGGAGCGTGTTCAGATCGACCCCGGCGCGGTAAGGCTCCTTTCCCGCGCCTACGAAAAAGATTCCTGGGGGCTCGTAACAGAGCTAAGAAAGCTGGCGTTCGTTCCCGGGGGAAACATATCTCTCGAAAAAGCGGAAAGTCTTGGAATTGAAGAAACACCTTTTTTCTGGGGCGTTATTCAGGGACTTAAGGGGCAAAGCACGAAAACAAGACTCTCTTCGCTCGAGACGCTTCTTTCGAAAGGAGAACCGCCCGCGAAGCTGTTTAACATGCTCGCATCGCTTTGGGTACAAAAAATGCCGTTTTTCGCAAAAAACGACATTCTTATTAAGAACGGGAAGCTTGATTACGAAGAAGCCTTGCTGGATCTTGTTACCAGCTGAGCTAGCCGCGATTTTAGGCGGCTTGCCTTGTTTTTTGCAATAGTGTTTCCTTTCGCGGCCTTGTCAAGAGCTTTATTTGCGGCAGAAAGGAGCTTTTTGATCTCCTCCTCTTTTTTTAACGAGATGCTTGATCGAAGAGTTTTTACTGCGGACTTGTAAGAGTCTTTTCGGGCGTCATTTCGCTCTTTCCGGCGAGCGTTTTGGCGAAGCGCTTTCTTGGCGGATGAAGTAATTGGCATGTTCTTTTGTGAAAAAAGTATATCGCACTCCCAAAAAATAACAAGACCCCCGCAGGAAGCCGCGTGATGGGCAGGGAAGCCTTCGGGGCGTATAATGTAGAAAATGATACATTTCGTATCGGGAACCATCCAAGAGAAAAACGAAGATAAGGTTGTGGTCGAGGTGGGGGGGGTGGGCTTGATGCTTACGACAACCTCGACTACGGCAAAGCGTCTCCCCCGGGTAGGGGAAAAGGCTTTTCTTTTTTCATACCTTCACGTAAAAGAAGACGCGCTTGATCTTTATGGATTCAGCGACGCGGAAGAAAGATCTTTCTTTGAACTCCTTTTAACCGTCTCCGGAGTCGGTCCTCGATCGGCGCTCGCGGTTCTTGAGGTTGCACATCTCGCCAAGCTCAAAGCGGCCATTGTTGAAGGAAGGGCAGACCTTCTGACTCAAGCATCCGGAGTTGGAAAAAAGATTGCAGAGCGCATTGTTCTCGAGCTTAAGGCGAAGGTAAGATCGCTACACCCCGACTCGACTATCGTGGAGATGGAGGGAGATTCGGACATCGTCGAGGCGCTTACCGGTCTTGGTTATAAAAAAGAAACCGTACGGGAAATCGTTGCAGGTCTTCCGGGGGGGCTTCACGGGTTTGATGTTCGCCTAAAAAGCGCACTCAAGACACTCGGCGGCGGAAAGAAAAAAAATGACGCTTGAGGCCATAAAAAAAATCAGAGCTATCCGATATGTTTCTCAGGTCTCGATACTCAACAAAACATATCATTTACTATTAGCCCTTTTCGGGGCTATGTGGTTTCGTTTTCCCTCCCGAGACGTCGCGGTTGTCGGGATTACGGGGACAAAGGGGAAGAGCACAACCCTGGAGCTTCTTTCGGCTATGCTTGAAGCCGGAGGAAAAAAAACAGCCCTTCTTTCTTCGATAAGGGTAAAAATCGGAGACGACTCCGAGAAAAACCTTACCGGAAACAGCATGCCTGGACGGTTCGCGATCCAAAGATTCTTAAGAAGGGCTGTGGCGGCCGGATGCGATGCGGCGCTCATCGAGGTTACATCTCAAGGCACTTCTTCCTTCAGGCATCGGTGGATTGATTGGCGGGATGCGCTTATTACCAATATTGCTCCCGAGCATATCGAAGCGCATGGATCGTTTGAAAACTATCGCGCCGCGAAGCTTTTATTTTTAAAATATGCCGCAAAAAAAGGCGCGGGAATATTTTTAAATAGCGATGACGGAGCCTCGGCGTATTTTAAAGAAGCGCTTGTGCGGGGTGGAGAGATTGCGGAATACTCCGTATCTCACCTTGTGAAAATTCCTCACGAAACGGAAAGCGTTCTTCCCGGAAAATTCAATAAAGAAAATATTGCGGCAGCTGTCGCGATCGCAAAGAAATATGGCGTAGGCGACAACGCGATATACGAAGGACTCGCCCGTTTTCGCGGGATTCCCGGGAGAGTCGAGTTTGTCGCACGCGAACCATTTTCGGTTATTGTCGATTACGCACACACACCCGACTCCCTTCAAGCGATCTATAGAACCGTACGACCAGCAGGACACAAGCTTGTATGTGTTCTTGGATCGTGCGGGGGAGGAAGGGATAAGTGGAAGCGACCTGTGCTCGGAGAAATAGCCGCAGAAAACTGCGATCATGTTATCTTAACCAACGAAGACCCCTACGATGAAAACCCGGAAGACGTTGTAAGCGCGATCGCCGAAGGGATGCGAAAGAAGAAAGCAGCATCTTTCGAGGTCTTAATTGATCGCGCGGAAGCTCTTAAAAAAGCGATTTCTCTGGCTCAAGCGGGAGATGTTGTTCTCGCGACAGGGAAAGGAAGCGAGCCGTATATGCATTTTGCCCGCGGAAAGAAGATTCCCTGGAGCGATCAGGAAATACTCAAAAAAGCGCTTCACGAAAAAAACTAAAGGCCCGGACGTATCCGGGTTATTACTTGCCGCGCCGAAGCGCATTATTGATGTAGTCCGATTTTTCTTGTGGCTCGATTCGGTCGAAAGGCTTATTGCTCGCACGATCCGGACAGGAGCGAAGCGCTTCCTTCGCGAGGTCGCAGACCCGTTCCCAGTCAGGCTGAGAAACAAAAGACGGCTTTGAGTTTTCCGCGAGATTCTCGTTTCGCTTAAAAACAGTTAATCGACCCAGCTTATCAAGGCCGAATTGAAAAATAGCTCCACGCACAGACGCGGTGACCGCCGGCCATCCGACTCGAATGATTCTCACTGGAGGCTTTCGCGACATCTTGCTCCCTGACAAACAACAGATGCTGCCGCCATTCTATTCTAAAACGAAGAATCATTGCAAGGCCCACCACGCCAACTTTCCTGTATAATAAGTGATATGAAAATAACATTCTACGGCGGAGCGAAAACGGTAACGGGAGCAAACTATCTTCTCGAGTCCGGTGACACGAAAATTCTTATCGACTGCGGGTTGAGCCAGGGAAACAAAGAAGCGGAGAGAAAAAATTTTGAGCCTCTCCCGTATAACCCCTCTTCAGTACAAGCGCTTTTTATAACGCATGCCCACGTAGATCATGTCGGAAAGATTCCCAAGCTCGTAAAGAGCGGTTTTGACGGGGCCATATACTCTACCCCCCCAACAAAAGACTTTGCAGAGCTTCTCCTGCTTGATTCAGAGCACCTGCTTCGCAGGGAAGCCGAAGAAGAAGGGAGGGCGCCTCTTTATCTTGAAGAAGATGTTCTTCGGGCGATGACGCAATGGAAGACACAAGATTATCACAGTCCCTTTGAGATTGGGCCGTTTGTCGTCGAGTTTTTTGATGCCGGACACATTCTGGGTTCGGCGAGCATAAAATTTACCGCAGAGGGGAAAAGCATCATTTTCTCAGGCGATCTCGGAAACGCTCCCGCCCCAGTAATTCGCGATCCGGACCCTCTTCCTGCGGCAGACTACTGCGTTATAGAGTCAACGTACGGAGATAGGGTTCACGATTCAGCAGATACGAGAGAGAGCGAGCTTGAGAATGCCATAGAGGATACCGTAAGGGCAGGCGGAGTGCTCATGGTGCCTGCTTTTGCGATGGAGCGAACACAAGACCTTCTCTATCATTTAAACGGACTCGTCGAGCAGGGGAGGGTTCCCCGGGTTCCAGTTTATATAGACAGCCCCCTCGCCATTCGACTAACGGATGTTTATAAGAAGTATAAAGAATATTTTAATAGAAGCGTGACAAAAGAGATGAGGGCCGGCGACGATATCTTAAACTTTCCAGGACTACACTTCACGCTTACCGCCGAACAATCGAAAGAAATAAACAACGTTCACCCGCCCAAGATTATTATCGCCGGTTCTGGAATGTCGAACGGAGGAAGGATCCTGCATCACGAAAGACGCTACTTAAGCGATCCAAAAAGCTGTCTCTTAATAGTTGGTTATCAGGCGGCAGGAACCATGGGGCGAGCGCTCGTAGACGGCGCAAAGACAGTGCGGATGTTTAAAGAAGAAATTCCAGTGAGATGCAGCATACGATCAATAACTGCTTATTCCGCTCATGCTGACCAGCCACATCTTCTGGCCTGGCTTCGTCCAAGAAGGGGATCGCTCAAGGAGGTATTCGTCGTTCAGGGAGAGGAAGAAGGGGCGATGGTGCTTGCGCAAAAAATAAGAGATGAGCTTGCGGTACAAGCATCGGTGCCAAGCTACGGAGAAGAGTTCATGCTATAATCGAAATCATGACGACTAACGGAAAAAAACATAACCACGACGATGTATATCATTTGAAGTACAAAATTGCTATTTCCGGTTCTGCGGATACGAGCATGTGTGCGCCCGACGCGCTTGAGAAAACAGAAGAGCTCGGCAGGCTTATCGCAGAGCACGGAATGGTGCTCGTAACCGGAGCAACAACAGGAGCTCCGTATTGGGCCGCAAAAGGCGCGAAAAAAGCAGGAGGTTTTGTAATAGGCATTTCTCCCGCCTCATCAAAAGCGCATCACATGAAAACATACCGTCTTCCTGTCGACTATCACGATCTTATTATCTATACAGGATTCGGGTACTCAGGACGAAACCTTCTTTTCACACGAGCCGCGGATGCGATCGTGACAACGTGCGGAAGAATAGGAACCCTGAACGAGTTTACGGACGCGTTCGAAGACCAAAAGCCCCAAGGGGTTCTTACTGCGACCGGAGGGACCACGGATCTTATCGACGAAATCTTGAAGGAGGCGAGAAGGGGGAGCGGTAAGGTTGTTTTCGATGATAACCCAAAGGCTCTTATCGAGAAGCTCATCGCGGTTCTCCAGGAAGAAGACAAAGACCTCGAAGAAGCCGCATGAAGAAGCTATTTAAAAAACTAAAAAAAGCACTTGTGCCGAGGAAAAAGAGCGTGAAGAAGCCAAAAAAGAAAGCGGTTCGGGCGGTGAAGAAGAAGGCGACAAAAAAGAAAGAAGACGTTTTGGGCGTCGTTACCCATTTTTACGGACACATTAAGGTTGCCGTGCTTCGTGTAAAGAAGCCGTTTCGTGCCGGAGTAAAAATAAAATTCCGTGGTGCGACGACCGATTTCGAGCAGACTGTCGCATCCCTACAGTACAACCACAAACCAATCGCTCTTGCGCCGAAGGGCAAGCAGGTTGGCATGAAGGTGAAGGCGAGAGTGAGAGAGGGAGACATCGTATACAGGGCGCAATAGGGCGACGCATGAAGGCTGTCGATTTAGGAAAAACAATTGGCGTCCTGGTTGCCGGGACCATGGGGGCCGGTATTTTTGCGCTTCCGGCGCTTTTTAGGGTATCCGGTTGGGCAACCGGCTTTTTTTATCTTTTTGCCCTCGGAGCCCTTGTCTCTTCCGTACACCTTCTTTACTGGAAGGTTCTCGAGAAAACGAACGGTGAGCATCGTCTTTTCGGGCTCGTTGAGAGATTTCTCGGGAAAAACTACGCCGTATTCGCCTTTCTGCTTGTTGTTTTTGGTCTCGCGCTTGTCCTCCTTATCTATCTTCTTCTGGGCGAGAAGTTCCTAAGTTTTCTTTTCCCAGAGCTTAATGGGGTTGCGATTTATGCGTTTTGGATTGCCGCGTCAGTTCCTCTCTTTTTCGGAATAAAAAAAGTCGCAGGCGGCGAATCTCTCGTTGCTCTCGCAACAGGCGGGATTGCACTTTTCCTTTTCGCAAAGACACAAGAGCCGTTCGCAATTTTTGAAGGAAGCGCTTTTAGTTTAAAAAACATTGCCCTACCCTTCGGCCCAATCCTCTTCGCGGTTTCCGGATGGGTTTCGACACAAACAATGTTCAATGCCTGGAGAGCCAATAAGCGTCCGGGGACGCCTCGCTTTCTTATTGCCGCCGGAACATTAACGGTGCTTTTAATCTATTCTATATTCGTGATGAGTACGGCACAGGTTGCGGGAGGTGTTTCTGGAGGGATAGATCTTCCTTCATGGGCCGGAGTGTTCGGGAAAGAAATCACGACCATCATCGCTCTTTTTGGGCTACTTGCCGTTTGGGCCGCATACATCCCGCTTGCACTTGAAATAAAAAGCACGATGGAAAGCGACTTGCGTATGTCAAAAGCGCACTCTCTTCTTGTTGCACTTCTTACTCCCCTTGCATTATTCTCTCTCGGGCTCAAGAACTTTTTGGGTATAGTCGGTCTCGTGGGAGGAGTATTCGGTGCGGCTCAATATATTCTTTTGCTTCTTGTTGCAAAAAAAGCGCTCGACAAGAATACGTGGCAATCAGCGCTTATCGGACTTGGAATTGCAGTGTTTTCGCTCGGTGGAGCATATGAGATTTACCATTTCCTTTTCGCTTGAGTATACTAGTGGGAGAATTGGAGGCGCAGAAAAAGCGCCCCGAAACGAAAGGCTTTTTATCACAAACTCGACAAACCGCGCCCGTAGTTCAACCCCGACGCGCGAAGCGGCCGGGGCTCCGACCCCAAAAGGCGTCGGAGCGGATAACCATGAAAGGAATCGTATATATTCTTCAAGACAAGCTCGGCCGGTATTATATCGGAAGCACGGTTGATATTGATCGTCGAATGAAGCAGCACAAGGCTTGTCACACGGCGACAACAAAGCGAATGCAGAGCCCACGGCTGGTGCTCAAACAGGAATACGCCTCGATTGAGGAGGCAAGAAGAACCGAAGCGCGCCTGAAAAAACTAAAAAGAAAGGACTACATTGAAAAAATAGTCGCAGAAGGGTACATTAGAGGCGCTGGATAATTTTCGCGCCCGTAGTTCAACGGATAGAATGCATCCCTCCGAAGGATGAGATTGAAGTTCAATTCTTCACGGGCGCACAAGAACTTGACCCTGGTGAGTGGTTGTGATAAAAATCAAAGTAGCAAAGACTGAGGAAAGGGAAAACGATGGCCAAGGCTCCTCGCGATATTTTAGCTGAATTTCGTGCCGCTAGTTCAGAAAAAATGCTTCGTATGTCGTGGGAGGATTTTTTTGCGATACCGTTGCTAGCCAATGCCGCTGAGGCGAAACAGGACCACTTGGAGCGGATTGATTATGCGATCAGGCTGCGGATGTTGAAGCTCCTCTCTGGGGGGGCGCCGCCGCTTTTTGAGCTTAAAGAGTCCTATAGGGCGGTAGCGACCCTCGCCGCTAGCGTCGCGAGCGCTCCGGCCAAGAGCGCCTTGGTCAAGAGAGAAGACTTGAGGATGGCAGGGAGATGGTGGGCCTTTGCCAGCCTTCTTGACTTGCATATTTTAAATCTTGACTCGCGAAAAGCCTTCGAAGATCAAGGCATCTCCAGGGGAGTTGAGGAAGCAATAGCCACCCCCGAAGACGACGACTCCGCCGCCCGGGGTCCCGAGTTGTGAAGTGTCTGTTATCTGCCCAGAAACCCGCCAAAAATGCGGGTTTTTAATTTCAAATAAAAAAACTCGGCAAGAGAGGCCGAGCTAGAACCGACGATCCGATGTTCTGGTAAGCGCTTTGATGGTAAATGCCGAAAAACTGCTTGGGCAAAGAAGGAGATGCTCCAGCTTCCACCTGTCGCCCTCGGGGGCATCGACTTCTTGAAAATACCTTCCGATTACGGGGTGCTTTGCCCCGCACGAAGGACAATCGCCATTTATTAGGTCTTTGATGGGGACAGCCTTGAATCCACGAGGGTCTTCGCCTTTAAGAAGTTCTTCAACAATAACCCTCTCGCCGGCACCGTCTAAAAAGAAAAAAGCATCCGAATGTTTTCCCGGGTCGTCTTCCCTCCAGGAAGAAAAGATACCGCGAAATGCTTTTTCGAAAAGCAAGGTGCGGGCAATTTTTTCTTTAAGTTCGTCCACTCTTTTTGAGAGATCAGAAAAGCGCGATTCAAGAACTTTTCTGTGTTCTTCGGCTGTTCCCGCAAATCTCATAGCGCCTCTTCTTGCGTCAGAGTTCTGGAAAAAAAATAGCACGCACGCGCCCCAAAAGCAAGAGATTTTCTCTATCGGTGCAGAAGGGATATAATTTCGAAATGGACAAAGAAGAGGCATTGAAGAAACTTTTTCAAGAAGTAGTGAGCGACAAAAACCTTCCGCTTCAAGAGCCGAATTTGGTTTTTGGCGAAGGGAACGTTGACGCTGAGGTGATGTTTGTCGGGGAAGCGCCCGGGTTTCACGAAAACGAAGAGAAGCGTCCCTTTGTTGGGCGCGGCGGACAACTCCTGAACAGGAATATCGAAAAAATCGGCTGGAGACGCGAAGATGTTTATATTACGAATATCGTAAAGCGCAGGCCGCCCGACAATCGAGATCCGCTTCCGGAGGAGATCGAAGCTTATAAGCCCTACCTCACGAAGCAGATCGAGATCATAAATCCGCTTGTTGTGGCCACCCTCGGAAGGTTTTCAATGAATTATTTTTTGCCGGGCGCGAAGATAACACGAGACCAAGGAAAGGTGTTTCGCGTGGGAGGCCGATTCATCGTGCCAATACTCCATCCGGCGGCCGCGCTTCGCGCGACCGGAATGCTCGAAGCCTTTGAGGAGGTTTTTCAGAAGCTTCCTCGAATCGTTTCGCGATGCAAGAAAGAACTCGCAAAAACCGAGAACGAGAGTACGACCGCGAATTAAGAGGCAGGAGCTTCTTGCGCAGAAAAGGGAAAAAGCCAAAGGAAGCTGATATAATATGGATACATGAACTTTGCCTTTGTGTACGTCGTCAATAGATTCTTTTTCCGTCTTTCGGATTTTTTTCATCACTGGTATATTGACGGGTCGCGGACCATCGCACATGGATTTGTTTCTTTCCTGGAGCGGGTGGATCAGGTCATAGCGCTTCGCATTACCTTTCTTCATTTTTTTCAGCCGCTATACAAAGACTTCACGTTTATCGGAAGAGTTCTTGGTGTTGTGTTCCGATCAATCCGGCTCATTATTGGCATCGCAGTGTATGCGGGAATATGCGCTTTTTTCCTAGGCTTCTATTTGGCCTGGATTTTTTTACCGCTCTTTTTCCTGATATCCTCATACGCCGCATTTAAGAAAGGCTATGTATAGAGAAACGATAACCGGAGAGCAGGTTCGTTCCCTCGAGCCATACTTCGACGATCCGCGACTTGGCATGACGGCGCCCGGGCGACTACTGGTCCGGATGATCGGAGGGGTCGGGTACGCGGCGATTGTGGCCGCAACGCTAACGGCGCTTATTTCAGATGTTTCTTGGCTTCGTTTTTTGGGGATGTTTCTTTCACTCGTCGTGCTTGACCGGATTGTTCATGCAGGAAAAGGAGACATTCCACTCTCTGAGCTTCCCGAAAAGGGAAGGGTGAATCTTTTGCATCACACCACCCCGGCGGCGCTTCGCATTATCGAACGAGCAAGCGAGAGAAGTAAAATCAAAAAAACCGATTTTTATATCGAAGTTGCGCGGGAGCTTGTTCGGCTGCGGCAAATTCGCGAGGGCCTTGTTCGTCTCGATGTCCGCCCGGAGGAGTTCGAGGGCAAAATCAAAGAATTTTTAAAGAAAGAAAAGGCAGACGATACTGAAGAGACTAACAAGCTCATCTTTCGCATGATGCAACGATCGTTCGCTGGAGCTTTGGGACACCAGGATAAATACATTGACCCATCCGATCTTTTTTCGGCGCTTGCAGATGCTCCCGGATATACGGAGCGACTTTTCTCCACGTTTGATATCGAGGCGGGAGACCTTGAGCGCGCGTTGCTTTTTACGCTCGAACACAGATCTTCGTGGCTGAGAAGGATACCCCGCTC
The DNA here is from genome assembly GCA_038063755.1 of Patescibacteria group bacterium. Classification (GTDB taxonomy): domain Bacteria; phylum Patescibacteriota; class Minisyncoccia; order UBA6257; family 2-01-FULL-56-20; genus JBBTUL01. The sequence continues at coordinate 27,146 of JBBTUL010000012.1, forward strand.
TCTCGGAGGCTTCGTGTTTGAGTCGGATAGGCAACCGAGACATCGTGTTATGAATAGGGCTTGGACGGCGCGCCCAACCCCCACGCTTGATCGATACGGGGCAGACTTCACCGATGCGGCTCGATCCTCAAAAATTGGATTTTTAATAGGACACGAAGAAGAATACAACCGTTTAATAGAAGCGCTTTCGCGCCCGTCAAAACCAAACGCACTTTTGATCGGGGATGCGGGGATTGGAAAAGAAACGATTATTTCTCATTTCGCATTCGCTCTCGTAAAAGACAAAGTGCCAAAAGCGCTTTTCGATAGGCGTTTGGTCGCGCTTGACGTCGCGCGCCTCATCGCGGGAGCCGGTCCCGAAGAACTACAAGCGCGCCTCGCCGTCATTGTTGATGAAATTGTCGCGGCAGGAAATATTATTCTTTATATTCCGGACCTTCATAATCTCGCGAAGACCTCAGGCGCCGCATATCTTTCAGCCGCGGACGCTCTTATGCCAATCATTTTAAGCGACCTTTTTCCGATCATTGGGACCACATATCCGCGGGAGTTTAAAGAATACATAGAAAGCAGAAGTGATTTTCGCGGCGCGTTCGAGACCATTCAAGTGCAGGAGATATCGGAAAGCGAGGCTCAGACCGTCCTCGTATACGACAGCCTCATTCTTGAGAGGAAAACGGGAAAAGTCATAACGCTAGGGGCGATAAAGGGATCGGTGAGGCTTGCAAAAAAGTATTTTCGTTCAAAGTTCCTTCCCTCAAGCGCCGAAGACCTCTTAAAGAGCGCGCTTGCCTACGCCGAGCAGCATGATGAAAAAACCATAACGCCGGCGACAATTATTAAGGTTGCGGAGGAAAAAGTGAACATCCCGATTCACGAGGCAGACGGAAAAGAAGCCGAACGGTTGCTCAACATGGAGAGTCTTATCCACGAACGCCTTATCGACCAGGAAGAGGCGGTAAAGGCCGTTTCAGACTCCCTGAGGGAATATCGGAGCGGACTTTCACGTCCCGGCGGGCCAATCGCAAGCTTCCTCTTTGTTGGACCGACCGGCGTCGGAAAGACAGAACTTGCGAAAACTCTCGCCACCATCGAGTTCGGGTCGAAAGAATCAATGGCGCGCTTCGACATGACCGAATATCAAGACAAACAGAGTTTTTACCGATTTATTGGAGCTCCGGATGGATCAACGCGCGGAGCTCTGACCGATGCGGTGAAAGAAAAACCCTACTGCATTGTGCTGCTCGATGAATTTGAGAAAGCCTACCCGGACATTCTTGACCTTTTCCTCCAGGTTTTAGACGACGGAAGACTTACCAATAATCTTGGAGAAACAGTCGATTTTACCCACACGGTCATTATCGCAACATCAAACGCACATTCGGACATCATCAACTCCGCGCTTCGGGAAGGGCAACAGATGTCGGAAATCGCTGAATATTTAAGACGAAAGCTTACGGACGTGTTCAAGCCGGAACTTCTGAATCGATTTTCTCGAGTCGTGGTTTTTAAGAGCCTTAGCATGGCGGACATGAAAAAAGTTGCAGCACTTCAGCTTCGAGAAGTGGCTGAAACGGCCTCGGGCCGCGGCATCACGCTTACATTTGACGAGGAAGTAATAAGCGAACTTGCGAAACTTGGATACGATCCGGCGTTCGGTGCCCGACCATTACGGAGGGTGATAGACGAGAAAATAAGAAGCGCTCTCGCATCAAGCATTCTTGAGAAAAAATCTCCGCGAGGAACGGCGTTTCGTGTATCGATAAAAGACGGGGCATTCGTATTTTCTCTGGTATAGCGAATTTGTCCATGCAACATACATCGAACGGAGACATCGCGCGTATCTTGCGGGGAGTCGCCGAATATCTCACGATGGAGAGCGCGAACCCGTTTCGCATTCGCGCTTACGGGCGCGCCGCAGAGGCCATAGAGTCCCTCGAAGAGGATATTTTTTTAATCTATAAAAACGGAGGAGAGAAGGCGCTGGAGGCCGTCCCCGGGGTAGGGATGGCGATAAGAGATCACGTCATAGAAATTTTCCGCACCGGAAAGCTCGGTGAATATGAGAGGCTGAAAAAGAAGACGCCGGTGCGCCTCGACGAGCTTACGAAGATTGAAGGACTTGGGCCAAAGTCTGTCAAAAAATTATACGAAAAACTGGGCGTGCGAAATATAAAAGACCTTGAGCGCGCGGTTCGGAAGGGCTTGGTTCAGGAAATTCCTGGATTTGGCGAAAAAACAGAAAAGAGAATATTGCGCTCGCTTGAGTTTTCGAAAAAAACGAGCGGAAGGATTCTTCTCGACAAGGCATCGGCGATTGCGCAATCGATAAAAAAAAGAATAGGAGGAATCGAGGGTGTTTCTCTCTGTGAGGTTGCAGGGTCCTTCAGGCGGAGAAAGGAAACCATCGGGGATCTCGACCTTCTCGTTGTTGCAAAGAATCCCGCGCGAATCATGGATTCTTTTGTGCGCATGGAGGGAGTAGGACGGGTTTTGGCGCACGGGAAGACAAAATCTTCGATAACGCTCAAAAGCGGCCTTGATGTGGATCTGCGCATTGTTCCGAAAGAGTCTTGCGGAGCAGCGCTTAATTATTTCACGGGTTCAAAAGAGCACAATATTGCGTTGCGCGAGATTGCGATCAAAAAGGGATTAAAGCTCAACGAGTACGGACTTTTCAAAGGAGAAAAAGTAATTGCCGGGAAAAATGAAGAAAAGCTCTACGAGGCGTTGGGGCTTGAATATGTTCCGCCAGAACTTCGCGAAAACACAGGAGAGATCGAAGCCAGCATGCGAAGGAAGGGCAGCAGGCTCCCGAAGCTTATCGGATACGACACCTTAAAAGGCGACCTTCAGGTGCAGACCGAGTGGAGCGACGGAGTTGCCTCAATCGAAGAAATGGCGCGCGAAGCGCTCCGGAGGGGGCTCTCGTATATTGCGATAACCGATCACACCAAACGACTCACCATTGCAAATGGCCTCAATGAAAAGCGCCTTACCCTTCAAGCGAAAGAGATTGACCGCGCAAATATTGCCCTGAAGGGAAAAATAACAATCTTAAAAGGGACCGAGTGCGACATCTTAAAAGACGGCTCACTTGATCTTTCGGACAAGGTGCTCGCAAAGCTTGATGTTGTTGGCGCATCGGTGCATTCATATTTTAATCTCGAACGAAAGGCGCAAACGGAGCGCATTATAAAAGCCATGGAGAATCCGAATGTAGACATTATTTTTCACCCAACCGGACGCCTTATCGGAAGGCGTGATGCTTACGCGATAGATATTGACGCGATTATTAAGGCGGCGAAGCGGACCGGAACCATTCTCGAAATAGACGCCTTTCCCGACAGGCTTGATCTATGCGATGAATATATAAAGAAGTGCGTTGTCTCCGGCGTAAAGCTTGCGATAGACTCCGACGCGCATGCTCCAGAGCACTTCTCTGTTTTGGAATTCGGCTTGGCGCAGGCGCGCCGAGGTTGGGCGACAAAGGGAGACGTCATAAACACGAGAAATCTCTTTGACCTCAAGAAGCTCTTAAAATAACTTTGTCGTAAAAATCAGTCTTGCTGTGCTTTTTTCGGCATCCACCATGCGCGTGGTATGATGGACTAGTGACGCAACCGACACACAAGGAACATCGGGAAGAAAAGGGCGCTTCGCAGGCGCGCCCGCAACTTCGCATAAAAAAACAAGTGGTTGCCGGTTTCGTGGTGTTCCGACGAACACAGGAGGGGATAAAGTTCCTGCTTCTCTATAAGCGAGGAAACTATTGGAACTTTCCAAAGGGGCATTTTGAAACAGGCGAGAACAGTTTGGCGACCGCGCTTCGCGAAACCGAAGAGGAGACGGGAATCAAAAGAAGCGAACTCAGAATCATTCCCGAGTTTCGCGCCTACGAGCAGTTTTCGTTCAGGAGCGGGAATCAGAAGATTCACGACACTGTTATTTTGTATCTTGCGGAGACGAGGAGGGCCGATGTGCGTATCGCCCCCCGAGAGCATAGCGGATTTGCCTGGTTTTTGCACCAAGACGCGCTAAAAGCGCTCGGAAGCAAGTACGTCGGAACGAAGCGAGTTTTAAAACAAGCAAATGATTTCCTTCGCAGAAAAAGTGTTGAGCGTCGTGCGGCGCATCCCCCGAGGAAAGACGCTCACGTATAAAGAAGTGGCGCGCATGGCCGGGAGTCCTCGTGCCTACCGCGCGGTGGGGAATATTTTAAATCGTCACGGCGGGGTGGATCGTGGTATTCCTTGCCACCGGGTTACAAAGTCAGACGGCACGGTGGGCGGCTACGCTCACGGGATAAAGAAAAAGGCAGAACTTCTTCGAAGAGAGGGAGCCGTCTAAAGAAAAGCGAGGGTTGACACAAAGCGCATAGCCGTGTTATAATTTATCCTAGCAGGCTGGAAACTGAGGCCTAATGAAAGGCCCAGGTCACCCAGCCAAAGGAGCAGAAATGAGAAGCAAGGGAGCGTTTTTGATTCTCCTGGCTGTCGCGATTCTCGGCGCCGCGTGCGCCGAGAAGCCGCGCTCCGCAGACTTCGTGACGGCGAGGGTGCTGGCTATGGACCAGGGCTACGCCCTGGAAAACACGTGGATCGAGACCATGTACAAAGGTGGTCGGTGGGTTGTTGTGGTTTCAGGGGTCGCGGTAAATGTGGCTAGAATTGACGGCCGCGATATCTATTGGGCCCGCACGAATACCTGCCTTGCTCCGGTGCCGGTTCGGCGCGAGACCTTCAAGTGCAATCCCAGCCGACTCGCTCGTATGCCGTAGTGGTAGTGCATCACCCCCCGACGAAATCGGGGGCGTAGCATTTTAAAAGCGCCGCGAAAAGAAAAACAGCGACCTACTTGGTCGCCGCTTCAACTACTTTTTTAAATACCGCCGGTTCGTTTGCCGCGAGATCCGCAAGGATTTTGCGGTCAAGCGCGATTTTTTTCTTTTTGAGTATTCCGATGAACTTGCTATACGTAGTTCCCTCGGCGCGCAGTGCGGCGTTCATGCGAACATTCCAGAGCGCGCGGAAGGTGCGCTTCTTTTCCTTTCGTCCTCGGAACTCTCTTGAGAGCGCGTGGAGCAGCGCTTCTTTCGCGGCTCGTTCTTTTGACTTACGACCCCAACGGAACCCCTTTGTTCGTTTTAAAAGTTTTTCACGTTTCTTATGAGCAATCGTTCCTCGTTTTACCCTTGGCATGAGAGCTGTTAGTAATTAATAACTTTTTTGTATGTATGGTTCAGTCCGAGCGTTTTGCGTTTTCCGCGGACGTTTCGGCTCGATTTTCTGGTTCGAAAATGGTTCACGCCCATTGGTCGGCGGACAATCTTTCCATTTTTCGTAACTTTAATCCTTTTTGACTGGCTCTTTCGCATGGCAAAATGTAATCCCTATGATAGCCCAAGCCGGGCGTTTGTGCAAGAGGACGCGCCGCCGTCCGCCACCTCGTTGTTTTCGAGTACCGACTGTTCGCATGCTCCTGCGGCATGCGCCAGTCTGCGCTCTCGGCTTCGAATATCCTGCGGATGCCAAGCACTCGAAGCCTCCGAGAGCTACTCCAGAAACAACGAGGTGGTGTACGTCTGTCTTCCCGTGCGCCTACGAAAAGGCCTGCCGCGCGCCCCAAGGGAGGGTAAGACTTGGCCAAGCGGCCCTGGAGCGCACTCCCGTGGGTGTGCGGCAGGCAATATTGTCTCAGAACGGAAAGACGGAAAGGGCGGTGCCTGCTTACGAAGGCTTCTTGGTCGAGAGGATCTGCGTTGTAAATCCGCTGCCTCCGAAGGCGGGCTGGCTTAACACGCGATATTCTACGGTAATGAGTTTCATGAAATCCCTTAGTTTCTGCGCCGCCCATTCCTTGTTCCGTTTCTCGCGCCCCCGAAGGCGCAAAAAAATCTCAACCGGATGTCCCTCCTCCAAAAATTTCTCGAGCTGACGCACTTTTACCGAAAGGTCATTTTGAGCCGCCTTCGCGCTTATCTGTACGCGCTTCGAACCGGTAGCTTTTTGAAGTTGGCGCTCTTTTTTTGCAGCCTTCTCTTGTTCGTAGCGGAATTTGTCGAAGCTCATGATGCGGGTAACCGGAGGCTTTGCATTCGGGGAGATTTCGATAAGATCAAGCCCTTTTTCGCGCGCAAGAGAAAGCGCCTCATCGCGCGTAAGGACTCCGAGGTTTCCTCCTTCGGGGTCGATCACGCGCACTTCAGGCGCCGTAATAGCAGTATTTATTTTTGCGAGATGGTGAAGAATGTGAGTAGGATATGTGTTACAGGTACAGTATAAAACAGAGACTGGTTTTTAGCAAAAAAAAGAGGACGAGCGGAGGATAAAAACCCGGTGTCTCAATAAAGAAGCGAGAGAGAGGATTGGTCCCCTTCGGCTTGGTTCGTTTGGTAGGCGCGCATTAGAAAAGTGTTATGTTCTACTGTTTGACGATCGTCAAACAGTAGAATCCGAGAGATTAAGGTTGACACGGGGGCTGGGACGTGATAGAATGCCAAACGGCATTGCAGTCCGCGAATGGTAATCGGGAGCCTTCGTGGGCTGAAAAACAAATCCCGAGAGGAGCAAGTCATGACCTGGATCCTCGCCGTAGCCCTCTTGATCGTTTCCATTTCCGGGGTCATCGCCTCCCGGAAAAACCGGAGGGCGCTCAATCAACTCTACGCCGAGATCGCGGCGGCGCGCACCCGCCTGTTCGGCCTCAAAGAGGCCAAGGCGGTCGGACAGTACCTGGAAAACGCTGGCGACGACGCGGCGGCGGCCGTCCGCGGAGTAGTGCTCGGCGTCCTGGGATACGTGAACAACGTACCCTCCGAGCTCGCCGAGCTCAGGGCGCAGACGGAGAAGATTTGCACCTCCGAGGCCGCCAAAATCGACGGCCTGAAGGCCAAGGTGCGTCAGTTCGAGTCCGCGATCGAGGACGCTTACACGCGTTCGGCGGATGCCGAAAACGAGCTCTTCGACACCGAGCTCGTCGCCGAGCCCTTCCTCGACGAGGAGAGTGTCGGCGACTGACGTCCTTCCAGCACTTTGTAGTCATGTAGTCATCGACGCCCGGCAATCCAGCCGGGCTCGTTTTTTATATACAAAAACAGACAGGCGCGCTTTGGCAATAATGTATAATCATTTATTAGCAGGTGAATCGGTCGACACCTCGAAATGAAAAACAAAGAAACAATATGCTTTCCAAATTAAAGAATCCAGACTTAGGACTTTTTCTCGTACGCCTCGCGCTTGCGCTTGTTTTTATCGCGCATGGCTTTGGGAAGTTCGCAGACATCGCGGGAACAACTGCATTTTTTGGAAAAATTGGCCTTGCGCCGTTTTTCGTCTACCTTGTTGCCGCGGTTGAATTTGTTGGAGGCCTCGCGATGCTTCTGGGGCTTTTTACGGATGTCGCCGGAGTTGCGCTTGCACTCGTCATGCTTTTCGCGATCATTCTCGTGAAGGGAGGAAAAGGGTTTTTCGGATTTGAACTCGATCTAACTCTTCTTCTTGCGGCTTTGGGTGTTGCAATGGCTGGACCTGGCAAATATGCGGTAAAGTGGTTTCAAAAACCACCCGCACAGGTATAAGCTCCTTACCAAAAACTGCCCTCGACCTTCGTCGGGGCGGTTTTTTTATTGACTGATTTTTGCAGGCGACGTAGGATAATCGGAGAAGCTTGACTGGAAGAGCGAGGGGACTGGTGCCACCGAACGAAGGCCCAAAACGCGTAGAGACAATCGAAGAATTCGCTCAAGCGATTGATTTGCTTCCCGACGGAGCGGTTGAATGCTTCAGCGTTCCGGCAAACGACGATTTTTCCGATATGCGGAAGGTTTCCGAAAAACTTCTTCTTGTCCTGGGAGCAGATTGGAGAATTTCCCTCCGGAAAATTGGCGTGGACAAGAACGATACTCAAAGATTTTTTATCCTCGTAAGCACCTAAAACCCAAACCCAGAAAGGAAAGGAGACAGAGATGTCAGAAGAAATTAAATGGATCGGTGGCCTCGACGAACTTGAGACGGAGATCGCCAAGATGAAGATTGGCGATGAGAGGGAGTTCATGTTTGATGGAGCGATCGGGCAGGCAGAGGCATCCGAACGCGCATTCAGAATCAATCTTTTAAGAAAAGAGGGTCGCGCATGGATTCAGGTCGGGGCGTGGGGGCTGATGCCGGACCCCACGACGAAAATTAAGGTTCGTGTTCGAATTTCTCACTAGAATAGCCGCAAAACGCGGCTTTTTTCTTTTTAAGAGGGGAATCGTCTCTTTCGGGTGTCGTCGCAGCAAGGGTAAGGTCTGGCCTAGCGGCCTTGGAGCGCCCGAGCGGAGACGATACCCGAAAAAGACCGCATTCCGGGGAGATTTATTGTTATGCACAGCGCCACAACAAATCTCGACCATCGAGGTGTATAATGCTTATATGTACAAAAAAGCTGATTTTTCCGCATCTCGACCATCGAGATTATTGATTTTAAAGGATTTATGACCGAAAGCGGGGAAAAGTACATAAGCCTTAAAGAAGCCGCAAGATTGTCGGGTTATTCGCCGGACTATGTCGGACAGCTTATCAGAAAAGGAAAGCTCCCCGGAAAACAAATATATTCGAATATTGCCTGGGTGACGACCGAAGAGGCCATTAAAAAATACATGGAAGGATCGCTTCCCGAAAACGGAGGCGAAGCGGGAGCTCCCTGGCTAGAGCGAAAGGCGGCAATTCTTGAGAAAAAAAAGCTTTTTCGGCGGGTAACGATTTTACTAAGAGTAATTCTTAGTGCCATGATTTTTTTCGCGATAGTTCTTTTCTATGTATTTACCGCAAGCGTTGAACAGCGCCTTGAACAGCGCGCACTTCGACAGGCAGAGGTAGGCCAAGAAAAAATGAAATGAAAAACGAGCATGAGGAAAAGAAGTGTTTCATGCGCGATATTGTTTTTTATCCCGCGAGCACAGCCCGGCCGAAAAAAGAAAGAAAAGCCGGCGATCTATTTTCGAGATGCGTTGCGATCATGGCAATGTGCTCGATTATCTTTTTTCCGCTGGCTCCGGTTCGCGGAGAAGAGGCTTCCCCTGATGCGAGTGTCGATGTTTCCGAGGTCATCCAGCCCACAGGCGAAATAAACGAGACAGCAGAGGACGGCGAAAAAATTTTATCAGAACTTCCTTCGGAGCAAGTAGAACAGATCGAACTTGTTCCGGACGAGAACCCCTTTTCTGAAGAGCAGTCCGTCGAGAGCTCTTCTGGCGCAGAAAACGCAGTGCCCGAGCCAAAAGCAGAAGAAGTGCTTGTCGAAAACAACGGGGAGACACAGAGCGTCGTCTCTTCCGAAGAAACGTCAAGCGAACCCGATCCCCTGATAAACACCGAAGAGAGCGGAGGATCGACGGGGAGTCTCTCAGCAACATCATCATCGTCAGAAGAACCGGCTGTGCCGCGTGAAGAAGAAAACAGGAGCTCAGCACCGGAGGACGAGAACGAGCCGATCCTTGAAGCTCAAGACGCAAGTACTCCATACGAGGACTTAACTACCGAAGAACTTTCCGCCAAGCTCAAAGACCAAGAAGCGCGATACCAGGAAGAGCTTGAGCGGAAAAATCGTGTCATCGAAGAGCTTACAGAAAACGCAACCCAAAGGCCGCGGAGGGAAGCGGAAAAAGAGCTTCAGGCGAGATGTGTCGCGCTTGCGCACGGATACTTTTGTCTTGACGGAGATGGCGCTGCTTCATCCGGAGAAGTGCTTGCGAGCCCGTCAGATAACGGATTTTTACGCGCCGAGCGTGTTTCCGGTAACTATGAAATATATCTGACGGGAGCGTCTGGAGAAGAGCGTATTACTGAAAATGACTACGACGATATTTTTCCGGAACGTGATCGAGGCGGAGCAATGATCGTCTGGCAGGGAAACCCCGGAGGTACGTGGCAGATTTTTGTAAAAAATGGGCTTGATCCGGTGGAGCAGCTTACCAACACGAACGACTCGAATATGAACCCGCGCGTTTCGAGCGATTTCGTGGTCTGGCAGGGATGGCGCGACGGGAATTGGGAAATATTTTTAGCGGAGAAAAAAAACAATATAGAAGATGGCGCGACGAGCACTGTTTCAAAAGAGTCGTGGAGCGTTGAGCGGTTAACCACGAATATCACAAATGACATGTTTCCCAGCATCGCACGAGGACTGGTAACGTGGCAGTCATGGAATGGTTCGGGGTGGGAGATTCTTGTGTACGATATTAAAAATAAAAAAATCGAAAAACTTGAGGGTTCCGGAGTTGCAGAAAGTCCTCGCTTCGCGCTCATTGCCGAGGAGCGAAATACGGACGGAACGTTTCGAACGGTTGGATATGACCTTGCTTCAGGAAGGAAGCTAGAGCTTCACCTTGATCGTTTGCCGATTACGATACCAGTCGATCCTCCCGCCCCACCGCTTCACGAACAGGATGGAGTTTTTCCTGCGCCTTCCGGCGGACATACAGAGAAGAAGGTTGAGGGAGGCGAAGATGGAGCTACACCAGAATGACAAGCGCGATTCGATTTTTTGAGAAAAGAAGACAGCGCATCGAGGCGACGCTTGCGATTCTGCTTGCTGCCCTTTCTGCATATACGCTTCTTGTCGGTAACCAATCATTGCACGAACTTATCCCTATTCCTCCGAAAGAAGCGAAGGCCGCGCAGGTGACGATTGATACGACCGTTTCGATTACCATCGGAAAGCACATGCTTTCCGGAAAGCAGACGGTGTGCACGTCGGACACCGCATGTTATGCATTCTATATTGATGCGACCCCGAACGCGGAAGATATTGCCTTCGTTTCTTCGACAAACGGCGGAGCTTCCTGGGGGACGCCACATATAGTCGCCGCAGGAACGTGGCTCGGTGTCGTTATTTGGTACGATCGCTGGACTCCGGGAGATACGACCGGAAACACGGTACACATGGTTACGTTCGAGTCCACGCTCGACCGGCTTTATTACACAAGCTTCGATACGGTAACAGAGGCGACCACAAGCGTAGTCGATGCCTCCGGAGCGGCCGAAGGGGCGCTTGCGGCAGGAAACGACCTTGCAATCACCAAGGCAACAAACGGTTATCTTTACCTTGGGACGGTCGACGCGACTGCCCCTACCGCCGGAGCGAACTTTATCGAAAAATGCCCGGCAAATTGCACGGCAACGACAAGCTGGGTGGCCGCAGGAACAAACCCGTGGACGAATGCGGGGGACAACCTCGACGGGAATTTCGATCTTGTGATGATGCCGCTTCCTGCGGGAGATATTATGCTCGTTGCCCGCGATGTGGCGCTTGAGGACATCGAATATCAGATTTACACGAGCTCCACGAACACTTGGAATGCGAGCTTCACGGACCTCGACACCGGCGCGCAGGACATTACTACGTTTCCCTTTACTATCTCGGGCATTGCGGACACATTCAACAACGATCTTTATCTTGCGTATGTGGCGAGCACGAGCGTTACGAACAGAAGCGAGCTTCGCGCATGGCGATATTCGTCCTCCACGTGGGCACAGCTTGCGAGTCCCTGGCCCGAGGCAACGGATGCTGTTTCCCTCATTAACGACGTATCGATTGGGATGGATTATTCCTCGGGCGATCTTTACGTCGCCTACGTGAGAGACCCCACGAACGATGCGACGAACAACGGCAACGTTTACTACTCAAAGTCGACCGACGGAGGGACAACGTGGACCATCGACACGCTTCTTTCGAACGGCACCGTGGGAGACCTGCGCGGCATTTCAATAAATAACATCTCGAATGAACGTATCTTCGGGGTTTGGTTTAACCCGACACCGGACGACATTTTCGGAAACACGGCTCAAGACCTTACCCCGCCGACGTTTTCACAGTCCGCATATCGTTGGTTTGAAAACACAAACGCCACTTCCGTTGGCGTGGCGCTTGCCGCACAAGACACAGCCACTACGCTTACCACCTCAAGCCAAGTATTTCGACTGCGACTCTCAGTGGATGCAGCAAACAACGGCGGGCGAAGATACTGGGTGAATGCGAAATTGCAATACGCCACCTCAACGGGCGCATGCGATGTCGGATATTCCGGCGAGACATATATAGACGTGGCAACTTCGTCTGGGCCGATTATTCTTTTCGACAACGCGCTTCCGCTCGATGGGGCAACCTCGACCGCGACTTCGAGCGATCCCGTTCACGGGGGACATCCTGCAACCGCACAGACCTACGAAGAGGCAAACCCGTTTACGAATTCAATTTCTCGTGTCGCAAGCGGCACGGACGGCATTTGGGATTTCGCTCTCAAAGACAACAACGCGCCGACAGTAACAACGTATTGTTTTAGAATCGTTGACGCGAGCGGATCGCTCTTGGGAGCACCGAGCGTTATCCCACAGGTTACAACCTTTGCGGTTCCGACCTACACACAAAATTACTATCGATGGTACGTGGACAACGGCACGACAACACCTTCTGATCCTTGGCCTTCGGGCGCCGTAGATATTGGGGAAAACGCTCCGATCACATATGCACAAGATCCCCCTGCCTCAGGCGAGCATTTGCGCTTGCGCATGACAAGTCAGATTGGGACAGAAGTGCTTGCAACGACAACGCAAGATTTCAAATTGCAATTCGGTACGCCATCCGCAACCTGCGGAGACGTCTCTTCATGGAACGATCTTGGCGCGCTGGGGAGCGGGGTGATTTGGCGTGGGTGGAATAGCGCCCCGGCCGACGGCACAGTACTCGCTTCGAGCTCTCCGCAGGCGGGCGAGCTTTTGCTTTCAGTCTCGGATAGAGGAGGGACGTATGAAGAGCAAAACGGCACCGGACAAAATCCCTATCGAGTGAATATCGGGGAAGACGTGGAATACGATTGGTCCATTGAAGACAACGGAGCAACCGCATCGACGACGTATTGTTTCCGCATGACAAAAGAGAACGGAGCTGAGTTCGGGTCTTATAGTTTTTATCCAACGCTTTCTACGTCAGGATACCGACCGAAGACTCAAAACTGGAGGTGGTACGATGACGAAGCAAGCGAAACTCCAACCACCTTTCTAGCCGCCGAAAATACTGCACCGACGAACATTGCGAATCAAAACTCCATAAAGCTGAGAATTACGATCAAAGACACGGCAAACGCTTCTGGCGTAAACGAGAAGTTTAAGCTTCAATTTTCGGAATATTCCGATTTCTCAGGAAGCGTGCAAGACGTTACTCCTGGTTCAGGTTGTTCGGGAAATAGTATTTGGTGTTATACAGATGGCGGCGGACTAGACAACGGAATTATTACTACCAAAGTTCTCTCCGATGCAGATGCCTGCACCGGAGGAGCCGGAAATGGATGCGGAATGCACAATGAAGTTCCAACATCGACAAGCTCGTTTAGTCCAGCAGCAAACGCTGCAACGGAGTACGAGTTTACCATCAAGCAAGATGGAGCAAGGGCAAGCGCGGTATATTTCTTTCGGGTGTATAACGTAACGCGGAATCTTGCGACTCCACTGAACACCTCCGAGATATATCCGAGCCTTACCGTAGAAGGCGGGTCTCTTACGTTTAGTATTGGGGGCGTTGCAAGCGGAACAATAACAGAAGGGATTACGACGGATACCGAAACAACCGCAAGCACGATTCCTTTTGGAGTATTAGCGTTTGGAGCGGATAGAAAAGCCGCACACCGCCTTACGATCACCACAAACGCAACCGATGGATATAGGGTTTTCTTGTTTCAAGGACAAGGGTTTATAAACGAAGACGGGGATGAAATACCCCGCGTTGCAGGGACGAACGCGAGTCCTCTTGCCTGGGGCATCGGCTGTTATACAACCTCGAGCGGGTGTTATGGGTATCATTCAGGAGACGATGTTCTTTTCGGCGGGTCGACTCGGTTTAGCGCAGACGATACGTATGCGAAGCTCACGACATCCTCCGAGGAGATAGCGTTCAGCGCGATACCGGGAACGGCAGATACGCATGACGTTATATTCAGAACAAAGGCTTCGGGAAGCCAACCCGGCGGAACATATCAAAGCAGTATCGCCTATATCGCCGTGACATATTTCTGAACATGATAAAATTCAAGAACTTTTTCCGCGGAAAAACATTTTTATATATAGTCACCGCTTTTTCTGTCGGAGTTTTTTACGTTACGCTTCCATTACCCGCGGAAGCGATTATTTCAGTAAGCCGGTTTTTAGAAATGCATCCGGCGGTCGTCGACCTGAAAGGAATGCCGCGTGACATTTTAGGGGGAGAATTTCAAATTAGGAATATTGCCGATCATCGCATTGCGGTGTATCCATTCGTTTACGGAGTCGAAGAAGAAAACGGAGTACAGAAGTTTTTAGATTCATCACTTGCAGACCAAGCGGAGTCGCTTGCGAATTGGATATCGCTCCATCGCGGCGTCATCATGCTTGATCCCGGAGAAGAGAAAAAAGTGCAATTTAACTTGCAAATCAATTTGCGAGCAGAGCCCGGGTTCTACCACGCAGTTATCGGGGTTGGCGAAGGTGCGACAAGAGATGATGCCGAGCAAGATATTTCTCGCGCAGCAACGCTTGCGGTAAATGTTGAAGTGATAAGCGATGTTCGGGTAGACTTTGCTCTCAAGTCATTCCGAGCGACAAAAACATTTCTCGTGGGATCATCTCCGGCATTCTCGTACCGCGTCCTAAATAACGGAAATCGGCCAGAAGCTCCTCGTGGTGAGCTTCGAATATATAACCGCCGAGGGAAAGAGATTTCGTTTATCCCAACGAACACTGAGGGAAAGATTGTCTCGCCAGGCGAGGAAGCACCCTTCTCGGTCAATTCGGAAGCCGTTTTCCCGATTGGAAGACATAAGGCGTTTCTCGATGTTTCTTACGGAGAAGAGGGCGGAAAACACCTTACCGATACAGCTTTTTTCTGGGTTTTCCCGCTGATTTGGGTGTTTGCGGTTGGAGTGCTGTTTTTCGCGATTATCATAGCCGCCATTGCTTTACACTATATATATGAGCGACGGCACAGGAAAACGGTCCAGATGCACCCCATGAGGCCATATGCCCACGACATTATCGACCTTCGCAGGGGCGCGGGGCAAACAAGAGACAAGAACGGAAATGAATAGAATCCATCGCGTGCGCAGAGGGACGATTGCAGGTGTTATTCTTTTTTGCCTAATTACGTTTTCTCCCTTATCGCTTTTCGCCGCGGAAAAAGTTTCCCTCACCATCACCCCGCCGCTTTTTCAACTGAACGTAAAACCTGGAGATTTCTGGTCGAGCTCAGTGAGGGTGATAAACGCGAATAACGCGCCACTCACTTTATATGCTCGTGTGTACGGATTTATCGCAGAGGGAGAAGACGGACACGGAGATTTTATTTCTATTAGCGAGGGTGCGAATGGAGACGACGCGATGCTTGCGCGATGGATTAATCTTCAAGAAAAAGAAATAGAACTTTCTCCTGGTGCAAGTGGAGAGATTCCATTTACCATTTCGATTCCAAAAAGCGCTCCTCCTGGAGGGCAGTATGCAGCAATCCTTGTTGGAACCGCTCCGCCGGAGTTTTCATCGGTGGGACCGGCAATGCTTGTCTCTGGATCTGTGTCGTCTCTTCTGTTTGTCCGGATCGATGGAGACGTGCGCGAGGAAGGGGTGATTAGAGAATTCGTCACCGAGGAAAGTGTTTATCAATCGCCAAGAGCAAATTTTTCTGTTCGCTTTGAAAATCTTGGAAATGTTCATCTGCGTCCGCAGGGCGATATCACGATCTATAATATGTGGGGAAAAGAACGCGGAAGGATACTGGTTAACCAACAGACAGATTTTGGAAATGTTCTTCCGAAGAGCACGAGAAAATTCGCCTTCGAATGGATTGGAGAGAGCAACCTCTTTGAAGCGGGAAGGTATCGCGCCGTCGCAACGCTGGCCTACGGCCGCGACGCGCGACAAAATGTCTCGCGATCAGTCACTTTTTGGGTTATTCCGACGAAAGAGACCATCGCGGTTTTCGGAAGTCTCATTTTTGGAGTATGGTGCCTTATTCTTCTTATTCGAAGGTACGTCCGACGCGCACTTAGGCTGGAAATGGTGCGTCGCGGAATGCATGATGGGATAAACGGGCATGATGTTTCTCGTCTGCGTGATGAAAAACCATTGTTGCGACCGGAAGTTCTCCTAAGACCGCTTGAGATTGGCATCGTTGATCTTCGAAAAACAAAAGAAGCACTTGAAAAAACAGAAAGCAAAAACAAAAAACTCATTGCAAGGGGCTTGCTCAGGAAATACGTTCTTGTTCTTGTTTTTATCCCGACAGCTTTATTTTTGATTCTTTGGTTCTTTGTATATTTTAAAGAGGTTCTCGTGAAAGAGAGAGTGTTCGAGATCAACATACAAAAAGAAAGCTCATCTCTCGCGCAGAGCCGAGCAATAGTCTAGGACAGAGAAGGCGAAAAAGGAGGATTCGTGCAGGGTGTGGATAACTTGCGCATTTTGTGTGTACAAAGTTGCTATACTTAATTTAAGGCAAGTTATCCATTGCCGAAAAGGAAAGGTCGTCGGTATATTACCGCAATAACATTTAAAATTTCATGACAGACGTACGTTTCATAGGAAAAGAAAAAATGGAGCTTATTGCGATCGCTCTTATTGTGAGCTTGGTAATGTGGACGGCTGGATTCTCTCTCTGGGTGCGTCACGCCGAAGCCGCAAACCTCACAAACGTAAGCGACGTATTAAGCAGTTCTGACCTCGGAGTGGTTGCAACGCATACAATTCAATACACCAATGCGACAACCACGATTTCCGGCCAGACGATCCGAATCACATTCGATCCAACAACCGACGCCTTTGGTGGCATACAAAGCCTTGTAACATCGAGCGTCACGTTTTCCGGAGCAAGCCTTGTGGGAACCTGTACGGGTGCCGCAAGCGAAGTGACGCTCACGACAAGCACCGCGGCAAATGACGAAAGCGTTATTTTCACCGTGTGCGCGGGTGATACGGTTTCGGCTGGAGCAAAGACAATTACAATCAATGGGACTATTACGAATCCCGTGGGAGCAGGTTCTTATATTGTCCGCATTGCAGGAACACAGGACAATTCTGCTGACACGCGAGTCGCAATCATAAGCAGCGTAACGGTAACCGCTTCGGTTGATACAAGCTTCACGTTCACTATCGCAGCGGTAGCAACTGGAACGGATGTGAACGGGACGACCACAACC
Organism: Patescibacteria group bacterium; assembly: GCA_038063755.1. Classification (GTDB taxonomy): domain Bacteria; phylum Patescibacteriota; class Minisyncoccia; order UBA6257; family 2-01-FULL-56-20; genus JBBTUL01. Next base: position 44,343 of record JBBTUL010000012.1, read on the forward strand.
GCAAACAGCACCGCAACGGCAATCAACTTTGGAACTCTAGTTCCTGGACAAGCAAAGTTTATTGCTCAAGAGCTTTCGGTTACGACAAACGCAAAAAACGGATTCATAGTTACCGTAAAAGAAAATCAAAATCTTCTCTCCTCAACAGGAGCCGACATAGATCTCTTTAAGGACGGAAGCTCAATAGCAGCGCCGACCGCGTGGACGTCTCCACTCGGAACTCTCGATCAAGAGAATACTTACGGCCACATTGGTCTTACGAGCGAAGACTCAGATTTAAACGGTGATGAGTTTGCAGCAGGTCTCTACGCTGGAAACTTCCAAGCGACATCAAGCAGGCAGGTTTTCTCGCACACTGGACCGGCTGACGGAACGACTGCTGACAAGGGACTTACTCAGGTCGGCTATCGCATCCAGGTCACCGCACTCCAAGAAGCTGCGAACGACTACACGAATACGCTTACCTACGTGGCAACCCCGACCTTCTAGTCGAGACGAAGCGGCAAACGTGTTTGACTTGTACCCCCGCCAGGAATGGCGGGGGTATGTCTTTTGTGATATAATCTCTACATTCAAGGCCGAGCGAATGGTGATCACCCGAAATAATTAAACGAAAAATGAAACATATTTTACGATTTTGCCTGGTTTTCTGTGTTTTTCTGTTGTTTGTCGCCGTGTTTAACGTCTCGTCGGTTGCATTGGGGCAGGAGAGGGTAGGGGCAAAAGTCCAGCCAGCTTTTATCGACGGTCCCGAGGCGCGAATCGACCCTGGGAGCTCAAAGAACTATGTTTTGAAGGTAACCAACCTCGACTCAGAAGAGAAGACATATTCTATTGTGACACGAGATATAAAGGGACTTTCCGAATCCGGCGACCCGGTTTTTGCCGATCCAGAAGAGGACATTCTTGCCGGTATAAGTTTGTGGGTGCGGACAAATAAAAAAATACTAACAGTTGGTCCGGGAGGAACAGGTGAGGTGCTTGCCACAATTTCCGTTCCAAGCGACGCCTCTCCAGGAGGACACTTCGGAGGAGTTTTCTTTGTTGTTGGAGCGAAGAGCCTGAGCGAAACCGGTTCGGGTGTCGGATATGAAATAGGAACATTAATAAATTTAAGAATTGCAGGGGAGATCAAAGAAGAGGCGCGGATACGAGAGTTTAGTTCGGAGAAGATGATTTACGGATCGCCAAACGTATTGTTTTCCACGCGCGTCGAAAACTTAGGAAATGTTTTGGTGCGCCCCAGGGGTCCAGTTGAGATAACGAGCATGTTTGGGAAAAAGAAAAAAACAATCGTTATGAACGACGAACGTTCGGGTGTGTTCCCTGGCCAAGAGCGTTCGTTTGAATCTCGCTGGGAGGGAGACGGGTTTTCTTTCGGAAGATATCAGGCGACGATATCTCTCGCTTACGGAGAAGAAGTAAGCAGGACGATTTCTTCTTCAATCGCGTTCTGGGTTCTACCGCTCAAAACAATCCTTCCGGTTTTTGGGGGGCTCGTCGCTATCATATTGCTCGTGGCGTTCTCGTTTAAGATATATCTAAAGAGAAGGATAAAAGAATTCGAACAAGCAGGAGCGATTCAGGGAGGAAGCGTTCTTGGCAGAGGAGAGGCACGAACACCGTTTTCTCGGCTTCTTTTCGTAACGCTCGGAGTAATGTTCTTCGTACTTGTTCTTTTCTTACTGCTCTTCGTTTTCTTTGGATAGGCTCATGAAAAAAGAGATAAGCACACTCGTCCTGGGAGCGCTTACGCTTCTTGCGGGAGGAATTTCGTTTTACGGTGTTTCTGCGCTTACAAAAAATACTTCAGGCGATTTATTTCTCGCGCAGCTCGGATCGGCCATCGGGATCACGGTTGGCGTGTTGCCAAACGAGGCGAACACGCTCCTTGCGCAGCTAAAGGAAAAAGAACAAGCGCTTGATGTGCGAGAGCAAAATATTTCATTTCGAGAAGCGGAGTTGCGTGGAGAGTCCGCGCTGGACGAAGCCGAGTACTACGGACGAGTAGTAAAAGCTTTAATAGCGGCGGTGTGCGCCCTTCTTGTGCTTGTGGCCGTGAACTTTTGGTTTGACCATCGACGCTCCCGAAAGGAAAGAGCATAATATTTGGATGAAAGACAGAGTAGCGAGGCGGCAGGCTCTATTTCTTTTCCTGGCAGCATGCCTCTTTTTTCGTTCGTGGATTGCGCACGGAGCAATCATTCCCTATATAAACGATACTATTTCTACGTCAGAGCCGGGAGCGGCGGCAGACCAAACGATTGTGTTTCAAGTCGCAAGAAGCGTTCCGCCTGGAGGAGCGATCGTGATTACGCCGCAGGCAGGAGCGTTTTCGATTCCTTCTGATCTTGATGCGACAGATGTTGATTTTGCGACCTCTTCCTCGCCGACGGGAGCTTGGCAAGAACGAGCGCTTTCGTCTTTTGCGTCAACAACGGCAGACGAGGTGAGCGTCGTTTCGGGGAGTTTTGGATCTATCACGATCACCCTTTCCTCCGGAGAGGGGCTTGAGGCCGGTATTTTTTCGCGAGTTAAAGTTGGACTACATGCAGAATCAGGGGACGCAGGGGACAAGCAGATAACAAACTCAACTTCTACCGGTTCATACCGAATATTTGTCGAAACGAGAAGCAGCACGTCTTCGCTCATCGATCAGGGAACAACGATGATTGCGATTGTTGCGCCAATAAATTCCGGAGCAGGAAGAACGGATTTCGATCCACCGCTTAGATCAAACGGTCTTCCGGCGAGCGCGCTTCCTGGAGGAACCTCTAACGTAGAAATATCACTTAATACTGATGAGCTTGCATTTTGTAGATACGCAACATCATCGGGAATTGCGTATGCGGGCATGGTGAATTATTTTTCGAACACGACAAGCACGCTTCATTCGATGGTTATCACGGGACTTGCAAGCGGAGCGGCGTATTCTTTCTACACGCGATGCGGCGATCTTTTCGGAAACAACAATCCGGACGACTTCGAAATTGCATTTACAATCGACCCGCCGCTTCCTCCGCCTCCATCCGGACAAGGAACCGTTGTTGGCGGGACGGGCGCAGGTAGTGGAGGCGGGGGTGGCGCTCCGTTTCCGGTACCGCTCGGGCAGCCATCGGTAACATTTAAAGGAAGAGCATATTCGTCCGCAGAGGTCATCCTATTAAAAGACGGGAAACAAGAGAAGCAAGTGTTTGCCGATAGCGAAGGAGTTTTTGAGTTGACCGCGCAAAATCTTTCGCAGGGAGTTTATGGGTTTTCTCTTTTTGCGGCCGATTCGAAGGGAAGAAAGTCGGGATCATACGGAACGACCCTTACTCTTGTTTCCGGAACGCGTAATGTGATTTCAAATATATTCCTTCCGCCCACCATAGGAGCGCTTCGGACAAACCTCAAAAAAGGTGAGCAATTATTAGTTGAAGGACAAACCATTCCGCACGCAACCCTCGAAGTGCTTCTCTATAGGCGTTCAGATGCCGCACAGCTTGAGCAGAAGGCGCTGAAGTACAGCGCAACAGCAAAAAGCAGCGGTGCTTGGCAATTCGTCATTCCAACAGTCTCTCTTTCGGAAGATGTCTATGAGGTCAGGGCTCGAGCGACATCCGATGATATTGGAACAAGTATCTTGGGTTCTCCTATTGCGGTGGGAGTTGGGCGAGACGTAGGTGCTTCTGCTTCAAAGAGCGCAGACTTCAATCGGGATGGGAGAGTAAATCTTGTAGACTTCTCGATTTTTCTTGTGTATTTAAACGGAAAAAACGTCGAAGGTGATTTAAACGATGATGCAAAGGTAAACATCGCGGATTTTAGCATCCTGCTCTTCCAGTGGACCGGGTAAGCGAAAAGAGAGGATTCTTCCTATGATATACTATGAGTAACGATGACTTCGTTTCTCGAAAAACTGAACGAAAAACTTGGGAAAACCGTTACGCAGACCGCGAAACCTGAGGGCGGTGAGACGGCTGGTCCAGAAGTGGCGCGACAAGAGGTGTTTACAAAAAACACCGACCTTCCCGCGGATATATATCAAAATCCAACACACATTATCGTTTATATTCCTGCCGCAGGGGTACATCCGCAGGATTTCGAAGTTGTCCTTGACGAAGAGCATGATCTTTTAACGATTCGAGGATTGAGGACAAGACCACAAGACGTTGCTGGTATCGAAAAGGACGAAGATGGGCATTTCATTTCTCAGGAGTGCAAGTGGGATTCACTATTTAGAAAAATAATACTTCCTGCCGAAGTTGATCCATCTCGCGTCGAGGCTATTTTTACAAAGGGAGTGCTGGTGATTAAGCTCCCCATATTAAAACCAGGAGAGGGCGTAAAGCTTCGCGTGAAAGAAGTGGAAAGCCCGGCAAAGACCGTTCAAAAAGCGACATGATTTCAAGAAGAAAAAGGAACCTATACGCTCTTCTTCTGTGTGCCGCATGCGTTGCAGCGGTCACCCCTTTTTTTATTCAACGAGCTGATGTTTTTGCGGCCGGGCCATCTCTTGGCATAAGTCCAGCAAGCGGTTCGTATGGAACCGGGGGAACGTTTACCGTAAAAATTATGCTTCAAGGATCGGGCGGAGTCGGTATAAATGCCGCAGATGGGGTTTTAGTTTTTGACAAAACCCTCCTCTCCGTGCAGAGCGTGTCAAAAGAGAATTCAATTTTCAGTCTGTGGACTGCCGATCCAAGCTTCTCGAATGGGGCAGGTACGGTAAGCTTCAGCGGCGGAACGCCGACTCCGTTTACAAAAGAAAGCGGAGCAGTTATGTCGGTGGTGTTTAAAGCCGTTGCTCCGGGCGATGCAAGCGTCGAGCTTTCCGAGGGATCCATTCTTGCTGCGGATGGAAAAGGAACGAACGTATTAAGTTCGCTCGGGAAAGCGACGTACACGCTTGGCGGATTATCTGCGAATCCGAAGAAGGCACCAGAGATAACTGGAGCAGGAACGGCACCAGCAGAGTTGAAGGTCGAGACGAAAGGACAATTCGCTCCTTCAACGGAGATCGTTTCGCAAAGTCACCCGAATGCTGACAGCTGGTATTCAAATAAAAACCCAGAATTTTCGTGGAAGCTTGACCCGCTTATCGCAGGCGTAAGCACGGCCCTTACCGAGAAAGCAGGTTCCGATCCCGGCCGAGCATCAGAAGGGCTACAAGAGACGAAGAGGTTCAACGATGTCGAGGATGGTATTTGGTACTTCCATGTGCGGTTTAAAGATCAAAATGGAGCTTGGAGCGCTCCAATGCATCGGAGGGTTGGAATTGATACGATTGCTCCTCTCGCATTTGACCTTGCTGTGCAGAAAGAGCTGTCGGAAGAGGGCTATCGGTTGTCGTTCATTGCGGAAGACGCACTTTCCGGAATTGATCACTACGAAATTCGACTCGATGGAAAGGAGATCGCCTCGCTTGGCGTAGATGTTCCGACGAAAGGACCATATCGTATGTCGGCGCTTTTGTCGGGGAAGCACGCAGTGACGGTCCGCGCGCTTGATAAAGCAGGGAACGCCACAGAATCAACAAAAGAGCTTGTTGCGGAAGGTATTGGAACGCCGAAGATCACAAATTTCCCAGACACAACGAAAGAACATGTGCCGGTCGTGATTCAGGGTATCGCGGACTCAAAAGCGACGGTGCTCGTGATGATCGACAAGGAAGGGAAGGAATTTTCAAGAGAACGAGTGCGAGCGACTGATGATGGTGGATGGGTGTATGGGAGGCAAGAGGGAGTTCCGCCGGGAAATTACACCATTACCGCAAAGATGCTTGGTGCATACGGAACAGAAAGCCAGACCTCAGAGTCGATTTCGATTTATGTTTCAAGAACTCCGCTTGTCGAGCGATTCGGACTCATTGCAATTATCGTGCTCGCCCTTGCGGTCGCAGGCCTCGTGAGCGCTCTTTGGTACGAAAGGAAGATTTTCATACGGAGCAAGAGCCGAGCGCTTGAAGAGGTGAAAGAGATACAAGCAAAAACAAAAGCAGTATTCGAGGCTCTTCGCGAGGAAGTTGAAGAAAAAGTAAAAATGCTTGACGAGAAGCCATCTACCCCAGAAGAGGCGATCGATGCCATCGATACGGATCGCGTTGTTGATAGCATACGCGAGGCACTCGATGTTTCTGAGGACATGATCTCGAAAGAGGTCGAGGATGTCCAAAAAGCGCTCGAATGAACTTGAGGCATAACGCCCATGACAAGTTATGACTCCATCCCTTCACAACATAAGCTTCCGCGATAGCGGGAAAACAATAGTAATACAGAGCAAGTTTTTACTACAAAGTTTCCCAAAAAGGAAAAAAATAATCGGGATTATCTTGACGCTTTTTGCAATAGGCGTTCTTTGCTACGCCTTTATTACGAAGGCGGGTGTTGCGACGTTTTATCCATTCTCATGTCTTGGGAACTGGCACAATGTGCAGAACGCCCTTGGCAAGCCAGATCTCGTCGAGGGAGACCCAGACGAGCTTTTTACAGATGAGAATTCTGCGCGGTCGTGGGGATCTGACTCGCAGATATTTTGCGGAAGCTTTGTCGGAGACGGCGACGAAGAGAAGACATTCCAAGCCGCTCACCTCAGGTTATTTTGGGCGGTAAAAAACGAGAGCTCAAACGAAATTGCCCCTCCCCTCGACACGGCAAGCGGTGGAACGGGAGGTTCTGCGGGCGAAACGGTCCCGTCGGAAGAGGCGAGCGCTACGGCGTGGGCGGAAGATGACGCACCGATCCCGGAAGATACGACGACATCTTCGCCGTCTGAGCCAGTGGCACCTTCGGAGGGCGTGTCCGGTTCTCCGGAGAACATTACTCCCGTCCCGACCGAAAGTCAGGAGCCGAGCGGGAATGCCACAACCACCAGTGCGCCGGATCCGGATGCATCCACTTCGTCCCCGCAAGCATCGCGTCCGCGCGAGGGCGGATTACTCGCCTCCATTCTACGGTCCGTACGCGCCGAGGGGCCCGGAGTGGCGTCCGACACGCTCGTTATTCCATTCGATGTTTCTTCAAGCACGAATCTTATTGCCGCACCGCCGGTGTCGAGAGAAGACTCGGATGTACTCTATGAGGTTGCAATGTCTCTTGATGGCAGTATGTGGGATTCTCTCATTAAAATGAAGTCTCCGGAAGACGAGGCGACCATTCAGCTCCCGATACGATCCTGGGACGAGCTCAAGCGGCTTCAAATCCGGATTCGTGAGATCGCCGCCGGGAAACTCCAAAAAACCATGTACCTCGACGGGATGATTGTCGACGTCGAATATGGCATTCCGGAAGAAAGCACCGGGCAGGTTGCGCCAAGCCCCACCGAGAAAGAGAGGGAGGTGTACGATGCGCGCGCGGAACATAGTTGTACCGTCGAGCCATTTTCGGTGAATGTCGCAAAAGGAGCGAGCGCCGTCATAACGCTTTCGCTACACCCGGCACATCAGGAGCGAATTTACCAAACCGAGATGGGGCCACTTCCGTCGGGCGTATTGGTTGAAGTTGGAGAGGGGAAGGATCCACAGGACAAAACGCTCACGTTTCGCGTAGGCGAAGATGCGCTTGTTGGGTCATTCAACGCCGTTATCGTATACAAAGAAATTCAGAAAGACGGAGGTGTCATTCCCTCGGCGTGTCAGTATAATTTGGTGATCGAATAGGCATTCTTCGGCTTCTCTGTGTCTTGTTCTACAATATAGGAAATAGGCGCTTATGCGCAGTGTCCTTATGAAGAAAGAATTTGTTCATGTCAGTGTTATAGCTCTCGCCATCGGACTTTTGTGGTTCGGGAGCGTGCGCCTCCTTTTCCTTTCTCCCCCGAACGAGGGGCGCGCTGCCCAGGTGACGATTGATTCGACCGTGCACACCACGGCGACCACCCACAACGGTACGACGCTTACCGTTGCCTTCACGAGCGATCAGACCGGATACTCATTTTACAGGGACGCGAGCGGCAGTTGTGGATATCGGAAAACCACCGACGGCGGAGCGACATGGACGACGACCACGACACTCATAGATACGCAGACGGATTGTCTCCGTATCGCGATCTGGTATGACCGCTGGACGCCGGGAAACGCCACCGGAACCATTATCCATGTTTCGACGATCGACTCCGGAAGTGACAACGTGTGGTACAACTATCTCGACACATCGGGTGACACGCTCGGAAGCACAACCGCGGTAAACGCGACCGGCATAAATCAAGGAGGAACGTTCGCTGCCGGATCGAATCTTCAGGCGATAACAAGAGGAACGGACGGAACATTGTATATGGGTGTTCAGGATGCGAGCGATTCGTTCGTGATCCAGTGCACGGGAAGTTGCGTGGCGACATCGGGGAGCTGGACGGAGGCCGGGACGAACCCTTTTAGTTTGGCGAACGACTGGCTACTACTCGCGCCCATCACGAACGGGCGCATCCTCGCGGTCCGTTGGAGTCTCACGCTCGACGATGTGCAGTCTAAAATTTGGACCCCCGCATCGAGCTCGTGGAGCGGAGCGTGGACCAATATCGACACGAACTGTATTCAGAACGGTACCTACGACGGACACTTCGGTCTTTCAATCAACAAAAATACAAATAGCGTGTTGATGGCCTTCGGTTGCGATCTGAGCACCATTGGAGCGAACAACGACGACATCCGGACCGCAATTTTTAACTCGTCGAACAGTACCTGGGCTACCACCACAGATGCGGTTACGAACGATACGAAGGGTATCACCGGAGTAAAGCTCGGACTCGACGACAATACCGGAAATATTTATGTGGTTTACAGCGCGAGGGCGACGTCGACCATCTCCACCTCGACGAACGTCTATTATAAGGTTTCGACGAGCACCATGTTGTCGTGGGGAGCAGAGCAAGGGCCATTAAACACCGCACCCGACGACATATACGGCCTGCGCATCGATGGATTGAACGCGGACAGGATTTACGCGACATGGGTGGGTGTCACCGCGGACTCGCTTTACGGAAACACCGTTGCCGATCTTGTGCCGACCACATTCGAACAGTCGGGATATCGCTGGTTTACGAATCAAAACGCCACAAGCGTGGGGCCTCCATTCGCGCTTCAGAATACATCATCCGTTGCGCCGAGCATCGGCAATCCGTTTCGTTTGCGCATGTTGGTCCATGTCGGAGGCGACGGCGCGGACGTAAACAGGGAATCTTTTGATCTTCAGGTCGCGACAAGCACTGCGGGCGGGTGCGACACCGCTTTCTCCGGCGAAACATACGTCGACGTTTCGACATCGACCGGAGAAATCCGTTTCTACGACAACAGCTCGTCGAGCGACAATACCGCCCTCAAGGCGACATCGACGGATCCGGTTCACGGAATCGACACCGTCGTAAACCAAACCTACGAAGAGGCGAATCCATTCACGAATTCGATAGCGAAAATATTCGGCGGACAGGACGGGAAATGGGACTTCTCGCTCTACAACGCATCGGCGACCCCGATGAGCACGTATTGTTTTCGTATTGTGAGGGACGACGGATCCCCTCTAAGTACATATTCGGCCGTTCCCGAAATAACGATAGACGACCCGCCATCCGTTTCGGGCGTCGTGCTAAACGATGATACAAATATTGCGCTTACTGAGGGGGTAACGTGGCAGATTTTTGCGAGCGGAACTATTACCGATAGCAACGGATATGCTGATATCGTCGGCGCGCAAGCAAAAGTATATCGATCCGGCGTAGGACGGTCATGTTCGCCGAATGACAACAACTGCTACCAAGATAGTTCATGTTCTCTTGCGGGGTGTTCTGGGACGACGTGCAAGGCTCTTTGTTTTGTGAATGTGCAGTATTTTGCCGATCCGACAGATACCGATACGCCATACGAAGCAGAGTCCTGGCTTGCAAGTATTGAAGCCGTTGACGCGCGATCCGCAACAAGCACGGCAACAAGCACGGCGATTGTCGATGTGCTTTCGCTTCTCGCGCTTGCTGTGACGCCGCAGATAAATTATGGAAGCCTGAGTCCAGGCGCGATTATCGATCCGCTCTCCGCGACATCAAGCGTGTCCGCAAGCGGCAATGTTTCGATTGACACAACCCTTTACGGTGCGAACATGACTTCGGGGGCGGAGAGTATCAGCGTCTCGAATGAGCGGTACGCAACCACGTCAATTCCTTTTTCATCGGGGACAGTGCTTCTTGCAAGTCCGGGAGCCGCGCTCGATTTAAACATTCCAAAAACGTCAACCTCAACCTCACAAGCAAGCTCAACTGTTTTCTGGGGCATACAGGTTCCACTACCGCAGCCAACCGGAAACTATACCGGCATTAATACGTTTATCGCCACAGAGAACACTCTTCCCTGGCCGTAGGATTCTCGAAAACTCCTGGTACAATAAGAGGTGTGAAGAAGAATTTTAAGAAAGAAGACTCCGTTAGAGTACTCATTCTTGTGTTCGCCATCGTTTTTTTTGCTGCGTCCACGAATCGGTTTCTTGAGCGTGCGATAGCAGAGGATGCATCGCCGCCGAAAATATCACAAATAAAGATTCTTGAGACAAACGCCACCTCTGCAGTGATTACCTGGATCACCGATGAGCCAGCAGATTCACTTCTGAACTATGGACTTGATACCCGATATGGCACGGCCAGAGATCCGCAGCCACTTGTCCGCGATCACTCCGTTGCCGTCACCGAACTAGAGCCTTCAACGACTTACTACTTTCGAGTAATGTCGGTTGATGCAACCGGAAACCAGAGCATCTCGGGGCATTACTCTTTCACGACGCCAACAACAAAAGAAATTTCAGGAATTGAGAAGATCGAAGAGCCAACTCAGCGCTCGCTTGTCGAGAAGGCAGCCTCCCTCGTCGAGAAAATTACAGACCCAGATGCGCTAAAGCTTGTTGCGAAAGAAATCGGGAATGCTGCCGAGCGCATCGTTGATCGGCCACAGATCGTCGGTGCACCCGAGCTCCAGATCGGATCTGATCAGGTGTCCGTGCGGTGGGAAACAGATATAGATGCGAATTCGCTTGTTTCATTCGCGACAGAGGAAGAGTACGACGGTGAAGATTCATATCGCCGAAAAGAAGGGGACGAAGGAGCATATACAAAAAATCATGAAGTAATTCTTTATGGCCTCCGTTCGGCGACAAAATATCATTATCAGATTTCTTCAAGAGGGGAGGTTGGACCTACCGCAAAAACGAACGACAAGACCTTTGTTACGCGCGCCCTTCTTCCGCAGATTTTCGACTCGCGCATCGATAAGGTCGAGGAGTACGCGGTGACGGTAAGCTGGGCGACGACCATCCCTTCCGCTGCGCTTGTGGAGTACACCAACATGCGAACGGGGGAGAGCAAGTCAATCGGCAATCCGTCTTTTCTCGTGAGTCATGTTCTCCGCATTCAAGATTTAAGCTATAAAACTCCTTATGCGATTACTATTAAAGCCAGGAATCAGCTTGGAGAAGAGGCGGTGAGCAATCCATTAAACTTCACAACGACAAAGGACGAATATTCCCCCGCCATTTCTCGCGTGAGCAACGAATCGACCCTTTATCCGGCGGCCGATGCGAAGATACAGACGATTGTAAACTGGGAGACCGACGAACCCGCAGCTTGCCAACTTTTCTACGGACAAGGGCTTTCGATTGACGAAAAAAGCACGTTTTCACTTCCTGAAAACCCATATTTTACAACAAGCCACGTAGAGGTCATTACCGCGTTTGCTCCGTCAACGGTCTACAAATTCTGGATTTCATGCCGCGACCGAAACGAAAACAAGAGTCGATCCGAGGATTTTGTGCTTTTTACGCCCCAGAAAGAAAAAAATATTATTGATATCATTCTCGAAAATTTTCAAGGAACTTTTGGCTGGTTGGGTTCGGTGGGAAAATAATCACGACAATATGCCAGAACCAATCATCACAGGAAAAGATCTTCGCGTAGTGTACAATCTTGGGAAGTCCAACGAGTATCTTGCTCTTAAGATCGACGATTTCGAGATATACCCGCAAGAATACATTATTTTATTCGGTCCTTCTGGGTGCGGGAAGTCAACACTGCTTTACTCCCTTCTTGGGGTTCTTCCCCCGACATCGGGAGAGCTTCTTATCAAAGGTGAGAACCCGTACAAATATTCGGATGCGAAAATGGTTCGTTTCCAGCAGTCGGTTGTCGGAATCATTTATCAGTCATTTAACCTTATCCCCTCGCTTTCCGTTTTGGACAACGTTGCCTTGCCGAGAATTTTCGCAAATGCACCCAAAGCAGAACGCGAACGACAAGGATTCGCACTGCTTCGAAGATTCGGAGTCGAAGCACAGGCGCGCAAGCTTCCAACGTCTCTCTCGGGAGGACAAATGCAGCGTATCGCCGTTGCCCGTTCGCTCGTAAACGATCCGGAAATACTTTTGGGCGATGAGCCGGTAGGAAACCTTGACAGCGTTTCGACGAAGCAGGTCATGGACACGTTGGACGAAATCAATATGCGAGATAGAAAAACAATCATTCTCGTTACGCACGATGCGAAGCATTTGCCATATGCGCACCGCGTTTACCACATGAGAGACGGAAAGATTGTCCGAGAGGTCATTAATCCGGAAAAGCCGCAGATAAAAAAAGTTGAGAAGGGAAAAACGATTTTAACCGAGATCGAAAAGCTTTCACGCATATTCCCATATGCAACTCCAGAAGAGCTTCGCGTGAAGAGCATTGTAAACTTTCTGACACAAGAACTTACCTTCGATCAGCTGCAGCGACTGGAGGTTCTTGTGGAATCTTTTTTGAACGGAAGACTCGAAGAAGCGACATTTTTATGGAGCCTTCGCGCTCCATTCGACAAGGGAGGCGCCGGGGTTCCGGAACGCACCGCAGAAGAAATGGTTCACCGAGTATCGAAAATCGTCACGGATGCAAGGAATATAAGCAGATTCAGAAGGCGATTCGAAGAGCGTGTGAAGTCCTCGAAACAGCAGGAAAGAATCATTGATTTAAGAAAAAGCCTACTTGATGCTTACGAAGGGCAAGTAACACTCGAAGAGCTCGGTCGCCTTGAGGGGGCTCTCCAGAGGCGCGTATCGGGCCTTATGACCCTCGAGGAATTTAGGGAGGAGCTCCACAAGCCGCTTGAGCAGGGCGGGATTGGATTTCACACCTCGACCGCGCATAGATTTTCTCAACATCTTGAGAAGTTGATTGCGCAAGGAACGCATTTATAACATGAGACTAGACGATACCATAAAACTTTCCACGCGCATGTTTAAGACGAATCCGGCACGTACGTGGCTCACCATCCTCGGTATGGGCGTGGGAACTTCCGCGGTTGTCCTTCTGGTCGGACTTGGATTCGGACTGCAAGGCATTCTTCTCGAGCAGATTGTTTTTGGAGATACGCTCTTAAGCTTAAACGTTACAAATCCCGGATCTCGCGTAGTGGTTCTTGATCAGTCGCGACTCGAAGAGTTTTTGAAAATAGAAAACGTAGAGGACGTCTCGCCGCTCGGAAGCGTTTCGGCGCTCATCACATTCAACAACCTAACCGGAAACATAACGCTTCAAGGAAGCGGACCATCGTATTTTCGCTACACCGGGACGCTTGCTGACAAAGGAGGAATTTTTAAAAAAGGGGAGGAGGCGGAGGACCGAAACAAAGTTCTTCTTTCTAAAGGAGCGCTGAAACTTTTTGGAATCGAGAACACAGAAGACGCATTGGGTAAGCCCGTTAGGTTTCGCGCGTTTGTAAAAAATCCGACGAATGGCACGACGCAAGAGGTTTCGATTGAAAAGGAGTATACCGTGAAGGGAGTAACGAACGATGCAGCTTCGATAATCGCCATGCTCACCCTCGAGGAATTTTCTTCGCAGGTTCCGATTTCTTCCTACGAGCGCGTTCAGGTCAAGGTGACGAATAGCAACTTCCTCACTCAAGTACAAGACGCCATTGTGGGGAAAGGGTTCGTGGTAACGGCGCTTTCAAAAACGGTCGAACAAGCGAATAAAATTTTTAAAGGAGTACAGGCCGTGCTCGCATGTTTCGGAGGAATAGCACTTCTGGTTTCTGCAATCGGAATGTTTAATACGATGACCGTCACCCTGCTTGAGAGAACGAACGAAATCGGCATTATGCGAACCATTGGGGCATCACCGCGAGACATCAAGATACTGTTTCTTTCCGAATCGGTTGTCGTGGGATTTTTGGGCGGGGTAATCGGAATACTGATCGGAGTAATAATAGGCGTCGGATTAAACCTGATTTTAAACGCCGTGGCGAGTCATTTCGGAGGAGTTGCTGTCCGTCTTTTCAGATATCCATGGCTCTTTCTCATTTTTATTGCCACATTTTCCGGCGTAGTGGGGTTCCTGACCGGACTTTTTCCTGCAAAAAGAGCTTCGGGGCTGAACCCGCTCGACGCAATTCGATATAAGTAGTTTTTGTGTTCAGCCTTCTTCCGCTCTTCCTCTTGCGAGGGGAAAGTGCTTATTTTCCGAAATAAAAGACCGGATGTGGATAACTTCTGGATTTCCTGTGTGTTAAGATAAGGCTATAAGGAATTTTGAAAGAATGAACGAAAGAAAAGCAGGAAAAATAACGATTTCAGTTGTGCTTGTCAGCGCAATTATATTCGTTTCGGCAATGGCCATTCGGTTTTCTCCGTTCGTTCCGGTTCATTTAAGTAGCGTAAATGCGGATACCGCAACAACGAGCGTGACGGTAGTAAACACTCCGCCGAATTGGAGCGTGGATGCGCAGGAATATGTTGTGTCATCGACGAGTACGCCGACAAATGCAAGCTCCACGGTAACCTGGGTCGGTACGGCCATCGACGACAACAGCGAAAACTATTATTTATTGCTTTGCAAGACGACCTCAACCCCAACCGCAAACGCGAGCGCCGCGCCTACTTGTGCCGGCGGGGCATCGAATCAATGGGGAGTCTCTCCTTCAACAATAAGTAGCATTCAGGCTACCACCACCTATATTGCCAAGGTGACAGATGTTGAGGCAAACGACTGGTATGCCTGGATATGTGATGGAAACCCCGCAAATCCCCGTTGTAATACCACATACAAAACAGGAACCGGCAATACCGCCTCCCCCTTTGTGGTGAACCATCGGCCGGCATTTACCTCTTTTGTTGACGATTCGCCCAAAAACCCAGGCGACACGGTTACTTGGACTTCAGTATCAAGCGATGCCGATGTTTATGGCGGACAAGATCTAGTAACGCTCTATGTGTGCAAGGCAAGTGATTTTAATGGAACAGCATGTGGTGCAGGCGGAACATATTGCACTTCGAGTGCAACATCTTCCAATCCAACCTGCAACTTCGCGCTTGAAAATCCGAAGCAAGACACGAACTACTCCGCGTATGGTTATGTAATCGATAACCATAATTTCGCGGCGCTGGGCGGATCACATGGATCCGATTCGTCGATTACTATTTCAAACGTTGCGCCAAGCATCGCGTCTTCGAGCATACAACTTCTTGACACCGATGAAGCAGGAGGGCTTACGCTTACGAGTCCTTCGGCACAAACTAGCGGTTTTAAAGTTAAGCTTACCGTGACAGACAACAATAGCTGTCAAAACGCATCCGCAGGACAGGAGATCGCCTCAGCGCTTGTTAATGTGTATCGATCGGGTATTGGACAGGCAGGCTGTCAGACGAGTGGAAATTATAACGCAAATAATTGTTATGCGGGAGCAGTCAGTACTTCAACCTGGAATGTTTCCTGCACGCAAGATGGAGGATCGTGTTCTGGCGGATCTGATTCAACGGCGACCTGGACGTGTACTTTCCCACTCTGGTTTCTCGCAGATCCGACCGACGGCTCTTCGCTTACCGACTCAACATGGTTTGCCGAAAACTGGCTTCCTTCAGTTCGTGTGACGGACGACAATACTGCAACGAGCACACTCACCGAAGCAAGCTCTGGAAACGAGGTGTTGAGCTTTATGGCGTATACGCTCAATACTTCGCAAATCAGCTATGGCTCTCTTGAACCAGGACAGAGGAACGATCCCGTCTCTCAGACAACACTTTTTTCGGCTACCGGAAACGTTGGGCTTGACCAAACGCTCTATGGAAACGATATGTGTACAACATATCCAAGCTGCAATCCTGTAAGCACCACATCAACCATTCCCAAGGGGAAACAGCACTATGCGACCTCAGGTCTTGCCTACGCCTCGGCCATAGCGCTTATAGTGGATCCGGGAGCAGAGCTTGAGCTAAATGTCCTAAAAACGACATCAACGAGCACTCCAGCAAATGCAAACACCTTCTGGGGGATCGAAATTCCGTCAAGCATTACTCTCGCAGGAGACTATACCGGCCAAAACACGTTTATTGGGATAAAAGGGGAAGCGCAAAGCTGGTAGTCTTCTTGAGCGAAGAAGATCTAGCGCTCAGGCGTGATTTTCGCGTATAATCAAGGATGTTCGGCTAGGAACATGTTTTTATGACACGAACGAAGATTGAATGTACCCGGATTATTTTTCTGTTTGTTTTCGGAGTTATTTTTGCAACGAACACCGCGCTTGCCGGTTTTGGAATTACTCCACCATACGTGAAGAACGACGGTCTTACCAAAAGCTCACACTACGAACAAAAAATAGTTTTAGTCCGCGGTGATCCCGTGGAAGATCTTCGCGCAAAAATTACCGTGAACGTCCCCGGTGCGGACGAGTGGATATCTGTTGATCGCGGACTCGAATTCATGCTTCCCAAAGGAGAGCAGCAAACACCGATCGTTGTAAGCGTTGATGTCCCTAAAAAAGTAAAATTCGGAGAGTACAAAGGAAACATCCGTGTTGTCATTTCTCCGCTTGGCGGGCCGCAGGCAGGAACCGTTGGGGTCGTGCTCGGTGCGCAGATCGACGTTGTTTTGAATATTATCGACAAGCAAGTTGCAACATTCCGCGTATGGACCGTAAACATTTCCGATCTCGAAGAAGGAAGGAAAGTTGCATGGATGGATTTCCCCGGGAAAATTCGTTTTACTATGCAGATCGAAAACTCCGGAAATGTTGCGATCGCGCCGAGCAGGGTTGAATTTGAAATCCGCGATAGCCAAGGAAACGTTATCGAAAAGACCCAAAATACTGGTTCAATAAAAAAGCTGCAGCCGTTTGAGGTCAAGCAGGTTATTGCCGAGCTCCCGACGTGGGTGAAGGCTGGAAACTATACTGTTGGGTACAAAATTTACAACAAAGAGGAGGTGGTCCATTCCGGCGATCTTTCGCTCAGCATCCTTCCGAGAGGTTCGCTTCCGGGTTATTTGGGATACGGAGTCCTAGGTCTTTCCGTTGGCGATCTCGGAGTTCTCATCCTCATAATAGGAGCGGCGCTTCTCACCCTTGGGGTGGGTATCCGCTGGGTCATTCTCCATGTCCGAATTAGGCAATAAACGCCGAAAACAAAGGGTTCTCGAGCGGCCTTGTTTATGTATTCGAGTCGCTGTTTTAACCTTTACGGCCATTTTGCTTGCCGGAGTTCCGCCGACGAGCTTTGCGACGGATCCGATTGTTGCAACGACGACCGTGACGGTAAGTATTTGCGGAAATGGAGCTATTGAGTCCGGGGAGGCTTGCGACGACGGCATAAACCCAGGAGGGTATGCGACATCGACCGCGGGGCGAGAGTGTGCGCCTGGATGTACCTCGTTCGGCCCATATTGCGGCGATCAAGTTCTTCAAGTGCTCTATATGGAACAGTGCGATGACGGAAACAACACATCGGGAGACAGATGTTCGGATGTGTGTGTCATAGAGAATATTTCTGCGATGGGAGGATCGAGCGGGGGAGCGGGCCCTTTTCCTGGCGGATCGTTCAATCAACCCCAAGCGACAAAGGTGGTGATACAGGGCAAGGCATACCCCGATGCAAACGTGAGCATCTTGAAGGATGGAACCGCCATCGGAGTTGTTCGCGCAAATGCTCAGGCTGATTTCTACTTCGCCTCGCCGGAAATATCCCCAGGAGTGACTACGTTCGGATTTTGGGCAGAAGACAACAAGGGACTTCGATCAATTGCTCTTACGACAACGCTTACGGTTACCGCGAACGCAATAACTACCATTTCGGGAGCATTTCTTCCTCCGACAATAAACATCGACAAGCGGAGTGTTAAAAAAGGCGAGGTATTAAATATTTCCGGACAATCCGCTCCACTCGTGAGCGTTGTGGCGCACGTAAACTCAGAAACAAAAATAACCGAGGAAGTAAAGACAAACACTCAAGGTGAGTGGAAGGTGCCATTCGACACGGCGCCGCTTTCCGAAGAAGAGTTTCATAGCGCGAAAGCACAATTCAGGACCGTAAGCGAAGGGAATATAATTTCGAGCGCATTTAGCCAAACACTAAGCTTCTACGTTGGCGTTAAGGGGGAGGGGAGGGCGTTTGTTGCGGACTTAAACCAAGACAAGAAGGTAAATCTTGTCGACTTTTCGATCCTCCTGTTTTATTGGGGGACGGCAACGCCGCTTGCGGATTTAAACCAAGACAAGAAGGTAAATCTCACCGACGTGTCGATATTATTGTTTTACTGGACTGGATAAGGACGAATTGAGCTTTTCTTCATATTTAATGTGTTAATATGAACAATATACTTATGAGAAGTTCATTCTACGGTCTTCTTGTCGGCTTCCTCGTCCTACTTGCGGCGTCTCCTGCCGCGTATGCAGCAAAGCTTTACCTTTCTCCTGCGGATGGAGTTTTTGCGCAAGGGGAAGCATTTAAGGTGCAGATTCGGGTTGATAACGAAAAAGAATGCGTGAATGCGGCACAGGTAAATCTTTCATACGACAAATCATTGCTCGAGGTTCTCGATGTTTCTCGAGGCGATTCGATATTTACCTTGTGGGTGAGCGACCCGTTTATCAATCCGAAGTTTGGAACCATATCTTTTTCCGGAGGGATCCCTGGCGGTTACTGTGGACGAGTTTCCGGTGATCCAAGTCTTACGAACACGATCGCAACGGTGGTGCTTCGATTCGCTTCTTTGCCCGATGGAATAGGGGCTTCTCCGTCGGCAGCGGTTGGTTTTCTCGGGGGGACCGAAGTTTTGTTAAACGATGGACTAGGGACGCCGGCAAAGCTGTCTCTCGAGGGGGCATCATTTACAACAAAGAAGGGAGACGGCGCTTCTCGAAATCAGTGGATCGACGAAATCAAGAAAGACAAAGTTCCGCCAGAACCATTTTCGGTAGAAGTACACCAAGACGAAGCGCTTTTCGGGGGAGGCCACTTTATAGTTTTCTCAACCCTTGATAAGCAAAGCGGGATCGATCATTACGAAGTGATAGAGTCCGATGCCCAGGGGTTTGATCAGGGAGGGTTCAGAAAAGCAAAATGGCGCCGTGTTACCAGCCCCTATCTTTTGAAAGATCAGGAGGTGAGAAGTTTAATTAAAGTTCGGGCGCTTGATAAGGCTGGGAATGAAAGAATAGGAGAATTTGTTCCAGAAAACGTCCGTCAGGCACCATTCAAGACAAAATCATTCTTCTGGACGACAGCGGCCCTCGTGATAAGCGCACTTGCCGCGTTCTTCCGCATATTCATTTTAAAGAAGCTCTAACACTCTCCCCTTAGGCTTGCTTGCGTTCTCCAAGGTGAGTGTAGTACCACCGTTTTACCAACTCGGTTGTAATGAAGTAGGCAACAACGATTCCGATGGCCACGAGGAAGAGGTGGAGAGGAGGCTTTCCAAAAGAGAACAATACGCTGCCCCACGGCGAAAGGGGAAGAAGTATTGCAAGAATAGCCATGAAGCCGGTAAGGGCGAAAACGGTTACGCTTGGCATGGTTGAGCGGAAAAACCAGCGCGATGTTCGAATTGAGAAAAGAAGAGCGAGCTCGGTGAGTACGCTTCCCACGAACCAAAGCGCTTGTAGATTCGATTCTCCGTAACGGACGAATATGCCGAAAAACGAGAAATCGAAGAGCGTGCTTATGAGGCCAAGAGTGATTGCAAGAAAGGCGATTTCTTTAACGTTATATTTTTTTGGAGTAAGCAATTCTTCCTCGTCTACGTGGTCGGTTGATATGCTGAGCATTGGGAAGTCTGACAGGAGATTTAAAAGCAGTATTTGGACCGGAAGCATGGGGAGGTAGTCAACCACAAGAGACGCAAAAGCGAGCGCATAGAAGTTTCCGAAGTTGGAAGCGAGGGTCGCTTTGATGTAGGTGGTAGTATTTGCGAAAACACGACGTCCCTCTCTGATTCCGTCGATTATTACCTCAAGGCTTTTGTTGAGAAGGATAATGTCAGAGTTGTCTTGAGCTATGTCGGATGCTCCTCGAACGGCAATCGCAACATGGGCGAGCTTAAGGGCCGGGGCATCGTTGAATCCCTCACCAAGGAATCCGACAAGAGATTTTTCTTTCAACAGCTCGATGATTTCATATTTCTGCATTGGAAGCATGCGAGCGAAAACGTTTCGAGAAGAAGCCTCTCTCTTTTTTTCCTCGAGCGACAAACGGTCGAATTCTTCTCCGGTTATGACGCGAGACTCGTGTTCGATAATTCCCGACTCACATCCAACCCAGCCAGCGACCTCTCGACTGTCTCCAGTGATTATTTTTATCTGGACACCGAGCCTTCGGGCGTCTTTGACGGCTTGTTTCGTGCTTGGCTTGAGTGGATCAAAAAAGGAAACCATGCCTATAAAACCAAGATTGCGTTCGGATTGTTTTCCGATTTTCGTAGTCGTAGATGGAAAAAGCCTTTTTGCGACAGCCAAGATGCGATCGCCGCGTTGTCCTTGTTGATTTGCCCAAGCCTCCCCTTCGACTAGAAGCTTTTTTTTGAGTCCAGAAAGGGAGAAAATCACCTCCGGGGCCCCGCGCACATAAAGAGCCGATTTTTTTCCCTCGCGAACGAGAATGGATTCTCTTTTTCGCTCTGGATCAAAAGGAACAAGGTCGAGGATCTCTCGACCATGGAATGCCTGGATGAGCGCTTTTGGCGCGATGATTTTAAGCGCTTCGTCGAAAGCGCTCTTGTCCTTTTGAATTCCCGGGGTTGCCGCCGATCCCAAAAGGCATCCTTCGAGAACTGCCTGCTTGCTTCCGAAGGTTTGATGCACGGCAAGCTTGTTTTCGGTAATCGTTCCGGTTTTATCGGTGCAAAGAATCTGAATACTGCCAAGGTCCTCAATCGCAGACAGGCGTCGGGGGACGACATTTTTCTTTGCAAGCGCTACCGCGCCCCTGGTAAGCGAAAGAGTGGTAACGAGAGGGAGCGTTTCGGGAACAACGCTTATCATGAGAGCAACAGAAAAAAGAGAAAAAAGTGGCAGCGAAAAAGAATCGCGATGAACAATAAGGTTGATTATGAATATCAAAACTGTCGTAGAAAGGGCTAGCTTCAAAATGAATTTACTAAACTGGTTGATGCCAGCCTCGAACGCGCTTTCTTCGTTTGTTTTCGCAACGACAGAAGCGATTGATCCAACAGAACTTTCTTTGCCCGTTGCGAAGATAAGAAGCGATGCTTCGCCGCCGGTAAGCGTTGTGCGGGCAAATCCGATATTGTGTGCTTCAAAGGGTGTTTTTGCCTGCTGAGGCAAGGCACCTGCCCTTTTTCTTACCGGAGAAGATTCTCCCGTAAGAGCTGATTCATCCACGACGACCCCTTCTGCGGTTAAAAAGCACCCATCTGCGGGAATCATATCCCCGGCTCTTAAGAGCACGATGTCTCCTGGAACCACGCATTCAACCGGAACAATTTCCGGATGTCCGTCCCGCAAGACCAAAGATTCTCTTTTCTCGAATTCACGAAGCAACTCGAGCGACCGCTCGGCACGGAATTCTTGTATAAATCCAAGAGTGGCATTTAGCAAAAGAAATCCAAAGACAAGCAGGGCATCTACGTACTCCTTAAGAAAGAACGAAATAAGTGCGGCTGCGGCGAGAAGATATACAAAAGAAGATTTGAATTGGCGGATTGCGACCTGCGTCCAGGAGCTACTCCTTCCTTTGTAGGCATTCTCTCCTTGTTCGGCGAGGATTTCGCGAGCTCTTTCACTGTCGAGCCCGTGAGCAGTTCCTCCAAGCGCAGAGAGAAGAGCATCGGATTTTTGTGCCGAGGCCGAGGAAAAGTCCATTCCATCATTGTAACAGACCCCCTCATGGTCTTGGTGTAATATAAAAGCATGGACTGGAGACTACTTACGAGCGAAGAAAGAGGTATTTTTTCGCGGCTAAAAAACCCAGAGAAGGTTCAGGATTACTTAAATAATCTTGTACCGAAATCGAAGAGAGATGACGAAGACTATCTTTCTCCGCAACGCGTGCTCCAGGGAGCGCACGCCAACTGTTTTGAAGGAGCCTTGCTCGCGGCAGCGGCGTTCTGGTTCCACGGAGGAAGGCCGATCCTCCTTGATCTCGAACCAATTAGGGGAGACGACGCGCATGTGGTAGCTCTCTTTAAAAAGCATGGCGCGTGGGGAGCAGTTGGGAAGACGAATCATGCTGTCCTGCGTTATCGCGAGCCGGTATATAAAACCCTCCGAGAGTTGGCGCTTTCATACTTTCATGAATATTTTTTAAACAATGGAAGGAAAACGCTCCGTACATATTCTTTTCCATTCGATCTTTCGAAAAAAAAGTACAGCGGGTGGGTAGTGGATAAGGGTGATTTGGGATGGATCGCGGCAGACCTGGAAGGCTCGACGCATAAAGATATCCTTCCTTCGAAAAACATGCGGATGCGGTTGGCCGAGCCGATCGAAATAAAAGCAGGAAAGATCGTGGAGTGGAGGAGCGGGCGACGTGTTCTATAGGTGGCGACCCTTCGGTTGTGCACTTCAGGGCCGCTAGGTTGGCTTTTTCCCTCGCTTCGAATACGTATAGCGGGAGGCGCCAATGGGTTCTCGTGTCGCGGCGACAAATCTTAGTTATCCACATCCACCTCCGACGTGGATGTCTTGCTTAAGCTATACTATAAGTAGCAACTCACAACTGAAAACATCTCGATTATTGTCCGCTTAGCGGACTTCCATAATAGGGCTCCTTTTTCGAGGGGCCCGAAACATTTTTATGCGTTTTTTCTTGCAATTATTACGACAAGGCGGGAGAATGATAGGTGAGCAAATGATCGAGATATCACGTCTTACTAAAATTTATGCTGGCCGGCGCGTTGTGGACGGTCTTTCTTTTTCTGTGCAAAAAGGAAGGGTTTTTGGATTCCTGGGGCAAAATGGAGCCGGAAAGACGACGGTAATCAAGGTTGTGGTTGGCATCTCTTTGTCGGATGAGGGGTGCGTGAGAATAGAAGGACTTCCGGCCGGAGATGTTGCGATAAAAGAAAAGATAGGCTTTATGCCGGAAGCTCCCTATTTTTATGCTCGACTCACCGGACTCGAATTTCTTCGTTTTTGCGGAGATCTTTTTCGCAATCGTAGATCGAAAGACACAGCATCACATGAGGAACTACTAAAAGAGGTTGGAATATACGAAGCACGGGACAAGCGCATTTCCACCTATTCGAAGGGCATGAAGCAAAGGCTCGGGTTCGCTCAGGCCCTAGTAAACGACCCCGACTATGTCTTCTTAGACGAACCACTTGATGGCCTTGATCCTATCGGAAGAAGGGAAATAAAAGAAATAATCAAAAGACTCAAGACGCGCGGAAAGACGATCTTTTTTAACTCGCACATCCTCTACGACACGGAGGAGCTTTGCGATGATGTTGGCATCATACACGAAGGAAAGCTACTTTATTCGGGGCCGGTCAAAGAGTTTTGTGCTGGACGACCTCTTGAGGCGGCATTTATTAATACCATTGAAGCTGTTTCGAGAACATGAACTCAATTTGGGTTATCGCGAAAAATACATTTAAGGAGGCGATTCGAGACAGAATTCTTTACGGCATCTTGGGCTTTGCGGTTTTTTATCTGCTAACCGATCTTTTTTTTGCAAGGCTTGCTCTGGGCGACGTGTCGATGGTGAAGAGCTTTGGTCTCGCCGGAATATATGTATGCGGCGTTGTCGTCACTGTTTTTTTGGGAGCATCCGTTCTCTATAAAGAGATCGAATCGCGAACGCTTTATTTTGTTATTTCTAAACCCGTTACGAGAGCGGAGATAGTTCTCGGAAAGTTTTTTGGGTTGTTTGCCGCGATTGCGCTTACCATCTCTGCGATGGCCGCAATTTATCTTGGTGTCGTTGGATACGAGGCGAGGGAGTTCGACATGCTCGGACTTCTCGCAATCCTCTTCGAGCTTTTTGAGATGGGATTTTTCGTCGCACTGCTTCTTTTCTTTTCGTCTTTTGCAAGCCCGCTTACCGCGACCATCTATTCCTCGATCCTCTTGTTTTCGGGGCATCTTCTAGAGCTTGTCCTTGAAAACGCCGCGCAAATCGGAGGAATCACGCTCAGGCTTGTTTCTGGGGCATATTATATCCTCCCAAACCTCGAAAAGTTCAACATTCGCGGCCTTGCCGCGCATCATACAATGATATCCTGGCCAGTCGGAATTTCTGTTTTTGTGTACGCCGTAGCGTATAGCACACTGCTTCTATATTTCGCAATCATATGCTTCAAGCGAAGAGAGCTTTAGGAAGAAGACTGCTTATGGCTTGCGGGGTCGTGATTTTTGCTGTGGCCATTCCCGTCGCGCAGAGCGTGCACGATTCTTTTGTCGTTCGAGCACCGAAGGTAATTGACTTCACGCCGCTTTCGTTTATTAAGGTATTCGACCTAGGACTTCACGAAGCCGTCGCGGCAATTCGGTGGGTGTCTCTTCGTTCCGACATGCCCCTGGTGCCGGACGGGTATGAAAAACTTGACTACGAGATCCGACTTATAAATAGCCTTGATCCAAGGTTTTCACAGCCATACTATTTTTCTACAATCGTTCTTCCGGAGATTCAGAAACATCCGTATCGTGTGCAGGCGGCGGTCGAGGTCGGGAAGCGGGGAGTTAGGCTTTCGGAGCCGGATTGGCGTGTGCCATTCTATCTAGGAGCCGTGAATCATGTTTACCTGCGCGATCGCGGAGAGGCCGCAAAGTATTTCGATCTTGCAGCCCAGACCACCGGCATACCAGAGTCCATTCGGCGATTTTCTCTCGGTTACGGCATAGCCCCAAAGTCGCGAGGCGAAATGAAAGAGATTTGGCTCGCGATAGAAGCTGGAGCGAATGATAAGGATACGAAGAAGCGAGCAGAGATGCATATTCGGCATCTGGAAATCATCGAGCTTTTACAAGACGCAGTTTCGACTTATCGGGAAGAAACAGGCAGCTTTCCGAGCGCCGTTGAAGATTTGGTAAAAGAAGGGTTTATCGCAGAAGTTCCCAAGAGTCCTTTCGGGCTCAACTTTTTTATCTACGAAGGAGGACTTATTGGAATCAAACCGCTTTCGAGCGGATAGAAAAGAGACCCTGCTTATTGCGCTGCCCTGGTCTTCTATGGCATAGTAACGGAAGTATTTTTTTCGTTCTTTTACATTTCGCCGCTAGGCGATATATATCACTAAAAACAACACAAACTCTATGAAAAAAACCACAATTCTGTTTGTTTTTGGAGCGATTTTTGCCATATCAATCTTTGCGGGGCCACAAGGAGCCCGCGCCGCGGACGGAGCATCGGCAATTACCCCAGAACAAGCAGCGACACTTAAAACAGCCCTCGATATTCTCGGGAAAACTCTCGACATCCTTGAGGCAAGGGTCGCCGAAGAATTAGTCCCCGAGGCTCAAATCTCTCCCACCAAGCAAACGCTCGGCACGCTTCGCGGGAGCTTGGTGGCGCTCAACACGCTTCTCGTGCAAGGAGGGGCTTCGGCATTTGCAGTTGAGACCGGAAAGACCCTTCCCGCAGAAACTTCCGTGACGAACGTTCCCGTGGACGCTGGATCGGTTGTTGTGGGGATGGACAAGGCCTCGCAAGCGGAGAGTGTTCAGACTGCGTCCTTGTTCGATACGGTAAAAACGAGAAAAGGAAGAGCTGCGGCAGTCGCAGTATTTCTCGTGCTCGGCGCGCTTTGTCTCGTCGGGGTTGAATATTTTCGACACCGCGTACGTCCGCTTCGGACGATCTAGACGAAAACAAAGATCCCGCATACAGCGGGTTTTTTGTTTGAAGAAACCGGCGTAGTTTCCTATTTATCCGTTCCTTGACCAGTCTCCGGATCTTGGTATGGACTGAACGTAAGGGTTATATCAAGCATTTGGGCCGCGCGCTCAAGTTTTTTTATAAATTTTTCCTTTGAGCCTTTTTCTTTCATGATGAGCGAAACATCTCCGCTTAAAGCCCTAGAAACCGCCTTTTCCGAATAAGGAGAAACGACTCGCGCGTGAGCCTTTCGATACTCATCGAGAGCTAGTTCGTACTTTTTTTCTATTTCAGGAGAAACAATCTCTCCTTTGGACTTTTTCCTCATGACATAATAGAGTCCCGACCCAGGGCTTTCTTTGGAAATCTTTGGGTCAAGAGAAAACTCCCATACGCCGGAGGGATCGACAACGGCTCCTTTCACCTCCGCATCGTATCCTTCTTTGCTTATAACGTTTCCGAAAAAGTCAAAGATGTCCGGCGCGGAAGGCGGAAGAATGAGCGGTGGCAGTTTTCCTTCCTTCGCGTTTTGCGTATACGACCGTACGTCGTCTTTCGTTTTTGTTTCTAATCGCATCGCCCCGCGCCACGATTCGTATTCGTCGCTTGTCATGAGCTCCTCCCATGCCGAGAAAGAGTGGTTGTGGACAGAAATAAATTGATCTATGGCTTCCGTGTATCCTTCTTTAACGACAAGGTCTACGAGCTTTTCGGTGTCAATATCAATACTTGCCGTATTCCCCTGTACGTAGGCAAGGAGGCGAGTGTTTGCTTCCGGCTTCTTCGCGAGAACGATGAGCCATTCATGTTCTGCATTTTTTGCAAGAGCCCTAAAGTCTCCTTCAAGTACGGTTTTATAATTTCCCGAAAATCCCCCTTGACCTCGTTCCGAAATGCGACTTATCGCGCTTTCTCCGCTATCGGTCCCGGAATACTCTCGGCCGCCGCCCATCGTTTGCGCTCCTATTTCTCCTGCCGAGAAAAGCATACCAAGCAGCGCAAGCGCCTTTATTTTTTTCCGGAGAACTTGAGCGCGCTCCCTGATTCGCGAGAGAGTACTCAATATGCCGCCTGTTTCAGCAAGCCGCTCAACGTCATTTCGGGGAAGGTTGCTTGCCCGAAATGCCTCTTCCAGGAACAAGTCATTATTTCCTAGAATATCCAAAGAAAGCTCCATTTTTTCCATTCTTCTGGCAACGTCGAGACCAAGCTCCGGTTCATGGGCGCGCTCGCCCTCGCACGCTTCCGAAGGCATTATTGATGGGTGTTCAGCGTGCATTTGATGGGGTGATTTTTTTCCCTTTTTCGACAAGAGAAAGCAAAAGAACGCGCTCTTCGTCTTTTATAAGGCGCAACTCATCTTCGTATTTCTGAAGAATCCGTGAAAGCGCGACGGCATTCTTCTCAGCAATTTTCTTATTCTGTGCGAGCATACGTTAACCAAACGACACAATCAAAAAGAAGTCAAAGCCTATTTAGGCGAGGTGGGGCGAAGCGGTAGACTTTTCGAAAATCAGATGGAATCAAGCTTCGGAAGAAATACGAGCCCTTCGAGATTTTCCCATCCTTCCGACACCGCGTACATCCGCTTCAAACGATCTAGACGAAAACAAAGATCACGCATACAGCGGGTTTTTTGTTTGGGGATTTATTCAGGTAAGGTCTTTTGAATTTGCCCAAATACTATCAAAAATAGCCCTCATCATCGCGAAGTGCTCTTCGGATTGGACAAGGATGCAGTAGTTGTTTTTCCTCGAAGATATATAAAGCGTCTTGTCGTCGTAGAAAAAGATTGTCGTGGAAAATACATTCCTCATTTCTTTCGGTAGAAGACGCACATGGGAGAGTTCCTGGTAGTACTTCTTTAAAAAATCCTTATTCGATCCATCTTCCCAAAGATTTTTTGTTCGAATGCCGCGCCGTACTCGCTCTTCGACATAGCTTTTTGAAAAAACATCATCGTTTTGCCAGAAGGAGTTTGCGCTTGGAACTATCGAGTAGATAAGCCGGCTCCGATTATATAGCGTGTACATGACCCGCATCTTTACGGCATCAATGCCTTCAAAAAAAGAAACCTGCGGCCGCTCTTCTCCCCGCGGCTTGGACTCAATACCTTCCGCCATTTTTTTCACCTCTTCTGCGAGGTGTTCAGCCTCACGAAGTTTTTTCGTCGCAAGGCCATTTAGCGAACCTACCGGCTCGACACGAAAGACACCCTTGTCGTTTGTGGACGTTTTGCTTACCAGGCCTCTTTGCAATAGGGCATTCAAAGCATAGTAGGCCGTGGGTCGTTTTCGTCGGGTGATTTTCATGATTTCCCGCACCGAAGAAGCTCCCTCAACCATAGCAAGATACACGTCAATTTCTGATTCGCTGAGGTCGAGCTTGGCAAGTGCTTGGCGTAGGTCAGTCATTGTATAACAGTTATTATACACTATTGAACAAGCTTCTCCAGGGGTAGAAAATGCTTTCAGAGCATTGAAAATCCAAAAAGGAGAAGCAAGTGCGATTCCATAATCTTGACTGGGAAGGGAACCCTGACGTTTCCGATAAAGAACACGAAGAATTCGAGAGGGACGTACGAGCGGCGATGGAAAAAGAAGAGAGAAGAAAAAAGAGCGAAAGCCTGCGGAAAAAAAGGAATGAAAAAAGACAAGCTTCTGGTGTCGGCGCCGATGTCGATCGGGGATGGATGGCCGCCCTGCGCGCGTTCGAGGAGGGACGTAAGCGTGGAGAGGATCGAAAGAAGATGAGCTTCCGGATCGAGGAGGCGCTTGACGCAGAAAGAAAGGAAGCAGAGAGGCGCGAAGCGGAAACGGCAGAAAAGATACGCAAGATATTTGTAGGAAAAAAGATCACCTGCGTCTCCGTCGGTATCGACAAAAGAGCAACGAGAAAAGAAAAGTCAATCGACAGAACATGGCAAGAGATCCGCTTTTCTTTCTCCGACGGGACGGAAGCAAATATCAGGATAAAACAAGAGGGCGGAGACGATGTCTATCTCTATGTTGGCGAAAATCACTTTTGGTTGAGCGGCATATGAAGACTGCTCCGAGTTCGGACAAAAAAGAACAAAAAGAAAGGAGGGGTTGTGAACATCGAACAGCTCATCATCACTTCTTCGATTTTCGTTCCTGCGTTTCTTGGGCACTGTATTGGGGACTACCTTCTACAGTCAAAATGGATGGCGCTTACAAAGACGTCTCGAGGTGCGACCGGCATGATTGCCTGCACTATTCATGTTCTTCTGTATGCGACCGCTGTTTGCGCGATGATCCAAGTCTTTGACTGGCGTGTATGGCTTGCTGTCGCGATCCCGCACTGGATCATTGACAGATTTTCCATCGCCGATAAATGGCTCCGAATTATCCGCGGAAGAACCCCCGAAGGCGCGGCACGGCTTGGAGACCTGCATCGAGAATTTCACATTGCATTCTGGGCACTTGTTTACACCGCGGTTGACAACATGCTTCACCTGCTTTGTCTTTGGTTTACGACTCTTATCATGTTTACATAAAAAAACGACGACCCTTTTGGTCGTCTTTTTAATTTAACAATAGATTAGCTGGGCAGGCGGTATTTTTCCTTTCTCACCCACCTCCCATCGATCTGTTCGTAGAGCTCAAAGAGCGTAGAAAGGGCCTGATTTACTGCTTCCGGAGTCTCCTGATTGCGCCAACCGAAGAGGCCACCTCCAAGGAGATGCGACGCGATTGCGCAAAACTGGTCTATTGAGAATTCGTATTCTCCAATACGCACACCGCTTGTTCCGAAAAACCCCCAGGTAAAGCCGGCTTCGGCTATTTCGCCTTTTTTCGTTGTTGCAAAAAGAGTCATTCTTTTACTCCGCTCAAATCTTCTCCGTAGAGGGTAGCATTGCGGGATTCTCGCGTCAACGACATATTGCCTTGCGGGTGTTCATTTTTTTTGATTGGTTATGATCTTTAAGCGCGGCAAGAGTATAGATTCCATTTGACCAGAGAACGCCCTGAAGGAACCCGAGCCACCGAAACACCTTTTCCAGCTTTCCCTGACGAACGAATTCCACCATCTGATCCAGCATGCCATAGCAGTGTTCAAGCGCGCGAGTCGGATTATCCACGATTCTGTCGTGGCTGTAATCTATCGCCTTGATGCCTGTAGCAAAAAAATAATCCCGATACTTCTCAATAACATTAAGGATTTGTTCCGGCTTCATGTTTTTTCCTTTTGATAAGTACTGAAGGTAGAGTAACGGACGAACAAAAAAATACAATACTTCTCGAATGGTCTTTCTGCGCAAAAAAACCAGCGGGATTGCTGGTTTTCGGATAGAGACTATCGGCTAGGAACTACAGACGAATTCACGCACATATTGAGGCGCACAATCAAGAAGCACTTTTTTGAATCGATCCACCCTGTTTTCCCCGCCGCTAGCAGCGAGAAAAAATCTAGAACCTGCTGAAATGAAGAGGGAATTCAGATATAATTACAACCAATGACACAATCATGGTATTCCTTTTCACTAGAGGAAACATTCAACAAGCTAGGAAGTTCCGATCGGGGCCTCTCTTTTGATTTAACGAAAGAACGACTCAAACAATACGGCGCAAACAGCCTCCCCGAGGAAAAGCCGCGCTCAAAACTACGGCTCTTTTTAGGCCAGTTCCAAAGTCCACTTATCTATATTCTTCTTGCCGCAAGTGCGGTCGTTTTCGCTTTGGGAGAAACTGTTGATGGCTCAATCATTCTTGCCGTTCTTCTCTTCAACGCCATTGTCGGTGTCATTCAGGAAGGCAAGGCTCAAAACACGCTCCTTGCTCTGAAAAAATTTGTAGAGACAAACGCGACAGTTCTTCGTGACGGCAAAGAATACATTATTCCCGATCACGAGGTGGTCCCGGGTGATATTGTCCTTCTCCAGGAAGGAGAGCGTATCCCTGCCGATGCTCGGGTTGTTGCATCTCAAAGCCTAAGGGTAGACGAAGCATCTCTTACCGGAGAATCCGAGCCAATATACAAAAGCGTTGAAGCGCTAGAGCGTAATGATCTACCCACAGCGGAACAAAAGAATATGGTCTTCAAGGGTACTCATATAGTTGCCGGACATGGCCGAGCGGTTGTTGTTGCTACTGGTCTCTCCACGGTCATTGGCGGGATTGCAAAACAAATTTCATCCATAGACACGGAGATTCCGCTCAAGGCAAACATCAGGTATCTCTCAAGAGCAATTATCGCCACGGTGGCAACAATCAGCACGGTGCTATTTATTGTTGGTGTTTTTATGGGCCATACCGCCAAGGAAATGTTTACGACCGTCGTTTCGCTTTCCGTTTCAATCATTCCCGAAGGTCTTCCTATCGTGATGACGCTGGTCCTTGCCACAGGAGTTTGGCGAATGTCAAAACGGAACGCACTTGTTAAAAAACTCCAGGCAGTTGAAGCTTTGGGGCAAGCGCGGGTCATCGCGGTAGACAAAACAGGAACCATTACCAAAAATGAACTTGTTGTCCGCAAAGTATGGACCGCCGACAGGTTGTTTGAGATTGGTGGTGTTGGCTATGAGCCTAAAGGGGACATTAAGCTTGGGGGAAATGCTGTTGACGCGGCAAATCAAGATGATCTCCTGTATCTTGGAAAAGCAGCTGCTTTTGTTGCGACCGCACGGCTCTCGTACGCGGAAGAAACAAAAGAATGGAGAATTTCTGGAGACCCGACTGAGGCCGCTATGCTCGTTTTTGCCGAGAAGGCAGGTTTTAATAAGGAAGATCTTCTACGGGAATCCCCCCTGTTATCGGAAATTCCTTTTGACTATAAGTTAAAATATCACGCCACCGTTCATCAGGTTGGCGAGAAGTCACTTTTAACCGTTGCCGGAGCGCCAGAAATAGTACTTGCTCTTTGTGGCGATATCGGGCGCGGAGGTAAGAATCATTCTCTTTCGAAAAGGGAAAAAGAAGAGCTTGAAGCGACATTTGCGCGCATGTCCGAAGAAGGCCTTCGGGTCATAGCGGTTGCGGTTCGTCATGATGCTCCAAAACAACTGAACACAGACTCCATCAACTCGCTTTCTTTCGTTGGTTTCTTTGGTATGCAGGATACGCTTCGACCAGAAGTGAGGAAAGCAATAAGTCGCGCGAAAGAAGCTGGCATCAGAGTGGTCATGATTACTGGCGATCACAAGATAACCGCTCGGGCTATTGCCAAGGAAGCCGGAATATACCAAGAGGGGGATACGGTTTTGACCGGAGATGAGATTGAATCAATGCATGACGCCCAGCTTGCCGATAAGCTTGCGGGAACGACCGTATTTGCAAGAGTGACACCGGAGCACAAGATGCAAATCATCAATGCCTACAAAAGACGAGGCGAGATCGTAGCCATGACCGGAGACGGAGTTAACGATGCACCGTCGCTAGTCGCTGCTGACCTTGGGGTATCCATGGGGAAAATCGGTACCGAGGTGGCGAAAGAAGCTTCGGATATCATTTTACTTGACGATAACTTCGGGAGTATTGTTTCGGCGATCGAGGAGGGAAGGAGTATTTACAAAACAATTAAAAAGGTCATTCTCTATCTTTTCTCGACCAGCACCGGAGAAGTGCTCGTGATTTCGGGCGCACTATTTCTTGGGTATCCATTGCCAATTCTCGCGGCACAAATTATCTGGCTCAACTTTGTAACAGACGGATTTCTTGATGTAGCTTTGGCTATGGAGCCCAAAGAGAAAGGACTGCTGGCAGGCACGTTTGAGCATCCCAGAAAATACCTCGTTGATTCGTTGATGCTCCAAAGAATGGCTGTCATGGCGATACCGATGATGTTTGGAACCCTCTTTCTCTTTAACCAATACTTTGACACCGACATTGCAAAGGCATGGACAATTTCACTCACCACACTCGCAGTCTTTCAATGGTTCAACGCTTGGAACTGTCGCTCTGAGAATAGATCAATCTTCGGTATGGAGTGGTTTTCAAATAAATATCTTGTTGGGGCAACTCTGGTGGTCGTCGCACTTCAGATGGCAGCGTTATACACCCCGATCATGCAAACGATTCTTCGCACCACGCCGCTTACGCCCTCCGAGTGGCTCATGATCATACCCGTTGCAGCTTCGATAATCGTTGTTGAAGAAGTCAGGAAGTTTTTCTATCGTAGGAGGTCCCGGCTCTTAAATACCTAAGCGTTTTTTGTTTCGGGCTGCGCGTGGTTAAACAAACGACTGGGTAAATAAAAATACCCCCATGAGGTTGGGGGCCTTGCGTTGAAGCAACGAATAATCTATCGCGCTTGGCTTTCGGCCAAGAAGCGATTGCTGTGAATCTCGATGAGCATTACCCACAGCGCGTGGATTGCGTCGGCATCGTTGTCCTTTGGCAGGATCGAAGCCACATGATGGTACCACGAGCGCTTACGAATGCTTCCCATGTCGCCATCACCCAAGCAATCAACGAGCTCGGCAAGTTCGTCTACGGTCAGACTACTAACGGCTTCCTGAATGGATGGTGCGGCTAGCGCTGTTTTCACAACGAGCTCCTTTATGACCAGAAACTAGACATATAATGCCCGACAACGCTTGTTGCGTCAAACTCGAGTGATAATGCGCACGCACATATGGCAGGTTTTTTCTCTCGCGTGGTTTACCACGAGTGAGTCCCGCTAAAGCGGGACGAAAATATGCCCCTCGAATTCCTCGGGGCACTCGATTCGTAATGTGGTTTACCACGAGTGAGTCCCGCTAAGGCGGGACGAATCGAGTGGAGATGGAGGCATGGCCGCTCGGTAACCCTCGCTATGCACTTCCTATATATCCGTCGCCCTTGGCGACTTTAGTTTCGGAGGTCGGGACCCGAACCAAGGTTCGCCCTCGTCGGCCCCGCCTCTGGCGGGGCACGTGTTTCGTAATACAAAACCTCCTGACGAGCAGGAGGTTTTGTTAACTACAACAGCGCGGAGTGTCTCCGGACAACTGGCGAACTCTGATAGATAGGATTTTTATGTTTATGCAAAAATAAAAGAGCCATCACGGGTGGTAGGCAACGACCCTCTCGTTTTCTACCCGTGACGGCTGATTGTTTATCTGAGTACCGAAACCACTATATGTCCAGGGTCATATTTTACTCAGGGAACTCCCAGGCGTGGGTCGTCTCGGTGAGTGAAAGTCGGGACGTAGCTAATTATTGGTGGGCGACCAACCACGTTGGCTCGGATGTGGATAGTGACGGCATTGTCGTCCGCCGAGCAAACAATGTCTGCGACCGCATCCTCGCGGTCCCACCCATGCACCACAAGCGCGATCTTGTGTGCGGCGCTCACGGCCTTCGCGAGCTTGTTGGGTGATGCGGTGATTCGCAACGACTGGATTCTCATCACAAACTCCTTTTCAAGGTGCAGAAGGAGTCCCGGTATTGGGACCCTCCCTTGAATGGTCATGCACTCAAGGGAACGTCCAATACCAAAAAACCCGCCGGAAAGGCGGATTTCTTGGTATTTACTTACTTGCTGTTAAACCAAATTATCCCGCCTTCCGATATGCCGGGCGCGGGGACGGGGAAACGATGTTGGAATGGATGTGAATCATTACTAGGTGACTATAGCCTTTGTCATAGTAAATGTCAAGAAAATATGCGCGAAAGTTCGCTCTTCCGTCCAAAAGAGAAGAGCTTTAATTGGGAATTGGATCGACGAGCGGGATAGCGGAGCGGCTTGGCGAGGGCATTCTGTGCGCGATATACTTAACTTATATATGAGAGAAGTGTTAAAAAATCACCTAGGTTCCGCGGTGGTCGTTTCTCTTGTGGTCGTTGGCCTTCTCGGACTTTTCATATCCATCTCTTTGCTGAGAGATCGGATAGGCGCAGGAACAGATGGCGAGGGCATCAAGGACTGGAAGACATATAAGAGCGAGGAGTATGGGTACCAATTTCAATATCCAGCGGACTGGTTTTTTGAAGATGACGAGATGGGGGGCAACGTGAGTATTAGAAATTATGCCGAAGAAAAAGACAAGGACAACAAAGAATCAGTCATTCTCAATCTACAAGCTCACACCAAACCTTTTTACACAGACCTTTTTTCGCTTGCAGAGCAGGATCTTGATTCGCCGAGCGAGCTCGATGGATCTCTGGTTGGTGGCGTGCCAACAAGAAAAGAGATCCGCGGGCTTCCGGTTGTGATGACCGAACGGTCCGTTGTATTTTGGGGAGAAGGACCTGGTTATTACATTGAAAAAGACACGGAACACTTTATTTATGCAATAATCTCTAAAAAAGAGTACCCGGAGGTGGTTGATCAAATTATTTCAACAATCAAGTTTTCAAGCTCTGTTCAAAACCCCGATCCCGTAAAAAGTTTTCTTTCGGCGGCACCAATAGGATATCAGTGGACCGCGACTCTCGACTGGGACAACTCCGTTGTTTCAAAATGTCTCGTTAGGGAAAACGAAGAGGAGATAAGCGATGGGACATATGAGCAGATGAGGGCCGTAAGTCCACCGGTGGGATATCGATGGACAACGACGCAAAAGATTTTTCCTTCTGGCGAAAATGTAAACGTCGGTCTGTGCCTTTTGAGAATAGCTTGTCCAGATGGGAAAGTTCCGAACAGCAAGTCGTGCATAGTGCCAAGGTAGTTCTCGGGCCTCCGGCGCTGGCACCGCTGTGAGCAGCGAAGCCCCGAGGCAATTTCTTTAACAAATTCGGAATGGTGGAGATGGAGGCATGGCCGCTCGGCGGGCAGAGGCGGATCGCCGCACCCTATAGCTTTGTTGACAAATCCTTTTTATATCTTTCGATCAAGACCTCCTTTTTGTCCCTGCGCCACTTTTTGATCTGAATTTCCCTTCGGCGTGCTTCGACTAATGTGGGGTATTTTTCCTGAAACACCACGCTGAACTTTGCTTTACCCTTTGTGAATTGAGCGCCTTGATGCGCGTTATGGTAGTAAATACGGGTATGCGGATTGGCCGTGACACCAACATACAATTTCCCGAAGTCGTTTTTGATCATGTAAACGTAGTACATGCAACAAGCTTAGCGCGAGGGCGTAAAAAATTTCTAAAACCAACCTGCCCATTCGACTTATCGCCTGCAGTGAGCGCAGGCGAACCGCTCAGGGCACTCGACTCAAAAGAAAACGCCAAAATGGCGTTTTCTTTTTCTCTCGCGTGGTTTACCACGAGCGAGTTTCGCTAAGGCGGGACGAAAACATGCCCCTCGAATTCCTCGGGGCACTCGATTCGTAATGTGGTTTACCACGAGTGAGTCCCGCTAAGGCGGGACGAATCGAGTGGAGATGGAGGGAATCGAACCCTCGTCTAAAGGTGGGATCAGTGAATCGTCTACGAGCGTAGATTAGCCGAAGCTAAACGGATTGCCTCGCGTGTTTTACTCCGGTGCGGCAAGGCGGTACATCCGGAGCGAGCCTCCTTATATGAGACCGGTTATGAATCGAAGAGGCGCCGATTCGCCGATCCTCTCGCTTCCAGCGGATTGCCAGAAGGGGAGAGTTCTCAAGCTTACGCAAAAGCGAAAGCCGGAGCTGCAACGCGTTGGTTGGCAGTTATCGTTTTTTGTCGGTTTTACAAGACAACGCTTGGCTCGCAAATCCATGAACCATCTCTATCGAAGCCAGTGCATCCCCAAAGATGGATTATAGTCTTCTCGCTATGTCGCGCTCTATCGCGCGCTTTTTTAAAAGATCTCGCTTGTCCTTCTGCTTTCGCGAGCGTCCGAGTCCTAGCTCGAGCTTTATGAGTCCTCGCTTCGGATATGCTTTGAGGGGAACGAGGGTCAGGCCTTTTTCCTCGAGGCGTCCCGAGAGCATCTTGATTTCTTTTTTCTGGATCAAGAGCTTCCGCGTGCGGGTGGAGTCATATCCCTCCGGTGCGTTTTTCGGTTGATACGCCGGAATCTTGGCGTTTGTAAGCCAGAGCTCTCCCGCGCGGATCAAGCAGTAGCTCCCTGGGAGCTCCATACGACCCTCCTTCACGCTCTTTACCTCGTACCCGTAGAGTTCAATGCCCGCTTCGAGCGTCTCAAGCATATCATAGTCAAATCTCGCCCGACGATTTTCCGCAAATGGAGCCATGCTTTCATCTTATCGGTATACGAGAGGTTTGTCAGCACGCTCGATACGCGATATTGTAAAGGAAAAGCAAGCCACACTGGACCCATTATACCATACTCAAGTAATATTGTCCATATTCAGCCAATGCGAAAGAAACTATCCCTTTTGGTCCAAAAAGCGCTTCAGACAGATATTGACCCGGAACTTACCATTCCCGAACACTCGGAGTTCGGCCATTTCTCGACCAATATCGCCATGCGCCTCGCAAGCGAGCGGAATGAGGACCCGCTTAAGATTGCAGAGAGCATTATAGAGAAGGTGAGAGCTGACGGAGTGAAGCTTGTCGAGCGCGTGATGGTTGCCGGTCCGGGGTTTATTAATTTTTGGCTTCAGCCAAAAGCGATTCAAGAAGAATTCTCCGCAATACTCAAGAATAAAAAAACATTCGGAAAAAGTAGCAGCGGAAAAGGGAAGCTGGTGATTGTTGAATATTCTCAGCCAAACATAGCGAAACCTTTGCATGCCGGACACCTGCGAAACACAATCCTGGGAGACGTCCTCGCGAACGTCCATGCGTGTACCGGACACAAGGTAGTCAGATGGAATTACCTAGGGGACTGGGGGACGCAGTTCGGACGGGTAATCGCCGCATGGAAGCGCGGAAGCGACGAGGCCGAGCTCAAAAAAACCCCGATCGAGTATCTCGAGAGGCTCTACGTTGAGTTTGGGAAGAAGGCGAAAGAAAATGACGAGCTGGCGGATGCCGGACGAGAAGAGTTCCGAAAACTTGAAGCAGGAGACAGGGAAAATTTCAAATTATGGAAAAGATTCAAAAAAGAGTCCCTAAAAGAAATAGGAGAGATTTACCGAATGCTTGGAGTGCGCTTCGATACATATATTGGAGAATCCTCTTTTCGAGGAGACATGAGTTCGCTTGTGAAAAACATGCTTGACAAAGGAGTGGCGATGCGAAGCGAGGGAGCGGTCATCGTGCCGCTTGAGGAGTTTGGTCTGCCCCCCGCACTCATCCAAAAAAAGGACGGAGCGAGCCTGTATCATACACGCGACATTGCCGCATTCGATTACCGCCTCAAGAAACATCATCCCGATCGATTCCTCTATGTGGTGGGGAACGAACAGACACTCCACTTTGCCCAACTTTTGGCGATATTGAAAAAACTTGGCCTCGGGAGGGAGTGCGAGGTGGTGCACGTGAAATACGGCCTCTTGCTGGGAGTTGGCGGCAAAAAGATGTCGACGCGCGAAGGAACGGCGGTTTCGGTGCGAGGCATTATTAAAAAGGCAATTACCCTTGCGAGCGATGTTGTAGAAAAAAAGAACCCGAATCTTTCGGGGCGCGAGCGGAAGCGCGTTGCGGAGGCAGTCGGCATCGGTGCCCTGAAGTACGCGCTTCTCAAAGAAAACAGGATGTCGGACATCGTATTTGACTGGGACCGGATGCTTGATTTTTCGGGAGATAGTGGGCCATATCTTCAGTACACTCGTGCCCGCCTGCTTTCGATCATACGAAAGGCGGGGTGGCGCGGGAAGGCCGATTTCACCGAACTTTCAAGTGATCTTGAGCTCGCGCTCATGAGAAAGATTTTTGAATTTCCCGAAGAAGCGGAGCGAAGCTTAGAGACGTTCTACGTGAACAATCTCGCGCAACACCTCAATAGTCTTGCCGTGCTTGCGAATCGGTTTTACGAATCAACGCCGATACTGAAAGATGAGAACAAAAAAAGAAAAAATGCGCGGCTTCAGCTCATCGGCATGGTGTCGGTGGTTATCGAGCGAGAACTCGCGCTTCTAGGAATTGAATCGCCGGACAATATTTGACGAAAAAGGCCTTTTTGGGGTATTTTGCCTGTGGCACAAACAATGAGAGGAGAAGGGTATGCAAATGCAAATGAATCCACTCGAGATTCTAGGGTTGTTTTTAATTTTAGCATTTATTGCCCCGGGAATGTTTTACGTGCAGAGATATGCCAAGAATACCGGCGTGGCAATGAGCGTATTTCTCTTTACGGCCTTTCTTGTGAAGTATAGCGGGTTGCGAGAAGTTCTTAAGAAAGAAGTGTTCGGGTTGCCACAGCCGACCGCGGGCGATATTCTCGCCTTCATAGCGACATCATTCCTTGTGATTTCAGTAATCAGGGACGGGTTGGATTTGTACCGTAAGCAACCATAAGGGCCAAAAGCCCTTTTTTCTTTATTCTGGCGTTGTTTCAAGAAAAAGTTGCAGTTCATGTGTGTCATCGGTATGATTACTCGTACGTATCAAATGTTTACCGAAGAAGGGCCATTTAGCCTGCCAAAGCTTGAGGAAAAAGTTCTTGAGTTTTGGAAAAAGAAGGGTATTTTCGAAAAAAGTCTTATCGCAAGAAAAGGAAAGAAAAGCTTCGTTTTTTATGAAGGGCCGCCCACCGCAAACGGCAGGCCGGGCATTCACCACGTGCTTGCCAGATCGTTTAAAGACATCATTCCCCGCTATCGGACGATGCGTGGTTATTTCGTTGAGCGAAAGGGTGGGTGGGATACCCACGGCCTCCCCGTCGAGCTTGAGGTAGAAAAGAAGCTTGGTCTTAAATCTAAAAAAGAGATCGAAGAATACGGCATTGCGGAGTTCAATAAAAAATGCCGAGAATCGGTTTGGCAATACAAAGACGAGTGGGAGCGCCTTACGGAGCGGATGGGTTTTTGGATCGACCTGAAGAACCCATATATTACTTACGAGAATAAATACATAGAGACGCTCTGGTGGATCATCAAGAAGTTTTTCGAAAAGGAGCTTATGTATCTTGGGCACAAAGTTGTGCCGTGGTGCTCGCGATGCGGCACAGCGCTTTCTTCCCACGAACTCGCTCAAGGGTACAAAGAAGTCGAAGATCAGTCGGTATACATCAAGTTCAGGTTGAAGCATGGGCAAAAGGTTGGCGAATGGATCACGACAGATCACACCTATATCCTTTCTTGGACGACGACACCCTGGACGCTTCCTGGAAACGTTGCACTTGCTGTGGGGAGGGATATTGAGTACAAAGCGATCGAAACAGCCGATGGAGAGGTTTTAATTTTTGCAAAAGACAGAGAGGGGACGCTTGGAGTTTCAGGAAGAGAAGTCGCGACAATTTCCGGCGAAAAACTTCTCAATCTTGAGTATTTCCCGCTTTTCAACATCCCAGCACTTCAGACGCTTCGTTCATATCGAGTTTATCCGGCTGACTTTGTTACGACCACAGACGGCACCGGCGTCGTGCACACTGCCGTAATGTATGGAGAAGATGATTATCAGCTGGGTGCCTCCGTAGGGCTTCCGCAGCACCACACCGTGACCGAAGAGGGAATCTTCACTTCTGACATCACGAAGCTGGGCGGGTTATACGTGAAAGATCCTGAAGCGGAAAAAAGAATATTTGACCATCTGACAAAAAACAACAATCTTTTGCGCGCAGAGACATATAAGCATGAATACCCACACTGTTGGCGTTGCAGCACCCCGCTTCTTTACTACGCGCGCAGCTCATGGTTCGTTTCGATGTCAAAGCTTCGCACCGAGCTTTTGCGCAGGAATAAAAAAATAAACTGGACACCAGAGCACATCAAAGAGGGAAGATTTGGCGAGTGGTTGAAAGAGGCTAAAGACTGGAATTTCTCTCGCGAAAGATATTGGGGGACGCCCTTGCCGATATGGCATTGCGAGTCCTGCAAGTCGAGGTTTGTGCCGGGGAGCATGGAGGAGCTTATTAATGCAGATTATTTCAGAAATACATTTTACCTGCTGCGACACACAGAAGCTGAGCATGTGGTAAAAAAGCTTCTAGCATACGGCCCGGAGACCGACGAGACCAACACGGCGCATCTTACTTCAAAAGGGCGAAAAGAGGCGGAACAGATTGCAAAAAAACTTGGGAAGCAAAAATTTGCTGCGATCTACGCCTCGCCATATGCGCGAACGAAAGAGCTCGCCGAATTGATTCACAAAGAAACAGGTGCGCCTCTTTTCCTGGATGATCGTCTTGGCGAGCTAAACGTAGGAACATTTGCCTGGCACCCAATAAAAGAATTCGGGAAGTATTTTAAAAACAGCCTCGAACGATTTACCGAGAAGCCGGAGGGGGGTGAAAGCTTGCGCGATGTGCGAGCGCGAGTCATGCGCGCGGTTCTTGATATCAACAAGCGATACCGCGGAAAGGAAATTCTTATTGTTGGACACGGAGATCCGCTCTGGATGCTTGAGGCCGCGATGAAGGGTGTGTCCGAGGAAGAAGCACTCAAAATGCCGTATATCGAACTCGGGGAGACGAGGAAGGTCGCGTTGCGCAATCTACCATACGACGAATCCGGGCAAGTTGATCTTCACCGCCCCTATGTAGATGAGCTTTTTCTCGGCTGCGCGAAATGCCACGGGAAGATGGTTCGCGTAAAAGAGGTGGCCGATGTATGGTTCGATTCCGGCTCAATGCCGCTTGCGCAGAGTCATTATCCGTTCGAACAAGGACCAAAGAATAAACAAAAAACGGATACGGCAGGAGATGTTTCTCGGGCGACATTCCGCGCCCTTTCATATCCGGCAGACTTTATATCCGAGGCGATGGATCAAACGCGCGGATGGTTCTATACGCTTCTTGCGGTCGCAACGGCGCTTGGACTCGATGCGCCATACAAAAATGTTATTTCGTTGGGGCTGATCCACGACAAGTTTGGGCAAAAAATGTCTAAGTCGAAGGGAAATGTTGTTGATCCGTGGATTATGATGGAAAAGTATGGTGTCGACGCGGTTCGCTGGTATTTTTATACTTCAACGCCGGCCGGCGAGCCGAAAAATTTTGACGAAGTGGATGTCGGGAAGTCATTTCGTAAATTTCACGCGATCATCTGGAATTCGTTGGTATTTTACCGGACGTATGCTTCAAAGCACCCAGCGGTGATTGTCAGACCGAAACACATTTTAGACCGATGGATTCTTGCTCGGCTAAATGACACTATTGCGAAAACGATTCGGGCGCTTGACGCCTATGAAGTTAGAGAAGCCGGACTTGCGCTCGAGGCATTTACCGACGACCTTTCTCGCTGGTACATCAGACGCTCCCGTCGCCGCTTTCAAAAGCCGATAAGCCAAGCGGACTACCGCGAAGCAACGGGAACGCTAAAGCTCATCCTCCTCGATCTTTCGAGGCTCATCGCTCCGTTTAGCCCATTTTTCGCCGAGGGAATATACGAAGGAATTACCGAGGGAGATCGCGGGAAGAAAGAGTCGGTGCACCTAGAGAATTTTCCGACTCCCAAGCGGAACTTGATTGACCGGAGACTACTTCGCTCCATGGAAGACGCTCGTCGTGTTTCAAGCCTTGGACTTGCGAAGCGTGCCGAGATCGGCATCAAGGTTCGTCAGCCACTCGCCCTGCTCACCGTAAGGGACGGCGGATCAGTTCGAACAAATAAAGATTTGCTTGTGATCGTGAAAGAAGAAGTGAACGTAAAGGCGATGAAGTTCGACAAAAATATTTCCGATGAGCTGGTTTACGACACCGTAATTACCCCTGAGCTTAAAGCCGAGGGGTTGATCCGCGAGATAACGCGCGCGGTGCAGGATTTGAGGCAAGAGACCAAGCTTTCGCCAAAAGAGGGTATTGTTCTTGTGCTTGATGTACCAAAAGAAGTCGCTCGTATGCTCATTGGGGCAGAAAAAGTTTTTTCCAAAGAAGTTGGTGCGGTTGCGCTTGAATACGGGCGAGAGAAAAAACTCGACGCAGAAGCAGAGATAAAAACAGACGAAGGAATTTTGCGGATCGGTATACGGAGGGCATAACTCTCGCCTTCCACGCATTACGAAGGATGGGTTGAACGAGGAAGAATAGTGTGCTAAATTCTTCGCAGTACTTCTTGGCAGGGCAGGAGGTGGTATGAAAAAGGTCATAGGGTTGTTTCTCGATGTGTTTTTTGATGCGGTGTGTCTTGTCGGATTCGTATTTTTTGTCGTTTTTCTCATAGGAGTCGTTGCGCTGGCTCTCTGGTTTGGTTCTGTGGTTCCTTGGCCGATCCTCGCCCTTGTTTCCATTTTCTGGTGGGTCTTGAGCTCGAAGATTCTTGGCGAGCGGGATCGAAACGAGACTGAGATCGCGATCATCGGGTTTATCGAGTGGAGTGTTGTTGGCATCATTCGATTTCTCGTTATCGTGGCGTGGGCTGGAAAGCTCGTTTTTTAAAAAGATTTTTTAATAAAAACTCCGGTTCTCCGGAGGTTTTTGTTTACAAATCTTTCTTGAGACAGTAGAGTGTGGGAAGCAGCTTCCAGCGGAGACTAAAAGGATGGAAAAAAAGAAGTATATCTATCTTGCGATTCTTTGGTTTCTCACCATCGCGAGTCTTGTCGCCGGACTCGGGGGCAGCACAGAGCTTTTTGAGGCGACGGAGCTTCTTAGGGCGATTCTCCTTGTTGGATCAACCACGCTTTTCGTTGATATTTGGATAAGG
Organism: Patescibacteria group bacterium; assembly: GCA_038063755.1. GTDB lineage: Bacteria > Patescibacteriota > Minisyncoccia > UBA6257 > 2-01-FULL-56-20 > JBBTUL01. Next base: position 87,887 of record JBBTUL010000012.1, read on the forward strand.
TGTGGAAGCGTCGAAACGCGCTTCGCGATTCGTTTATCCCTCTGGATCCTCGCTGACCTGGGAATCGCTTTTAACGCCTATATTTAGAAATTTCTTTGCTGACCCCGGCTATACCAGCCGGCTTTTTATTTCGGTTATGGCGAGAGGCCAACTTTCTTTTTAGCGGCGAAAAGCGTTTTTTCGGCTACTTTCGAAGCCTTCTTTGAGCCGGACACAAGAAGCGATTTGAGCGCTGCGGACTTCACCATAAGCCCAGCCTTCTTGTTTCGATACTCTCGGAAATGCTCGGCGAGCGCGAACGCGACTCGTTCTTTAAGGTGTGAATAGGTGTTTCCGGCAAATTCCTTCTCAACGTCTCGCATGGGCCGTCCAGTGACTGCCGAGTAAATTCCGAGGAGATTGGAGACGCCCGGCTTTTCCTTCGGGTCATATTTTATTTCGGAACCGGAGTCGGTCACGGCGCGCTTTACCTTATCGTGGATTTCTTCCGGCGAGTCATCGAGAAAGAGACAGCTTGCGGGGTCCGACTTCGACATTTTCCTTGAAGAATCCCTAAGGCTCATCACGCGCGGCGTGTGCGTGAGGATTCCTTTCGGCTCAGTAAAAATCCTGCCGAATCTTCCATTAAACTTTCTCACGATCGTACGCGCGAGCTCAAGATGTTGTAGCTGATCATCTCCGACCGGAACAGCCGCGGGGTTATAGAGAAGAATATCGGCGGCCATGAGCGTGGGGTATGTAAAAAGACCCGCATTTACAATCTCAGCCTTTGCGCTTTTATCCTTGTACTGCGTCATTCGTTCAAGCTCACCCATCGGAGTGATGGTATTGAATATCCAGGCAAGCTCTGTATGTGCGGGAACGAGCGACTGGAGAAAAAGAGTCGATTTCTTTGGATTAAGTCCGGCGGCCAAAAAATCGGCGGCAAGCTCGAGTATTTGTTTTTGCTTTTTTTTCGGGTCAAAGCTCTCCGTAATCGAGTGGAGGTCCGCGATGAAGAAAAAACAATCGTATTTGCCGGAGTTTTGAAGTTCTACGAAGTTTTTGAGCGCGCCCAGATAGTTCCCGATGTGGAGCTTGCCAGACGGCTGTATTCCCGAGACGAGGACTTGTCGTTTCATGGTTTTGGCGGACGGCGGAGAGCCAAGCGTGCCAGCGCTAAATCTTGATGAGCACCGGCAGAATCATTGGTCTGCGCTTAGTCTTATTATACAGGAAGTTTCCAACCTGATCTCGGATAAGCGTCTTTACGTAGTCGGGTTCGACCTCGCGGTTGTTCGGAATGCGGCCGATGATATTTTTGACGCGCTTTCTGACTTCTTCAAGCATTTCTTGATTGTCTTTAAGATAGATGAATCCTCGCGAGATAATGTCCGGATTTTTGACGATGCGTCCACCTTGATCGACAACGACGATCACAACAATCATTCCTTCCTGGGAGAGGTTGAGTCTGTCTCGAAGAACGACCTCTTCTACGTCGCCAACGCCCAAGCCGTCAACCATAACATACCCGGCAGGGACCTTCTCGCCCGAGACGGTAAAATTTTCTTTGGTAACATAGGCCACTTCGCCATTGTCCATGACGATAACGTGGTTCTTGGGGATGCCAACCTGCTCGGCAATTTTCCTTAAAGCGCAGCGGAAAAGATAGTAGCCGTGAATCGGGATAACGTACTCAGGCTTTACGAGCCTCAAGACGAGCTTCAGGTCTTCCTGGTGGGCATGGCCCGTTGCGTGAAGGTCAAGGATTTTTGTGTTGTATACCTCGTCTACCTGGCGCGCGATATTGTCTTGGAGCGACTGAACGCTTCGTTCGTTTCCAGGGACAACTGACGAGGAGAAAATAACGGTATCGGTACGCTTGAGCTGCATCAAGCGATGCTCGCCGTTTACGATGCGGGTAAGTCCTGAGTTCGGCTCTCCTTGCGAGCCGGTCGTAAGGATAACCATCTTATCGTCTCGGTGTTTATGAAGCTCTTCGAGCGGGACCAGAAAGTCCTTTGGCGGCTTGTAGTAGCCCAGGTTTTGCATGATTTGGAAGTTATCTTTCATTGAGCGGCCGTTTAGTGAAACCTTTCGTCCAAGCTTTACAGCGATTTTCATGATTTCCGTAAGGCGGGTCATAAGGGAAGCGAAGGTGGCGATGACAATTCTTCCTTTCGCCGGGGACATAAGTTCCTCAAGGTTGTCGCTTACGGCTTCTTCGGAAAACGAAAATCCGGGACGGAGAGCGTTGGTGCTGTCGATGAATACCGCCCGTACCCCTCTTTTTCCGACATCTTCGAATACCTCAAGGTCGGTGGGTTTGCCGTTTTTGTCCATACGAACGCGAAAATCTCCAAAGCTCACCATGTTGCCGACCGGCGTATCAAGCACGAAGCCGAGCGCGTCGGGTACCGTATGGTCGACGTTGAAGAATTCAACGTTAAAATATTTTCCAAGGCGAGTCTTGCTGCCGTGTTTTACAACTTCGAAATGAAGCTTCGGGGCACTTGTAAATTCTTCATGACGACGTTCAACAACGGCCTTCGTGAAGTCGGCGGTATAGATGAGCGGATTGCCCCATTTTTCAATGAGATAGTGGATTGCGGCAATGTGGTCGTAGTGTCCATGCGTCAGAAGGATGGCCTTGATGTTGTTTTTCTTCGAAGCAAGGTACGCCTCGTTTGGGATGATGTAGTCGATTCCCGGGGTTTCTTCTTCTGGAAATTGGATGCCAACGTCAACGACAATGATCTCATCCTTGTATTCGTAGAAGTAGCAGTTGCGACCGATTTCTTCGAGGCCCCCCAAGGGAACAAAGCGAAGAACGTCTTTTTCTGGCGGATGTTCTCCGCCGGTCTTCGTCTTTTGCGAAGGGTGGAAAACCGTCGTGCGGATCGGGCCGCGCGATTTTCCCTTTGTTTGATTATTTGCGATTGGAGAGAAGCGTGATGTCCGACCTCCTGCTCGTCGCATTGGTGAATGATTCATTTAGTACGCTATGTTTTTATTTTTATTCGTGGGGATGGGGAGAGTTGAACTCCCACGTCCGAAGGACACACGGCTCTGAACCGTGCGCGTCTGCCAGTTCCGCCACATCCCCAAGACCATGCCGCCGATTTTGCTAAAAGTCCTCTTCTTCTTATTATGCATATTATAAAACGCAGACGTATCGGAAGCCTTCTTAATGCATCAAAAAGGAGGAATTACAACGTTATTTGTATTATAGCAAATATTGTCTCAAAGGTCAATCTTTCGCGGTTCGGGTCGTTTCAAGATGCCACCTGGAAACCGACAGGAACCGGTCAGAGATATTTTCAAGAAAAGAAGGGGAAATGCCGCGGACTCCTTTTCCGGTGACATAAAGGTAGTCCGGCGAGAAGAGGAAGATCGCAGGATTCTCGCTTCGGACAAGCTCATAAAGCTCCAAGGCCCTTTTTGTTTGCTCGTCGATGCTTGCCGTGTTTCTCATGGACTCGATGACCTGATCCGCCTTTTTGTTGTTGTAGAGCGAGATATTTAAACCGGGGTAGAATCGTTCTGAGGAGTGCCAGAACGCAAAAAGGTCGTTCAAGCGGAGGACGCTGTTCCCGAAGAGGATTCCCTGATAGTCTCGATTTTTGATTGCCGAATTCATAATTTCTTCCGTCGAGGCGATGACGATGTTTACGTTTGCACCAAGCGCGATCCACGAAGCGCGGAGCGAATCAGCGATCTCTTTAAGAAGCGGGACGTCTGGAACGAGAAGCGAGAACGAAAGCGGAAGCCTCGTTTTCTTGATGGTTTTTTCGCGAATGCTTGATCCATCTGGAATCTTCCATCCATCATCTTGCAGTAATCGCCTTGCTTCTTCGATGTTCCCATTCATGCTTCCGGTCGGGATCTGGATCCCCGGAAATCCTGGAGGAATTGGACCAAACGAAGGCTTTCCTTCTCCGCGCAAAAAGTTTTTAACAATCATTTCTCGATCAATGGCAAGATCAAGCGCTTTTCGAACTTCGGCATATTGCAGTGGAAGGTTTTGGCTTTGATTCCAAAAAACCGCATAGGAGGCTGGAGATGTGAAGGCGACGATCTCATGCGGACGAGCAATCATGTCGAGCGATGCGGCAGACGGACTTACGAATCCATCGATCTGACCAGCATCGAAGGCTCCGATCAAGTCTTTTTCTTCTCCGTAAAAAAATGCATCAAAAGCGCTCAAGAGAGGCTGTTCTCCAGCGTAACGATTGTTTTTCGCAAGATGAAAGGCCGTAATGAATCCATCGGGTCGTTTTTCATACGATAGGAATGCGTAGGGGCCGCTTCCGACGGGGCGAAGATTGTACTCGGAAAGTCTCCAGTTTGCTCCTGGAATATTTACGAAAACATGCTTTGGGACGACACGAAGGGCGTCAAGGGTTTCTTTAAAGAACTGGTACGGCCCGCTAAGACGGAAAATAACCTCCAGCTTGCTTCCTCGAGAAGCGACAATTCCCTGCCATGACGAGAAAAGCGGAGATCCAGTTTCTGTTTCTTGTATCTTTTCTACGGTGAAAATAACATCGTCGCTCGTAAGCTCTCTGCCGTCTGACCAGGCGAGATTCTCTTTAAGACGAACACGAACCGTTCGGTCGTTTTCGGAAGTTTCTATTTTCTCTGCAAGGGAAGGAAGGTTCGCGAAGAGGAGCCGAACGAGTCCCCGATCGGTATTGGTTCCCGCGATAACCGGATTTATGTGCGTTGGTTGTCCAAGAAATCCTTCGGCGTATGAGCCTCCCTTTGCGGGGACGACCTCAGTTTGTTTTTGAATTGTAAAACCGACAAGGAGAACAAGCGCTACTGCGGCTGCTATGGCAGACACGAAGAAGGCGCGACGTTCGGCCGGCGAAAAAGCGCTTAAGATTTGTTTCAGTCGCTTGAACACGGGGTTGGTGCTGTTCTATCGTAAAATTTGGAGGATCGCGACGACCCCGAAAGCGAGGCCGAGCACGATTGTGCCCCAAAAGATTCCACGCTCAATTCCTCTGCGGGTCTGATACGCCCCGCCCCCATCGCCACCACCACCGAAGAGGCCCGACATACCAGCTGAACGCTCTTGGAGGAGGATGAGAATGACAAGCAGGACGGAAATAACGATTTGTAGTAGGGAAAGCTTCATCGTGAGTTTCGGGTTGCGATGTGAAAGACAAGGTTGATAACTCCGAACACAATCGTTGCCTCAAAAAGCGCAAGCACCGTTTGAATGGTAAGTGCAACAAAGAAAAAGTCAAGCAATTTTAAAATAAGAGCGTTTACTACGATAAGGCCGAGTCCGAGAGAAAGAATAATAAACGGCCCCAAGATAAGCTTCAAAAGCGGTTTCAAAAAGAAGTTCAGGAGCGTAAGGGCGAGCGCGATTATCGCGATTTCGCGGAAGTTCTGGGTGATACTGAAACCGGCGACAAATTGACTTACGAGAATAAGTCCGACGACGTTTATGGCGACCGCAGCAAGGATCCTTGCGATAAATTTAATCATGTTTCTATTATAAAGGATTCCTGTAAAACGGTAAGCAGGTCGTTTCGCGCTTGATTTTCCGATGGGAAAACCGCTACTGTATGTTCTTTATAAGGCTTTCGCCGGTCATGTCTTCCGGCTTTGGAATGCTCATAATGTCGAGAATGGTGGGGGCGATATCGGAGAGAATTCCGGCGGTTTCCCGAGCAAGGTTGCCCTGGTTCGAAAATCTTTTTCCTCGAAAGCGATCGCCGATTAAATAGAGCGGAACGGGATTCGGGTCGTGCTGTGTCTCGGCTCGGCCGGTCATCGGATTTATAACTTCTTCAAGGTTTCCGTGATCGGACGTAATAAGGAGCGTGATGTCGGGATGGACTGCTGCTTGCAGGACTTTACCGATCTGAGCATCGATAACGCGCACCGCTTCTTGCGCGGCATCATAATTTCCGGTGTGCCCGATGGTGTCAGGGTTCGCATAGTTTACGAGTATAAAGTCGAATGCCTGGTCCTGTATTGCCTGCAGGAGTCGATCAGTGATTGCCGGCGCCATCATGGCCGGATGTTCGTCTGGGTGAGGGATCGACTCGGAGGGGATAAGCACTCGGTACTCATTTTTGTATGGAGTTTCGTCGTATCCGTTGAAAAAGTAGGTGATGTGAGCATATTTGTAGCTCTCCGCAAGGCGGAGCTGTGTCATGCCTCGCTCGGCAAGAATTTTTCCAAGCGGCAATTTTACGTTTTCCGACGCGAAGGCAACAGGTACCGAAAAGGTCTCTTTGTAGCGTGTCATGGTCGCGATAAACAGATTCGAGAAATTCTTTCTTGGGAACTTGTCGAATTCCTTTGCAATAAAGGACTCGGCAATTTCTCGAATACTGTCTTCTCTGAAGTCGAAGAAGAAGAGCGCGTCGTTTTCCTCGATATTCATCTCCGGCCCACCGAAACGAAGCGCCGGTAAAAATTCTTCGGTGAGCCCCCGGCTGTAGTTTTTTTCAAGAATCGCGGCGAAGTTTTCTTTTGCCATCATGCCACCACCACTTACCAGGCAGTTGTAGGCTTCTTTTATAAGGTCCCAATTGCCCTCTCTGTCCATTGCGTAGTAGCGGCCGGTTACTGTCGCGATCATTTCTTGGGGAAGCGTCGCGAGAAGCTCTTGTACGGTGTGGGGCGGCATGTCTTTGCCGTCTGCGAAAAGATGGAGCTTTACGCGTGATACTCCTTCTTCTTTTGCGAGCTTTATGAGTGCGTGGAGGTGTTCAAGAGATGCATGTACGTTTCCCTTTGTGAGGAGTCCGACAAAATTAATTGAAGAGTTGTTTTTTTTCGCGTGATCGCAAACCTTGCGGAGCGTTTCGTTTTTGAAAAAAGTTCCGTCCGCGATGCTCATTACGATGCGCGGATAGTATTGATAAATCACCTTTCCTGCTCCGATCGTAAGGTGTCCAACTTCGCTATTTCCGACCTCTCCCCAGGGGAGACCAACGGAAATTCCAGACGCCTGCAGGCTGGTTACAGGATAGTTTTCTTCGATCCACTTCAGGGCTTGCGGGTTTACAACGTGGATCGGGTTCGATTCGTCATCTCGGCCGATGCCCCACCCATCCAGAATCATAAGAACGACAGTCTTCTTCATATAGAGACATTATATCTTACATTCGTTCAGCACGACGGAACATTGACTTTTTTTGGATACGTGATATGTAGAAGGTAGCAGATTGACCGAGGAGGAGCTAGTGATGAAAAACAGGACAACGCTCGTTGTTCTCTTTCTTCTCACCATTCTTACTGTTTTTCTGTTTACTTGGAGCGCCCCCGAGACTCGGTTTTTTGCTTTTTGGTTCGGGGTGGTTTCTGGGTTAGGGTGTTTTCTCGCGACGAAAAAGAGAGCCGTCGCTATTGTAGACAAGACGCTATTGGGGAGCCTGTTTGCTCGGCAGAGGCTCGAGGTGAGATTTGAGGACAGGCCCGCCCTCCAGATGATCATTACACTTCTTTGTGTTGCGCCTGTCCTCGTAGTTTGTGAGGCGGTGAGCGGGAGCGCCGTTTATGACTTCAATGGAGTGGCGTGCGCAATGGCTACAGTTTTTACGGGTTGGCTGGTGGAAGCTCTATCCGGGAGTGCCTATTATTTCTTGTTTATGCATGGGGAGTTAGCCGCCCAGCCCTTTTCGCCTTCATCTTAACCGCGCTTTTGCGCGGTTTTCTTGTGGGAAAACAGATTGACGGGGCGGCTCATTCGGGGTAGTATTCAAGAAATAAAAGTCACCACAGATCAATCGAATTTCCTAAAAAATTCATCAAATTCATGAAGAATTTAGGGACATATTTTAATGACAAACATTATTCTCGCACTCGCGGGCCTTCTTGTTGGCGCCGCGGCAGGCTATGCGCTGCGAAGGTTTATAGTTACGCAGAAGGTTGGATCGCTTGAGCGCGAACTTGAGGAAAAAACAAAAGCGGCAGAGACCATATCGAAAGAGATCGTTTTAGAGGCGAAAGAAAAAGCAGCCTCGCTTTTGGTTGAGGCAAAAAACGAGGAAAAGGAGCGCAAGGTGCAGCTTTCTGAGCACGAGAATCGCTTGCTTGAGCGCGAGTCGGTTCTGAACAAAAGACTCAATTCACTTTCTGAGGAAGAAGGGTTGCTAAAGAAAAAAGACGCGGCACTTTCTGATAAGGAAAAAGAGGTTGCCGAAATAAAAACGCGAGCCGAACACGAACTCGAGAAGGTAAGCGGTCTTTCTCCGGAGAAGGCAAAAGAAATTCTCATGGAGGACCTGAAGTCGAAATACAAAGATGATCTTATAAAGTCAGTTCAGAAAATCGAACAGGACCGGCATGACGAGATAGAGAAGCGTTCGATGGAAATTATCACCGTTGCTCTTCAGCGTTATGCCAGATCGCACGTTTCCGAGCTTACAACAACCATGTTTAATCTTTCCGACGAAGAGATGAAGGGAAAGATTATCGGAAGGGAGGGAAGAAATATTCGCGCCCTTGAAAGGGCGACTGGGGTTGAGTTTGTGATCGACGAAGCTCCGGGGGCGGTCGTGATTTCTTCATTTGATCCATATCGTCGCGAGGTGGCTCGCTTGGCCCTTGAAAAACTCGTGAAAGACGGGCGCATCCAGCCAGCGAAAATCGAAGAGAAGGTTGAGGAGGCGAAGAACGAGCTTTTGAAGCGGACCATGGAAATTGGAGAAGCGGCGGCAGGAGAGGTGGGGGTCTATGACCTTCCGAAAGAAATCATCCAGCTTTTAGGGAGGCTTCATTTTAGAACAAGCTTCGGGCAAAACGTTTTGAATCATTCGATCGAGATGACGTACATCGCCGGCATGATGGCGGACGAACTTGGCCTCAATGTTGCGGTTACCAAGAAGGGAGCGCTTTTGCACGATATTGGAAAGGCAATCGACCAGGAGGTCGAGGGAACGCACGTCGAACTAGGCATGAAGCTTCTTAAGAAATACGGCATCCCCGATCAGGTAATCCAGGCGATGCAATCCCATCACGATGACTATCCGTACGCGATTCCTGAAGCATACGTGGTAACTGCTGCGGACGTTCTCTCTGCTGCACGACCTGGGGCGCGTCGCGGAACGCTTGAAAACTACATTAAGCGCTTGGGCGATCTTGAGAGAATCGCAGGAGAGTTTCCGGGGGTTAAGAATGCATACGCTATTTCCGCCGGCCGCGAGTTGCGCGTATTCGTCACTCCGGAAAAGATAGATGACTTCAAGGCCCTTGAACTTGCCAGAGAAATTGCGAACAAGATCCAGTCCGAGTTAAAATACCCGGGAGAGATCAAGGTGAATGTAATTCGCGAAATGCGCGCCGTTGAGTACGCGCGTTAATCCAACATGTTTTTCAAAGCCTCAAAGTTTTTTCTTCACGCAACAGTTTTCAACGTGGCGATTGTGACGCTTTCTACGCTTTTCCCGTTTATCGTAGGGAAGTATGTCTGGTTTCGTACGTCGATCGACCTTGCGCTTATTGCGTTCCTCTTAGGACTAGTTTTTTCTTCTGAGGAAGGCAGTGCGTACCTTGAGCGGATGAAAAAACTCTTTAAAACGCCGATCGGAATTACTGTTACTGTTTTTGCCGCGGCGTTTGTGATCGCGGGATTTTTCGGCATCGACCCATCGTTTTCGTTTTGGTCGAATTTCGAGCGTGGCGAAGGAGGATTCCAAATGCTTCACCTCGCAACGTTTTTTGTGCTCCTTGCGACGCTCTTTACGAAAGAGAAAGATTGGCAAAAATTTTTCTGGTACTTCATGATTGCGGCGGCCCTGGTTATTCTTTACGGCGTCGGGGCATCGCTTAAATTTGTTGACGCAGAAACAACGATGCGGATAAGCGATGGTGTTCCGACCAAGGAGCTGACTGGAAAGGGGGGGCCATACTATCAAATATTCCAAAACTTCATCGGGTCGGCATTTAGCGATCCTGGATTTCGTTTCGCCGGATCTATTGGAAATCCTGCGTACACCGCAACATACCTCCTTTTCGCATTTTTTTTCGCACTCTATCTTTTGATCTGGTCAAAGAGACCTTTTAGGTCTCTGCGGTCGTGGGTAATCATTGGTTTCGTAGTCCTTTTCTTTTCATTCTTCATTCTTGCCGCAACGCGTGGCGCATTTTTGGGATTTGCAGCCGGCACGGGAGCGGGCATGGTCTATCTTATCGCGACAAACAAAAAACTTCGACCGTGGCTTATTGCGCTCGCAATTCTCATGTGCGTTGTCTTGGGAACACTTATTCGCTTTAAGGACTCCTCGTTCGTGCAGGGCCTACCGTTCGGGCGTATTTTTGACATTTCGTTTACAACGGAAACCTTTGAAGACAGAGCTATTATGTGGTCTATCGCCTGGGACGCTTTTAAGGAGCGGCCGGTCTTCGGTTATGGTCCAGAAAACTTCATCTTTGCATTTGACCGGCACTTCAATCCAAAATATTTTGTTCCGGATGAGGGTTTTGGGGCCTGGTTTGACCGTGCGCATAGTTTTGTATTCGACTATCTTGCAGAGACGGGACTTGTCGGATTTCTTTCTTATCTCGGAGTTTTTGTGGCGGCATTTTGGCACCTCCTGCGCCGGAAAAGCAATATCGCCGCAGGCGAAGAGAAACCAGAGACACACAAGCACCGCTCGACGAAACATCTCCTCGAGAAGGTCATTCTCATCGCCATTCCTGTCGGACATCTTGTTCAGGGACTCGTTCTCTTCGAGGTTTTGGTTATCTATATGAGCATCTTCATCTTCTTTGCGTTTCTTGCCTACAAGTTTGCGCTTCCCGCAGATGACCTTGAGATCGAGAAAAACGAAAAAAAATATGCATAAAGAGACTTCGATTTCTAAATACGTGATTGTTTCTCTTGGAATTGGGATCGCGGTTTTGGCGATCGTTTTTGGATCCATTCTTCCCATGGCCAAGGCGAAAAGATACATAAAGTCTGTGCGAAATCTTTCGCAGGTTCGGAGCATGGAGCAGTTTAAGATAAATTTCGATGCGGTATTGAATTTTTACTCTCCCATAGGAGACGAGGAGACAGGAAAGTTTCTCGGGAATGAAATTTTCGGGGCGGTAAACAACACAAAACAACCGGAAGAGGTTTCGCGCGCGCTTGTCGACTATATCGAACCGCGGCTCATGAAAGACAACGTAAGACATCTTCTTCTTGTGGGAAGGATGTATTACGCTATGTGGATGAATTTCAAAAAAGAAAGCGATTTTGCGAAGTCAGAAGAGATGTTCCTTCGCGCCCATGAAATAGGCCCACGTCTCCCGAATCCGCTCTACGGACTCCTTGATCTCTACCAGCGCAAGGGCGAGAAAGAGAAGGCTCGCATTACTGCCGAGGAAATCCTCAAAGAATGGCCGACCGACAAAAGGATTCAGGGTGTTCTTATGCAGAAATAAATACGCGCCATGCGCATCGTCTTTCTGGCAAGCGGTATTCGTCCGCCAGGCGGAATACAAAAGTTCTCTACGGGCTTTGTTCGCGCTCTTCAAGACTTAGGACATGAAGTTTTTGTTATAAGCCGCGATGCCCACGTGTCAAAACTCTCTTTTGTGGCAGCTTCGTTGTTTGCCATCTTGAGAAGGCGGCCAGATTTTGTTTTGTGTGGGCACGTTGCAGTCGCTCCGCTCGCAAGGATCGCGCTCCTTTTAAATATTCCTTTTGTGGTGTGCGTGTATGGCATTGAAGCGTGGAGCGGGCTTCGGTCGATCGAAAAGAGCGCTCTTCGAAAAGCGCTAACCGTTATCGCCATCTCGGATTTTACGAAAGAGAAGGTATCGCTTTATTCTGACATTCCCGCGAAAAGTTTTTTCATGCTCCCTCCTTTCGTCGATGGCGCTGAATTTTACATTCGAAAACCAAGCGAAGGATTTATGAAGCGGTCGGGACTTTTGGGGAAAAAGGTGATATTTACTTTGGCGAGACTTTCCGCAAAGGAACAGTATAAGGGATACGACTTTGTGCTTGAGGTTCTGCCAAGACTGGTGCGGGAGATCCCGAATCTTGTATATGTTCTTGCGGGTGAGGGTAGCGACATTCCGAGAATCCGTGAGCTTGCGCGAAATCTTAACGTTGCCGGTCATCTTGTCATGCCGGGGTTCATTCTTGCCGAAGATATCCTTGATTATTATGGAGCATGCGATGTTTTCGTGATGCCATCAACCGGAGAGGGTTTTGGAATAGTTTTTCTCGAGGCAATTGCCTCTGGGAAGCCGGCAATAGGAGGGAATATAGATGCGTCGAAAGAGGCGCTCCGAGGCGGGGAATTAGGAAAACTTATCAACCCTCACGATTCGGAAGCTTTATTTACGGCTATAAGAGACGATTTTCGCGCGGAAGGGACTGCCCAAAAAGAGCGCGGGGAGCTGTTGCGACGCAAGGCTCTCGAGTATTATGGATATGAGGCGTTTCGAGAGAGGGTGGCGCATCTTGTTCGAGAAATCTCAGAATCTTTTCGCCCATGAACGAAGAAAAGAAGAAAAAAGCACTCATCACTGGCATTACGGGACAGGATGGATCATACCTTGCCGAGCTGCTGCTTTCGAAGGGCTACGAAGTGCACGGTCTTGTGCGGCGCGTTGCATATGAGAATGCGACAAATCGCTTTTCACGGATTGCGAATATTCTGTCCCAGGTCACTCTTCATCAAGGAGACGTTGCGGATTATGCGACTATATGGCGGCTCATCTCTCGAATAAAACCCGACGAGATCTATCACCTGGCCGCCCAGAGCCAGGTTCACGTTTCCTTTGAAGACGACTTCGGGACGATGAAGATCAATATCGACAGCACCCACTACATTCTTTCTGCGCTACGGGATCTTGCTCCAGAATGCCGAATGTATTTTGCGGCCACGAGCGAAATGTTTGGCGAGGTACGAGCAACTCCGCAAAACGAAACAACGCCGTTCAATCCGGTCTCTCCATATGCCATTGCGAAACTTGCTTCGTTTTACCTGGTGCGCCTCTATCGGAGCGCATACGGACTACATGCGTCTTCTGGTATTCTCTTTAACCACGAATCCCCGCGACGAGGACTTGAGTTCGTGACAAGAAAGATCACCGCGGCCGCCGCCAGAATCAAGCTTGGACTCGATAAGGAGCTGCGGTTGGGGAATCTTGAGGCAAAGAGGGACTGGGGCTATGCGGGAGATTATGTCGAAGCGATGTGGTTGATGTTGCAACAGCCGACGCCGGATGATTACGTTATCGGCACCGGAGAGGAGCACAGCATCCGTGAATTTTTGGACGAAGCATTCGGTGTCGTGGGGCTTGATTGGAGACAATACGTCATTGAAGACGAGCTGTATAAAAGGCCGAAAGATGTTATTACGCTTCGAGCGGATGCCTCAAAAGCGAAGCGCGAGCTTGGATGGCAGTCGAAGAAAAAGTTTAAGGAGCTCGTTGCGCTTATGATGGAGGCAGATATTCAAAAGAATAAAGAGGAAAAAAAATGAACACAAAAAAAGACTATCGCGACGAGCTATACGGGGTATATGCTTCGGGACATACGAGCCACCTCTACAGAGAAGAGACGGCGGAGACCATTGGGAGCGAACAGCCAGCGTGGGCTGCGTATTTTGGAGGAGTGTTGCCTCGCGATAAGCGCGCACGCATCTTGGACATTGGATGCGGAACCGGGAGCTTCGTCTATTGGCTACAAGGGTTGGGATACGCGAACGCGACAGGAATCGATGTGAGCAAAGAGCAGGTTGCTATTGCCGAGAAACTTGGCATAACGAATATACGCGAGGGAGATCTTCGCGAAGCACTTAAAGCTGCCGCATCTGGGTATGATGCGATAGTCGCAAGAGACGTGCTTGAGCATTTTAAAAAAGAGGAAGTTCTTGAGATTTTGAAGCTTGTGTTTTTGGCGCTTGCTCCTGGGGGAGTATTTATCGCGCAGACGTTGAATGGCGAAAGTCCTTTTGTGGGAAGGCTGCGATACGGAGACTTTACCCACGAGACCTGTTTTACCAAATCAAGCATGGAGCAGATATTGTCCTGGGCGGGGTTCTCGCGAGTTTCGATACGCCCGCAGGATCCGGTAGTTCACGGATTCGTGTCGTTTGTGCGCAGTGCGCTTTTTGTGTTTGCAAAATATTGTCTGAGGGGGTATTTATTGCTCGAAACCGGATCATCCGGAGGAATTCTGACACAAAACCTCATTGCTGCTGCATGGAAAGAAAATCAGAGGTAAATCACATTGCGATTCTCACGTCGCATCCGATTCAATATCAAGCGCCATTCTTTGAGGCGCTTGCCAAGGACGAGAGAATTAGTCCCGTCGTGTACTTTGTGCAAAACATCGGTGTCGATCGCCCGATGTTTGATTCGGAGTTTGGTCGAGAGGTGAGGTGGGATCTGCCCCTGCTTCGGGGATATTCCCACGTGTTTCTTCGCGGGTGGTGGTCGTTCGTAACGGAACTTTATCGCAATCGTCCGCAGTCGCTCTTGGTCTTGGGGTGGAATTCTTTCTATACATGGATCGGTTTCGCGGCCGCGAAACTTTTAGGTATTTCTTTTTGGGTGCGAGGCGAGAACCCGCTCTCACAGGAACCGAAGAAGCTCTCAGCGTTGAGGCGGGCAAAGCGTGGTTTACTACGGTTACTTTTCCGCAATACCGACAGGTTCCTTTACATCGGGAACGAAAATAAAAAGTTTTACGAACACATGGGGGCTTCGAAGGACCGACTGTTTTTTGTTCCCTACGCGGTAGACAACGAGCGGCTTTTCCGCGCGGCGGAAGCGTATAAAAACAAAAAAAGCGATTTACGGGTTAAGTATGGCATTCCAAACGATGCGATAGTTATTCTTTTTGCTGGAAAGCTTATTTCAAAGAAGCGTCCCGAAGATTTGTTGCGAGCGTACGCCGGAGTTGCCGAAAGAACTTCCGGGGGCACAATAACGGCTCTGGTCTATGCCGGTGACGGGGCGCTTGCGGACGATCTTCAAAATATCGTGAAAGAAGAGAAAATCCCGAACGTTTTTTTTCTCGGATTTCGAAACCAGACAGAACTTCCGGAGTGTTATGCAATGGCGGATATTTTTGTACTGCCATCCGGAATCGGGGAAACCTGGGGACTCGTAGTGAACGAGGCGATGTGCTTCGGTCTTCCGGTTATTATCTCCGACATTGTCGGATCGGGAACGGACCTGGTGCATGAAGGAGAAAATGGTCATATCGTACCGTGTGGTAACGCAGCCGCCCTTGAGAGGGCGATTACGGAACTTGTCGAAAGCCGAAGCTTGAGGATAGAGTATGGGAAGAAGTCGGTCGAGATCGTTTCGGGATACGGATTCGCCGCGGACATCGACGGCATGCGCCGAGCATATGAAACAAGAAAATAAAATTTCGGTAAGCATTATCATACCCTCATTCAACGAGGGCGATGACGTGCGTCTTTCCAT
Source organism: Patescibacteria group bacterium (assembly GCA_038063755.1). Lineage (GTDB taxonomy): Bacteria > Patescibacteriota > Minisyncoccia > UBA6257 > 2-01-FULL-56-20 > JBBTUL01. The sequence goes on from JBBTUL010000012.1 coordinate 103,274, forward strand.
CGAGTCGGCACTCGGACAAACACATCCGCCGAAAGAGATTTTGGTTGTCGATGACTCGAAAGACGAGACCCCACACATCATAGGAGAATACGCCTCGCAGGGCGTCAAATTACTACGGGGACCGGGCAAGGGTTGTTGTGAAGCCCGAAATATGGGAATGGAGGTGGCGACGGGAGACGTCATCATGCTTTTGAATGCCGACGTGGTGCTTCCGGAAGATTTTATTTCCCGGATCGCGAAGCACTATGAAAAAGGTGCCGACTATGTGCTTGTCGAATCGAAAGTGTTTAACACGGATTACCTACTCGCCCGATTCGTGGAAGCACAACACCACGTCGAGCACGACAACCGGACCGATCTCGAATGGACCGAGGGTTTTTCATGTAAGCGCAGTGCGGCACAGGCGATAGGTTTTATACCCGGGAATTTTCCGGTCCGATTTTGCCGAGATTGGTTTTTGGGAAAAACGCTTCATGAGAAAGGATTTCGAAAAGTTATCGATCGAACCATTGTGGTTACGCACAAAGCCCCGGAAATATTCGGCGAATACTGGAATGTCCGTTCGACGCGAGGGAGATTCGCGGTTCTCGCACAGCGATACTTACTTCACCGATCCCGCACGCACGTCTTTTTGAAGCTTGTCGCAAAGCACGCAATCCTCGCGGTTTTGCTTGCGACGCTTGTGTATCCGCTTCAGTTTGTCGTGCGGGCGGCAAGAAAAAGCGATCGAGGAATGAGGGACGTCTTCCCGTTTTTCGCCGCCTTCGTGATCCAGGAGGTCGCGCGCGCTTACGGGGAGTGGCGGGGGTGGATGTTGTGATCTGGTATAGTCAATTACATAACATTACGGCATGGACGCAACACGACAGGCAATTTTCGATCACGACCTCGACGAAGCGCAAGGCTGGGGGGTGAGGGCGATCATTCGATTAAAACTTTTCTACTACTTATTCTCGCGAATACGACAGAATAGGACTCTTCGGGAGGAGCTTCGCCCGGCACTCGGGGAAAACGGTATTGCCCGCAAGATCGACCTTTTTCTCCGGGACGACGGAGGAATGTTCAAGCATTACGCTTACGGGCGCATTCAAGGGCGGCGGTCGCTTCGGGGAGCCCGTGTGCTGGTTCCCGGTGTCGGGTACGGAAGAAACCTCGCACAACTCGCCGCATTCCGACCCAAGGAAATCGTTGCATTCGATTTTTATGAATATCCGGAGGATTGGGAATATCTTAAAAAATCCCTTGGAGAAAGATTCGGGGTCAATATCACGTTTCTCACAGGTGACTTCGACGTGGTGCCGGAGTCGTACCGCGGAAGTTTCGATGCTATCGTCTCCGACGCCGTACTCGAGCACGTTCCCGATCTTCCCAAATTCATGTCCTATTCGGAGTTGTTTCTGAAAGAAGGCGGCGTGTTTTTCGCTTCATTCGGTCCGATCTGGTACGGACCGAGCGGGGACCACGTTGAGTGGGGTCCAGACAACCTCTTCGACCATCTGTTGCTTTCTCGCGCGGCGTACGCAAAACAAGTTGCCGCCCGCATCGCCGTCGCCGAACACGATTCCTGCGACCCCGGATTTATGGGACAGGAAGAATTATTCTCTTATCTTGCCGTGGATACGTATCTCAATGAGTTGTTGCGCCGTCCTTCGTTCGAAAAAATGTGCATTGCCGCGAAGATTTCTTCGAAAGCGGTCGCGCTTTTTAGGAGACATCCGAATTTTCACCGAACCTTGGACGAGGCGAATATCCCCTTATTCGATCGTTTTTGCTCCGGATTCTATGTTTGGCTCGTACGTCGAGGACCAGAAACAAAAACATGAAGGTGGTGGTGTCGGTCGGAGGGGGGTTCCATGCGTTTCATTTGAGTCGCGAGCTTGAACGGCAGGACGCGCTTTTGCGCTTGTTCACTTCCTATCCTGCTTCGCACGCAATCCGTCGCGGAGTAAGTAAAGACCGGGTTACCTCCCTTATGCTCAAGGAAATTCTTCAGCGCGGGTGGGGGATGTTGCCGAGTGCGCTCAAGGGTTTTGGAGATCCGCGCCCATGGCTACACAACTTGTATGATCTGCAGGTCGCGCGCCGTATGCCGCAAGCGGATATTTTCGTGGGGTGGTCCTCCTTCGCACTTCAAAGCATCAGGCGAGCAAAAGCTCTCGGCATGAAGTCCCTTGTCGACCACGGAAGTTCCCATATCGAATTTCAGCGGGATATATTGACCGAAGAGGCCAAGAGAACGGGCGTTTGTCTTGGTATGCCGCATCCGCTTATCGTCGAAAAAGAAATTCGTGAGTATCACGAAGCGGATTATATTGTGATTCCATCGACATATGCTCGAAACACGTTTATCGAGAAAGGAGTTCCAGAAGAAAAACTCATTCAGATTCCATACGGAGTCGACCTCGAGATTTTTGCTCCAGGAAAGAAAAATGACGACGTATTTCGGGTGATTTACGCGGGTGGTATGACCATTCAGAAGGGGGTCCACTACCTTCTGGAGGCGTTTGCGGGTATGGATCGTCCCAATACGGAACTCGTGCTTATAGGAGGCAAGAGCCCCGAGATTGAGGGGTATTTCGAAAAGTATGCAGGCATTTTCAAATGGATCGGGAGCGTTCCCCGACAAGAACTTGTCCGCGAGTATCAAAATGGGTCTGTGTTCGTTCTAAACTCGATCGATGATGGATTCGGCATGGTGATGGCGGAGGCGATGTCCTGCGGTTTGCCGGTCATCGCAACCGACCATACCGGAGGACCGGATCTTATTGATGAAGAAAAAAACGGATTCATAATTCCCATACGAAGCCCCGGGATCCTTGCGGAGAAGTTGAGATATCTCTATGACCATCGGGATGTTTTGGACGGTATGAGCAATGACGCAAGGCGGCGTGTTCACGAAGGATGTTCTTGGTACGACTACGGAAACAGCGTTTTCGCTTCATATAAAAAAATAATCGAAACATAGAAGAGTCCATGCTGTGGAAGAAAATCGTACTTTCTGTCGTGGCAACCGTGGCGGGCATCCTTCTCCTTGAGGGCGCACTTAGAATTTTAGGGGCCGGAGGTCCCGCAGAGCCGATTGTTGACGCGATAAACGAACTGAACAGGATTCACGGATACAATTCCGACATGGGCTGGGTGCTTGTCCCCGGTTCGTCGGGGCGTCAAAGACTTCCCGACTTCGATGTGGTGTATCGCATAAACGACGAAGGGTTCAGGGACGACCGCGTCTATCCGGAGACGCACGACACAAGGCGGGCCCTACTTTTCGGAGATTCGTTTGCGTTCGGTATCGGAGTTTCAAACGAAGAAACATTCGCGAAGAAATCCGAGAAAGAGACCGGACACGAAGTTTTGAATTTCGGTGTTTCCGGATACGACCCCGGCCAATATTTGTTGGCGCTCAAGAAGGCGCAATTGACGTACCATGCCGATGCGGTGATCTTTTCGACATACCTCGGAAACGATATTGAAGACGTTTTGCTCGACCACCTCTTTGCCCAGCCCGAGAAGAACAAGCCCTACTTCGTGTTAGAGGAAGGACATCTTGAGCTGCGCGGGATTCCGGTCCGTCGACCCGAGATCTTTGCTTGACTACCGAGTAAAAAACAGGACGATAAATAATATCGCGAGTTTTATTCTGAAATCGCGAATCGGGTTTATTTTTAAAAACGTTCTCAAAAACAACGCCTACCCGTTCCTCGAGCGTCTTGGTGTGGTGAAGACGATTCGGGATTACGATAAAAATTTCGAATTACTCGAGGCGATTTTGAAAGAAGCAAAGATGACTGCGCCCGGCGAGCGCCTGGGGGTTCTGGTAATTCCGTCGAAGAACATCGCCTCAAATTACCTTGAGCGGCAGTTCGGAAGTCGTCTTGCGCAAGTTCTTGAAGCGCAGGGCATACCGTACCGTAGCCTTGTCTCGGACGGCGAGAAGGACCCCGGGATATATTTTGAGGGAGAGGGGCACTTTAACGAAAGAGGACATGCGGTTGCCGCCAAGGCCCTTGGAGAAGTTCTGGAGGAGTTGCGATAGGCCCGTGTTGCAAGGCGTTCGGGGCGCTGTTAAAATGACTTCCGTATGAAGATGCTCTCTTCTTTGTGGCGATCGGTAACAATTCGGTTTTCCATCATCGGAAGGCTGTTCGGGTTTCTTTGGGAGAACAAAATGTGGTGGATGATCCCGATGATCCTTGTCTTGGTGGTTTTTTTCCTCATCCTCATCTTTGCCCAGAGTTCTCCGCTCGGTCCGTTTATCTATACTCTTTTTTAGCCACGCTACCCAATGTCAATCCTGAAAAAAGTCTGGAAGCTATTTGAGCGATTTGCATTCTTTCTCGGCGATATTATTACGGGAGTTGTGCTCGTGGTTTTTTACTACACAATATTCGCCGTTGTCGCGATACCATTCCGACTTTTCGGGAAAAACCCGCTGGCTCCATACGCTCCCGATTCGAATTGGATTCCAAAACAGAAAACTCCTCATTCGCTTGAGGACTTCAAGAGCGAATAACAACCATGAAGATTCTCGGTCTTTCATTTTTCTATCATGATGCGGCGGCGGTGCTTTTGATCGACGGAAAGCCCGCCGTGATGGTGGAGGAAGAGCGATTTTCCCGAAAGAAGCACGACGACGACTTCCCCGAACGTGCAATCAAATTTGCCCTCGAAGAAGCCGGCATTACCGCAGCGGATCTCGACTATGTGGTGTTTTACGAGAGACCCTTCATAAAGCTCGCCCGTATCTTTAAAACGGCCCTAGCCACGTTTCCCTGGACCCCGTCCGTGTTTGTGAGAGCGATCAAGAGCCTTTTCCTCTCCAAGCTCTGGGTTCGCGCGCTCATCGCCAAAGAGCTCGATATTCATCCAGACAAGATATTGTTTACCGAACATCACCTATCGCATGCCGCGGCGTCGTTTTTCCCTTCGCCATACGAGAAGGCGGCGGTTGTGACGATTGACGGAGTGGGAGAGTGGGCCTGTACGACGATCGGGGTAGGCGACGGAACCGATCTTACGATTCTCAAAGAAATGAATTTTCCCCATTCGCTCGGTCTTCTTTATTCCGCGTTTACGGCCTTTCTGGGATTCCAAATAAACGAAGGCGAATACAAGGTCATGGGCATGGCGCCCTACGGAAAACCGAAATACGTGGACAGGGTCAAGAAGCTCATCAATTTCTTTGACGACGGATCGTTTTCGTTGAATCTCGAGTATTTCTTGTTTTACCGATCCTCCAAAAAGACCTATTCCCGGAAATTCGTGGAGCTATTCGGGAATCCTCGAGATCCGAAGTCAAAATTTTTCACGCGTGACTCCGGGTGGCCGTCCTATTTTGGAGAGAAGCCCAGGGGTGAAGAATTCGAGAAGCTCGCCAATGATCAGGAATATTATGCCGATATTGCCGCATCGCTTCAGAAAGTGACCGAAGAGACGATCGTGAGAATCGTCAAAGAAGCGCACAGGGTGACCGGCTGCGACAAGCTTTGTATCGGAGGAGGTGTGGGACTAAACTCCGTGGCAAATTGGAAAATCATTGAGGGGACTCCGTATAAAGAAATGTTTATCCAACCGGCGGCAGGGGATTCGGGCGGAGCTCTGGGTGCGGCGCTCTCGATCTATCACACGGTTTTTAAGAAGCCGAGGGAGTTTGTCATGAAGCACGCGTATTACGGCAAGGCGTATACCAAGGCGGAGATAGAAGAGTTTATCGCCCGCAAAGGACTTGAGGCAGAGTATGTGCCAGACGAAGATACGCTCGTCACGAAAGTGGTCGCCGAAATTCTTGAAGGAAAAGTCATCGGTTGGTTCCATGGGAAGTTCGAGTGGGGCCCGAGGGCCCTCGGGAGCAGATCGATCTTGGCGGATCCGCGCAGGACCGACATGAAAGACATCGTGAATACAAAAATAAAATTCAGAGAACCCTATCGGCCATTCGCCCCTTCGGTACTTTCGGAGCACGCCCATGAGTTCTTCGAAATATCCGACGTTCCGAAGCACTTTCCGGCCCGCTTCATGCTCTACGTGGTCAACGTTCGCAAGGAAAAGCAGGCAGTCATTCCTGCTATCACGCATGTTGACGGTACTGGACGCCTCCAAACCGTATTTAAGGAGGAAAGTCCTCGATATTGGAAGCTCATTAACGCATTTTACGAAAAAACCGGCGTTCCTCTTCTTCTGAACACTTCGTTCAATCTGCGGGGTGAGCCGATCGTAAATACTCCAGAGAACGCCTACAACACGTTCTCGGCGAGCGGAATGGATGTGCTGGTGCTCGAGAACTATATCGTACGGAAGAAGCATGCCTCGTAGATTCATATCATGAAACAGCACCAATCTGGCTCCGACACGAAGCCGAAACTGCACATTGGTTGTGGACTCATTGCGCCCGCCGGATGGGTGAATCTCGACGGCTCGGCCGGAGCCTGGATCGCAAAACATCCTGTCCTTAAGAAGACGCTCAAGACATTTCACCTCGCTCCGCGATCGCTTTTCGACACCGCGTGGAGTCCGGATATCGTGGTACACGACATACGGAGGCGACTTCCATTTGATAACGACTCGATCGGCGCCGCGTACGGGTCGCATCTTCTGGAGCACCTCTATCGAGACGAAGCAGTTTCTCTTCTTGGAGAGTGTTTTCGGGTGCTTGCCCCAGGAGGAATTGTGCGGATGATGGTTCCCGATCTTCGAGGTCATGCGGAAAGCTATCTGAACGATTCCATCCCGACCCGAGATGGGCTCACGAAAGCGGATGTGTTTGTCGAGGCGCTGAATTTTAGGGATCCGCATCCGGTCCGGGGAAGCGCGGTGTACCGTCTTTATACCGCACTCAAAGACTTTCATACGCATAAATGGATGTATGACGCGGATTCGCTTTCGTCGTATTTCAAAGAAGCCGGATTTACTGAGATACGAACAATGAAACGGCACGAGAGCCGCATCAAGGGAATCGAAGAGGTTGAGCGAAACGACGGGTTGTGCGTTGAAGGCCTGAAGCCTGACAATTAAATTCCATGCCCCTTATCTTTAAAAAAATATTATTGAGCGTTGTCTCGCTCACGATCTTGGTCGGAGTTTGTGAGGTGTCTTCTCGTTTCTACGAAAGAAAAGAAATTCGGGATTTCCCGCCAGCGCCCGACAATGCGGAAGGATTCGGAGATTTCAAAGGGTTGCTTCGCTGGGTTGGCGATCTCGGACGAGTTCAGGGATACATTGTCCCCGAAGGAGGCGTCGACTATCTGCCGTACACGATTACGGGACTCAAACCCAGCTTCCCGTTTCATATAAAGAACGTTGATTATCGGACCAACGCCCAAGGATTCCGGCACGAAGGAGAGATCGTCATGCCGAAACCCGCCGGAGCCTTCCGCATTTTTTTGCTCGGCGGATCGACCGTTCAAGGAATATTCAATCACCAATGGACCATCTCGTACTATCTTGACCGCGCCCTTAAGGCAAACCATCCGAACGTGGAAGTGATAAACGCCGGAGTGGTTGGGTATCGTTCGCAAAGCGAGATGGCGCTTCTTACGACCAAGATCCTCGACATGGACCCCGACCTGGTTGTCGTACTCGACGGGAGGAATGATCTTTATTACTCGATACTTCCGACATGGCGGAATCGTGAGGGTGCGGATTATCTTGCCGAAAAGACTATTCTTGATAACCTGGTGAATTATCCTTCCGAGGTTCAAATTTCGAAATACGCCGCGAAGGTATTTCTAAAGAGGAGTTCGCTTGCTACGCGCATCATTAACCTCACCCACCGGAGCGGCGCCTCGAGCACATATCCGCCGGATGCGAAGATTAAAGACGAGGCGGTAAAGACATATCTTGGAAATCTTGCGATCATGAAAGCGATTCTGGAATCCCGTGGAATTCGAGGCATTCTTGCATTTCAACCGACGCTCGGATATTGCAAGGACGATACCAGTGATTACGAGAAAAGCGTGATTTCGTATCTTGTCGAGGTCGAGAAGAGCAACTGGCTCGATGAGGTTCGCTCGAAGTGGAAGGAAGTGGGCGAACGCGTCGATGGCATCCCGGATTCTTCCCTGGTTGAGACACACGATCTCACGTGCCTTTTTTCCGACATGAAGGAAACCGCATATATCGACTCCGTCCATTACGTCCCCAAGTCTTCGCAGGTGCTCGGCGAGCGATTCGCGCAAATCGTGGAATCGCAGTTTCTTACCCGCAAATGAGATTGCTCCTCGCACCGCGGAAGCTCGACGTGTTCGATCTGGTAACGTCCGGGGTGGTCTACTACGCGAGCGCGTATCTTTTTCCGCTCGTCGTTTTTTTTCACCTTCCCACAAAATACTTCGATTTTTCGAGCGCTGCATGGAGCCCCGCGACACTCCTTTACGTAACCGGAGGACTTTTGGCTTTCTTGGTTGGCTCCGTGACTGCCCCCCGAGGGACGGTGCGCTGGGTGCTTGGCGCGACAAAATTTATTGCGAGACCCTGGAGTCCCGGCCGGAGGACGATCGTCTATGCGGGATCGGCCGTCGCCACAGTTCTCTTCTGTGCGGTGTGGTTGTGGGGAGGATCGTATTTTCATCTCGATCCTCAGGGCGTGGGAAAAATCGGCGTGCGATTCTATTCCCTCATCGGATCTCTTCGTTGGCTTTTCCTCGTGACACTCTTGGTGCTTACATTCGAGCGGTTTTTTACCGCACTCCGCGAGGGCGGCAAAGAAGTCTCTCGACTGCGGATTATTGCGTGGACTCTTCTCCTTGCGGCCGCCTGCTACGGCTTCTTCTCCGCATCCCGCTATTCGGTGCTCTTCCCGTTTTTCTCTTACATGATCGTTCGCCACTATTACTGGAGGAAATATATGATTCGGGATATCGCGTCCATCGCGCTCCTCGTGATGGTGGGGATGGCGCTCATCAATATCTATAAAGAACCGAATATCTGGCTCACCTCGTACCGCCCGAACAACGCATCGCGGACGATTGCGGCAACGCAGTACGTAGTAGACAACAGCATCGGACGGATAAGTCCGTACGCGGTACTCGAAAAAATATTCACTCCTCATAAGGAATATCGAGGGACGACCCCCGCGAACTTTCTGATCAACATTGCCATTCCCCGTATTTTATGGAAAGAGAAACCCGTCATGAGCCCCGACGGAAACGCGTTCGGGAGGGCGCTTGGCATCTTGCAGCCGGACGACTACCGGACAACGGTTGCGCCAACCATGATGGGTGATTTTTATCTAGGCTTCGGCTTGTGGGGGATGTTTTTCGCGATGTTTTGCCTGGGATTTGTATTCAGAGTATTGGCGCGAGTTTTTCTCGGAGGAGGGGGAGCAAGCCCGACCGGCATTCTTGTATATGTGGTGTTATGGCTTCAGCTTGTGAAGGGAATGGAGGATTGGGCCTCTCCTGTTTTCGCCGGGACAATAAAAATGATTGCTATCCTCCTTATTGTCCACCTCTTTGCGATGAAACGGATGGTGCCCGCAACCCCGGCTACTTCGTAATTCGATCGATAAATTCGAGCGCAGGTATAGTGTCTTCAATCGAGACCGGAGTTTGTTCGTGAGGGTCTTTCACTGCTCGAACGAAGAGGCGATAGAGCTCCTCGTGTGATGTAGGGGGCTTTCGAAATCGCGAAACAGCATATGCAATAATCGTGCGCAGTTCATGCACAAGTCTCGTTGCAGGAGTCGGAGATCCCGAAAGGCACTCAAGGCTTTCGGGGTAGAAATGAAGCTTGTATACAACGTCTTTCTTTACGAATTCAAGCCATGTTGCCGCGTATGGAGGGTGAAGACGCAGGTCAATATCTACCGAGATTCCGCGGTCCGTTTTTGCTCTTGCAAGCACCCTCCGAAGGGTTTTGTGGTCTCCGCCTCGCGCAGTTTCAAGATGCTCTACGTCAACCACCCTTCCCCCAAACTCTGCTACGAGATCAAGAAAGTGATATGCCATTTCGTGAGTGAGGGCATTTTTAAACTCTTCACGCCAGCTTTTTGCGCTTTGTATCGTTGGTCCGCTCCAGAACCGCAGAGAAATTGATTCCAGCGGTTCCCCGATGGTTTCGGAAAGGGCCCGACGGAGGGCGAGTACGTTTCTGCGGAAACGGTAGTTGTTCACCACGCACACTCGGACACCATGTTCTTTCGCTAGGACGTCAAGATCGAGCGCCTCGCGTAGTTTATGAGAGACTGGTTTTTCAACGAGTACGTGAATTCCTCTTGCGACGAATTCTTTTGCGAGGGGAACGTGTGTGTCTGGCGGGGTTACTATAACCGCAAAATCGACAGACTGCCCGCTTAGCTCTTCCGAAGTCTCAAGCACAGATGCATTCGGGAAGAATTTATTCCTAACCTCCATCGCTCTTCCTCGATCTGCATCATAGAGCGCTTGCACCTTGATGCGTGGTATGCGTTGGATTGCCGGAGCATGAAGCGTTTGCGTCGCAAAACCGCAACCAATGATCGCGATTCGTACATCGCCAGAAGAAAGATCAGCAGCACCTTTTATGGCTGTGTTGAGGGGGGTTTTCGGATTCCACCCTGTCTTTTGCATCAATTTCTGCGGTGAGTAAAAGACATCTTTTTGCATGCGCGAAAAAAGATAGGCAATCCTTCCGATGCGCCCGTGTTTCGAAAAAAGCGATCCGAACACGGTTATGGGCGCAAAAAGAATTCGTGGAACGGGGATAAATCGAACGGGTATCTTGGAGTGAAGATTGTATTCTTCAACGATTGATCGAACAGTCGGCTGTTCGGTGCTTACAACGTTATATATCGCAGACCCTTCGTTTGCCTCAAGACAGGCCAAGATCGCACCGTATACATCATTTACATGCACATAGGGCATTCTCTTGTTTGCGGTCCCTGGCGCAATGCAAAAATTCTTGAAAAAAAATCCGCAACCGATAAGCGGAGCCTTCATGTTTTCTGCGTAAATAAGTCCAGCTCGCAAGATGTCGACCGGCACTCGTAGGGTGGCAAGGCGAGAAGTAAATACATTTTCTCCAAGAAGTTTGGAGTGTGCATACCATCCGCGTAATTCAGGATGCGGTTCAAGCGCATGATTTTCAGTTACGACATTTTCGTTTTCGCTCGAAAAAAGATCGTAGATGCCGACCGAGCTCATGACAAGCAGCCGCTCAATGCCGTATTTCTCAGCGAGGGACAGGAGGGTTTCTGATCCAGTGACGGTCGTCTGATGGTAATCGGTCCATCTTCCTCGTGTGCCGGCAGCGAGGTGGACGATGATATCAGACGCTTTTACAAAGGGCTCAAGCTGTGTCGCCTCCGCAATGTCGCCTTCAAAAATACGGAGCGGAACCCCTTTTGTCGCAAGGAAGGCTATTTTTGATCGATCTCGGACGTATACATTAACCGCGTACCCGTCGGCGAGAAAGCGAGAGACGAGATGTTTTCCAACGAATCCGCTGGCTCCAGTTATGCCTATTCGCTTCATACGGATACATGGTACTCCAAAAACTCACAGGGAGACAATCTTGTCGTTAAGACCCCGCCATGAGAGGATAATAATGCGCATGAAAGTACTTCATATCGTTTCGTTTTATGCCCCCGCGTATCGCTACGGTGGGCCAATAGGATCTGTCCATGGGCTCAATAAGGCCCTCGTAAAGAAAGGCGTGGACGTGACGGTCTACACCACCAACATGGACGGAGGCGGGGCGCTTCCACTTCCAGCAAATACTCCGATAGATCGCGACGGAGTGCATGTGCACTATTTTGAGCCCTCGCCGGGAGGGCGATGGTGGGAATATTCCCACCGCCTTCATAGAACCATGAAGGCAACCGTCAAAAATTTCGATGTTGTTCATATCACGGGAGTGTTTCGCGCCGCATCTTTCGTGGGTGCCCGAACCGCAAAAAAAAATAACATACCGTATCTTATCTCGCCCAGAGGGACGCTTATGGAAAAGCCACTCACGCTCCATCACTCGCTCGGAAAAAAGATATACCTTTCCTTTTTTGAGAAATATAATCTTTCGCATGCCGCGGCGATCCATTTTACGGTCCCAAGAGAAGAAGAGGAGTATGTCGCCGCAGGCCTACCGCTTCGAAAAAGCGTAATCATCCCCAACAGCATTGACGGCGAGACGTTCCCAAAAAATCCCGGGGACGGGAGGTTTCGGAAAAGCCTCCATGTTTCGGAAAAAACACCAATCGTCCTTTTCTTGGGAAGATTGAACTGGAAAAAAGGGTTCGACACGCTCATCCCCGCATGGAAGGAGGTTCGCGAGAAACATGCGGACGCGTTACTCGTTATCGCGGGAGGGGACGACGAAGGGTATCGAACAAAAATCGAGGACATGATCCATGATGCGGGCGTACGGGATTCGGTGGTGTTTACGGGAATGCTCGAAGGCGAAGATCGCGTCGCGGCGTTTTCGGAATCCGACATATTTATACTTCCTTCATACTCCGAGAATTTCGGGATGGCTCCCGTGGAGGCGGCGTACTTCGGTCTTCCGGTCATAGTGACGGACGGGGTTGGCATCGCCCCCGACATTGAAGCGTTCAAGGCGGGACTCGTGGTTCCCAAAGAAGTTGCCGCCGTTTCGAACGCCATTACGGGCCTCTTAAGCGACGTCGGACGGCGCCGCAATATGGGCGAGGCGGGGAAGCACCTGGTTGAATCCCGGTTTCGTACGGAGGCGGTCGCCGACCGGTTTATCGAGGTCTATAATGAACTCAAAGACGGAAAAAGAACATGAAGAAACTTCCGATCACGGTCATCATTCTCACGCGAGATGAAGAGATTCATCTCGAACGCTGTCTCGAAAACATTGTGCCTCACGCCGAGCGGGTTCATGTTGTCGACTGGGGAAGCGTGGACAAGACGAGAGAGATCGCAAAGCGATTTGGTGCGGTAATCACCGAGCACGAATTCGTGCACCAGGCGGATCAATTCAATTGGGCGCTCGACCACCTCTTAATTGAAACTCCCTGGATATTGCGTCTTGACGCGGATGAGTACTGCACTGCGGAGTTGTGGAAAGAGATCGGGGAGAGCATCGGGGCCGCGCCCGAAGGAACTTCCGGGTTTTACATAAAACGTCGGGTTTACTTTATGGGGCGGTGGATCCGCCACGGAGGATATTATCCTTCCTGGTTCTTGCGCTTGTTTCGGAAAGGTATGGCACGATACGAAGAGCGAGAGATGGACGAACACCTACTTCTAGAGTCCGGCGGCGCGGGATTCTTAAAAAACGATTTTGTGGATTGGAACTTGAAGGGGCTCGCGGATTGGACCGCGAAACACAACGGATATTCGACTCGTGAAGTTGCCGCCCGACTTCGGGAGGAGAGCGAAGGATTTACCGCAAGCGGCAGCGAAGGACAGGCCGCGAGAAAAAAGTGGATGAAGCATAACATATACGGACGTCTCCCGCTCTTTATCCGCCCGTTCATCTATTTTGTCTATCGATACGTTTTCCGTCTCGGATTTCTGGACGGTGTTCCCGGTTTTGCATTCCACGTACTGCAGGGTTTTTGGCATCAGTTTTTGATCGACGTGAAGCTTCATGAGGCGAAATATATCGCGAATGAAAAGAAGGAGAAAGCGTCTAATAAGTGATACAGGACCCTCGAGAGGGCTCGCAATTATTATCTAAAGTGCAGTTGCGTCGGTCGTTTTAAGCCTTGATCAAGCCAGAGTTTTTGAGATAAAAACCTCTTTCAGGAGTTTTTCCAAATGGGCCGATATTTTCTTTCGGTCATAGTGCTGTTCTGCATATCTGCGCCCGTTACTTCCCAGCTTTTTTGCGAACGATGGATCGTGATAAATCTTTAGAATCGATTCTTTCAAAGATTCGGGACTTTCTGGTTCTGCGATCAAACCACAATTTGCAGCTTTGATAATCGCGGCTCCCTCGCCGTCTAGGTTGATAATAATCGGCTTTTCCGCGGACATGTAGTCGAACATCTTTGATGGTAGTACATCTCTGAAAAGCGCCTCATTTTTATAAGGAATTATGGCCACACCAGCTCGAGATGCGAAGGCCGGCATCTCGGCGCGGGGACGTTCTCCGGTAAAAATGACATTTTTAAGACTATATTTTTGCGCCAGCTCTTCGCACTGTTTTTTTAGAGCTCCTTCGCCGACAACCAGAAACACGACATCGTTTTTATCCTTCAGGAGGTTCGCCGCTTCGATCACGACGTACGGGGCCTGCGCGAGTCCAAGAAGACCGGTGTACAGAACCACAAATTTATCTTTCAGGCCATAACGTTTCTCTATTTCCGCGTAATCCACGCCCGCGCGAAACAGGTCCAGCTCCGCTCCATTAGTAAGAAGGGTCATTTTTTCCTGCGACACCCCTTTTTCAATATGCAGGCGCTTAATGATGCCCTGAGCGTTTGCTACCACCGCCACGCTTTGTCGATAAATCGTCTTTTCGATCACCTCAACAAATCGGAAGGCAATATTTTTCTTGAGCATGCCGACCGCGACAGCGGAATCGGGCCAAATATCTCGGATTTCCGAAATCAACGGTATGCGTCTCAATTTTGCTACGAGCGCTCCGGCAAAAAGCCCGAAAAGAGGAGGAGATGTAGCGAAAACAACATCCGCTTTTTTTACCCGCATACCCGCCATGAAGGAGGAAAAGAAAAACGATACATAATTCAAGACTCTAAACAGAAATGATTTTTTCGTGGTTATCCAAACCCAGGATCGAACTACCTGTACGCCTCCCCAGCTTTCTCTTTGAAAAAACCCATTCTTGTATCCAGGAAACAATACGCCCTTGGGGTAGTTGGGAGCTTCACAGATTACGGTCACATCGTGTCCGGCACCTGCGAGGTGTTTCGCAAAAAACCCGAGACGATGCGCCGGAGCATTTGTTTCTGGTGGGAAATACTGGGTGAAAATGAGAACCTTCATTTAGTTATTAATTCTTGGTAACTTTTACCAGATTGTCAAAATCTCCAAGTTTCTGTATCGTTCATAGTATTCATGAAGGACAGAAAAAAAACAACAATTAGCGTAATTGGCCTTGGTTATATGGGTCTCCCGATGGCGTGTCTGCTGGCCAAGCAGGGTTTCAACGTTGTGGGGGTTGATGTCGACCGCGACAAAATCAAAAAATTGCAGAAGGGGAAGATGATATTCCACGAGCCAGGACTCGCGACTCTTTTTAGAAGGAATCGGAAGCGGATATCGTTTCACTCAAAGCCAGCGTCAGCTGACGTTTTTATTGTCGCAGTGCCGACACCGATCACTCAAAAAAAGAGAGCAGATCTCTCTTTTGTGAAAAGCGCCGTGCGCTCAATTGTGCCGGTTTTAAGAGAGGGAAACCTGGTGATTATTGAATCCACGGTTGCGCCCGGGACTTCGTCCGGCGTAGTGAAGAGGATTCTCGACAAGAAGAAATTCAGATACGCCCTTGCGCATTGTCCTGAAAGAGCCTTTCCGGGAAGAACTCTTAAGGAGATGATAGAGAACTACCGCGTGATAGGCGGACTTGATCAGGGCTCAGGAGAGATGGCAAAGCGGATCTATAAAACATTCGTGAAGGGCAATATATTTCTTACAGACCTTACTACCGCAGAAACGGTGAAACTCCTCGAGAATTCATATCGCGATGTAAACATCGCATTTGCCAATGAAATGGCGAAGCTCGCTCACCGCATAGGTATTAACATGTGGGAGGCAATTCGTCTTGCCAACTACCACCCGCGCGTCAACATTCACGTTCCTGGGCCGGGTGTCGGTGGACACTGCATCCCTCTTGATCCTTGGTTTTTGGTAGACGTGGCGCGCAAGGAATCCCCGCTTTTGAAGAAGTCGTTATTATTGAACGAGCAAATGCCCTTGTTTGTGGCACAGCTTGCGGCTGATCATGTCCGTAAATATGGACTCAAGATAAAACGTTTTGGCATCTTGGGTGTGGCGTATAAGAAGAACGTTGACGATGCCAGAGAAACTCCGGCGCTCCGACTTGCCGAAGAGTTCAAGCGTCGCGGATATGAGGTTCGCTGTGCTGACCCCTACGTCAAGCACTTTCCGCATCCGCTCGTGAAACAAGACGATCTCATCCGTTGGGCGGACGCTCTCGTGATAGTCACGGACCACGACATATACAAGGAGGCAAAGCTGTCCTCGGAGAATATTAAGCTCGTCATAGATACGAGAAATATGTTGAGCGACAGACAGAGAAAAGCCCTTGTTGGCGCCCACGTCATTCTCCTTGGCGCGGGGGAAGAAAAAATCACCCATGGCAGAGCATAAATCGACTAGGAAAGTTGCTGTGGTTTTCGGCACTAGGCCGGAAGCGATCAAGCTCGTCCCGGTGATACGCGAGCTTCAGCATCACGACCGGATTAAGCTTTTTACGTGCGTTTTCTGGCAGCATAAAAAAATGTTGCAACAAGTACTGGGTGTGTTCGATATCATCCCAACCCACCAGATACCATTCCCCCTGGGCGACAAAGGAATATGGGGATCCGGCGGGATTTTGAAAACCGTATTGAACGGTCCTCGGCTCGGGTACGGACTTTTTAAATTCTTTTCTTTTTTGCGCCGGGAGCGTCCCGATCTGCTTATCGTCCAGGGAGACACCTCAACGGCATTTCTTGCGGCATTCCTGGCATTTCATTTCAGAATTTCCATCATGCACGTTGAAGCGGGACTGCGCACATTCGACAAATACGCTCCATTTCCCGAGGAGATAAATCGACGACTTATTAGTGTTCTTGCGGATATTCACTGTGCGCCCACGGATCACGCCAGAGAAAATCTTGTGCGTGAGCAAGTTCCCGAGAGCTCGATATTCGTCACTGGAAACACCGCGCTTGATGCCTTGCGGATTATTCTCAAATCGGAAAAGCGTGAGGATTTTCGAAGGTGGGAGAGCTTGCTTCTTGCAAAGGGACAGAACCTCCGAGGAGGCAAGAAGTTATTGCTAATCACGGCGCATCGTCGGGAGAGCTTCGGAGAAGGCCTCGAGAATATCTGTGGAGCCATCAGGCAGATTGCGACTTTGCGATCCGACGTAATTTTCTTATACCCCGTGCACCTGAACCCGAATGTCCAAAAAGTCGTTCGCGAAAAACTGTCGGGCATCTCAAACGTGATCCTCACAGAACCTCTCTCATATGAAATATTCTCTTTTCTAATGGATGCGGCATATCTGATTCTGACCGATTCGGGGGGGATACAGGAAGAGGTTTCGTTTCTCGGCAAGCCGATATTGGTGTTGCGCGAAAAGACCGAGCGTCCCGAAGGGATTACGGCCGGCAATGCCATGCTTGTCGGGGCAAACAAAGAAAGGATTGTCCGTGAAGTTCTCCGCCTTCTCGACGATACCGATCAGTACCGGTTTTTTGCGAGAAAACACACCGCATTTGGTGATGGTCATGCCGCAGAAAGAATCGGAGTGATCATTGAAAGCTTCTTTGGGGTAGAATAATAGGATGAAGCAAGTATTTCAAAATCCGAAATCCGGAAAAACGAGGACCGAAGAAATCACCCCACCGCCCGTCCGCCGTGGTGGAGTTTTCGTAAAGAATATCTTTTCCGTCATCAGTGTCGGTACCGAGAGGAGCGTCATTGCCCTGTCGAAGAAAGGGTTACTGCAAAAAGCGAAAGAGCGACCCGATTATGTCCAGAAGTTTTTGCTTGCCGTCAGAACGAAAGGATTTCTCGCCGCGTGGAAGATGGCTCAAGCAAAACTCGCGACCGACATAGCGCTTGGCTACTCAAGCGCCGGTGAAGTGCTCTCCGTGGGCGACGACGTGGAGGAGTTCAAAGCGGGGGACAGAGTTGCATGCGCGGGGCAGGATTACGCTTCGCACGCGGAGTATGTATTTGTTCCGAAGAATCTTTGCGCCAAGATCCCGGCCGGGGTGGCGGAAGACGAAGCCGCTTTTGCGACACTTGGCGCTATCGCCATGCAGGGGATCAGGCGCGCGGATCTTACTCCCGGAGAAACGGTGGGCGTAATCGGTTTGGGACTCTTGGGTCAGATCGCAACCCGCACGCTCAAGGCCTACGGCCACCGAGTCATCGGATTCGATGTAAACTCCGGCCAGATCGCGTTTGCGAAAGAAAACGGCATTGATGCGGAGGTAATCATCGGAAAAGACGATGCGGACGGCATAGTCGCGAAACTTACCGGCGGACGCGGATTGGATGCGGTTATCGTTTACGCGAGCACGAAGAGCGATGAACCCCTGAAGCTTGCGGTGCAGGTCGTTCGTGACCGGGGGAGAATTGTTCAGGTTGGCAATGTTCTCGCCAATATTCCATGGCGCGACTTCATAGCGAAGGAACTCACGTACCACTCTTCGCGCTCCTATGGCCCTGGAAGATACGACAAGAATTACGAAGAGCGAGGGAACGACTATCCGGTCGGATATGTTCGTTGGACGGAGCGACGGAACATCGAGGAATTTTTGCGGCTTCTCGCGGACAAGAAAATGTCGGT
Organism: Patescibacteria group bacterium; assembly: GCA_038063755.1. Lineage (GTDB taxonomy): Bacteria > Patescibacteriota > Minisyncoccia > UBA6257 > 2-01-FULL-56-20 > JBBTUL01. The sequence goes on from JBBTUL010000012.1 coordinate 121,706, forward strand.
CAAGAATCTCATTACCAGGTCTTTCGACATCGCGGAAGCGGAGAAGGCATACGAATTGGTGTTCAACCCCCAAGGGTTAGTGCACGGAATCGTGCTTCGTTATCCGAAAGAAGGGAAGCCCGGCCCGTCCTTTATCAGATTGCGTGAGAATAATATCGTTTCTCGGGAACCGCTTGCGAAGCCCATTATAAACATCGGACTTATCGGTATCGGATCGTTCATGAAGTCGACCGTTATTTCGCACTTGAAGGAGGTGGAAGGAGTCCAAGTTGCCGCGGTTGCGCACACGAAAGGCCTTCCCGCTAAAGAGCTCGCGAAGGAAGCGGGAGCGGAATACGTGACATCCGAGTACGAGCGCCTGATTGAAGACAAAAATATCGATCTCATCATTTGCGCCACGCGGCACAGTTCGCATGCGAAAATCGCAAAAGAGGTTCTTGCTGCGGGGAAAAACCTCTACATCGAGAAGCCGCTCGCGCTCAACAAGGAAGATTTGGACGGAGTTATGGAGGCGGCGCGAAAATCGAAAGGGAGACTTCTCGTCGGATTCAATCGAAGGTTTTCTCATCACTTTATGGAAGCGAAAAAAGAATTCGATGGGTCGAGTACGCCGCTTAATATCCTGTATCGGGTAAACGTGGGACCACTCGAATCGAACCACTGGTCGTACGACCCGAAAGAAGGCGGAAGGATTTTAGGCGAAGCGTGTCACTTCGTCCACGCGCTTCAGTACCTCACGGGTTCGCTTCCGAAGCGTCTCTGGACTGCGGCAATTCCCGCAGGAGGATCGGTTGCTCACGAAGAGAATTTTTCACTTACGATCGAATACGAGAACGGATCGCTCGGCACCGTCTCCTACTCCGCACTCGGGAACTTCCGCGTGCCGAAGGAATATATAGAAATATACGGCGACGGGAAGATAATGATCATCGATAACTTCAAGAGTGGCCGTGTGATCCTTCCTTCGCGAACGAAAAACCTGAATCTGCGCCATCAGGACAAGGGCTATACCCGCGAGATCGAATTGTTGGTGAAGGCAATCAAGGACGGGACGCCGTCTCCGATGTCGCTCGATGAAATTTATGCCGCGCACCTCGCATCTTTCGCGATGATCGAGTCATTAAAAACCGGTAAGCCGATTTCTTTCGAGGACGGGACACAAAAAGCCTGATGTTGAGGGATAGGATCGATTATTTCAGGCGCATCTTCAGGGTTTACCTGACCTCGGACAAGGGATACCTTTCGTTTTGGCACGAACGTCCGGCCGTGAACGAAAATCTGATTCCCGGAGAACTGGGAGGCTACTACATGACCTTCGAGGACAAGGCCTCCTATCTCGGGCCAAAAGATGACGACGGGGTGATACTCTTCGACTATTTTGCCGACATCGGAAGACAATATAACCCTCTTGCGGTCGCGCAATACGGACTGGCACACTATAACCTATACCTGAAGACCAAGCAGCGGGAACACCTCGATGTTGCACGGGCGCAGGCCGATTGGCTCGTGAAAAATCTCGAGGAGAACGATGCGGGCATTCCTGTCTGGAAACATAACTTTCGCTGGCGCTATAAACAGTACCTCGCTCCTGGGTGGTACTCGGCGCATTCCCAGGGTACAGGGATCTCGCTTCTGGGGCGGATGTATCATACGACGGGCGACGAGCGATACTTATATACGGCGAAAGAGGCGTTTCGGGCGCTTGATACGCGCATAGGAGACGGTGGCGTAAAGTGCATCGATGCCGCGGGAAATGTATGGCTTGAAGAGTACCTCGTAGACCCTCCCACACATATCCTGAACGGTTTTCTCTGGGGGCTGTGGGGCGTCTGGGACTACTATCTTCTTACCAACGATCCGCGGGGGTCGGGTCTCTTCGGGGATTGTATTAAAACACTGCTGGGGAATCTGAAACGATACGACACAGGATATTGGTCCCTGTATGACCTCTCCCAGCAATCAATGCACATGCTGGCGAGCCCGTTCTATCAGCGCCTCCATATCGTACAGATGCGGATAATGTTTCTGATCACACACAACCCCCTCTTTGATTTTTACTGCCGAAGGTTCACTTTGTACGAGTCCCGCGGATGGAATCGATATCGCGCGATTCTGTACAAAGCGATTTTCAAACTCTTCTACTTCTAGGAAGCGTTGCTGCTGAACCAGTAGTCATACCAGAGTGAGAGCGAGATGAGGTTCCAGATTCTGAAGTTGTGGTTCACCGCCCCGCTTTGATGGAGTGATATGATGCGGTCGATGTAGTCGTAATCAAGGATTCCAAGCTCGCGGAGTTTCGAATTCTTGATCGCGGCGAGAAGCGGTTCTGCCGTTTTCGGATTTTTGAGCCATTCGGTCATGGGTGCTCCGAAGCCCTGTTTTTTTCGCGAGATGATCTCGTCGGGAATAATGCCTTGCACCGCTTTCTTAAGAATATATTTCGTTATGCGTTTCTTGAGTTTCAATTTCTCCGGTATATGGAGCGCAAGTTCGACAAGGCGTTTGTCGAGGAACGGCACGCGCGCCTCGATTGAATGGGCCATGCCCATTTTGTCCACGCGGGCGAGAAGGAGTTCGGGGAGGCGAATTTTTAGCTCAAGGTAAGTAAGTCGTTCAAGGAAGTCTGCACCGGGATGTACGCGGTCAACCTCGTCGTAGTAGCTTTTTATCGTCGCGTATTCGTGTCCTGGCGTAAGCGTTGCGCGATATTCGGGAGTAAGCAGCTGCCTTTTCTGAGAGGGAGTAAAGGCGATGGCGTTTCCCCAAAACGGTTCTTCTCCGTCCGCAAGGCGTCTAAAATACTCTTTTTGGAATTCGTATTTGCCTGAGAGAAGCGGCGAAAGCATCCAATGCGGAATTTTGCGCAGAAATCTTGGAAGATAGCGCAAAAATCTCCATCCGGCGTTGTGGAGTCGAACCGAAAGAAGATATGCGGGATATCCGGCGAAGAGCTCATCGGCTCCTTCGCCGACTTGGGCCACAATAACGCAGCTCTTCCGGATAAGCTTCGAAAGATAATAGACAAGAAAACAAATTTGATCGCCGTTCGGGTCGTCTGCAGAGAATCCGTAATCTGGGAGGAACGCGAGGAGGTCCTTCTCGCTCACGATGAGCTCGTGCGACTTTGCCCCCAAAAGCTCAACGATCTTTCGGGAGTATTCGAACTCATTGTAATGAGGATGCTCGTCGGACCCGACGGAAAAGGTCTCGACCGGCTTCCCGATGGCCCTACTCATAAGCGTCGCGTTTGTCGAAGAGTCGATGCCGCCGGAGAGGAAACATCCGAAAGGAACGTCCGAGACCATTTGCTTTCGAATGGAGTCTGTGAGAAGAGATCTAATTTCGTGAATATATTCTTCCTCGCTTTTTTCGCTCTCGCCCTCACGCATCAGAGGATTCCAGTACTCGCGGACGTTAACGTCCGCGCCTTTTTCGATTAAGAGAAAATGAGCCGCAGGAAGCTTTTTGATATCGCGGAAAAGGGTAAGCGGCGCGGGCATACAGGCAAACGTAAGATAATAAGAAACATTTTCTTTAGCAAGTTCTTTTCTAAATGACGGGTGGGCGAGAATCGCCTTCGGCTCGGAACCAAAGTAGAACGTGTCGTCCTGGACGGCATAGTAGAAAGGTTTAATACCGATGTGGTCGCGCGCTGCAAACAAAACTTCTCGCTTTTCATCCCAGATCACAAACGCGAACATGCCGTTTAGCCTTTTTACGACATCTGTGCCGTACTCTTCGTATCCATGGAGTATCGTCTCGGTGTCCCCGTGAGTTTTAAGAGTGTGCCCTTTTTTTAGAAGGTCCTCGCGAAGCTCCTGGAAGTTGTAAATTTCACCATTGAACGTGATCCAAACAGTGCCATCTTCGTTTGTCATCGGGCACGCCGCTTCCGGAGAAAGATCGATAATCGCGAGGCGGCGCTGGCTTAGCCCAACGTTTTTGTTCTTCGAAATGAAGTTAGCGGCACCATCGGGCCCGCGATGTTTAAGCGCATCGCGCATATGCGAGAGTTCCGAATCCAAAATTTCCCCGCCTTTTAACTTATATAATCCGGATATGCCGCACATTACAAAACAAATTCGTGGATCGAAGCGCTTTTAAGATTAAGCTCGATATCTTCTCCGAGCATTTTATGAAGCAGACGAATAATGCCACCGTGTGTTACGAGGATGACGTTTCGATGGCGAGTTTTTTTGAGCTCTCTTAGAAAAGAAGTGAGGCGTGATTTGACCTCTGTGGCGGACTCTCCTCCATACGGTCGGTAATCGTATTTCAAAAGAGTTTTGTCGATATATTCCATGTCTTTTCCTGCAATCTTAGCGACCTCCTTCCATGTCTTTCCTGAGAGCGATCCAAAATCACACTCTGAAAGTTCCTCTTTTTCAGTTATCTTCATGCCGACTTTTTTCGCGATGACATCGGCTGTCTTCCTTGCGCGCTTCAGAGGCGAAGAAAATATTGCATCAACCTTCTCTTGGGCGAGCATGTCGGCAAGATCGTTCGCCTGAGTCTTCCCTTCGGTGTTTAGCGACAGGTCCTCCCTTCTTCCCTGAAGCTTTCCGCTTTTATTAAAATCGGTTTCTCCGTGCCTTACGACGACGAGATTCATGTATGTAAGTATCCCACATTCTTGACTTTTTGTGAAGAACAGACGTATGCTGTGATCGGCATTTTGGGAGAGGAGAAAAAGGCATGAGCAAGCCTGATTTCAATGAATTTCTAACGGTGGACGTGGAAGAAGATGAGCCAAAGCTTGGAAGCGGCATATCGCACAGCTTCAGCGTTCCGATAAGGGATGTCGTTGCGGTCTTTTCGGTTCAAAACACGGGAATTCTGCATGAATACGATGTTGTTGTTGCGTTGCAGAACGGTTTGCAAATTCGCGTGGCTACAGGAATGAGATTGGATTCCGCCACGTTTGTTTTTCAGGTTCTTTCTGCTCGGTGGCATGCCAATCTTGAAAAGAGAAAGGAATGGGTTCGTAAACAGTTTAGTCCGACTATTCCGAAGGTGCCAAGCCCTACTTGCGCTTCGGGGCTTTTGGAATAGTTTCATCCCGCCAATAATCTGGCGGGTTTTTTTATTTATTCGTCACGAAGATATACCGAATGGTTCGGATGATGATGAGAAGATCAAGTACGAACGAGCGATTTTTTACGTAATAAATATCATATTCAAGTTTCGCGCGCGCCTCTTCAAGCGAAGAGGAGGGTTTGTAGTTTATCTGCGCCCAGCCGGTTAGTCCTGGTTTTACCACATGGCGAATGTCGTAGTAGGGGATGTCCTGGTATTTTTTTGCGAGCTCGCTCCGCTCCGGACGTGGTCCGGTGAAAGAGATATCTCCCTTTATAATATTCCAAAGTTGAGGGACTTCATCGGCATGAGTAAGGCGAAGGAGCTTGCCGAGAGAAGTGATCCGGGGGTCATTCTCTTCTGTCCAGAGCGGCCAATTGTCTTTGTGACCCTCCATTTTCATTGTTCTGAATTTATAGAGCGGGAAAAGCTTCCCGTTTTTCCCGAAGCGTTCTTGGATGAAGAGGGCTGGTCCTCGCGAGTCGATTTTTATCCCCAGCGTCACGAGAAGCGCGATGGGCGAAAGGATAATCCCGATTATAAGGCCGAGGAGAATGTCGAGCAGGCGCTTCGCGGCATCGTAGAACGGGCGGCGCATGGCAATGTGCTCGATTACCCACCCGTCCTTGATTTCGTCGAGCGGTACGCGATCGAGGATGAGTTCATAAAAATCCGAAAAACTTATGACGGCTGTTTCAAATGGAGACATGGAGTAGATAGCATGCACGATGTCCGATTTCTCCGAAAGTTTTGGCTGGACCACGATTGTTCGTGCGCCCGATTCTTTAACTAGGGCGGGGATTTTTTTTAATTCATCTGGAGAGGCGTTCTTTATCCACCCGGCGAAGCGATAGCCCGCATGGAGGTTTTCTTCGAGATAGCGCGCGGTTTCTTCGATGCGCGGTGAGTTTCCGATTACGACAACAGGTGTTCTGCCGGAACGGAATACCGCGCCCAAGAAGGTCCTCCAGAGATAGCTCTCAAGAAAGAATACAGTCGTAAAGATGAGGAGATTTGTTTTTGGCGCAAGCTCAAAGAACGGGCCGAAAAGATAGAAAAGAACCACGGAGGCGATTGCGGATATCGCGGTTGCAAGCGTCAGCTCGCTTGCAATGATGCTTTGCGTCCGGAAAGATTTTTGGCGGTAGAGATCAGCAAGATAAAAAACGAAAAGCCAAATAAGGAATATAGCCGAAAACGGGAGTGCGTGGTCTTCCAGGCGATCAAAAAAAAGATTTCGAGGGTAGCGTATAAAAAGCGTGACGGCAAGAGCGAAGAAAAGAAGTGCAACGTCGCTTGCGGCGAGAAGCAATTTCTTTATTGTTGGCATATAAAAACATCCTACCACAGCACGCTTTGTATGGGGAGGCGTGTTTTTACTCCGCGAATTGTTCTAAGAAATCCTTAAAAGCCGATGCAGTGACGGAGGGATGAAGCGCAGCAACGATTGTTCCCGTGTGAAAAAGAGAATTGCAAAGTACGCAAGGGCGCCAAAACAGACCGAGAGGAGAACGTGCATTTCAAAGCTCGACAGGAGCCAAACCAAAAGACCCATGATGAGAGAGGACGGAATAATCTTTTTAAGGTGTGGAAGGGTGGTAAAACCGCTAGTTTTTTTGAGCGTGATCCATATGGCTCCCGTCGAAAGCACTTGGGCGACAACGGTCGCGATCGCGGCTCCTGCAATTCCATACGGCGGGATAAGGAAGTAGTTAAGAATAACGTTTCCGATTGCTCCCAGGCCGAGCGATGTTATAAAGATTTTTTGTTTTCCTGCCGCAAAAACGGCGTTGATAAGGAGATTTCCCGGAAGCGTGGTAAGCGACGTAAAAAGAAGAATTGAAAAAGCTCCTGCTGATGCGAGATACTCTGATCCATAAAGGAAAAGCAGAAGTTCTTTTCCGACAATCGTGCCACCCACGAAGAGCGGAACGGCGATCATGAATGAAGAAGCAACGAGCCCTTCAATGATGTTCCTGAATCGTGTTTTGTCTGTCTGGCTGTATTTTGCAAAGGAGGGAAATGCGCTGATTCCTATTACGGTTGTTGTGAAGTAAAGGAGCTGTACGGGGCGAAGCGCTGCAGAGTAAAGCCCAACTTCTTTTGATCCCTTGAGCCAGCCCAGCATAATTGCATCGGTGTTTATCATGATTGCACCCAAAAGGCCGCTCAATGCAAATGGCCATGCCTCAAGGAATATTTGCTTTACCAGGGAGGCATCAAAAAAAACCCAAAATTTATAGAAATATGATCGGAGAACCCAAATTGAAAGCGCGGTTCCCATTCCTGCCCCGAGCGTATATCCCCAAAGAAGCAGTCGGGGGTTGGGATTTGTGAATAGAAGCGCAAGACCAATCACTGTTATCATGACGTTCGTAAAGACGCCGATAAGAGCTTCAAGCTCCATTTTCTCCCAAGCACGGGTGATGGAAAAAGAAAAATCCCGAATTCCGTCAAAGACTACGAGAAGCGCGGCAATTGGAATAAGGCGTGCCGCATCCGAAATCTTGTTGATGGATGGCGCGATAAGGATGATGAGTGTGGCGCAAATACCAGCCAAAACAAATTTTATTACGAGACCGGTAGAGAAATATGCCCGAAGAGCGTCGGGTCGTCGAGAAACCTCACGGGTGATAAGTCCCCCGACGCCGATGTCGGAAAAAATAGAGAAAAGGGCAGCAAGGCTTAGTGCGTAGGAAAAAACTCCGTATTCAGAAGCGCCAAGGATGCGAGCGGCATAAATCACGAGAGCCGCCTTTATGAGGCGGCCGACAACGGTGCTTGAGCCGAGCCAAAAAGTATTTTTCGCGATCGTCTGCTTAAGAGATGTGTTTTCGAAAAGGAGGGAGCGTAGTGCTTTTAACTTGACGCGTAGTGGCATCGTGCCTAAGATTGTAGCATATGAACTAACACAATAAAGGGACAGACAATACCGAGAAGAAAAAAGAAGAGCAAGTAACGGTGAACGTTTCAGAGAGCAAAAACGAAGAACACGTCACCGTTGACATTTTAGAGGGGAAGAAAGAAGAACACGTAACGGTAAATATCGAAAATGATCTTCAAGGTGCGAGCCAGTCGCGAAGCGAAGCGCAAGCATCAACTCCGTACCTTATTCCAGGAAGCATCGTACTTGCGGGAATAATTATTGCCGGTGCGGTGATATATTCGAACGGAGGTTTTTTGGGAACCCCCAGGAACGCGGAACCGCCCGCAGCGGCAGGACTTGAAGTTCAAGCAGACGACGTTGTGCTTGGAAACGCAAAGGCGAAGGTCACCATCATCGAATACGGAGACTACCAGTGTCCATATTGCGCAAAGTTTTTTGCGGAAGTTGAACCAGCGATTAAAGAGAAGTATGTTAAAACCGGAAAAGCAAAGTTTATATTCAGAAGCTTCCAATTTCTTGGTCCGGAATCAGGTGTTGCAGCCGAAGCGGTTTCCTGCGCCCAAGATCAGGGAAAGTTTTGGGAGTATCACGATGCGATCTTTACCGAAGAATACAGAGATGGACAGGAACACAACGGAAACTTAAACAGGGAGCTTTTCTTGAAGCTTGCCGAGAGTCTTGGGCTCAATAAGGAACAGTTTTCAAGCTGCGTTGATGAGAAAAAGTATGCAACGAAGGTCGGAGAAGATAGGACCCGTGCTGGCGCGGTTGGCGTGGATTCCACCCCGACCACGTTTGTAAACGGAGTCATGGTTAAAGGGGCCGTGCCGATCGATCAGATTTCGGCGGTAATCGATGCCGAGCTTAAAAAATAAGCTTCGCAATGGTGCGGCTGGTAGGGTAGAATAGAATCATGACGAATTCCTGGATACGACTATTTCTTGGTGCATGGATCATCATTTCGCCCTGGATCCTGGGTTTCAGCGAGATTTCTTTGGCGAAATGGAGCAATATTGTCGTCGGTGTTATAATGCTTATCCTCTCGCTTTGGGAGCTCTTCGGCGACGAGGAAGAGCAGGAGAAAGAGGAGTCGAAAAAACAATAAACAAAAAAATGGCGGCAATAAAAATATATTCAACCCCGACGTGCGTATATTGCAAGATGGCGAAAGAGTTCTTCGCGAAAAACAACGTTTCGTTCGAGGAGTTTAATGTGGCAACGGACCTAAAGGCACAGCAGGAGATGATACAGAAATCACACCAACTCGGTGTTCCAGTTATCGATATCGACGGGAAAATTTTTGTGGGGTTTGATCGCCGAGCTATATCGGAGGCACTTGGGATCAAGTAGACTGCCACCCGAGGAATAGAAATTGCTTATGTACGATCTTCTCATTATTGGTGGTGGCCCCGGCGGCGTAGCCGCCGGAATTTATGCGGCGCGGAAAAAAATAGTTTCAGCGCTTATCACCGAGGGATTTGGAGGACAATCGCTTACTTCCGACGATATTCAGAACTGGATAGGAAGTTCGCATGTCTCCGGTCTTGAGCTCGCGAATATGCTTGAGGAGCATCTTCGCGCGCAAGAAGGAATCGAAATTATATTCGGAGACAGAGCGGAGAAAATCGAGCCGCTTCCTCTCGGAGGTTTTCTAATTGGAACGCGTGACGGGAAGTCGATTGAGGCGAAATATATTCTTCTTGCCTCAGGCAGCCACAGAAAGAGACTGGGAGTCCCTGGAGAAAAAGAATTTGAAGGCAAGGGGGTCGCGTTTTGCGCCACCTGCGATGCACCGCTTTTTAAGGACAAGGCGGTCGCAGTTGTGGGGGGAGGAAATTCAGGACTCGAATCAGTTATTGATCTTATGAGCTACGCCTCGAAAGTTTATCTTTTGGTGCGGTCAGAAGCTCCCAAGGGAGATCCGGTAACGCTTGAGAAGTTAAACGCTGATCCGAAGGTGGAGGTTTTGCCTCTTGCGCTTACTACGGAAATTAAAGGAGGCGAATCCGGCGTCACTGGTCTCTTGTATAAAAATGCCAAGACCGGAGAAGAGAAAGAGATAGCGGTGCAGGGAGTATTTGTTGAGGTAGGCTCTCTTCCCAATTCGGAGTTTGTAAAGAATATCATTTCACTAAACGAGAGAGGAGAGGTTCTGGTTGATCATAAAACACAACAGACATCGAATTCGAGCATATGGGCAGTCGGGGATGTGACAGATTTACCATACCGGCAAAACAACATTTCAGCAGGAGACGGCGTAAAGGCGATTTTGAATATCTACGAGCGAATGACAAAGGAAAAAAAGAGTCCTTTGTAAACTATTGACAGCGAGTTTTCCTGGTCATACACTGTATTAGCACTCTTCGGTCGGGAGTGCCAGTTGGCGAATAACAAAGTGCGAATGGGTATCCTATGTGCCTTTTGCAATATGCCAAAACAATAAAATAAAAAATGAATTTTAAGCCACTATCAAACCACCTGCTCATAGAACCTCTTGAAGAGCAGAAAACAACTAAGTCGGGGATTGTAATTCCTGATACAGCAGAGAAAGAGCGTCCTACGCGAGGAAAGATAATCGCAGTTGGTCCTGGAAAAACAAATGAAAAGGGAGAACGAGCTCCTCTTGCGGTAAAGATCGGAGACGTCGTGCTTTTTAAAAAGTATGGGCCGGACGAAATCGAGCTTGACGGTAAAAAATATCTTATTGGAGACGAGGACGATGTTTTGGGGATAGTCGAATAGTAAAAACTTCTAAAAATTATGGCAAAACAATTACTTTTTAACGAAGACGCTAGGAGGGCGATGAAGCTTGGCATAGACAAACTTGCCGAAGCCGTAAGGATGACGCTCGGGCCTCGCGGCCGCGCAGTGGTCATCGAAAAAGGATACGGCGCGCCGCAGGTGACCTTTGATGGCGTAACAGTCGCAAAGGAGGTTGAACTTCAGGATAAGTACGAGAATCTTGGAGCGGATTTTATTAAGCAAGCAGCGGACAAGACGAACGACAACGTCGGCGATGGAACGACAACGTCGGTTGTTCTCGCGCATGCAATGATGGATGAAGGGGAAAAGGCAATTCGAGAGAAAGGTTTCAATGTGATTCATCTTGCAGAGGAACTTAAAAAGGCAAGCGCGGAGGTAATCCGAGAACTTGAACTCCAGAAGCAGGCAGTGAACGACAACAAAGAGATCGAAGAAGTGGCAACGCTTTCCTCGAAAGATTCCGAAATCGGAAAGCTTATCGCAGAGGTTATGGGTAAAGTTGGGAAGGAGGGGGTGGTAACGATCGAAGACTCGAATACGATTGCAAATTCATACGAAATCGTTGAGGGACTGCAATTTGATCGCGGCTATATTTCACAGTACATGGTGACGAATCAGGAGCGCATGGAATCCGTTCTCGAAGATCCATATATTCTCGTGACCGACAAAAAGATATCTTCAATTCAAGAACTTCTGCCGCTTCTTGAAAAAATTATTCAGAGCGGGAAGAAAGAGCTTTTAATCGTTGCCGAAGAAGTCGACGGAGAGGCGCTCGCAACGCTCGTTGTAAACAAGCTTCGCGGAATTTTCACGGTGCTTGCAGTAAAAGCGCCAGGATTCGGTGACAGGAAAAAAGAAATGCTTCAAGACCTGGCAATCATAACGGGCGGAGAGTTTGTTTCAGAGGAGCTGGGGAAGAAGATTGACGCAACAGAACTTGCGAGTTTGGGGCATGCGCATCGCGTGGTTGCGACAAAGGACAATGTAACAATTGTCGGCGGCAAGGGAGACAAGAAAGCGATCGGGGACAGAGTACATCAGATCAAAGCGCAGATTCAAAAAACGGACTCTTCGTATGACAAGGAAAAGCTGCAAGAGCGACTGGGTAAGCTTGCGGGAGGAGTTGCGGTCTTGAAGGTTGGGGCTCCGACGGAAGCCGCGCAAAAGGAGTTGAAGCAGCGAGTTGAAGATGCGGTGTCCGCCACTCGCGCCGCGATGGAAGAAGGAATCGTACCGGGCGGAGGCATCGCGCTTTTCAATGTTCGTATTAAAATGGGTTCCGAGAGCGGTGATCCCGCAGTACAGGCGGCACACGCAATTCTAAAACGCGCGCTTGAGGCACCGCTTTCGGCAATCGCAACGAATAGCGGAGAATCTCCATCGAAAGTAATGAGAGACCTTGAGGACAAAAAGGAGAAACTTGAAAAGGAAGGGAAGAAAGAAGATGCTGCTTGGCTCGGATTCAATGCCTCAAGAAACGACCTCGGAAACCTGAAGCATGCCGGTATCATCGATCCGCTTAAAGTCACAAAAACGGCCCTTACAAACGCCGTTTCCGTCGCCTCGAATTATCTTATGGTTGGCGCGGCGATAACCGATATTCCTGAGAAGAAAGAACCTATGGGGCCAGGAGGCGGAATGCCCGGCATGGGGGATTACTGAGGAGGTAGACGTAAGCGTGAGAAATACAAGGAGCCCCGGCGAATCGCCGGGGCTCCTTGCGTCTTTGCAAAATGGGCGTGATAAGATAGATGCAATGCGACAATACCTCGACCTCTTGAAAGATGTTCTTGAAAACGGAGCAAAGAAAAGCGATCGCACCGGGACGGGAACGGTAAGCGTGTTTGGTCGTCAGCTCAGGTTCGATCTTAACAACGGATTTCCGGCAGTGACAACAAAAAAACTTTTCATGAAAGGCGTAATCCACGAACTTCTGTGGTTTTTGAGGGGAGATACGAACATTAAGTACCTTGTCGACAACGGTGTACACATTTGGGACGAATGGGCGGACGAGAACGGAGACCTCGGACCGGTTTACGGAGGGCAGTGGCGGCGCTGGGACGCTCCGAACGGAGAAGCGGTGGACCAGATAGCTCAAGCGGTGGAGGCGATCAAAAAAAATCCAGACGGACGAAGGCACATCGTGAGCGCCTGGAACGTAGCCCATATCGAGAAAATGAAACTTCCCCCGTGCCACTGCTTATTCCAGTTTTATGTTGCCGACGGAAAATTGTCGTGTCAGCTGTACCAGAGAAGCGCAGATCTTTTCCTTGGAGTGCCGTTTAATATTGCTTCTTACGCGTTGCTCACAATGATGGTGGCACAGGTGACAGGGCTCAAGCTCGGAGAATTTGTTCACACACTTGGAGACGCGCATATTTACCTAAACCACCTCGATCAAGTACGTGAGCAGCTTTCCCGAGATCCCAGAAAGCTTCCACTGATGAGTATTAATCCGGACATCAAATCAATTTTTGATTTTAGGTACGAAGACTTCGGTCTTCAGGGATATGATCCTCACCCTGTTATAAAAGCGCCAATTGCTGTGTAATGAGAATTTCTCTTATTGCGGCTCTTGGAAGAAATAAGGTTATCGGGAAAAACGGAGCGATCCCATGGAAGCTTCCGAGAGATATTGCTCGATTCAAAGAGCTTACCATGGGAAAACCAGTGGTCATGGGTCGAAAGACACATGAATCCATTGGGCGACCGCTCCCAGGAAGGAAGAATGTCGTGATTACCAGAAATGGAGCGTACCGCGCAGACGGCGTGGTTGTTGCCGGATCATTAGAGAGTGCGATAGAGCAGATCAAGGAAGAAGCGGAGGTTTTTATTATCGGAGGCGCGGAGATTTACCGCTCGTCGCTTCCGTTCGCACACCGTCTATATCTTACGGTGGTCGACGAAGATTTCTCCGGGGATGCATTTTTCCCGGACCTTCCGATGGAGGAGTGGATGCTTACCTCGTACGAAGAGGGCGAAGTTGATGGTGCGAACAAGCATCCGCATGCATTTCTAGTGCTTGATAGAATCCATCCATCGCAGTAATCTGAAATCATGAATCAAGTCGAAAAGCCACAGCCAGATGGCGGCGAAAGGCTTATGACCTTTGCGGAGTACGAGAGGCTCCGCGCGGAAAAGGGAGGAGAGCTTCCCGACGAAGGAGAGGAGCCGCCCGAAGTAGCCCCTTCCGAGACAAAGACGGAACACGACGAGGCGTGGGCGCAGTCCGTACTCGAAGAAAAATTTCCCGGAAGTCCGTTTCGGCTAAACGATCACAAAAGAGGAAAAGGAGGTCTTGAGTATTGGGACTTTACGAAAGAGGACGAGCCAGTTTCTCCCTTTAAGCCTGCTCCGCGATATCGCGTACTGGAAGATGGCAGCATAAAAGCCCTTTTTTAGCTGGTTTTTTTGCGACTTTAAATTCTCAGAAAAATTTGGTAAAATGACCCCATGGAAATACTAACTATTGTAGTTATAGCGGTTTTGGTTGTCGTAGGATGGCTTATCTTGTCGTACAACTCACTTGTTCGCTTAAGGAATCGTTCGAAAGAGGCATCTTCGGATATCGAGGTTCAGCAAAAGCGAAGATATGACCTTATTCCGAATCTTATTGAGTCCGTGAAGGGGTATATGTCGCACGAAGCGGGAGTGTTTGAGAAGGTGACCGAAGCAAGAAGCCGCGCGATGGGAGCATCAGACGTGAAAGGAAAAGCTGTGGCCGAGAACATGCTTTCAGGAGCCTTAAAGACGCTCTTCGCGGTTTCGGAGAACTACCCGCAGCTTCGAGCAAACGAGAATTTCTTAAATCTACAGAACGAACTTGCCGACACCGAAAACAAGATTCAAGCAGCGCGAAGGTTCTACAATTCGAACGTCATGGCGCTAAACACAAAAATAGAAATTTTCCCAACAAATCTGATTGCTGGCATGTTTGGTTTCGCGAAAATCGAGTTTTTTGACGCGGAAGCGGAAGCCGAAAAGCCGGTGCAGGTGAAGTTCTAAACCGCAACGGAACCTTCCTGTCTTCGCAGTTTTCCCCACCCTCGTATGGCGACTCTTTATACTCACAAAGACCAAAATATTCGGCGCACCTGGATGCTTTTTACCGTCTTTTTTGGCGTGGTCATTGCGATCGGCTGGGTTTTTGCCCAGGCATATAACGACTCCAGCATCCTTGTTATTGCGGTGCTTTTCTCTGTCGGGATGAGCTTCACGAGCTATTGGTTTTCCGACAAGATCGTTCTTGGGATGGCGCACGCGAAGCAGGTTGATCTAAAATCCGCTCCAGAGCTCTATCGAATCGTCGAAAATCTTTGCATTACAGCAGGGCTTCCGATGCCGAGGATTTATATCATTCCCGAGGAGGCGCTAAACGCCTTTGCGACGGGAAGGAATCCGGAGCACGCGGTTATCGCGGTTACGGCAGGATTGCTCAAAACCCTTACGAAGCCAGAACTTGAAGGGGTCATCGCCCACGAGCTTTCACATATCGGAAATAGAGATATGCTTGTTTCAACCATGGCCGTTGTGTTGGTCGGGTTTATTTCGCTTGTATCAGATATGTTTTTGAGGTCAATGATGTTTGGAAGGCGCAGGTCAAGCGATAACGATGGCGGAGGGGGAGGGGCTATAATTCTCATCGCGGTGCTTCTTTCTGTCCTGGCTCCGATTTCCGCGATGCTCATTCAGCTCGCCATTTCAAGAAAACGAGAATTTCTCGCAGATGCCTCCGGTGCCCTTCTTACTCGTTATCCCGAAGGACTTGCAAGCGCGCTTCAAAAGATCGGACACGACGTAAAACCAATGAGCGTTGCGAAAAATACGACATCTCATCTCTGGATCGACGATCCATTCACCGGAGACTCGAGGAAGGCGTGGTTTCACAAGCTCTTCATGACGCACCCTCCAATAACAGATCGTATAAAGGCGCTTCGCGGAATAAAAAGCTGATTTCATGAAAGTACTTATTGCGCCGAAAAATCCCGCGAAGTTTCAATCCTTCGACCCCGCTTGGGATTGACACCGAGTCGCGTCGAATGGGTCAAGTTTTTCTTTGAGAATCAGCCCAGAGCGACAATGCGCCCAAGGCCAAAAATAGCACCACCTCTATCCAATTCTGTTTTTGGAATGCCCCAAAAAGCGCTGTTCCAAAGAAGATTATGAACACCGCTAGATTAACAAATTTGTATTTCCCCATATTCGTATGTTATCAATTCTGCCCTTTGGCGGCAAATTCTTAAACCTCAACTTCGGGTGTTTTATGCAAAATAACCTGATTTTACCAAGGTTCAAACTTGGAAATCTGGCGGAGGGGGAGGGATTCGAACCCTCGGTACCTTGCGGTACACACGCTTTCCAAGCGTGCGCACTAGACCGCTATGCGACCCCTCCATACTACATCCGGCGCGCCAAAGACCTAGACCCCTGCCTGCCGTCAGGCAGGGCTATGCGACCCCTCCAATTACCTCACGATTGTACTCTGAAAGCGTGACTGATTCAAACTATTTCTGCGATAAAAAAAGAAAACCCCCAGCGCTTATTGTTGCGGTTGGGGATTGCTTTTGAATATCCATCGTGCCGTGAAGAATCCTATGAAGGTAAGCACGATAGTTACTATGCCCTGCGCGGCAAGGTACCAAAGGCCAGCCCACTCTACAAGCGCATACATAAAGACAGCGTTCGTTGCTACAAATAAAAGCGACACACTAAAAAAAAGCAATGCCTGACGCGGTGTTTCGCGGGCGCTCTCGTTCCTAAACGTCCATTTTTTATGGAACAAGAAGTTCGAGGTAAAGTTTACTATCGAAGCCGCGATCGCGGAGGCTATATACCAAACCCCCATGAGGTCGGTAAGAGCGCAGAGGACGAGGTAGTAAAGGACAACCCCGATACTCCCCGCGCCGATGAAGCGTAGGAACTGCGGAGGGGTGGAGGCCATCCTTTTCTCCTTCGGATTGTGATTTTAACAAAGAACGTAATGAAGTGATATCAAAGATCACTGGAAATGTAAACCCCAGCCACCCTGCTGCTGGTATCCTCCAGAGGAGTTTTTGAGGTTATACTAAATAAGATAAGTTTGGATATGAGCCAATTTTTCAAAAACAACCCAAAACTCAAAAAAACGATCGGCGTTTTGCTTGTTTTGGTTGGCCTTCTTGCGCTTGCCACGCCGTTTACGCCCGGTTCGTGGCTCGTTGTTGTGGGGCTTGAACTCATCGGATTTCGAATTCTTTTTTGGGACAAAATAAAAGCGAGGTTTCGAAAAAAACCTTCCGAGGGAAGTGATGTAATCTAAAAA
This sequence comes from Patescibacteria group bacterium, assembly GCA_038063755.1. GTDB lineage: Bacteria > Patescibacteriota > Minisyncoccia > UBA6257 > 2-01-FULL-56-20 > JBBTUL01. The sequence continues at coordinate 138,733 of JBBTUL010000012.1, forward strand.
CCAAAACACAAATGACCATTAACTATTGGGCGGTTTTCGTTTCCGCAGTGCTTTCGATGGCGGTAGGGGCTATCTGGTACGGGCCGCTTTTTGGCAAAAAGTGGATGGAGATCGTCGGGGCGAACGCGGCGGACATCGAAGCGAGGAAGAAGATACAGAGGGGCGTTTGGAAGCTTTATCTCACGCAGTTTTTGCTCACGCTTTTTCAGGTTTGGGTGCTCGCGTACTACATTGAGGGCTGGAAAGAAGCTTCGGGGCTGACGAATGCGCTTTGGATCTGGGCGGCGTTTGTGATGCCGACTGTCGCCGGTACCGCCATGTGGAACAATGATTCCGCAAAAATCTCCTGGGCACGATTTTTGATCCAAGCAGGTTATCAGCTGGTAATCTTCATCATCTTCGGTTTTGTCTTGGGAATGTGGAGGTAGGATTTCCGTTTTTTTCTGCGAGATGTATTATTGAAGACAGAACTTCCAAAGAGGGCGTGCCAAATGAGAGTGCTTGGTCTTCCTGATTTTTGGGAGAAGAAGCCAGTTTTTATTCATGGGATGAACGGAAAATCTGGCGAGAAGGTTCGTCTGGAGCCTGGATCGAAGGATGATTCAGCGCTTCGGCAGGACAATGGAAGGAAGATGGTTACGCTTCATGGCAGCGGGACACGAGAGACTCCTTTCGGCCTGCCGGCAAGGGACTGTTCGCCATATTACGGAGTCTTTTACCTTTGGCACCTTCTACGCCTCATAGCTGGGGACGGGGACGATCTCTTCGTCGAAGCGAATGATTGTGTCTTCGGGGTCACATCAGAAGGAGTGATTGCCTCGGATGGAGTTTTTACGAAACTCCTGCCCGAAGAGGGATAATCCTGCGGCCAAATCAGGCCGCTTTTTTATTTTCCCCGCAACGGTATAATAAAAAGAAAAATTATATAAACCAATGGAAACAGTAGCACGCGGAGGGGCTGAAAGAAAGCATTTCGAAGGATTTTTGGAGTTTATCCGCAAACAAGGCGTAGTGGGGCTCGCCGTCGGTTTCATCCTCGGTGGCGCGGTTTCAAAAGTTGTCTCGGCAGTTGTGCAGGACTTGGTGAATCCGCTTTTGGGTTTAGCTTTGGGATCTGCAGAAAACCTTGCGGCGGCAACTTTCAGCATCGGCTCGGTGGTGTTTCAGTGGGGACATTTTATTTCAACGATCATCGATTTTCTCGTGATCGCGCTCGTCGTTTACTTCGGAGTGAAAATTCTAGGGATCGATAAGCTAGACAAAAAGGAATAAGCGCTCGCTTTTTCAAGAAAAAAAATGACCAGCTTTGCGCTGGTCGCTTTTGGTTACTACCTGCAGGATTTGCAGGTAAGATATCCTCGGAATCCCTGTCGGTAGCTTTTGGCCGGATGCTTGCACCGATCGCACCAAAAGAGAAAAAACTCCGTCGGGGCCGTGAACCCTTCGGGCTGTTGATGGCCCAGGGAAACCTTCATCCCGAAATAATAAACCAACAACTTCCTGAACCAGCCAAGCCGATAATACGCATCCCACCCTACCAAATTATCCCGGGACCCGTCTCCGACGACTATCATCCGGCTTCCTCCTTGGTCAAAACTGCCAAAAGCACCATACAACAAGAAGCAGATGGATGCAAGCCTTCTCCTCGGAACTTCGAAGCTCGTGATATAATCGCTACATGCAAAAGAAAAATCAGATTTCGCCCGTTACTGCAATATCAAAAGATTTGTTCGGTCCGGAATACGTCGTGCACGTATACGACGCGAAGATTGGCATGGAGGGCTGGCTTGTGATCGACAACACGAATCTCGGCCCCGGCAAGGGGGGGATCCGCATGACGCCGACGGTGAGCGAAGAAGAGGTGCGCCGCCTTGCACGCGCAATGACATGGAAAAACGCGCTTGCCCAGATTCCATTCGGAGGGGCGAAGTCGGGTATTGTCTGGCCCCCCTCCGCTGCGGCTTCGGAGGGCAAGTCCGGGGGATCGGATGCGCTCAAGAAAAAATTTCTGGAGTCGTTCGCCCGAAAGATTTCTCCACTCATCCCTTCAAAATATATCGGCGGGCCGGACGTGAACACCACCGAGCGGGAAATGCAGTGGATTGCGGAAGCAACCGGAAAATGGGACGCGGTGACCGGAAAGCCCGCAAGCTATTGCGACAAGAAGGGCGGGAAAAAACGCTGTGGTCTGCCGCATGAGCTTGGGAGCACGGGCTTCGGCGTGGCGCAATCCGCAAAAGTTGCTGCCGAGCTTTCGGGGTTTTCACTTAAAGGTGCCACAGTCGCGGTCGAGGGATTTGGAAACGTCGGCAGTTTCGCGATGAAATTTTTGGAAGAGATGGGTGCACGCGTCGTTGCGATTGCCGACAGTCGTGGTGCCGCATACAGGAAAGAAGGACTAGACTTTAAAATCATGCTTGCGACGAAGTCAAAAAAAGGGAATGTCTCGGAATACCCAGGGGCTACGAAACTCACGCGCGAGGAAATATTTGGCTTGCCCGTGGACATTCTTATTCCCGCGACCGTGACAGACGTCATTAATAATTCGAACAAGGATAGGATTCGGGCAAAAATCATTGTTGAAGGCGCGAATATTCCCATGAGAGAAGATGTCGAAGAGGCGCTCGTGAAGCGAGGGATACTCATCGTTCCGGATTTCGTTGCGAATTCGGGAGGAGTAGTTTCTTCATACGCCGAATATATGGGATACAGTCCTAAGAAAATGTTTGAGATTGTGGAGGAAAAGGTGATTCGAGCAACTAAAGACGTGATCAAGGCCGCGCTTAAAACGGGGCGCAACCCGCGCGCCGTTGCGATAGAGCTTGCAATGAAAAAAGTGGAGCGCAAAGCGGGGAGGAGCAGGTCTTAGTGTGCCCGCCTCTTTGTGGCCGAGATTCTTGCCTATGTCGCGAAGAAGGATAAAGCTGGTCAAGCTGCCCTCGGAGCTTACTCCTGTGTTTTTAGGACCTGCGCTTTTCGAGAATTGATCGCACCCTTATAAGTTCGGCGAGTAGTTCCTGAAGCTTTTCGTTTTCATCGAACGGCATGGCAGTATCGATCCCAAAGCGCATAAGCTTGCTTGAGAAAACCGAGTAGAGATCGCTGAAGTATCGTTCGAGGGTTTCGGTGTTTGTATTGTCATCGATCGCATCAGCGAGAAAAAGGGCGTTCGTCCATAGTCCGTCTTCAAGCAATATGCGAGTGGTGGAAATTCGGTAACGTTCCATGTTAAAAATCGATCCTTGTAAATGTTTTTTGCGTAATGACGATATGATCAAGGAGTTCTATTCCAAGCATTTTTCCGGCTTCCGCGATCTGTCGCGTTACGTCGATATCAGCCTGGCTTGGCCCTTCGTTCCCGGATGGGTGGTTATGGGCAAGAAGCACCGCGACTGCGCCGTATTCTATCGCGGGACGGAAAACTTCACGGGGGTGAACCATGTTTGAGTTGACCGTCCCGATCGAAACAATTTCGTCGTGAATGATGCGCCTCTCGGCGTTCAGATATATGCCCCGAAGATGTTCTTTGGGGAGCGTTGCCATTTCCTTTAAGTGTTCATAAGCGTCTTTCGGTGTTCGGATAAGAGCATGGCGTTTGCCCGACTTTTCATAAAATCGCTTTCCAAGTTCCGCGCAGGCAACGACTTGTGCGGCTTTCGTGATAGGAACTCCGAGGTCGAGCGAAAGCTTTTTTACGTTCGTGTATGTCGTAAATCCTTTCTCGCCATATTCTTTAATGAGGCGAGACGACATCTGGAGAATCCCTTCGCGTTTTGTTCCGACATTCAAGACGACCGCGAGAAGCTCTTGGATGGTGAGAGCAGAAGGACCATGCGCGATGAGTTTTTCACGAGGTTTTTCGTTCGGCGCGAGATCGCGGACGCGAAGAATATATTGTCTTTCTTTTGGGAGGACGTCGAGGAACAAGTCAGTGTCCGTGAGTGTGTAGGTGGTCATGGAAGAATTATAGCAACACAGAGAGAAGAAGGCACAAAAAAGAGAATAAAGTTTTTAGAAAATCTTTATTTCAATTTTATCTATAAAATCACTACAAGTTGTGCTGTTTTGCTTTGAAAACGTGGGCTTCGGTTGCAGGGGAGTCTTCGGCGAGGAGGAGGAGGTCGGTATTGCCGAAATGGAACATTTCGAGCGTGTCGCGCCAGCCAAGGTGGTAATATGCCGCGTAGATCATTTTCCCGATATCGCCGTGTGTAACAAGAAGGATGTTTCCGTCTTTGTGTCGGTAGCGAAGTTCGCCCAAGAGATGCCTTGCTCGCGCAGAAAGATCTTCAAAAGTTTCCGCTCCTTTCGGGTCAAGGAAATAGGTGATAGTGGCGGTTTTAAGGATTTGCGGACTGCATTTCTCTTCTATTTGCGAAATAAGAAGACCCGTCATAACGCCGAATTCTCTTTCGATAAGTTCCGCAAAGATTTCGGGTGCTGGTCCGCCGATTGCCTCCGCAATGATGTTTGCGGTTTTTTCTGCGCGAGAAAGAGGAGAGGTATAAATTGCGTCGAAAACCAGCCCGAGCTCCTTGATGTTTGAGGCGGTTTTTTCCGCTTGCGCGATGCCACGGTCGGTCAAGGGTGCATCGCGGCGGCCGTTTAAGATGCCGTTTGCGTCGTCCTCGTCCTGGCCGTGCCGCGTGATGTATATGCGAAGCATGAGTTTACCTTAGATCAAGTCTCCTGGATGCGCAAATAGATTGCAAATAGAAAAGCCCCAAGCGACATTTCGTCTGCGGGGGACTACGGATTTGTCCTAAAGTACCTGCTGGTGCCTGCACTGAGCTTGCTTGTGGTGAGCTAGCCGAACCATTGAAGTGCTTGCACTGAGCCTGTCGAAGTGCCCGGGGTGGGACTCGGACCCACATGGGATTTAACTCCCAAGAGATTTTAAGTCTCTCGCGTATACCATTCCGCCACCCGGGCGTTTATATGCCCTGTCATAGTAACGGGGCAAATATGGAAGTGAGGGCTGGGACGCGACTCCAGCAGATACGAGCCTTGCGGGGCTCGCCCGTTGCGATTTTTCGGCACCTCACCACTTACAACATACAATTTTTCACCTTCGTTTGAAAGCCACCTTGAGGCCTGGGCGGGAATTGAACCCGCGTATAAGGGTTTTGCAGACCCTCGCCTTACCACTTGGCTACCAGGCCAGATACTTATTCTATTCGCCGAGCAGCGCCTTTTCAACTTTCGCCGCGTTCTCCGGGCCAAAATCTATCTCAAAGAGGATTTGCGGCATTGGCTTTATGTTTATTTTTCGAAGAAGGAGATACTGGAGATGGTCGCGTCGTCTATTAAGTTCCTTGAGGGATTCTTCGACTTTATTTGAGGGGATAATTGAGACGAGAACGCGAGCCAAGTCCAGTTTCTTTGCCACCTCCACTTCCGTGATAGTGACAAGTGCGCCGGGGAATTCCAATTCGCGCTGAATAAGCATTCCCAACTCTTCACGAATCAGTTTTCCAACGCGCAGCGGACGATAGTTCATAAAAAAAGTGAGGGATTCATCTGAAAGGTGGGGGACTTGCTTCCTACTGTTTCACGCGCGCCTCTTCGATGATAAGCTTGTCTCCCGTTTTTATTTCGATAGCCGCAGAGACGAGAACTCCGGTCTCTTTTCCTTCAAGAACCTGGGAAACGTCCTTCTTCTGCTCTTGAATGTTCGTAACTCGGCCCTGCCCCACGCGCTCGCCGGCCCGTTCAATAACGAATTGTGTGCGATTCTTGAAAATACCTTTTGTCACCTTTCCACCTACTACCTGTTTGTCGAGCTTCGCAACGTTGAACGCTGCAAGTACTTCGAGTTCTCCGGTTACAACAGCAAGCTCGGCTTTCTTCACCAAATCCTCAACGGCGGTTACCAGGTGATAGACAATATCGGAAGTGACGATGATAACGGCCTGTGCCTGTGCAAGCGCCTTTGCGGCCTTGTCCGCGCTGTTTTTGAATCCGACGATCGTGGCACCGCTTGAAACGGCAAGCTTCACATCGTTTTCGGTAATGTCTCCAACTCCTTCGGAGATGATACGAAGCGGTTTTTCCGGGTTCAGACTTTTCATAATTTCCGAGAGAACCTCGAGAGATCCTGCGTCACTTGCCTTAAGCGTTACAACGAGCGCGCCTTCCTGCTTCTTCTCCGGTTCGGCGGTTTCCGCAGGGCCGGCTTTTACGAGCACGGCTTCGTCTGCCGATGTTCCGGTTTGGAATATTTCTCCAACTTGCGGGAGCGCTTCGAACCCCACGATAAGCGCGGGTGCTCCGGCCGGGATTTCTTTCGCCTGCTTTCCTAAATAGTTTTCGAGTATTTTTACGCGTCCTTTTGCCGATGGAGTGGCGATGGCGTCTCCCTGGCGGAGAATGCCATTCTTTACGATCACACTCGCCTCTGTTCCACGATTCTTGTTTGTCTGCGTCTCAAGGACGAACCCCTCCGCAGGAGCCGCGGGGTCGTACGATAAATTTTCCATCTCGGCGGCGAGGAGCAAGAAGTCGAGGAGATCGGAAACACCCTCTCCGCTTTTCGCCGAAATGGGCTGATAGCTTATATCTCCACCATACCCTTCAAGAAACACATCATTTGCCATGAGATCGTTTTTCACACGCTCAACATCGGATGATGGCTTGTCGGTTTTTGTGATGGCAACCACGAACGGAGTTTTCGAGTCGCGGAGCGTTTTAATCGCTTCTTTTGTTTGCGGTTTTACGCTCTCATCAGCGGCGACCACCAGGATGGCAAGATCTGCCACCTGCGCTCCGCGCGAGCGCATCTTGGAAAACGCCTCGTGCCCAGGGGTGTCAATGAACGTGATCTTTTTCGGAACCTGTCCTGAGCCGCTCGAAGGAGCTTGTCCTGCTTGCCCCGAGGCTGGTCGAGGGGAGCCCGTCGAAGGGTGTTCAATCTCGTATGCCCCCACGGCCTGGGTAATGCCGCCCGCTTCGCGGAGTGCCACACTCGCCTTGCGGATGTGGTCGAGGAGGGTGGTCTTGCCGTGGTCAACGTGACCCATGACTACCACGATGGGCTGGCGGGGGACTTGCCCCGAGTTTGTCGAGGGGGTTGATTCTTTGTTTTCGGAGGTGGAGGAATTCATGTGAGTGTCTACAACCTAGCAGAAAAATTGCTATTTCACAAGCATTTTCGCGGCTCTCTGCATCCTCCGGGGCTTGAACTTTTTCTTATGTCCGAGACGTGAAAATGGAGGAATGTTTTACGTTTATGTGCTCAAAAGCAGAAGAGACGGGAGGCTATACATCGGATCTACCAATAACTTGCCCAGAAGGCTGGATGAACACAATCAAGGGCGTGTAAAATCTACAAGACCAAGAATGCCGCTCGACCTCGTGTATTACGAGGCGTATCTCGTCGAAGAAGACGCGAGAGTGAGGGAAGGGAACTTGAAGCTGGGGTCTCGCGCTCTAGCACAACTAAAAAGGCGTCTCGTCGAAACACTAAAACTGAAAGAGTCTTCGTGAGGCGTGCCTCCACACCAATTGAGCAAAGACGTAATTTCCCGCAGTTCTTTTCAGATAGAAAAACTTGATTTTCCTGTAGAAGCGCCATACTCTCAATTGGTGTGGAGGCGTGGCTGAGCGGTCGAAAGCAACGCACTGCTAATGCGTTAGGGGCCAAAAGCTCCTCGGAGGTTCGAATCCTCCCGCCTCCGCCAGATTTCCAACTTTGAACCGTAGCAACTGCAAGGCTTTTTGAGCCTTTCGGAGGCTTAGGCGGCTCGATGTTGGAAACTTGAGTCGGACTTTGTAAGTCCATCAAGATATCAAAGACTGGCGTCCAAATGGGCGTCAGTTTTTGATTTCTGACAATGAACCCATCGAAACAAAGCTTCATTATCGTGCGCTTCTGGTAGTCACTGCT
>JBBTUL010000013.1:0-94169 GCA_038063755.1 Patescibacteria group bacterium
ACACGAGTGTAATGAAGCGACCTAATCGGTTCTAACTTCGGGACATCGCCACCGCGTTAGATGTTGGCTCGGCGCGAAGTGCCTAGCAACTCTTACGCCCCGCCTTTGGGCGGGGCAACTGACACCTTTTTACGAGGTGTCATATTGGCGCCATGATGGGAGGGAAGATAAGAAAAATCCGACTTCTGTCGGCCTCCCGCCTCCGCATAGATTTTTGGCGAGGTATCGTGTTGGTGTTTCTCGCCGCTATTCGGAAGAGGGTGTCTTGCTCAAGCAGTATTTCACCTTTGCCACCACGTCTGCCACTGTATAACTTGATTTTACGAGGTAGTATGAGGGCTCGTTCTTGGCGACACTGCTCATGATTGCGTCATCTGCGTTCAGGTTGGTAAGGAGGATGATCGACACGTGCTTGCCGTATTCGCCGGATTCCCTAAGCATCTTTATCATCGTCATCCCATCCATCTTGGGCATAACGATATCAAGAAGAATCAGGTCGGGTTGTTCCTTGAGTACCAGCCGGAGTCCCTGTTCTCCGTCAAACGCCTTTATCACCTCGAAACCGGCGTCTTCAAGCTCTCCCGTGAGAGATCTCGACATAACTTCTTCGTCCTCGACAACCGCGATCTTATACTTCTCCTTTATTGTTTTTTCCATGTTGTTATGTGAGCTTTTCCAGCTCTTGTTTGATGTATTTTTTAATTTTTTCGACGTTTTCGGTCATTTTGACCATGAGATACGCGCGAGCCGGGGCGTCTCCAGAGGTTCCTGCGGAGAGGTTTTGGGAGAGTTCTTTGATGTTCGCCGCCAACAGATCGCTTAGCTTTTCGATGTCGCGACCGACCATGGTGTTGTATAGACCGCGTTTTTGCCGTTGGAGAATGTATTTTCGTGACCAAAGACTTCCGCCGGTTATGACCAGGAGAATAACCATGACAAGGATTTCAAACCAACCAAATTCAACGAGACCGAATGCAATAATGCTTTTGGCTCGCACGGTAAAGGCCTGCGAGTCGCTCGTAAGACTTGTCGCCCCCCTGTCGTCGTAAGCGATTGCGGAGAGCAAATATCGACCGGTAGCGAGCGGCTCTTTGATTGCAATATCCCAACGTCCATCACCTCCGGCCTCGGCGACGCCGCGGAAAATCTCTCGATTGTCTTTGTCCACGATAAACACAGTAACGGAACTACCAAGTGGATTCTCCCCAACGGCAAAAATGAAATCTCCCTGAGAGACGGACTTGGTAATGAAGTTTATTTGGGGAGTGGGCAGGGGAAGAACCTCAAACCCGATATTATCCTGTACGCTATTGCCCGCGAGGTCATTCGCTCGAACGGTCAGTGCGTGTTTGCCGAGGGATTGCACAGGCAGCCTTTGCGTTGTCGAAGTTGTTACCACAAGCTCTTTGCCATCAACGATAACGTGATAACCGGCAACACCCGACAAGACGTCGCTTGTTTCGAACTGGATTGTTGGTGACGGATTGTCACTTACGACACCGTTGATTTTTATATCGAACGGCAGTGGCACGGTCGTGTCGATGGATATCTTGTAGTACGCGGGTTCGCCCCAGCCAACGCTGTTTTTGAACTGTACTTTGATATACCATATTCCTTCCTCGAGAACGCCAAAGTCCTTTCCGTTCGATAGCGTTTTTTCCGGCGTGCCGATGGCTTTATCTTTGGAATGGCCTACGCGTGCCGCGACCTGAGTAACGTCTTCCGGCACATCCCAGAACACCACCGCTTCGCCCACGCGGTTGTACCAGCGTGATTCGTCTGCATAGGCGGGAACGCGCAGGACAGGTTTTATGGGCAGTCCCTTTGCCAAGGCGGCTACCCGGGCAACCTGGATCGGCTGTTCAACGCTTGTTGTTGGGGGTGGCGTGGAGGGAGGGAGGTTGATCGCTCCTATAGCAACCGAGGCTTCTTGGGTTCCCGACAATACATTCGTACCTTTTCCATCGGCGGTAGCAACCGCGGCATCAACAATTTTGAAATTGGCGGATCCAACTCCTTTGGCCTTGAATTTCATTCGCAGGACCTGGAGCGATCCACCTTCAACTCCCTTTATCGCACCGCCGATAAAATGGATCGTGCCATCGTTGTTCGAAATCGCGGGTCCTTCAAGCCAGAAGCCGAAGGTTGAATTTTGCGTGTCGACGCCCAGCGCACTTACCACATTCGCGGGAAATTGAACCGTCGCCTGAGCGGAGTTGATTGAGGTGCTCGCATCGCTCGTGTCGATTTTTATGTCTACATTAAATTCTTGGTTGACGCTTACGCTGCGGGCGTCCGGGATCAAATACATCGTCGCCGCGTGGGCGTGGTGCTCCGAAGAAAAGAAAGAGAAAGCGGCAAAGAGCAAGCAAAGGGAAAGGAGAGTTTTTTTAGTCATTTTTTGGAGTGGGTGCATTGTTGTTTTTATGGACGATCGTCGCTTATCGTAGTCGCATCGCATTCAGTAAGATACTGAAGTCGGAAACATCGACCTTTCCGTCACCGCTGAAGTCGATGCTCGATTTTAGCGCGATGTTTGGCGATCCCCAGGTGAAGAGAAAAATACTCCAGTCACCGATATCAATCGTGCCGTCCCTGTTCACGTCCACTCTCTGAAACGAATCCGAAGAAGCTCTAAAAACCTTTTCCAGCGAAAAATCGCTCTTCGTGCCGTTTTGCAGTATAGATCTTGTTTTGACGACGAGGTCGGCAGGCGAAAGCGAGGCGGTACTCGTCGTAAACTTATACAGCCCAGACGCATCCGAAGTCGTTTCACCCAACAGGTTTTCGTCAACCAATATTTCCACGATGGCGTGAGGGGCGGCATACCCTAAGACAACCATCGATCCATCGGAGGAAGCGGTTCCGCGCGTGACTTCGATCGTTGGAGGGACGAGTATATCTTTCAGGGTTGTGTTGCTACCCGAAGGGATGAATCGCGAGACAAGGGGTAACACCCGGCTTTCCCGCCCATCCTTGTCGATCGCCTTGATCGCAAAGAAGTAGTCGGCATAAAGAAAATCCGAGACTACAATCTGGAATTTTCCGTCATCGGACATCAAGGTGGAGGCAAGCGGAACGCTCTCGTACGTTCCAGTTGTCCCTGACTTTCGCAACACGTTGACGATCTTGCTTCCCGGGTATGCTTGCCCATAAAAATATGCATTAGATAGAACGGATCCGCCGCCGCCACTCGTTATCGAGGGTTGCGGAGAGGCCGGAGGCGGCGGGGGAATGTCGGTATTCGTGATCGTGCACACCCTGTCGGTACCCGCAGAGAGCGTGATATTGCCATTCGAGTCACAGTCTCCGCCGAAGCTTTGCATATAATCGGCGTTGGTATCTTCGCCAATCATGTAGGTGCCCGCCGTTAGAAAATGGTAAATGCCCGGCCCCGCAGTCCCCGTCTCCGGACTTCCTGCAACGTCAACTCCTGCGAGCTTGACGTGTAGATTAAAAGCAGAAGCTGTTGCTGTGCCCCCGTTACTGTTCACCACGGTTTTTGCCACGCGGAGCGTGGCAGGCTCCGTTATCGTCGCGTAACCGATTTTTTTCGCGCCACCCGCGGAATCTCTCACTGAAAAATACATACGGAAGACTCCCGAGCCGTCGCGTATGACCGACGGGGTATATATTCTTCCGCTTCGATACGGCACGCCATCGCCGACCTGGAAAATCGGAGTTGGATTTTTGAACCAGGTTTTTCCATCGGACGAGGAGGCATAGCCAATCCCGTTAAAGCTTGCCGGGAAGGCGCAACCGCCCAGCCCGTCGTCCTGACCTCTGCCGCTATAGAAAAAGTGATAACCGAACGAGTTGCGGATGATGGTTCCGTAGGTTGCACTCACGCAGTCCCAGGCCTGGCTTCCGCCGACATGAGAGCCGCTCAGTACCGGATTTACAGTGTAAGCACTCCAGGATAGTCCGTCGACGGAGTAGGCAAGTCCGGTATCTTCATGACCGCCGTCCGTTCCGTTGTAGTACATGACGTATTTATAATCCCACGGTTCGCTGCCGGAGTTCGCCGCGCTTGGCTGGTAGAAGAGCGCCACGGGTCCGTAGGTGCCGCGATTCCATCCCGTGCCCGAGTCCGGGTCCTGAATTAATTTTGCCGCAGGATTTTGCGTTACGGCAACTTTATTGATCCAAGCAATGCCATCTGCGGACTCGGCCGTTGCCATTGACGAGATGTTGTAAATGGTGGGCGCTCCCATATCCCAAAACCAGATCCTGTATTTCGGTGTCGGGGCGCTACAGGGGAGCACTCCGAAACAGTTACTATCGTAGAGAACTTGTACGTGATGGGCGTTTGAGATTCCCGTCATGACTATCGGCGATCCCCACGAAGCGCCATCGGCGGACATGACAAGGGAAGACGAGCCGAACCCGTCCGAATACCACATCGCATACTTTGGGGTTCCTGCGCCGAACCCGTTGGAGTCGTAGATGGTGCTCGGATAATATGCATCACCCAAAGGAGCCGTGAAGCCAACACCATGGTCATACACTTCTCCGAGCACGAAACCCTCGAAGCTTGTCGCGCTGGTGCTGGCACGCGCTCGCTCGGTAATCGCGTTCGTTAAGAGGCAGAAAATGAGACCAAAAAAAATGAGGACTATTTTTCTCTTCACGTTTATTGTATGTACCACTCTTAGGGACTAATAGTGGTGTCTGGCTTGGGGACATCGGGCTGATCGGCCTCAGCCTGACCGGCCTGTGGATGCCCTTCTTTGGCGAAAAAACTCTTTACCTTTTCGATGATTTCCGGAAGTGCATGCTGAGACTTCACTATATAATCATTTGCTCCCAGGTGTAACCCTCTTTTGATATCGTCGTCACTTCCGAGCATGGTGAGTAGTATTATCGGAATCGTCTTCGTTTCCAGGGATTTCTTTAGAGCCTCCAATACCTCAAAGCCGTTCTTTTTCGGGAGTAGAATGTCGAGCAGGATCAGGTCTGGCCGTTTGTCTTGCGCCATAATCAAGCCGACCTCGCCATCGTAGGCTCGGAACACCTCGAAGCCAGCCTCGACAAGCTCTTCATCGACCACCTTTGCCAGCACTGCGTCATCCTCAACCAGGAGAATCTTGGTTTTAGCCATTGTATTGACGGTTTTTGTTAATTTTTGCACTAATGAAGCCGCAAAAAGGCTTGAGTTATTGCAACCCTCCTGGCCAAAATGCAGCGCGTTATACAAAACAAGCATCCCCCCGGCAATAACAATGGGATGCCAATCGATAGAGCCTAGCGCCATGCGGCACTAGGTAGCCCTAGGGGCGTGCTGGTTTCCTTGTGAATTGAACTCCAGGGGTAGCTCAACGTGAAATGTACTTCCCGTGTTTTCCACGGATTCAAACCAAATCTTCCCGCCGAGGCGACCCGCGAACCAATCGGCGATATAGAGGCCAATACCGGTGCCGTCGGTCTTGAAGAGCTTGGCGTTGCTCGCTCTTACAAATCTCTCGGAAATATGGGACTGCTCGGCCTGCGGGATTCCGATGCCGGTATCTTGTATGTCGATCATGAATTTGTCATTGATTTTCCGGATGGTAACCGTCACCGTTCCTCCGTCCGGCGTATATTCAATTGCGTTTGAGACAAGGCTCTGAACAATATTGCGCAGAGCGCTTTTGTCGGTCTTAACCATAAGCTCGGACGGATGATCGTTAAAAACAATCTCCAATCCTTTTTTGTCGAGTAGCGGGCCACATTCATCAAGATAGCTCTTCACAAAATCGACCACTTCCAGGTTTTCGGGCGTTGTTCCGCCGCGACCCGACTCGATGCGTGATAAATTAAGAAGAAGGTCGACCAGCTCGGTAAGTCGTTTTGCCGACAAGTGGATGTCGTTTAGATATTCTTTTCCTTTCGGGGTCAACTGTTCTTTCTTGGTGAAACGCTCGACAACCCACTGAATGCCGGTTAGCGGTGTGCGTAGTTGGTGGGATGCGATGGAGATAAACTCGCTCTTTACACGATCAAGTTCTCTCTCGAGAGTTATGTCTCGAAACACCTCTACTGCGCCGATAACCACCGAGCCAATTATGACCGGAGATGCCGTAACGGCGACGGGAAAAACAGTCCCGTCTTTTCGTTTGTACATGATGGCTTCCCTGCCGGTTATGGTAGTGGGGGTTCTTGTGGTGATGGTCTTTGCGATTGGGCGTTCGGATTCGGGTATCTCTCGGCCACCCCCATCGATTGCGCCAACCGTCTCGAATAACGACCTGCCTTTCAGTTCAGGCTCTTTCCACCCAAGCATCCTCTCGAATGCATTGTTCACAAAAATTATTTTTGCATTGACGTCCGTTGCCACTAGTCCGTCGCCGATACTTGCAAGAATCGCCTCGTCTCGAGCTTTCGCCTCCATGATTTTTTCCCGGTCTTCTTCGGCGTCCTCCAAAAGATTCGAGATCGCCTTGCGAACATCTTCAAGCTCTACAACCCGTGCGCTCAACTCCTGGTTTCTTCCGGCGACATCTTTCGCAAGCTCCTGCACAAATCTTCCAAGTATTTCCTTAAAGTTGCTTTGTTCGGTGTTGGGAGTGTAGGTCATCGGGTTGGCTGTCTGCCGTGTCATTCTTTGGCGCGAGACGTCATCGTCACGTCACCGGCGGAAAGGCTCTCATCGCCCTCATGTTCTTGTGAGGCGGGTAGTGTCTCAACCGCGACGCTCTTGCTTATGCAGACAGAGACAAAGAGATGGGCAATCTATTTTTCAGAAATCAATTTTTCTCTGAGCTCTCCGATCTCCTTTTTCAACTCGATCATTTTTAATTCCCGACCGGTCATCATTCTGTTCAGCTTTTCGATTCCTTCCAAATAGATTGTCGCTTTTCTTTCCGCCGCCTTGCGATCGGTAATGTCGCGGATGTTGCATTGAATCATTTCCGTCCCGTCAATGGGATACCTATTGCTCACGAATTCAACCTCGTGTTCTTTGCCGTCTTTGGACTTGATCGGGATGTCTTCGTACCGGACATACCCCCTGGCTTGTAACTCATCGAACATTGCCTTGCTTGCGGTGACGTCTTTCATCGCCCCAATCTCCCAGATTTTCTTCCCCACGATGTCATCGAGGGAGGACGCCAGCATTTCCAACAAAAACGGGTTGGCATCGATGATTTTTTCCGTTTCCGGGTCGATAAGCAATATGCCATCTTTGGCCGTTTCAAAAAGTTTTCTATACCGCACCTCGGAAAGAAACATCTCGTGTTCCGCCTGTCTGTGTTCGGTAATGTCCTCGATAACCACGAGGATCGCCTCCGGATGATTCCCGTCGTCGAGCTTTCTCGCATTTATGAGCATCACCCTTGTGCCGATCTTTGGGAAGTCGTGTCGTATTTCATAATTGTCGAACGGCTTATTTTGGGACAGGGCTTCATGGAGAAGCTTCTTGAACTCGGGAGCATCCCATTGCCCACCCTCCAAAGAAAATATATCTCTATGAGTAATCTCTTCCTCGGAGATGAGGAACTTGGCATAAAAAGAAGCATTCGCAAAGAGCGCTTTCAGGTTACCGTCGACAACCAAAAGCGGCTCTCGTAGGGTATCTACAATAGCCTTTGCACATTGGATCGAGGCCAAGTGTTCTTCCTGGGGCATACTAAAATTGCCGCCCCAGAAATTAAAATATTACAGTCGAAAAAACCCTTGAGAATCAAAGCTTGCCGAAGAGCGGCCGGGTGGCGGGCTAAGCGAGCGTGGTTTTTTGTGTCGAATCGTACAACAGCTTCAATTTCTCAAGGCCACGATGAGCCTGTACGGCCATAGCATTTTTCGACTGCCCGGTGATGAGGGACATTTCCGCAAGCGATAGGTCTTGGATGTATCGCATGCGCATTACCCGTCTGTATTTTTCGGGTAGGCGCTGAATCAAAAGAACCGCCGTCTCTCCGTCCATGACATCGAAAAGATTCTTTGAGTGATCAACGCCCAGTTCAAAGCCCTTTTCGAGAAGCAGGTCGAGCGAAGTGGTTTTGCGCTTCCGGTATTCATCCACGACGAGATGATTAAGGATGTGATAGAGAAAAGCCCTCATGACTTCTATCTTCCCCCCCCCTCACGAGATAGCTCCATGTTTTCATGAAGGTCTCCTGCACCAGGTCTTCGCTTAGCGCCCGATCGTGCATTTTAAAAAATGCATATAAAAGGAGCCCTTTCCCGTGGTCGCGGTGTGCCACGGTGAGCGCCGCCTGTTGTTGTTTTTTCTGCTTCGAGGTCATCATAGCAAGTTTATTGGCCCTGGATGACTAAGCCGAATCCGAGGATGTTCTATTACAGAGACGTTACATTGGCAGTGAAACAAAGAGAATAAGGCTATATATTTCCTTGCGCGGTCGCATTCGACCCGTCCTTGTTTCATTACGTCGGCATTACGGTAGTGTCGTGCGGCGGAGGTAAATTGACTTAACTTAAGCATTACACGTTGCGCACCGGGAAGCAAGTTGCAATAACGCGAGGTTTCGAGCGGCTCCAGCTTAAGGGATTGGTTCCACAAAACTTCATGACACCCGAAGAGATACTCCAAAAGCACATAGAGGGAAAACCATCGATCGAAGATAGCAAATTGCTTGCCGCAGCAAGTTTAATAACCGCCACGAGGACCAAAGATCTCGCGGACGCGAGTGTGCTTCTCGCAAAGACCACGCAAATTTCCGCAGAGGAGTTGAGCAAAAGCAACGACGCTTCGATACGATGGATGAAATGGCTGACCGTTGTGCTCATCGTGGTTGGTGTTATGCAAACCGCAATAGCGGTGATCGCGCTCTTTATTAGTTTGCGGTTGCAATAATTTTGCCGTCATGACGGCATCCGTAACATGGAAACAAACAACGCGGGCGTTTTACCGAATGATGGAGGGAAGGACGCGGACGTAAAAGCACCGGGGCATGATTTCGCCGAACGCTTGTGGGAGGAGAGCTGGACATATATCAAAACCGTAGTCGACACCGTACGGGAACCGTTTTTGATTCTCGATAAGGACTTTCGTGTGATGGCGGCAAATGAGTCTTTCTATCGCACGTTCCAAGTTGAAGAAAAAGATACCGAGAAGAAGATTGTGTATGAACTTGGGAATGGCCAATGGAATATTCCCGCCCTCAAGAAGCTCCTTGAGGATGTCCTGCCCAGAAACACGTTTTTCAAGGGTTTCGAAGTGGTGCATGAATT
Organism: Patescibacteria group bacterium; assembly: GCA_038063755.1. GTDB lineage: Bacteria > Patescibacteriota > Minisyncoccia > UBA6257 > 2-01-FULL-56-20 > JBBTUL01. The sequence goes on from JBBTUL010000013.1 coordinate 9,172, forward strand.
TCCTCTCATTGGGCACAAGGTGATAATTTTAAACGCCCGAAGAATCTATCGGGAGGATACCGCCTCGGGAGCATTTCCGCCCATCATCCTCCTTGTGATGGAAGATGTTACGGAAATGATGGCGATCGCCGAAAAGCTTGCCAATCATACGAATCAGTTTGAAGCAAAAATGGTGGAACAGACACGGCAAATGGAGGTCCATATTTCCTCGCTTGAAAGAGAGATCGGCGAACTCAAGAAAAGGCCATAAAACGCATAGAAGTGAGCTGTAATCTCTCCCGTTCCATATCGGCATCCTTGTGAATGGCCGTAATATTACAAAATCAAAAATAACACACGATATATGAAAAATCTGAATAAAAACATACTAACAGCAGCGTTAACCGCCTCTCTCTTGTTTGGTCTTGCGGGGCCAGCCGCGGTTTTTGGCGCCGGTCCCGCAACGGTGAACCTTGGTGCTTCGGGTGGCTTCGCGGTTCTTGCAAAAACAGGGGTTTCAACTACCGGGGGTACCTCCGTCGTAGGGGATATTGGACTTAGTCCGGCAGCTGCGAGTTATATAACCGGATTCGGATTAATCCTTCCTGCGGCGGGTGCGTTTTCTATGTCATCCTTGGTAATCGGGAAAGTGTATGCGCCCGACTATGCGAACCCGACCCCCGCAAATCTCACTACGGCGGTGCTTGATATGCAAGCGGCATACACCGATGCCGCAGGGCGTGCTCCAAGTGTTACCGAATTGGGTGCGGGGAACATTGGTGGACTCTCGCTCGTTCCGGGGGTTTATAAATGGGGTACCAACCTCACCATACCGGCCGATGTTACCCTCTCGGGTAACGCAAACGATGTCTGGATTTTCCAGGTAGCACAAAATCTTACCGTGAGTTCTGCGGTCAAAATCATTCTTGCCGGAGGTGCGCGGGCCGATAATGTGTTCTGGGTCGTTGCGGGACAGACGACATTAGGAACAACATCCGTCTTTAACGGAAATATTTTGGATCAAACAACGATCGTGCTGAACACTGGCGCACAGCTGAACGGTCGGGCACTTGCACAGGCCGCCGTCACGTTGGATTCGAACGTGGTCACCGTTCCTTCTTCTGCGGCGCAGACGCCTACTCCCGCACCGACCCCCGCACCAGCGCCACAGCCAACGCCAGTACCCGCTCCTAGCTCCGGATCATCACAAGTTGTGCCCCCATTAACATCGTCAAATACCGCCTTACGAGCTGAGTTGAACAGGTTACTCGCGGTCCTGCAAACGCTCCAGATGCAGGCGAGAGGACTTGGCGCTCCTGCTCCGGCCTCCACTTTTGGCCAGCAGGTTCGAGCGATCGCGAACGATCTTCAAAAAGGCAACCGCGACGACAGCGTAGCGATCCTTCAGCAATTTTTAATGTCTCAAAATAAAGGTCCGAACGCGCAAGCCCTCGCTAAGGCTGGCGCGACTGCATACTTTGGCTCGCTCACGCGTGCCGCATTAGCCGAATTTCAGAAAAGTGTAGGAATCAGTCCGGCGCTTGGGAATTTCGGGGCGATAACTCGGGCTTACTTAAAATCACATTAATCAATAATAAATGGTACAATGATACATATGAAAAAAATCAATAAAAACTCAGCAGTGGCGGTGCTGGTATTCTCTCTTGCGCTCGGTCTCATGGGTTCGAGCGTTGCCTATGCGGCAACGGCACCGTCTCTCGGGGTAGCTAGCCCGTATGGCGTTGCGGCAGGAACCTTTACCAACTCCCTGAACACGGGTACGCAGACCATCATTAATGGGAGTGTCTGTTACACGACACCGCCCGCAACGGCACCGATAACAATCACCGGCGCGACGACTGTGCCGTGCGCTCCTCAGGTCGGACTTGATCAATCGGCGGCCCTGTCGATTTTAAACACTCAGGCCTGTACGAACCTTGGTGCCGGCCCGATTGCACTCAACGCCGTAACCATCGGGGCTAACCCACCCGGAACATTCCCGCCGGGTTGTTACTCGACCGCCGGCGCGATGAACATAACCCTATCTACCGCAGTGACTCTCGATGGGCCTGGGGTGTACGTATTTAGAGCGGGTGGAGCACTCACTACCGGACAGGATTCCCAGGTCATCTTGACCAACGGCGCCAATGCCGCCGACGTGTTCTGGGCTCCCGTGGCAGCCGTAACGCTTGGAGCGAATAGCGCACCATCGCTTGTGACGCCGACATTTGTGGGAAACATTCTTGATGCAGCGGGCATCACCATCGGACACTTTGCGCACCTATTGGGAAGAGCATTGTCGTTCGGGGGAACAGTGACGACGGATTCAAACACCATCACCGTACCGACCACGCTCCACGTTATCAAAACGGTGGTGAATGGAAACGGTGGCACGGCGGTTCCTTCCGACTTTACTGTGCATGTGAAGAGTGGCGGAGTGGATGTTTCGGGAAGTCCGACAGTAGGAACTGCGACGCCAGGAACTTCCTACTCGCTTTTACCAGGCACGTACACCGTAAGTGAAAACGCGAACGCCTCGTATACACAAGTTTTTAGCGGTGATTGTGACGCAAGCGGCAACATCACGCTTGCGCTGGGTTCTGACAAGACTTGTACGATTGTAAACACCGATATTCCGGTGGCGAGCCAGTTGTCGGTCAATCAATCCGTGCCTCCGCTCATCAGCGTTATGAAAGTACCGAGCCCGTTAGCACTGCCCTCAGGGCCGGGGTTGGTCTTCTACACATACAAAGTGAAGAACGTCGGATATGTCGAGATGACAAACATCACGCTCGTCGACGATAAATGTACTCCGCAATATGTCTCGGGCGACGTGCTTAGCGACTCGAAGCTCGACGTCGACGAAGAGTGGACATATCGTTGCTCTTATACGCTCTCACAAACTACCAAGAACACCGCTATCGCGACCGGGCGTCACCCGAATGGATTGGTTGCAACTGATATCGCGATCGCAACCGTGGTGGTTGGCTTGCCCACACCTCCTCCGCTCATCAATGTCGTGAAAAAGACGACCTCGCTCAATCTGCTTTTCGGTGGCGGGCCGGTGACATATACGTATACGGTCACCAACCCCGGCGTAGCACCACTTGAGAACGTGACTGTGAGTGACGACAAGTGTACCGGACTACCCGGCCGTGTTTCCGGACACCCGGGAGATCTAAACAAGAACAACCTGCTCGAGAGCAACGAGGTGTGGACCTTCACCTGTCGGACAAATCTCACCGAGACAACAACGAACAAAGCTACGGCCGAGGGGAGCGCCAATGGTTTGACCGCGGTTGACTATGCGCTCGCTACGGTTGTCGTAGCTTCTCCGAGATTGCCGAATACCGGAATTGATCCAGAGAAGAGCAATGCTCCGTGGACTATTGCCGTGATCGTCGGCATCTTGGCAGCAATCTCCATTCCGCTCGTTGTAACCTCCCGTCTACGCCGCAAGGTTTCAGCGGACAGATAATAGATGAAAGAGTGCGACAACAGCTTGAGGCAGGAAAAGGCCCCGCCCTGCGGGGCCTTTTCATAGCGGTTTCCAATACATATGCGACCAAAAGCTTCATTAAAACAAATCGTCATTACCGCAGGAATCATCCTCGCCGCAGCAATCGCATTATTTCTTACTATTGATTCGTCGAGCCGAGATCTCTACAAAAAACCAGCCTCACTCGTCAGCAAAATTTCAAAAAATATGAGCTATCACATAAACATCGTGAAGGAAGCGCAAGAAAACGAAAATTTCCGGCGAGTTCTGTTTACGGGACCAAAAAGCCAGCTGGTCGTGATGAGCATCCCTTCTGGCGGCGAGGTGGGAGAAGAGACGCACAAATACACCGAGCAGACCCTCTTTTTCCTTTCGGGGGTCGGAGAGGGATCGCTTGATAACGAAAAATTTTCAATTGGACCGGGCGACGTCGTTGTGGTGACCGCCGGAACCAAGCACAACTTCCGAAATGTCGGCACTCAGGCCCTCAAGATTTACACCGTCTACGCCCCTCCAAATCATATTGATGGCCGCGTGCATGCGACGAAGGCCGATGCAGATGCCGATACTGCAGACGAAGCGATTGGCGAGTCCGAGCCCTTGAAGTAAGACAAAGCTACCGCGAGAAACAGCATCAAAACTTAACCACACTACCAAAACCTGAGCGATGCAACTTACCTATTTCGTGCGCCGCGGCTTATATGACAAGGTGCTTGTGCCAGGAAAGTTTATCTTGATGTTGTTCGTGGTGTTGGTGTCCGGTTTAGGTGCAAAAAACGTTTTTGCGGAAACGAGCCAGAGTGTGTTGTACGTGCCACTCATAGGCATCACATCCGTACCGGATCCGTTCGCATTACCGAACGGGGCGGGCGATGTGACGTATTATTATGCGGTTAAAAATTTCCTTCTCGAAGTAGACCTGACGGATGTTCAAGTTGTCGACGATAAGTGCGGTCCGATCGAATTTGTAACCGGCGACGACAACGGCGACTCAAGACTTGATTACAGCGAAACGTGGAGATATGTCTGCACCACCAGGCTTTCCACGACCACGCAGAGCACTGCTACGGCGAGGGGTTTTGCGAACAACATGATTGCTACACACAACGCGTATGCGACTGTCGTTGTTGGATCAAACAGTCCGTCTCCATTGGTGAGCATAATCAACATCACCAAGGTTGCCTATCCATTTTCTCTTCCTCCGGAGGGTGGCGATATCACCTTTACCTACAGGGTAAACAATCCGGGCATAGTTCCATTAAGCGATGTAACCGTTTTCGATAACAAATGCAGCGCTATGTCGGGCAGGTTGGGAGACGTCAATGGGAACAATCTTCTGGACGTAAGCGAGGTGTGGATTTATAACTGCAAAACAAATCTGAGGCGGACGACTACGAATACTGTTCGCGTGACAGCTTTTGCAAATGGCCTGGAAGCGAGGAGCGATGCAACCATTACCGTCCAGGTTGATACCTCGAACCTCGCTTCCGGTCCGCGTTTTTCCAACCAACCTGCTCCAGACCTCCCGGAAACGGGGGAGGTCTCAAGTTTGAAAACCAAAATATGGGGAGTCTTGTCGGGAATCCTCGCGATTCTAATCGTGCTTTTCGCTATAACTCGGAGAAGGAAATTTAAAAATGGGCGAAAAGAAATAAAGACTCTCTAGAAGATTATGACGGGAAAGGTCAAGCTTAGAATTGGATTGGCGGTTGTTTTTCTGGCGGGAGTAGCGGGAATCGGGTTGTATTTTTTGTTTCCCTCATGGCCAAACCAAGACAAGGAGGTGGTCGTTTTACCAGACGGGTCATTTGGTTGGAAGTTTCCCATAGCGAAATTCCCATCAACCGGGGCAACTCAAGTCGCATATTCCGACATCCGGGACCCGGGAGGTATACCCCAAGGGCTTCCTGTTCGCCTTATTATTCCGATTATCGGTGTAGATTCGGCAATTGAAGATGCGCTTATCACTCCCGACGGAAGGATGGACGTACCGGCCGGATCCGTAAACGTTGCCTGGTTTTCTCTAGGTCCTCATCCAGGGGACGCGGGGAGCGCGGTTATCGGTGGACACTTTGGCATCAAAGGCGGAGTGCCGTTTGTGTTCTATAAATTAGACCATCTCAAGATTGGCGACAAAATACATGTGGTGAACGACAAGGGCGACGTTCTCATTTTCATGGTCCGGGAAATCAGTCTGTTCGACCGGAATGCCGACGCAACGGCCGTCTTTGCTTCGGAGGACGGATTTGCGCACCTAAATCTTATTACGTGCGAAGGAGTTTGGAATCGAGTCAATAATAGCTATCCCGAGCGACGAGTAGTATTTACCGACCTTGTGTCGACCAACGGATCAATCGCCGAACCTGTTTTCACCTTCCGTCGATCGCTTGGTATTGGTGCGAAAGGGGCAGATGTTGTGGCGCTCCAGACCATGCTTCAGGGAAAAGGATTTCTTGCGATTCCGCCGGGAGTCGACAAGGGTTTTTTCGGACCTCTTACGAGTGAAGCAGTTTCCAGATATCAAGCGAGCGTCGGCTTGCCGCAGGTTGGCGTTTTTGGTCCCCTTACCAGGGCAAAGCTCATTTCGGATGGGTCTCCGGTTGCGACCAAGCCGACGTTTCCATCAACGGCGATAGTGGCACCCGAATTACCCTCCGCGCTTCAGGTCCTCATTCGATCTACAAAGGGTTTATATTCTACTCCGATAGACGCACTGACTACGATCCTCCTTCTCGTATTAATAGTGTTTGTGGCCTTTAAAATTTTTAAGCGGTAGGACGAACCCTCACCCGGCTTGCGCGGTTGTTGTTTTCTTGGGAAATATATGTTGAGAAAAATCTCATTAAAAAAGTTTTTGTTTGTCGCGGGGGCGGCCGGAGTAGTGATCTTTGTGGCGGTCGTTTCGCTTCTCTATTTTGACCTGCCGGGGAGCCACATTCTCACGAAAGAGGCGTTGTTTGCAGACGGCGAGACTCCTCAGGACCCACTTGGCGGCACAGCGACCGCATCGGTTCAGAACTTCTTTGCCGTCGAAGAGGTGCGTTCGGGACTTCCGGCACGCATCAAGATTCCGGCGATCAACGTGGATGCGGCTGTCGAGCAGGTTGGTCTTACGCCTCAATGGGCGATGGACGTGCCAAAAGGGCCCGACCGCGTGGCGTGGTTTAAGCTGGGCCCTCGTCCCGGGGAGGAAGGAAGTTCTGTTATCGCCGGGCATTTTGGTTGGAAGGATGACATACCGGCGGTATTCGATGATTTACACATACTAAGAAAGGGAGACAAGATATATATAGAAGAAGAAACAGGAGCGATTACTGTATTTGTGGTGCGCACACTCCGAACATTTAATGATAACGAAAATACTCCCGATGTGTTCGGCTCAACTGACGGGAAAGCCCACCTCAATCTCGTAACGTGCCAGGGGTCTTGGAATAAAGAAAAGAAGAGCTATTCCCAACGGCTCGTAGTTTTCACCGACAAAGAAACGGAGTAGACGATCGCGATGCGTCATAAGTTTCCGAGGCTTGGTGTTGCGCAAGAAAGGTGATCGCATGAACGTGCCAGGAAAGGCTTGAGTGTGCCCAGAAAAAACTCTATAGTAAATACATATCATGGATTTTTTAGACAAAGTTGTTGTTATCACCGGAGGGACGGGGGGGCTCGGCAGAGCCCTCGCCCTCTCGTTTCAAAAGCAGAAGGCGCGCGTTGTCGTGAGTTCTCGAAACAAAGAAGAACTTGAAGCTCTCCGTGGAACAAGCGATTTTTTTGTCGTGCAGGCCGATGTTTCTGAAGAGGAGGACGTGTCTCATCTTGCGGAAGCGGTTGTGGAAAAGTTTGGACGAATAGATATTTGGATAAATAACGCCGGTATCTGGTTGCCGCATGCGCCGGTTGAGGAGATGGATGTCGAGCGTGTTCGCAAGGTGATGGACGTGAATTTTTTCGGAACGATACACGGCTCGAAAGCCGCTCTTATGCGTATGCGAAAACAAGGCGAAGGTACGATAATAAACATTCTTTCGACAAGCGCCCTTGAGGGGCGGGCGAATTCTTCGGGCTACTGTGCAAGTAAGTATGCGGCAGACGGGTTTACAAAATCGCTCAGGAAAGAAGTCCAGGGTTCAGAAATAAAAGTTTTTTCAATTTATCCCGGAGGTATGAGAACAAATTTATTCGACGAATCGCGTCCGGAGAACTATGACGAGTATATGAATCCGAGTGATGTCGCCGAGAAAATTGTTCGCAATCTTAAGGCCGAAAATCCCGAGGAAGAGTTCGTAGTTAGGAGATAGGCATTACGTATTGATTTGCGCTTCGCGAAGTGCTATAGCTACTTAAAGAACTCTCCACCGAAGGGATGGCACTGTGGACCCAGGAAGTCCTGCTTCGGGCGGCTTTTCCGACGAGAACCGGATGCTCGTTGTCGTTGATATGCAGGTTGGAACGACGCGAGCAGAAAATCACTCTCAACTGCTGGACGATGAATGGTGGAAGCGACATGAAGCAGTTGTCGCAAATATCCGCATTCTTTCGCAGAAAATGGATACGCGTTTTCAAGTGCATACGGGGCTTGAAGACCGGACAGACTGGGATGTGATCCCTGAGCTCGAAGAGGTTTTCCAGGCTTCCGGCGATCGAATCTTGAAGGTATATGACGATGGCTCCACGGAGCTCTCGAGAGTTATCTCGCGGGACATGCACATCTATCTTTGCGGAATGAACACAGACGCATGTGTGTTTCGTACGGCGGTTGGGCTTGCGTACAGAGGCTACTGGGTAACGGTTGTCGGTGATGCTTGTTGGTCGGTTTGGGTTTTTGAGAGACCCAGATGTCATGATTTGGCGCTTGAAAGCTTGGGGTCCGTGAGCCGAGTGCGGGTTGTAAGTACATCAGCGGTGCGATAACATCAATCCGCTTTTTATTTTCGATAGGACGTGGTTGATGGAGCTGTGATATGCTGGAAGTAAAGAGATTTTATGACAAACAAAAAATCACACGCGATTCAAGAGATTTTTGCAGCAATCATTCCGTTCGTCGGATTTTTCTTGATCGAGATATGGGTGCGTAACGAATGGGGAATAACGCTCGGAGTCGTCGCTCTTCTTCTCGTCTCGATGTTGTATCGACGAGAAAAAAATGAATGGCTTCTTTTTCTTGCTGGAGCGGCGCTCGGATTTTTCGTGGAGGTTGTACTGGGACTAGTTTATCGCGAGCAGTTTTGGGTAAACGGCTCCCTGTGGGGTGTTCCCGTCTGGCTTCCGATCGTCTGGGGCGGGGGATTTGTATTTATCCGCCGACTTGGGAATCTGATCGTGAGGAGGGCGTAGGCAAATGAATGATCGTTGACTAAGTCCAGGCTTTTGATATCCTGTCCACAGGACAATGACAAAGGAGAAGAGCGATGGGTCTTGCTACGACAACCAGGCGCTTTTGTGAGGGATTAGAAAGTTCGGCTCGCAGACTCGAGGCGGCATGCGGAGAGAATGTGACTGCCCAAAACAGTGAGATGAAGGCTGATCTTAAGGCTTTCGCGCGTCAGGTTGCGCTGCTTGCCGGCGAGTGCGCCAGGGAGCTCGAAATTCATACACGGGAGCTTGAAGCGGTGAAGGCGGTAATTGCGGAGCGCGAGGCGGCAAAGCCCGATCTTCCCTGACGATAATTTCTAAAGGTAGGTGCTTCGCGAAACTCTCGCGAAGCTTTTTTGTTATACTGCACCTAATGACTATTTTTCGCTTTGTAGGACTTACAATAGCAATTTTCACAATTTCGGCGATTTCTTTTTTTAATCTTTCTTTGGCGCAGACCGTCATGAACCTCGATCAAGCGTTACAGAGTCAAAACTTCGTAACGTCAACTCAGGGCATTCAGCCACCACCTCCCGCAGATGCCTCCACTACAAGTCAGTCGGGAGGGGAGCCCACAGGACAGACTCTGCCGGCAGGAGGGGTTCTGGTAGAGCCGGAGCAAGGCCTGCCAGCAGAAGATCCGGGGATTCGAAGTAACCCCTCATCAACAGTAGAAGACAAGAAATCATCACCGTCAAAAAAGAGGAGCGAACCGGATACCGCAAAATCTTCAAGCACGAACAACGACGATCCTGGTGGGTCGCGCGGATCGCTTCCGTTTGTTTTTTATATAACGCTCGCAGTTATTCTCGCATTTATTGCGTTCCTATTTAAAAAATTCCGCGAGTTCCTGAGGCGACTGAAAACAGAGCCAAAACCGCCAGAAAAAAAAGAGGAGGTTGTTTGCAAAACATGCGGCGGTAGCGGGAAGGTGAAAAAAAAGAGAACCATCTCGGCGCCTTGCGGACACTGCAAGCAGACGGGAAGGGATATTTGTCACCACTGCGGTGGCTCGGGTCATTACGGGGGAGGGCTCACCGTGCCGCAAACGCAGGACGAAGTGGACAGCTTAATGAAGTGCGACTACTGCAAGGGAAAGGGTTTCTCGAATCCTTCCGTCGCGTGCTGTATGTGCAAAGGAGCAAGAAAAGAGTATGCCGAAGAGTCATATGAAGCGGCCTGTCCGGACTGCAGGGGTGTGTCTCGTTAGTCAAAATAACTACTCCTCCGAGATGCTTCGTGAGTGAAAAAGGCCGATCGTCCAGTCGACAACGACGCGAACGCGGTTTGCAAATCCGATGATTTTTGAGGCGTATATCGTGCGCCAAAGCCACCACGCGAAAAAACCAGAAAATGTTATTCCTCCGATGCGTGCTCCGGCAGAAAAGCGTCCCAGGGAAAGAGTTTGTCCAAGTTCGCGAAAGGCGAAGGGTGAAAGGCTTTTTTCCTGAATTGCCGAGATGATATTTCCCGCAACTGATCGAGCTTCTTGTACGGCCGCTTGAGCGGTTTGCGGAACGAGCTTTCCTTTTGGGTCGGTAATTCCAGACACATCTCCAGCGACGAAGACGCGATTATCTTCCGGAAGATGCAAAAATTTATTTACCACGATTCTTCCCCGATCGCCGATTTTCGGAACGGGAATTATCTCCGGAGAGCTCGGCTCAATGCCGGAGACGAAAATCGTTGTTCGCGCCAGTATTTTTTCTCCGTTTTGCAGTAGAGCGAACGAATCTTCTATGTCGACAACGGTTGTATGTAGGTGAAGCACGATTTCTTTTTCTCGGAGCGTGCGTTCCGCGATTTTTCTGAGTGAGGGGTGGAAATGCTCAATAAGCTCATCTTTCGCATGAACAAGGTGCGTCACAATCTCACTCGGAGAAATTTTCTTATACGCGCGCACAAGCACTCCCTTCGCGAATTCATCGATTTCCGCGGCGAGCTCAACGCCAGTCGGCCCACCGCCTACGACAACAAAACTTAGAAGCTCCTTCCTCTCTTCGGGGGACGATGAGCGAGACGCTTTTTCGAAGCAGGAGACAAGGTGTTTTTTTATCCGCCTTGCATCCTTAAGGTCTTTTAGCGTGAAGATCGATTCACTGTTCTTGCTCGGCAGACGAGTAATTGATCCCGTTGCAAGCACGAGATAGTCATATGAGAAGTTTTTTTCTCCAACAGAGACAACTCGATTTTCTCGGTTGATGCGTGTTGCCTCTCCGATAACCACCTCTACGATGGACGTATCAACAATTTGCCGAAGTGGCTGTATGGCGTTTGAGGGGTGCACCGATCCGGTAGCGACTTCATGGAGAAGCGGGGTAAAAAGAAAATAGTCATTTTTGCTCACTATCGTTATGTCGAGCGCCCCCAAGGCTTTACGGCCTAGGCGACAGAGGCTTAGGTAGGTGTAAATACCCGCAAATCCTGCCCCAATGATTACAATGCGGGGATGTTTATTCTCTTTTAGGGTATGTGCAAGAGGCATAATACGACTGCATTGTAGCACGGAGTCTGGCTTTTTTGGGGTGTGATATCGTGTGCTTCAAGGGGTTGCGCCTGGTATAATGACCCTGCTATGGAACTTACAAAAAGTGAAAAACAGGCGATAGAAGAGTATCTCGCCCGAAAGGGGCTTCCTTCGGGTTCAGCGCTTACTTTCGACGACGTTGCAATTCCAGATCGTTATTCGACGGTGCGATCACGAAGCGAAATTCGCGACTTTAGGTCGTATCTTACGAATTCTTTTCATCTCAACATTCCCATTGTGAGCTCCAACATGGAGTCGGTTACGGGGGCAGAAATGGCAATCGCGCTTGCGCGAGAGGGCGGACTTGGGTTTCTCCCGCAAATGGTTCCGCTTGAGGCGCGACTCGAAATGATCCGGAAGATTAAACGAACCGATTGCGCTTTCATAGAAAAACCGCTTACTATCGGTCCGGAGAAAACTCTCCACGACGCGAAGTGTCTTATGCAGGAGACGGGAATATCGAGTCTCGTGGTTGTCGACAAGTCTTTCCGTCCGGTCGGGATTCTCTCCACGAGAGACTGGAAATACGAAAAAAACGAGAAGGTAAAAGTGCGCGATCTCATGGGCGGAAAAAAGAAGCTTATCGTCATGCCAGGCTCGGTGAAATTTGAAAAAGCAGCTACTATGCTTCGCGCGAACAAAGTAGAGAAGCTTCCGCTCGTGGACAAAAAAGGAAAGCTTACAGGGCTTATCACTGCTCACGGACTTTTTTACACCATGCACTACCCACGCGCACTTAGAGATGATCAGGGAAGGTTTTTGGCCGCAGCTTCAATCGGCGTTGGCCGAATGTTTGAAAAAAGACACTTAAAAGAGGTCGAGCTACAGCTAAAAGAAGGAGCGAGCATTCTCTTGATCGATACCGCGCGAGCGTTTTCTGTAAATGCGGTTGAAGCATTAAAGGCGATTAAAAAAACATTCCCAAAGCTCCCCGTGGTTATTGGAAATGTGTGCACTCCCGAAGGGGCAAAACTGCTTTTCGAGAATGGCGCGGATGCGGTTAAGGTGAATCAAGGGAGGGGACACGTATGCCGAACATCCGAGATGGGGGTCGGCATACCGCAACTTACGGCAATCGCGAAATGCTCGGTTATCGCCAAGCAGTACGGGGGGAAGATTGTTGGCGATGGCGGCATGAAGAATGTAGGAGACATGGTAAAAGCCCTGGCGGCAGGGGCGGACGTGCTCATGACGGGGTATCTCCTCGTGGGGACAAACGAGTCTGCTGCCCAAACGTATGTAAACAGGAGAGGTCTTCCGGTAAAAAACTATGAAGGGTCAGCTTCGTTTCATGCGCAAGCGAAGCGTATTACGAGAGGAAATTTGGATCGACTTCGGAGGCCGGAAGGGGTGACAGAGGAGGTTCCCGTCGTAGGGAGCGTTGCCGAAAAAATTGAAGATATGCTGAATGCTTTTCGTTCGGCGATGAGCTATTCCGGCGTCCGGACGATCAAGGAGCTTCAGGAGGATGTTGTTTTTGAGAAGCAAACACGAGCAGGACTCGTCGAGGGGACGAAGGGCGAATAACCCCTTAATTTTCAAGCATTTTCCGAACAAAGTTGGTTTGTGTTTTCCGGTTTTTTCATGTTAAAATAAGTGCTGAGAACGAGCTGTTTTATGGCAAAAAAAGGAGCAAAAATCGAAGATGGGAAAAAGAAAAAGCAGGACATAAATCCTTCATACGACGCGAAGGATATTTACGTTTTGGAGGGTCTCGATCCAGTGCGAAAGCGTCCGGGAATGTATATTGGTTCGACTGGACCGGACGGATTGCATCATCTTATTTGGGAAGTCGTAGACAATTCGATCGATGAGGCGATGGCGGGACATGCAAAAACTATTACCGTAGAACTTTTACCAGGGAATCAGATTGCGGTTCAGGATGATGGACGCGGCATTCCAATCGACATTCATCCGCAAACGAAAAAATCAGCACTTGAGACCGTAATGACCACGCTCCATGCCGGAGGAAAATTCGGGGGATCCGGATATAAGGTCTCCGGTGGCCTTCACGGCGTCGGTGCATCCGTGGTAAACGCTCTTTCCGAGTGGATGCGTGTTGAGGTTTGTCGTGATGGGGGACTCTACGTGCAAGAGTACAAACAAGGAAAACCGACAAGCAAGGTAAAAAAGGTTTCCTCATGTTCCGCGACGGGAACGAAATCGATCTTCTCGCCTGATCCATCCATCTTTTCGACAATCGAATTTAACGAGAAACGTATCATCGAGCGATTGCGGCAAGAGGCATATCTTACAAAAGGCGTTCGTATCCATTTCATCAATCGCATCGAGGAGCAAATAGAGGCTTATGGTTTTTACTTTGAAGGAGGGCTTCTTTCGTTTATTAAGTATCTTACGAGGAACGAAAAACCACTTCAAGACGATATTTTCTACGTGCACAAAACACAGGAGAATTTAGAAGTTGAGTCGGCATTTCTGTATGTTGATGATATCGAGACGCGAGAGTTGAGTTTCGCAAACCATGTGCATACGCCGGACGGCGGCATGCATCTTACTGGATTTCGTTCGGCGCTTACCCGCACCATCAACAACTATGCTCGAGGGGAAGGATATCTGAAGGAAAAAGATGAGAATTTCACAAGCGATGATACGCGAGAAGGTCTTGCGGCGGTTGTTTCGGTAAAACTTCAAAATCCGCAGTTTGAGGGACAGACCAAGAATCGACTAGGAAATCCAGATGCGCGGACTGCGGTTGAGGCGGTTATCAATGATTCGCTGAAAGAATTTCTCGAAAAGCATCCGCAAGAAGCGCGGGGAATTATTGAGAAGGTGATGCTTGCGGCAAAAGCCAGACGAGCGGCGAAAGCGGCGAAGGAGACCGTTCTTCGCAAAGGCGCGCTCGAAGGCTCGGCTCTTCCCGGCAAGCTTGCGGATTGTACGTCGCGACATCCTGAAGAGTCAGAAATTTTTATTGTAGAAGGAGATTCTGCCGGCGGTAGCGCGAAGTCGGGGAGAGATAGGCGGACCCAGGCAATTCTGCCGCTCAAGGGAAAGATATTAAACGTCGAGAGGGCCAGACTCGACAAGATGCTTGCAAATCAAGAAATACGCTCCCTCGTAATCGCGATGGGCGCGGCAATCGGAGACGAGTTTGATATCCAAAAAGTCAGATATCATAAGATAATCCTTATGACCGATGCGGATGTGGACGGTGCTCATATCAGGACCTTGCTTCTTACGCTTTTTTACCGTCATTTCCCAAAAGTCATCGAGGCCGGATACCTATATATTGCCCAGCCACCGCTTTTCCGCTTGCAGTCCGGGAAAGAAGTGAAATATGCTTTTAGTGATGCCGAACGGGATGCGCTTACGAAACAATTCAAAGGACAGACCGTGATCGTCAGTCGCTATAAGGGCTTGGGAGAAATGAACCCCGAACAGCTTTGGGAGACAACCATGAACCCAGAAAATCGTGTTATGAAGCAAGTTGGGGTCCAGGACGCGGAAGAGGCGGATCGAATGTTCGACGTGCTTATGGGAGACGAAGTTGCTCCACGCAAGCATTTTATCCAGACACATGCCGCGAGTGTTCGAAATCTTGACATTTAATATTTAAATCATTACCATAGAGACCACATGTTTACGAAGATCAAAAACTTCTTTCTTGAATCGAAGCAAGAGCTGGAACAGGTCCGATGGCCCACCAGAAAAGAAGGGGTATATCTTACGGGAGTCGTTATCTTTGTCTCTCTCATTTTTGCAGTTTTCTTAGGTGCTTTCGATTACCTTTTTTCATACGCGCTAAAAGTCTTTGTGCTTAAATCTTAGATAACGCCATGACAAAAAACGCTGAAATCAATCAAGAGGCGAAGCCACAGTGGTTTGCGGTCCATACCTATTCCGGATACGAAGAGGCGGTCGCGCGCTACCTTCGACAGCGCGTAGAGTCGCTCTCAATGGAGAATAAAATCTTCGACGTTATTGTTCCCGTGGAGAAAAAAATAAAAGTGAAGAGCGGGAGGAGAACTACCGTCGAAGAGAAAATTTATCCAGGCTATGTCTTGGTCCGAATGATTCTTGCGGAAGATTCCTGGTATGTAGTCCGAAATACGCCCCGTGTAACCGGATTTGTCGGTGCTGACAACACCAAGCCAACGCCGCTTTCGGAGGAGGAGGTAGAGTCGCTCTTGAATCGGATGGGTCGAGACGAAGACAAGTTTAATGTTGACCTCCGTGCGGGAGATCTTGTAAAGATCATTGACGGACCATTCAAGGAATACGACGGAAAGGTTTCTGAAGTCGACGAAGCCCGCGGTCGGGTAAAAGTGATGGTTCCGGTTTTCGGTAGAGACACCGCAATAGAGCTCGATTCTTTGCAGGTTAAGAAGGTGTAGAGCTTGCAAACTTTAATTACGATTGATACTATTAGCCAACAATGGCAAAGCCAATTAAGACAGTATTAAAATTGCAAATCGAAGCCGCCAAGGCAAATCCAGCGCCACCGATCGGTCCGGCGCTTGGTCAGCACGGGGTAAATATTCAGGATTTCTGTAAGCAATTCAACGAGGCGACGAAAGAGATGGTAGGGGATGTTGTTCCGGCCGAAATTACGATCTACGACGACAGAAGCTTCACTTTTGTCCTCAAGACATCTCCCGCGTCCGCGCTTCTGCGGAAGGCCGCAGGAGTTGAGAAAGGATCCGCCGATCCCCTAAAGCAGAAAATTGGGAAGGTGACAAGAGCTCAGGTTATGGAAATTGCCGAAAAAAAGATGGTTGATCTGAATGCAAACGACGTTCATGCAGCGATGAAGGTGGTAGAGGGTACAGCCCGCAGCATGGGAATAGAGATTACGGGGTAATCCGGCTCGATCCCGCCCGCTAGCGACCCAAGGGAACAGAGACACAATAGACCAGAGTGACATGAAACAAGATCCCGCCCCGACGAAAGTCGGGGCGGGATTTCTTTTTGCTCAGAACTAAAATACAATACGACCATGAGGAAAAAAGGAAAGTTTTTTGTTATCGAGGGAACAGACGGCTCCGGGAAAACTGCGCAATTTCGGAAGCTTGTTGAGCGGCTAAAGAAGGATGGGCGCGACGTTGCCACGTTCGACTTCCCTCAGTACGACAAAGAGTCGTCTTATTTTGTCCGAGAGTATTTAAACGGCAGATACGGGACGGTAAAGGAAGTAGGACCATACAAGGCATCGCTTTTTTATGCGCTCGATAGATTTGACGTCGCCCCACAGCTCAAAGAATGGAGAGAGAAGAGAATGGTGATTGTCAGCAATCGTTATGTTGCGTCGAATATGGGTCATCAGGGAGCAAAAATAAAAAGCGGGAAAAAGAGGAGCGAATTTTTTGTCTGGCTTCACGACCTCGAGCATAAGGTTCTTGGCATTCCTCGACCGGATCTTACGGTAATTCTTCATGTTCCGGCAAAGATTTCACAGAAACTTGTCGACAAGAAAGGGAAAAGGAAGTATATCGGTGGAGCGAAGCGGGACATTCATGAAGCAGATCTTTCACATTTAAAACAAGCCGAAAGCGCGTACATAGAGATGGCGAAGGCCTTTCCGGGAGAGGTTCGCCTTATTGAATGCGTAAAAAACGGAAAGCTTCTTTCAATCGAGGATATTCATGAGCTTCTGTGGGGCGTTGTTTGCGAGTATCTAAAAAAATAAAAACCGCCTTATTACGGGGCGGTTTGGACGATGCCGAGAAGATGGTCCTGGATGAGTTTCGCGTATTTTGGGCTGCTCGCCCTCGCACGAAACTCCTCGGCGACACACACGCGAAGCGCCTGCTGCGATCGCGCCGTCTCGACGAGGCTCTCGAAGTGCTCCGGCCGCATGCTCTGGAGCGAGTCATAAAGACCGCTTGACGAATTGTATACAGGAATATCTTGCGGTTTGAATTTCTCGCTTCCGGAGACACCCAGGATGACAACGGATGTTTCTGGGATCCCGATGAGTCTTGCGATTTCTCGCTCGACAGCATCCAGGTAATACATTGACTTCCCATTAACCTTCGGATGCCCTGCAAGCCGCTCAATTACTTCTCTTGGGACACCTACGGTTGTCCGATGTTTCGTAGATCGGCGATTCGCATAGACAAATTCTTCAGGCCGCAGGGCAAAAGCTTCCTTAAAGAGGTTGCGTACCCTGAACCTCTCATAGAGATATTGCACGTCTGGATTTTCCGAAAAAGAAATTCTTCCGATGAGCTCGGAGTCCGTGAGTCCTTCGAGGATATGTGGCTCCAGCTCCTTGCGTGAGAGTAGATAATAGATTGTTTTTTGGAGCATTCGCTCTACGATGGCGGATGTCATTCTTAGATATACATTTTTATACATCTTGAGATAGAACATCTGAAGGTCGAGCGCATGATCTGCTGCTTTTTCGTCGATTGCAAGGACTTTCCCATCGAGAAGGTAGATGTGCTTTTCGAGGAAGTCAAGTCCAACCGGTGCGCTGCGAATTGTAACCAGGCCGTCCCTTTCGAGATAGTCGCGCTTGTCCGCTCCTAGGTTTCGGCAGCTCACAATCTGATGACGTGGGTCCTCGTGCCTTGCAAGCGCAAGAACTTTTTCAGGGTCTACCCCACAAGACTCAATCGCGCTTCGGATCTCAAGGATGCGAAGAACGCTCAACCTGCTGTTTACGCTCATATCGCTAGGACCTGGCGGTTTGAAGAATGCCTCGGAAAGGTGAGAGTATGGACCGTGCCCCAGGTCATGACAAGCTGCATAAGCCTCGACTGCTCTTCCGGTGTCACTATCGATAAGATTGAGGTCCACGAGTCTTTGAACCAGACCCCTTGTTCTCTGATATACGCCAATCGAGTGCGCTAACCTTGAGTGGGTTGCGCTCGGAAAGACGACGTATGTCGCGCCGAGCTGATGTCTTCCGCTCAACAATTGGAACTGTCTTGTCGAGACAATCGGCAAAATCGGCCGAATATCGATTGATCCCAAGACGGGATCGGAGATTGTCTTCGGCGACCTGATCGGCTTTCCCACAGAGCCTCCATAAATCAAGATTCTGCGATTACCATATCGGGATTCGTGAGAAGTTGCAAGCGGTTTTGAACTGTTTGCCGCGAAGGTGATACAATGGCACTATCACGATTATGAAGGAACATGTTTCGACAATCGGGCTTGAGATTCATGCGGAGCTCAACACGAGAACAAAGATGTTTTGTGATTCTTTGAATGATCCGCACGAGAAAGAGCCGAACCAGAATGTTTGCCCGGTATGTCTTGGTCATCCAGGAGCGCTACCGACGATAAACAAAAAAGCGATTGAGCATGTTATCCGAACGGGACTTGCGCTTGGCGGGAAAATTGCCGAGCGGACAAAGTTTGATCGCAAAAACTACTTTTACCCAGATCTTCCGAAGGGTTACCAGATTTCCCAGTACGACGAACCCCTTGTTTTAGGCGGAGAGCTTTGCGGTGCGCGAATCAAGAGAATTCACCTCGAAGAGGATGCCGGGAATCTTATCCATCAAGACGGGCAGAGCCTTGCGGACTACAATCGAGCCGGAGTGCCGCTCATGGAGCTCGTGACAGAGCCGGATATTCGAAGCGCAGAACAGGCGGTTTTATTTGCAAAAGAACTGCAGCGCATCTTTCGCTATCTTGGCGTTTCTCACGCGAACATGGAGAAAGGGGAGATGCGCGTTGAGGTGAACATCAGCCTCGACATGGGAACGAAGGTCGAGGTTAAAAACTTGAATTCATTTCGCGCGGTTGAAGGGGCAATACGGTTCGAAGCCGAGAGGCAAAAAAAGGCGCTTGAAAGCGGCGAGAAAATCATACAAGAGACGCGAGGGTGGGACGACGTGAAGCGGAAGACCATAAGTCAGCGTTCAAAGGAGGAGGCGCAGGATTATCGCTATTTTCCTGAGCCGGATCTGCCATCATTTACAACTGACGTATTTGACATCGACCGTCTCCGGCTAGAACTGTCGGAACTTCCCCAAGAGAAACGCGAGCGGTTTATAAAAGAATTCTCGCTTTCTTCCGATCAGGCAGATGTCTTAATAGAAGAAAAGCGTATGGCAGACTACTTCGAAGAGGCGACAAGCGAACTTGCGGAGAGGGAAAGCGCAGAGGAAGAGGGGATGGAGGGGAAAAAGCGATCTTTTGCGCTTCTTAATAATTATCTTACGAGTGATCTTAAGGGTCTTTTAAATGTGAGGAAAATTGAGATGCAGGATATGAAGGTGGGTCCAGGGCACCTTGCGCATCTTATCGACCTCATTGCCGACGGCAAAATAACAAGCCGGCAAGCGAAGGACATGCTCGTGATAATGATTGAAGAGGGCGTCGATCCGGAAGAGATAATGAAAACTCGCGGGTTTGGAACGGTAACCGACGAAGGAGTTCTTGCTGCAGCGGCGCGCGAAGTGGTTGCGGAAAACGAGAAAGCTGTTTCTGACTACTTAGCAGGAAAAGAAGCTTCGCTACAGTTTCTTATCGGGCAGGTTATGAAGAGGCTTAAGGGAAGGGGAGAGCCTGCGGTTATTGCCGAACTCTTGAGGCGAGTCATGAGGGGCGAATGATTCTTGCGCGCAAGGTTTTCTCGGAATAGGCTGAAATAAGCATATTCCGAGAAAAGGGATGGAGGTGCTTATGAGAGTCCTTCGGACCGTCTTTGTCCTGCTTCTTTTCTTTACATCTTTCGCTTATGCCCGAGAACCCACAAGGGTTTGCGGCAGGAAGGATTGGAAGAGTCTTTCGTTTGAGGATGTGCGTGCGCTTAAGACCGTGAGTCTTAAGGGCGGGACTTGTTCGATTCTTTACGAGAATCTTGCTGCCGATCACAAGAAATGGAGCCGGGTGTTTACCGAAAAGGATGCAGAAGCACTTCGTGCTTCTGGTGATCTTGTTTCGTTGCCGCGCGAAGGAGATTTCGGATACGAGTTTGTCCGGTACCATCCGGACTTCGACAAAGAACGAAGGTGGACAAGGCCGCTGGCAAAAGCGGTACTACTTGATCTTGTCGCAGAGCCATTCTTTGAAGAATTTGGAGTTCCACTCCCCATAAATGCAAGCTTGCGAACAGTTGAGTTTCAAAGGAGGCTTGCGAAGAAGAATAAAAATGCCGCATCGTCCGTAGGACTTCTTCCAGGTTCGCACTCGCGGGGGGCGACATTCGACATTGGAAAGTATCGCTACCCGGCTTGGATTCTTGGGCCGAAACCGGAAAGCGAGCTTCGAAAGTTGCGGAAGGAACTCCCGGAGAAAGAGTGGAGGCTTTCGAACGAAGAGGTGATGTGGTTAAGAACTAGGCTGTTGGTTCTTGAGTCTTGCGGAGTTATTGAGGCAGTCGAAGAGTTCTTTCAGGCAAATTTTCACCTTGAAGTGATAGGAGATGTCGATGCTCTCTATGCTTGTTTCTTTCCTGAATCCTAAACGCGCTCACCTTGAGCGCATTTTTTTCTCGCGATACGAAGCGCGGACCGTGTATCATGAAACCAGGTAATTTCGACATCTTTTTTCCACCAGGTCATTTGCCGCTTTGCGTACTGTATACTTTCCGCTTCAATGGAGCGGAGCATCTCGGCTTTCGTGATTTTTCCGGATAGATATTCGGTTATGCGGCGGTACTCAAGCCCGAGAGTCTCGAGGCGATTATCCGAGACCCCATGTTTTTTTAAGTGTCTTACTTCTGCGATCATGCCCTTTTTGATGCGCTCGCGAAGTCGTTTTGAGATGCGCATTTTAAGATCATTCGGCGTGCGGGAAATACCGATTTTTATGATTTCAAAATTTTTCCAATGTTTTTTTTCGATCGGGAGAGAGGGAACCGGCTTTTTGGTTGTGAGAACAATTTCGAGAGCTCGTACAAGACGTCTTCTATTAAGCCGGTCAATCGAGGTGGCGCGAAGGGGGTCTTTTAAGGAAAGTTCTGCGAAAAGTTCTTCCGTAGGTTTCAGGTAAAGCGCTTTGCGGAGTTTTTCGTTCGGCTTTACTTGTGGAAGGTCGTAATCATAGAGAAGCGCGTCGATGTAGTGGCCAGTTCCTCCGCAAACGATCGGAAATTTACCGCGCCGCGCGATATCAAGAAGCGTTTTTCTTGCTTTTCTTCGATAGTCTGCGACTGTAAATGTTTTTTTTGGAGAGGCGACGTTGAGAAGATGGTGCGGAACCCCCTTCATTTCACGCTTGGTAATTTTTCCTGACCCGAGATCGAGTCCGCGGTAGACCTGGCGAGAGTCGGCAGAAATAATTTCACCGCTTAAAGCTTTTGCGGCTTGAACTGCCAGGGCGGATTTCCCGCTCGCGGTCGGTCCCACTATTACCAAAATTCTATTTACCCTTGACTTCATTATATATTTGTACCAGAATTGAGGCAGTTTTGGTATTGATTTACAGGGGAAGAAAGCCTAATGCGAAGCGAGATGGGCGTTGGTGAGATGATGACCATTCTGAAGGAGCTGGATGCGAGAAGAAAGATGAAAAGAGATATCTTGACCGTGCTGGAGTTTCTTTTGGAGAGATTGGACACAGACAACATTTTTCCCGAAAAGCATAACGATGGGTTTTCAATTCCGTTACGCGACGGGGGGTATAAATGGGTAGTTTGTAAGGAGCATGGAGACGTAAGGATTAAGTTTTTTTACCCATATAGGATGTCTGCTCTTGGGATGCAAGAAAAGTCGCGGTCAAAAGTTTTGGACGTGATTGGATGGAAAATTGAAGGGCGAGATCTTTGTGATCCAAAGATCTCATATGAAATTCTTCCTGCTTTGCACGAGTCGCTTCGTCTTCTACTTTTCGAAGTTTCAAAAAGATCCAAAGCCGTGGGGGACGCGATAGAGCGTCTTCTTTCTGGCCAGGCGAAGTAGGGGAAATCAAATAACCGCACACACCTGCGGTTTTTATTTTTTTCACTCTCGCCGCAAGCGGCTTCCGCAAAAGTTGACAGAATGTGCATCTAGGGTTTTGATGATATCAGAACTTCGAGACGAGGAGCTGACATGAAGACGGCGACAAAGGTTGTCATTTTGGGCGGAGGAATTGCCCTGCTTTCATTCTTTCTTAGCCATCATCGGTCGCCCAAGACCAGCAAGGCCAAGAAAGACGACCTTCATCGGCGATACGAAGTCAACCTCGAAGATGACTTCGCAGCCGATCTCGTCTTGCTTGGCGAAATGCCTCGTCCGGTAACGGGCTGAATTTATTTCGCAGGACCCCCGCCAATTAAAACGGCGGGTTTTTTACATGAACCGCGAAGCTGTTTCTTTCTGCAATTTTTCTATGAGCGACTCGAGAGAAAGCACTCCATCCTGCCCTCGCTTATAATGCCGGACACTTACGCTTCTTGCCAGCTCTTCTTTTTCGCCGACAACGAGCACATAGGGGATCTTCTTCATTTCTGCCCCGCGGATTCGTTTTCCGAGAGTTTCGTCGGCACCGCCAAGCTCAACACGGAATCCAGCCCTCTCAATTTCAAGCTTTAAGGTTTCCGCATATTGAGAGAATTTGTCGCTGACCGGAAGAATAACAACTTGTGTCGGCGCAAGCCAAAGCGGAAACGCTCCGGCGAGGTGTTCAATAAGAACCGCGAGGAATCGCTCGATGGACCCCATGATTGCGGCGTGGATCATGACGATGCGCTCGATCTTCCCGCTTTCGTTTATGCATGAAAGATCAAACCGTTCTGGCATGTTCATGTCAAGCTGAATGGTTGCCATTTGCCACTCGCGACCGATAGCGTCTTTTGCCATAAAATCGAGCTTTGGCCCATAGAATGCCGCCTCACCAACCCCTTCAATCCAATCTATCTTTTTTTCGGTAACGATTTCGCGAAGAACTCCCTCGGCTTTCGCCCAGAGCTTTTTGTCGCCGAGGTATTTTTCAGGCTGTTTCGGATCGTGGGTTGAAAGTCGTACCTGAAGGTCGAATCCGAAAACCGGATAGAATTCGTATACGATATCCCAAATTTTCAGAAACTCTTCTTTCGCCTGTGCCATGCGGCAGAAGACGTGTGCATCGTCTTGAGCAAAAGCCCGGACGCGGGAGAGGCCAGAGAGTTCGCCGCTTTGTTCATCTCGATAGCAGGTGGTGGTGTTGGCGTATCTTTGGGGCAATTCGCGATAACTCCATTTTTTTCGTGCAAAAATCTGGGTATGATGTGGGCAGTTCATCGGCTTCATCGCGAATTCATGACCTTCGCGTGTTTCGATCCGAAAAAGATCGTCTTTGTATTTTTCCCAATGGCCGCTCTTTTCATATAACTCTTTCTTGGTGATGTGGGGGATCTCAACGCGGTCGTATCCTCGCGCCCTGCGGAGTTGCCAGACAAAATCATCCAGGAGATTTCGGAGGATGGTGCCCTTGGGAGTCCAGAGCGGAAGTCCAGGGCCAACGAGATCCGAGAAAACAAAAAGATCGAGCTCGGGGCCAAGTTTTTTGTGATCCCGCTTCTTGGCTTCTTCTACCATCTTGATGTGTGCGTCAAGTTCCTCTCTTGTCTCAAAGGCCAGACCGTAAATTCGGGTAAGCATTTTATTTTTCTCACTTCCACGCCAATAGGCTCCAGCGATGCGTTCCAGCTTGAACGTCTCCGGATTTATACTCTGCATATTATCCGCATGGCCGCCCTTGCACAGATCGATAAAATCACCGGAGGTGTAGAAGGTTATGGTTTTGCCATCACCAGCGAATTCGTCTATGAGTTCAGACTTGTATTTGTTCCACGCAAAAACTTTTTTTGCCTCATCTACGGAAACCTCTCGCCTTGAAAACTCTTTCCAAGAGGCCATTTTTTCTCGCATCTTCGCTTCTATTTTCGGGAAATCTTCTTCGGATATTGGCTGCGGGAGGTCAAAATCTTGATAAAATCCGTTTTCGATGGAGGGGCCAATTGCGTTTTGGGCTCCGGGGAAAAGATCGATGACGGATGATGCGAGCAAATGAGCAAGTGAGTGGCGAATTCCGTCGAGCGAGTGAGAGTTTTGTTTTGACATGAGATTAATGATTAGTATTTTCATTATAAGCGATTTTCTTTGAAAGAAGAATTGCGGGGCTTGCGTTTTTGCGCAAGCCCCGACCAGATAGGAGTGTTAGCAGGCGCTTCGAAGAAGATGATGCGAGCGGTTCCCGCACGAGCTACAGACGTCGATCATCAAGCGATCAAAGCCGCCGCCCTCAGCCTGCAGATTTCCGGCACCGCACTTCGGGCAGCGAGCGGTGTTTCCGTTGAATGGGCGGGGGCGCTGTACGGAAGCGCAGAGATCTTTATTCCCGCAAAACGCCGTGGTTTCGGCAGAATGAACACGTAGGTTTTCCCCGCACGCACAACACTGGACTCCAGTTTCTTGCGGTTTGTTCATCTGCTTTCTTCGCGGTTTGTGGAACGAAGCGCTACGGACAGCCGCCAAATCCACTGAAGTCATGCGGTTGCTTCTCTCCTTTAAAGATCGCTTCCATCGAAAGACTTCCGAGGGCGATGGGAATGCTCACGAGAAAGCACGCAAATTCAACTATCGGGTCCGCCATCCTGACCGAGCGCTGCAACTCCGCGCCCATCGAAAGACAATAGCTGCGACGTTCGGGAATCTCCATACGCTCAATGTGTAGCGATGGAGCGGGTTCGATTCCAGCAACCATGAAACATATTCGCAGATAAACAATATACACCTGGAGGGCTTCCGGATTTCCGATCGTTTGAATCAAATGCGACAGACCGCTCACAAAGGACTGCAGTTTTTGCTTTTGTTCGTCAGGCTTAAGTAAGCGAATATTATCTGCAAGCTTTCGTGCATTTTTCGCAATTTGGCTTTCGTAGATACACTCTGCCATCTGGTCGATGTTGTTCTCGTCCACCCAGGCGCGACCGTTCTGCATGGCGACTCCTTTTAAAAGAACAACCCCCTCGTGGATCCGAGGGGGTTTCTTGATGCACGATTCGTACAATCCTACGCCAAGAGACACCCTCGAATGGGGGTCGTCATCGTTGCGTTGGTGGTTGTTGAACGATACTGCAGCATCTTTTTTTAAGATATAGCATACCGACATCCCGACGCGCAAGTCACCTTTTCCTCCCGTGGTGCATGCGGTATGATAACTTCATGCTGGACATTAAGTTTATACGAGAAAATCCCGATGTAATAAAGGATGTTGCGGTAAAAAAGGGGATCGATCCTGGACTTGTCGATCAGCTTCTTGGTGTAGATTCGACTCGGCGAGAATTCATCCAACTACATGACGAATTTCGTTCGGCACAGAAAAAGGCGACGAACAGAGAAGAAGGAGCCGGGCTGAAAGAAAAAATAAAAACGCTCGAAGCAGATCCAAAATATGCCGGTATCGAGGAGCGGTTTAATCGGTTGGCGGTGATGATGCCGAGTATAATATCTCCCGATACGCCCATTGGAAAAAGTGATGCGGATAATAAAGAAGTTTATAGCTGGGGCGAACCAAGAAAGTTTTCATTTACGCCAAAAGACCATATTCAACTTGGCAAAGACCTCGACATCCTTGATCTTGAAAGAGGAACCAAGGTGGGAGGATTTCGCGGGTACTATGTAAAAAACGATGGCGTGCTCCTTGTGATGGGCATCATGCTCTACGCAATCCACAAAATGGTAAAGAGGGGATATGCTCCGATGATCCCACCTACCCTCGTAAAGGAATTCGCGCTTTTTGGGAGCGGATATTTCAAGGGACTGGAATATGATCCTGGCGTTGACGAAATATATCAGGTTGCTACACCTGACAAGGAATTAACCGGAGAAGTGAGCAGGGAAAAGAAGTTTTTGGTTGGAACCGCCGAACCGTCGCTTCTTGCCTACTATTCTGGAGAGATACTTAAAATCGAAGATCTTCCGCTTAAGATGTGCGGATATAGCCAGTGCTACCGGAGCGAAATAGGGAGCTACGGGAAAGAGGTGAAAGGCATATATCGGGTGCACGAATTTATGAAGGTTGAGCAGGTTGTCTTTGCAGAAGCAGACATCGAAAAATCAAACAAGATTCAAGAAGAGATGACGGGGATTTCTGGAGAGATGCACGAAGAGATGGGGCTCCCGTATCGGCGGCTTCAGATTTGCTCTGGAGATATGAGTCCGGGGAAGTATCGTGCATTTGACCTTGAAGCATGGTTGCCAGGAATGAACCGATGGGCAGAAACCGGTTCGGCAAGTAACTTTCTTGATTGGCAGGCGCGGAGGTTGAACGTGAAGTACGTCGACAAAAAAGGGGAGAAAAAATTTGTTTACATGCTGAACAACACCGCCCTGCCGAGTCCTCGAGTTTTTATCGCAATTCTTGAAAATTATCAGAACGAAAAAGGAGAGGTCGAAATTCCGGAAGTCCTGCAGCCCTATGTCGGCAAAAAAATTATTTCCTCCGAGAACCTGGGTTGAGATATCGCGCGCGGCTCTCCGCGCGAACATCCGAACCTTCCGAAAGCTCATCGGCCCGAAGGTGAAGTTGTGGTCTGTTGTAAAATCGAATGCTTATGGACACGGTATTTTCGATTTTGCGAAGATTGCAGAGAAGGAAGGGGTAGATGGGTTTTGCGTAGACTCGCTTGTTGAGGCGGTACACCTTCGCGATCAAAACATTAAAAATCATATTTTTGTTCTTGGTTCAACATTGCCCGAGCTTTTCGAGGTTGCTGCAGTACAAGACATCACGCTCAGCCTTTCCACATTAGAAGACCTAAAAGCATTCTATCGCGCGAAGGAGCGTCCGGCGTTTCACCTAAAGCTCGATACCGGCATGCACCGACGAGGCTTTGTGAAAAAAGACCTACCACAAGTTCTCAAAATTCTTCGAGAGCAGAAAAAGAAATTCGAGCCAAACCTTCGGGGCATTTATACCCACTTTGCCGCGGCGAAAGATCGTGCATATCCTGGTTTTGCTGAAGAGCAGTATGTGTGTTTTGAAGCGATGAAGCAGAGATTCCAGTCTCTTTTTCCGGGAATGATGACGCATGTGGCTGCAACGGGTGGCACAATGCTTGGAGATCGTTATCATCGAGATGCGGTCCGAGTCGGCATGGGACTTTACGGATATCACGCTTCCGCCGAACTTGAAGCTCAACTACCACAGATCGTCCTTCAGCCGGTCCTTTCATGGAAGACTATTATCACCGAAGTTAAAGAAATTCGCGCCGGAGATTACGTTGGTTATAACCTTACGGAGCGTTTGCGCCGCGCGACACGCATTGCAATACTCCCAGTCGGTTATTGGAACGGCTTTCCGGTTGCGCTTTCAAGGGTTGGCGAGGTTGCCATCCGAGGAAGGCGTGCGCGGGTATTGGGCCGCGTTTCCATGGACATTGTCGTGGTCGACGCGACGGGTATCCCATGTCGAGTGGGCGATATCGTGACCCTCATCGGTTCCGACGGAAAGGAGCATATTGACGCCTTAGAGATCGCTTCCCGCATGCCTGCTACGCATCATTATGAAGTTTTGACGCGCCTGAATCCTCTTATGGAGCGGCGCGTGGTATAGAATTAGTGATATGCATGACGTTCGAGATGTAAGCGATATTGCTCTGAGGCGAAGGCGGGCAAGGCAATTCGGTTTCTTTATTTTTTTTCTCCTTTTTATTTTTTTTCTTGTTCTTTCTTTTGGATGGATCGTGTTGCGATCAGGCGTTTTTTGGGCGAAAACCATAAAAATTTCCGGAAACAGCATCGTTTCAGAAGAGCAAGTAAGCTCGCTGCTTAAAGCAAAAATTTTCAAAGATTCGTTTGGGCGCCATGTTTTTGGATACCGCAATATGCTAATTTGGCCGAAAGAACTTTCGGGTGATGACCTAAGGCTGTTACCACAGGTAAAAAAAATAAGTATCAATGTTTCCTATGCGCGCCGAGAAATCGCCATTCAAGTTGAAGAAAGGGAGCGATTTGGTATTTGGTGTTTCGTTCTCGAAGAAGGCGATCGATCGTGCTGGTGGTTTGATCATGAAGGTTTTACGACCGAGCGAACCACAGGATCAGCCGGAGGATTGATTCTTGTGATACAGGATTATTCAGAGACGCCGAAGCTTTACGGCGGCTCCTACGTCCGTTCGGGAGAAACTTTTTCGAATCTGCTTTCGGTTTTACGATTCCTTCGGGGAATGGATGCTGGCATCGAGGAGATCGCTGTCGACAAAGATGCCCTTGAAGAAGTTCGCGCAACGATGGCGGAGGGCCCGACGCTTTACTTCAGTCTAAGATTCCCGCTCGTGGGTGGCGAGGCTGCAATTGCTTCGCTTAGAGAAAAGACCGGCTTTACGAAGCTAACCTCCGTCGATTTTCGAGTTCAAAATAGGGTGTATTATAAATAAGCTTGGCGGGTGCCGTTGATACGTAGGTGGTGGATGGACTGGTTGCGGCGACTTCGCACGGGCGAAAAAAACAAAACAGAGGATTCACGATCCGATCGGAATAAACAACCCCTCATGAGCCAAGAGACAAAACAGTGCAAAAGCTGCCATCAGGACTTCACCATTGAGCCTGCCGACTTCGATTTCTACAGGAAAATAGGAGTTCCACCTCCGACGTGGTGTCCGGAGTGCCGACTCAAAAGAAGGCTCATCTGGTTAAACACGTTTGTTCTCTATAAGCGCCCTTGCGATCTTTGTAAAAAGCTCGTGATGTCGGTGTATGCTCCCGATGCGCCCTATGTTGTGTATTGTCCGTCGTGCTGGTGGTCTGATGCATGGGATCAGCATGAGCACGCCCTAGACTATAACCCAACAAAAACATTCTTCGAGCAGTTTGGGGATTTACTTCACAAAACTCCCGTCATAGGACTTTCTCTCGACATTTTGACCTCGAAAGAGTCCCCATATACAAGCAATTCCGGGAACCTGCGAAATTGCTATCTGCTTTACCATTCAAATGACGACGAAGATTCCGCTTACAGCTTTTATGTCGAGCATTGCAAGGCGCTTTTCGATTGCGCAATGTGCATACAGTCCGAACGCTTATACGACTCAATGCATTCGTGGAAGTGTAACAATTGCGTCGGGTCGAGAAGTTATGTGATAGAGTCGCTTGACAGCGCATTCCTGAAAGACTGTTCAAATTGTACGAATTGTTTTATGTGCGCGAGTCTCAAAAATAAAAAATATTGTTTCAAGAACCAGCAGCTTTCTAAGGAAGAATATTTGAACGAGCGAAAGAAATATGATCTCGGGTCCTATGGCGGCTATCAAAAAGCGGCGAAAGAGGCAGAAGAGTTTTGGAATACCCAAATTCCAAAAGCAGAATTTGGCGATCGAGCTGTCGCGTGCAGCGGTACGCAGATTTACGAATCAAAAAATGTGAGAGATTCGTTTCAGGTAAATCAAGGGGAGGACTGCCGGTTCATCCAAATGATTTCAGATGGTACAAACAGCGACCTCTATGACGTTACGTCTTGGGGAGACGGCCTTTCCGATTCTTACGACTCAATGCTTTGCGGAACGCAGAGTTCGGGTATTAAGTTTTCCGAGGAGTGCGGGATTGGTTGTATTGATCTGGAGTATTGCAAAATCGTAGTAGGAAGCTCTCATTGTTTCGGATGTGTCGGTATGAAAAAAGCGCAATATTGTATTTTGAATAAGCAGTATCCAAAAGAAGAGTACGAGCAGCTAGTCTTGAAAATTAAAGAAGACATGAAAAAGAATCCATTCCGAGACCGAAGGGGAAGAGCGTATGGATACGGAGAATTTTTTCCATCTGATTTTTCTCCGCACGCCTATAACGAAGCGTTTATTCAAAACTTTTTTCCGCTTTCGCAGGAAGAAGCCGAAAGAGAGGGATATCCGTGGAGGAAGATTTTACAGAGCGAGCACAAAACGACGATTACCGCGAGCGGCATTCCAGATCATGTCAAAGACGTTTCAGACGAGATTCTAAAAGAGATTATCGGATGCGATTCATGCGGCCGTGGATTTATGATAATTGAAATGGAGCTTGCGTACTTGCGGCGGGAGAACCTTCCAGTGCCAAGGAGATGCCCATTTTGCCGCACGAGCGAGAAAGTGGGGCTATGGATCAAAAACATGGAACAGCACGAGCGAACTTGTTTTCGTTGCGAAGCGAAGTTTCTCTCGAAATACACCACGGAAGAGTTTGAGCGTCTTTTGTGTAAACGCTGTTATGCAGCCGAGGCGGCATAAAAAACTTCCCGCTTTGGGCGGGAAGTTTTTTATTACAGCTTGTAAATAAATATCGAAGTTCCGGCACGGTAGTCGGGGACGGGGGCTCCTCCTAGGCCGGGCTCCCATTTTCTTCCCTTGGTGAGCCATGAGTATTCATCAGCAGGATTTCTTACGAAGCCGTTTGTGCTTACAACGGGCTGGATAGATCCCTGAATTGAGTTTATAGAAACTGCGAACCATTCGATACCAGCATCTTTTGGATTTCCGCGCGATGACCACCAGCTCTCAGTGCGGCCGCCGAGATAATACGCAGGATCCCCGCCGCCGAAATAATCAAGGGCGATCTTCTTTACTTCCGGGCGAAGGTCGGCCCACCTTTTTAGGTTCAGCAGATCTTGTCCCCAGTCATAGTTTGAGTCCGTCACATATCGATATCCTCCCCAGGTTCCCTTTCCAAACTGGTTGAAGTATGAGAGGAAATTTGGCGCAATCATGATCGTTTCAAACACAAGCCAAAGCATGAGGGCGAAAATAAAAGATCCGCGAAGCGAAGCGCGAGCAAAAGACCTTATAAAGGACCAGAACACCTGCAATCGTGATTCGGCGTACGG
Organism: Patescibacteria group bacterium; assembly: GCA_038063755.1. GTDB lineage: Bacteria > Patescibacteriota > Minisyncoccia > UBA6257 > 2-01-FULL-56-20 > JBBTUL01. Next base: position 40,200 of record JBBTUL010000013.1, read on the forward strand.
GATTTCAATGTTCGCAACGGACTTTCTCCAGAAATTTGCCGCAAGAATATAAAGAAGCGGCAGACTTGGGAAGAGGTGTCTAAAACCGATATTTAACGGGCTTTTCATGCTGTAGACCCAGTAAAGAACGACGAAAGAGGCGATCGAAAACTCCGTAAAGTGATTTTTAAGATAGTCAACGAATATGACTCCGGTCCGCCTACCGTATTTCCAAAGTGTTTTTGTGTTTCGAACAAGCGTGGTTATGAGCCAGCTTAAAACCAGAATAAGAATTGGAATCGGCTCTTTGAGCAGGTAGACGACAGGGAAGTACCAGCGCGAACCCTCGTTCGAGACTGTCCCCAGGAAGTAATTCGTATTTCCTCCCGCGGCACGCTGTACCACCATCAGGACGCCGATCATATATTCGGCAAGAGGTCGAGTCACCGCGTTCTTCGACATCCAGATATTTAAATCTGCGATGCAGCGAACTGGTTTACAGACTTGTCCTTGAGGAGTCGGACCTTCCGCAAATGATCGGAGGATATATGTCGTATCAGCCACTTGCCGATCAATCGGGTATTTGGCAGTAAAAAGGAAATAGACCGGATAAACAATGAGTACATAACCGATAGCGAATACAGCTATCGTTCGCAGGACATCTTTTAAGACTGCGCGGAGGCGATTTTTCCAGCCGAATTGTTCGCGGAGGAAAAGCGCGTAGACAACAGCCAAGAATCCGAACAGCGGAATAAGAAGCACCGCGGAAAATTTCATAAGTTCGGCGATGCCGAAAGCTATACTTCCCGCAAGAAGTGATTTCCACGATGGCGCGCGGAGCATCTTAACGAAAAAGTATGTTCCGAGGATGATGCCGAGGGCCGCGCCAACATCCGTGGTCACATATTCTCCGTGCGCGAGGAATGATGGCGAGAAGCCAAGCATGAGTGTTGGGAGGAGCGCCCAAAGGGGCCCCATGAGCTCCCTGCTCCAAACGTAGACAAGGATAAGCAGGAGTATAAAAAGAAGCATTGGACCTAGTCGAGAAACGCGCACGATAAGGTCAGGATCGTTTCCGGAGCCATACAAAAACGCTCTTCCCATGTCCCATTGTCCGTTTATGGCCGTAGTCCAAGCGGTGATTTCGGTTGGGAATTTGAGATCGTAGAAAAGAAGGGGAAGCGCCGCGATAGCTTTTATGAGCGGCGGGTGCTCAGGATTCAGTCGGAAGTCAAAGTATTTTACGTATGAATACCCCGACGGAATGTGCGCAAGTTCGTCCATGACCGCGCTGCTTTGTCTCGAGGCAAAGAGCATGAGACTAAAGGACGAGCAAACAATGAATATAAGGGCAATCAAACCAAGCCTTCGGCCGATGCGAGTTGTTTCATTCATGTCTATATTTTATCACATCGCAAAACACCGCATCATGGGATATCATGGTAGTACATGCCAGAGAAAGTAAGCAGGAAAAATATCAACAGAGAGGTCCGAGACATCAAAAATCCTCAAAGCGTTGAAAAACGGATGCAATCGCGCGAAGAAAAGGTTCGTGAGCGCGCCGAAACATTGGACGAGAAGGCGGGAGTTGTTTTAAAAAGGCTTCCGCTTGAGATAGAAGAAGCGAAGCTCTATGATCCGCCGCGAAATCCGAACAAGAGAATGGTCATTTTTCTTACGGTTTTCCTTGTGTTGGCCATTTCTCTGGGATCGTTTGCGTGGTGGTTCGGCGGTGCGGTTAGAAAACTGGAGTCCATTCGTTTCCTCGCCGAGGAAAACGCCAGAAATCTCAACCCTTTGGCCTCAGAAGGCGGATCGGCAGGAAACGTTTCCGTGAAGAGCTTTTTAGGGAAAGTTCAATTACTCAAATTCGCAAAAGAGATACCGACGTTATATAGGACAGTTGCTGGTCTTTCGGTTTCTATGGATCGCATTTCGAGGGAGATACAAGCATTCGAAGATGGGTTTCCAAATGTCCTTTTCGGAAAAGGAAGCGTTGCTTTTACGGATATCCTAGCAAGCGTGAGGGACAGCCTTCGGGATATCGAGAAGCTTTCAGCAGAAATTCTTTCGCGAGATTCCGCGTTGCGGGAATATCTCCCGCAGTCTGAAGGCTATCTTTCGTGGAGCGGGCATCTTTCGCGTTCGATTCAGCTCCTGGAAAGCACCATTACAACTTTCGCGAGCGCCGAGCCTCGCCACATCTTTATCATTTTCCAAAACAACTCGGAGATGCGTCCAACGGGTGGATTTTGGGGAAGTTTTGCCGATGCGAAGATTAAGGGAGGGAAGATAGAGAAGCTTATCGTCTACGACATAAATGAGCTTAATCGAACTGACGTGCGAAATATAATCCCCCCAAAGCCGCTTCAGGTGATCGCATCTCGATGGCGAGCCGCGGATGCAAATTGGTTTTTTTCTTATGCTGACTCAGCGGCTAAGTTTTCCGAATTCGCGAAAGCATCGGGACTTTTCGACGGCGCTTCGACGACCGTTGATGCGGTGATCGCCGTCTCTCCGGGGCTCGTTTCAGACATATTGAAGATTACTGGACCAATCGAAATTTCAACCGGGACGGTGATCACAAACGAAAACTTTCTTGTTTCTATTCAGGAGGAAGTTCAGGAGGGACAGGCGAAGAAAGAAAAAGAGCCGAAACGAGTACTCAAAGAACTGCTTCCGATGCTTGTCGAGCGAATTGGAGAAGTTTCTGATAAAGAAAAGATTTTTGAGCTTATTCCTTCGTGGCTTCAAGAAAGAGACATCATGATTTGGGCGAGCGATCCGTCTGTGGAAAAGATATTCGCATACTACGGGGCTGATGGAGGCGTTTTTCAGCCACCACGGCTTTTCTCGGGTGACTATCTGGCGGTTGTTCCGGCAAACATCGGAGGAGCGAAGACCGATCTCTACATAACGCAGGATGTAAAGCTTGACAGCAACATAGATGAATCAGGTCTCATCACGAACCGCCTCGAAATAAAGCGAACTCATGGCGGAAACAAGGCCGTGCAATGGTGGTACCGAGAGCCCAACCAGGCGTACATGCGCGTTTTCGTTCCGCGAGACGCGCGGCTTCTTGATGCAACCGGCGGAGTGGCAAAAAAAATAGTTCCAAAGGTGTCGTACAAAAATGGATTCATTGCAGATCCAGACGTTTCTCTGATTGAAGCATCGAGAGAAATCTTCGAGGACTTCCCGCTCGTTGAAAGGTTTATTGAATCCGGGAAGAGTGTTTTTGCGCTCTGGACAAGGGTTGAAAGGGGAAAGTCGACGAAAATAACATTCGAATATTCACGACGTCTTTCTGGCGCACCTATTTCCGGCGGAACATATGATTTTACCCTTGAAGCGCCTCCTGGCATTTTTGGGTCCTATCACATATCCATAACCGCTCCTCCTGGTTTTGTTTGGAGCGAAACTGATTCCCCGACATATGGATATACTGGAGACGCAGGTGGGCGAATTACGAAAACATTGACATTTTCGGCAATTTGATTGTAGGCTCTCCTTAGCAGTTCAAGAAGGAGGAGGCGAGAATGTTCGACTTTGACTATGGGCCCGGTCGGCGTGGATCATTGTCTACGGGCGTCCTCGGCACAGAAGACCGTGGAGGATCCGACGTGCTTGATCTTCTTCGCAAGATGACCGAATTTGCGACAGCTTATGTTGCGCAGAAAACTGAAGAAATCAGGAAACAAATCACGAGTTACGGGTTTCGTTTTACAGAGACCGTATTTTTGGGATTCCGTTTGGAGCTCGAGGAGGGGAGTCCTACGGTCGTTATTGCGGCGAAGACTGGATGTCTTGATCCCCGCCACTTCGCCGAGGCCGACCCATCCAAGATTTCTGACCCGACTGATCTTTGGGAACTTTGGTTGACATCATTCCATCTGCCGCTTGAAGATGTAATTCGGCAGATTAATTCATCCCCGATCGATCCAGCGACCACCCCGTCTTCATAGACGGGATTTTTTATTTGCCGCATAATAAGCCCTGATGGATCATATCAGAAACTTTGTTATTACTGCTCATATTGACCATGGAAAATCAACTTTAGCCGACAGGTTTCTTGAGATTACACACACCGTTGAAGCGAGGCGGATGCGCGCTCAGTATCTCGACCAGCTTGACCTTGAACGAGAGAGGGGAATCACGATAAAAATGGCTCCCGTACGAATGCGCTATGAGCACAAGGGAAGGGAGTATATGCTAAACCTTATCGACACTCCGGGACATTCGGATTTTTCATATGAAGTTTCCCGCGCGCTTGCCGCGGTTGAAGGTGCGGTTCTCTTGGTTGATGTGACAAAAGGGATTCAAGCACAGACGCTTTCGAATTTTCGTGCGGCAAAAAAAGCGGGACTCACTATCATAGGAGCGGTGAACAAGATCGACATGCAGTCTGCGAGGACGGAAGAAACGATCATTTCCCTCGCAGAGCTTCTTGAGACGGACCCGGAAAATATTTTCAGGATATCTGCAAAGACAGGAGATGGAGTAGAGGAGCTTTTGAAAAAAGTAATCGAGCGCGTTCCCGCTCCGAAGTCAATCGATGGCGAGAAATGCGCTTTCTCACGCGCTCTTATCTTTGACTCCCTTTACGATGACCATAAAGGAATCCTTGCATACGTCAGGGTTTTCAGTGGAAGCTTTGTTCCACAAAAAGACATGGAACTTATCGCCGGAAACACCACCTGCAAGGCGAAGGAGGCCGGATATTTTTCGCCACAGACAACACCGGCAAAAGGACTTTTCGAGGGAGAGATTGGATATATCGCAACGGGGCTTAAAGAACCCGAGAAGGTGAGGATCGGAGACACCATCCTTCAGGCGCAGGGCGCGGAGGCTTCTGTCGGGCGAGACAAAAAATACGCACTCGTCGGGTATCGCGATCCGATATCGGTCGTTTTTATTTCATTTTATCCCGACGGCGCGACGAAATTCGAAGATCTCAAAAAAGGCCTTGACCGGTTACGGCTCACCGATGCAGCTCTTCAGATCGAGCCGGATGCAAACGAGGCTTTGGGGCGCGGATTAAAAGTTGGTTTTTTGGGGCAGCTGCATTTTGACATCACCGCGAGCAGGCTTGAGCGTGAGTTCCATCTGTCGTTTCTCACGAGTTTTCCCTCAATCGCATATCGAGTGAAAGATAAGACTGGGGAGCGCATCGTTAAAGAACCGCATGCATTTCCGAACGATCCCGACCAGGTATGGGAACCGATGATTGACATGGAAATAGTGGTTCCATCATCCTACCTTCAGTCGGTGCTTGCGCTAAACCAAATATTTGCATTTGAAGTGAAGGAAATGCACACGCTTGGATCGAACATCCTTCTCGAATGCATTATGCCGCTCGCTGAGCTGGTGCGAGACTTTGATGATCAGCTGAAGTCAGCTTCCGCCGGATTTGCGTCGTTTAGTTACGAGCTTGGGGCGGAGCGGGAGGCGAACTCGGAAAAGCTCGAAATTCTTGTTGCAGATGAGGTTGTGCCTGCGCTTACGCGTATTGTTGCGGAAAAAGACATGGAGCGGGAAGCGCGAAATACCGTTGAACGGCTGAAGGATCTCTTGCCGAAAGTACAGTTTGCGCAAGCAATCCAGGCTCGTGTTCGCGGGAGGATTCTTGCTCGCGAAACGATCGCGGCGTTAAAAAAAGACGTGACTGGGTATCTTTACGGCGGAGATCGAACGAGAAAAATGAAGCTTTGGAAAAAGCAAAAGAGGGGAAAGTCCGAACTTAAAGAGCGCGGCAGGGTGACGGTTCCGGTTTCGGTTTTTCGCGAAATATTAAAGAAGTAAGCGAGAACGTTGCCCCATTTTCCTTTCAAGGCTATGCTGAAAGAATCATGATGCGACTCTGGATCCTAATCATTCTTGTTGTTTTTCTTGCACTTATCGTTATGCAGATCAGTGCGTTTTGGGAGAAGAGGGGAGATGAGGAGATAAAGCTTGGAGAAACAAAGGCGGCACTCGAAAGAGCGAAGGAGGATCAGGAAAAACTCGAACGCGATTTCAGTTTTTACCTTCGCCCCGAAAATCTAGAGAAAGAACTTCGTGCAAGGTTTAACTACAAGTTACCGGGTGAAAAAACCATAATCTTGATTCCTCAAGAATCCAATGAACAGCCCTAAGCGGTGTATGTTTCCAAGTTCGACGGCATGGATCGGCTTCGTCGCGATCCTCCTTGTTGTCGGCGTGATTATCCTTTCCGGTTATTATCCACTCGCCCTAGTTGGACCGACTCCGCTATTCGCAAGGGACGTTTTGCGACGCGAAAAGGCGACGCTTAAAATGTACGATTTGTTCTCCCAGGCACGAGGCGCGACGAGTACGAATCCTCTCTACCAAGAAAAGGAGCAAATTGTTCGAATTGTTGTAGTAGAACAGCTCATAAACGAAAGCCTCGTAAGACGAGAACTCAAAAGACGACTGAGCGACGGGGTCGTTGAAGAGATGGTGCGTGGAATGTTCGGACAAATTAATATTCAAAGGATTGTTGAAAGTGCGGGCGAGATTTACGGCGATGACCCCGAAATTATAATAAAGGATGTTCTTGTTCCTCAGGCGCAACAAGATCTTCTTCGCAGCGACCTTCTTCTCGAAAATAAAAAATTCGACGAGTGGCTGGTTTTGGCTAGGGAGGACGCGAAAGTTTTTATCTTTATGCGAGGGATTGTCTGGGATGGCGCGCACGCGATAAAGGAATAAGCCCCTCAGAGGGGCTTATTTGACGCGATCTGTGCGAAGGACGTCCCTTACTCGATTTCGTATTGCATTTGAACGGTCACGACGACATCTTGCGATCCAGGTTCAATTGCTGGAGCGGCCAAGCTTTCAGCTTTGAGCAACATGTCTCCACCATACCCGCCCCCGCGGCCATAGATCGGCTGGACCTCTCCCGCCTCTCCCAGGCTAAGCAGGCGTCCGACGCTAAACCCGCCCGCCTTCGCGATCGCCTCGGCTTTTGTGCGAGCCTGTTCGATAGCCTTTGTACGAGCTTCTGCGCGAGTTTTTTCAAGGTCGTCTACTTTAAAGCTTAGTCCTGAAACCGAATTCGCCCCTTCTTTTACGACACCCGAGACAATGCCTCCGGCCTTGCTAAAGTCACGAACCTTGACGGTTACAGACTGGTTTACGACATATCCGACAATTTCTGGCGGAGGACAAGGGGTCGGTTGCGTAGTTAGGACTCCAGGATTGCAATTATAGTACTGGTAGCGAGGTTCAACGTTGTATCCTTGAGTTTGAATATCTTTCGCGTCGACACCCTCCGACTTTAGGAAAGCATTGGCTTTATTTATCTTTTCGGTGTTTTCGGCCTGGAGCTTTCCAAGGTCTTTGCCTCCTTGTGTAACAACGCTGAAATTAAATTCGGCAACGTCAGGAACGGTGATGACCTTTCCTTCTCCGGTTACCGAAAAACTTCTGAAAGACGACGGTTCGATTGATTTTGAATATGACCTAACGTATCCGGCCGCAGCGAGGGTTAGTCCCACAAGAGCGATAATCCCTGCAATGCCTAGATAATTTTTCATTTTTTCTGACATTTTTTTATTTTATTTCGACTGTTCGTTTATTTTTATTGTAGCGGATGATGGTTTTCCTCATAGAGCGAAAAACAACAAGGCTCTCTTGTGTATAAGACGGAGGAGCTAGACAATTCTTACGCGTTTTATCTTTGAGGTGTGGCCGGATTTGATCTTTACCGACGAGAGAGGAACGGAAAAATGCTTCGCAAGGAGGCGACAGAGGGCTTCGTTCGCCCTTCCTTTTTCTCGTAACGTTTTTACGGATGCGCGATAGAACACCCTTCCATTTTCATCGACAAGGGCATCCGATACGTTTTCAGTTTTCGCTCTCGCAGAGACGAGTACGGTGATGTCCATCGTCATAGACCGGTTCGCTTCAGGTATGCGTCGAATGCAGAAAAAAGATTTTCGATAACCGGATAGTCTCTGTATTTTAACGGGTCAATCCAGACATATTCGTCGTGGTCTTCGCTGAGGTGAATATCGGTTCCCGATGCGTCGCAGGCGAAGAAGGTTCGTACGATGTGCCACGTTTCACCACGGACAACTGGCTTTGGTTCCGCATCGCTTACAAAAAACGGATCGCCGACAGCAACATGAAGACCAGTTTCTTCAAGCGCCTCTCGAGCGAGTGCTTTTTTGAGATCTTCTCCTGGAGTTATTCTGCCGCCAGGCAGATCATATTCTTTCGTTCGAGTGCCATCCTTGTACGTTGCCGACTCTCGGATGAGAAGAATCTTCCCGTCATTTCTGATGAATCCCTTCACGGCGACGAACAGTCTTACTTCCATGACCCGCTAAAGAAGCTGAAATTCGTTTATTACAAGGCCAAAGCGGTATCCGAGATATTCCGCCGCTCTGCGGCAGTAGCTCATGCGCTCTGTGAATATCTCGAAGTATTCGAGTATGGGAACAAACGAGACGTCGATGGTTAGCGAAAGCGTGATTCTTTTCGCTTTGCTGTCCACGGAAAGATCGGAAGAAAGAGTCCCGTAATTTACTCGGTCGTGAATATCGCCGTTGGTCGCTTCGAGCGACTGCTCTCTGACGCGAGATCGGTCTACGTCGGACTTGTCTGCAAGGACGAGCACGGCTGCGACCGGATTCGAAAATTTCATGTCCTCTTTGTCGTGATTCGCGATTGCTTGGACTACAGAAACCAGTTCAGCTGGAGGCAGTTTCTCTTGAAAAACCTGATGAAAAAGAAGTCCTCCCCAGTAGTGATGCTGGGTGCGACCCATGAAATTGCCCATGTCATGGCAAAACCCGGCGATTGCGGCAATCTCTTGAGTCCGATCGTCAAGGCCGACTTCGCGCGCAACTTCCCGCGCACGGCGAGCGACAAGGGTGACATGACGGAGGCCATGGTTCGTGTACCCTAAAAGTTCGAGCGATCGATCGCTTGCCGATATAAATTCAAGAATTTGAGGATGCTGACTTACCGAATCAAATACAAGCTTGTTCATAAGAAATATTATACCTTCTTCTGCTGTGGTATACTATACACATGGAGACGCTCGTCCATGCTGATGTCTTCTTTTTCGTGACAACCATCGTCGTTGTTCTTGTCGGGGCGGCAGCTGTGATCTTACTTGTCTATCTTACGCTCATTCTTCGAGATATTCGGGCAGTGATGAAGAGAGCGAAGTGCGAAATCCAGGACCTTATGGACGATGCAAGGCGATTTCGCGAACATGTAATGGAAAACGGCATCACGCTCGGACAGATAATTTCTTTTTTCCGAATCAAAAGTCAAAAGAGGTCGAAACAAAAAAATAAATAAAATAACACCATTTATGGCAAACAAGAATAAAAAGAAGGTTGTTTTGGGAGTCGGAGTTGCTGCTGCTGCGGCCGTTGCCCTTGCGGGAGCGTACTTCCTGTACGGCAAGGACGGAGTAAAAAACAGGAAGAAAGTGAAGGGTTGGATGCTTAAGGCGAAGGGAGAAGTGCTCGAAAAGCTTGAGCAACTTGAACGTGTCACCCCAAAAGTATACGAGGACGTTGTTGCGGGGGTTATGAGCCGCTATAAAAAACTGAAGAGCGTTGATGCGAAGGACCTAGCGAATCTTTCTCGCGAACTCAAGGCTTCATGGAAGCATGTGTCCGGCGAAAAAAAGGAGAGTGCTGTAAAAAAGCCAAGGAGAGCTTCGCGAAGAAGGGCGTAAGCGAGCAAAAGATTTCTTTCGAAAACCCCGATGTATGATCGGGGTTTTGGTTTAGTGCCTTCCTTGATTTGAAGATGGAACGAGCAGGCGTACGCGATCTAGGAACTCATCTTTCGTGATGCTTTTGTGGATGTATTGAGAAATACCGATTTCTCCAAGCGCCCGTTCCGCTTCTTGCGTAAGATCTGCGCTTGTAAGAATGGCGACAGGGATCCGCTTGGTTGATTCGTCGTTTCTGAGGCGCGCTGCAAGATCAAGACCGTTTATATCTGGCAAGTTGATATCGAGCAATATGCAGGAAGGAGAAAACTTTCTTGCGAACTCCCAGCCTTCATATCCATTATGGGCATATATCACCTCGAAACCATCTTCGGCGAGGTATGCTCCAAAGAGTCTCCGCATGAGAGAGTCATCGTCAACGAGGAGTATATGAGGCCGTTCAGTTTCCATTTGAAATATTATACCACAAGCCCCTAATTGCCGTGATAAAGAGAGAATGAAGAAATGATAAAACTTTTCTAAGGCATTTGTTGCGCTTCGCCAGGAATGGAGTATATAGTTAATGTACTGAAATTGAATGAGAATCTTGCTTGTTGAGGACGAAAAGGAGATCAGGGACTTCCTTAAACCGAGTCTGGAGGCGGAGTTTTTTAGTGTTGATGTCGCCGATGACGGGGAGAAGGGTTCTTTCGCGGCGCGGACTACCGACTACGACCTGATTGTTCTCGACAATATTCTTCCGAAAAAAAATGGGATGCAGGTTTGTCAAGATGTTCGAAAAAATGGGAAGGCAGTTCCCATCATCATGCTTTCGGTGAAGTCAGACACTGCTACGAAGATTGAGCTTTTGAACGCCGGTGCCGATGACTACTTGAGTAAGCCGTTTTCCTTTGAAGAGCTTCTTGCGAGGATTAGGGCGCTTATGCGGCGGCCAAAGGAAATCGCAAGCGAGATATTAGTGATCGACAACCTCACCGTTAACACCAAAAACTGCTCGGTGATGCGTGGAAAGAGAGATATTTATCTTACGAGAAAAGAGTTCATGCTTCTTGAGTATCTCTTGCGAAACAAGGGGAATGTTCTTTCTCGAGGAATGATCTTGGAGCACGTTTGGGACATGGATGCAGATCCTTTCTCGAATACAATAGAGTCTCACATTTTGAGCTTGAGAAGAAAGGTTGATACAAAAGAAGACCGGAAGCTAATTTATACGATTTCGGGCAGGGGATATAAGATCGATATTAAAAAGTAGCTTCTTCCGGTGTCTCTGATGCTATAATTCCGACGTGGAGCTGCTCCGATTACATACTATGCTTGACGCCTTGGTTTGGGTTGTGGTTTTTGTTAATATCGCCGTCGCCATTCTCGTGGTTTCGAAAAACAGGAAGTTAGCTCCGAACCGATACTTCGCCGCATTCGTTGTTTTTCTGAATTTATGGATGATAGCGAACTTCTTCGAGAACGAAGCCGATTTTCTTGGGGGGATTCTTTTGGAGTTTTTCTTAAGAATGGACTTTGTTTTTGCAATTTGTATCGTTTGCGCCTGGTTCCTTTTTTGTGATTCATTCTGCGGCGCAGGGAGGCCTCATCTTTCCTCCCGCCTTAAGGGCGCAGTGGTTCTCTCGACGATTCTTATCGGCCTTATTGCATATGCGACTGAGGCTATTGTAGGAGATGTTTGGTTTGAGGGAGAAGTTATTCATTTCGTAAACGGTTTTTTCCTTCCGGTCTACGGAATATATATTGTTTACCTTGCCGGAGGAGGCTTGTTTTTGCTTGTGCGCGAGCGTGCGAGTACCCGACGGTTGAGACTGTTCCGGCGAGCCGGACAAGTCGATCTTATGCTCATCGGGTTTTTTATCTCAATCGGAACGGCAATCTTCATAAATCTTTTTCTACAGCCGGTATACGGAGTGAGCCTAGAGATTTCGCGGATCGGACTTTACGGGATGTCGGCACTAGCTATTTTCACAGGTTATGCCATCGTTCGCCATAGACTGTTCGACATCAAGATTATTATCCAGCGCGGAGTTATATTCCTTATATTTCTGGCCGTTTTTACCGCGATTTATTTTTCCCTCGCATCGCTTTTTGGATATTTATTTCATCGCGTTACCAACGCAACCATATTTGCGAGTGCCGGAATCACAGCGATAATCGGCATTTTTGGATTCGGTCCGGGCGAGCGATTTTTTCGGAAAACAACCGACAGATTTTTCTTTAAGGATGCCTACGACTATGCGGCGGTCTTGCGCGAGCTGAGTGAGGCTCTCGGGAACACCATCGAACCGAAAAAACTATTCGAGACAGTCTCGGCTATGTTAATTCGATTTCTCCGCGTTGATTCGGTGAGGTTTATCGGCTTTTCGTATCTCGTACCCGGCGGCTCTTTTGGATCGGTTATAAGAGGACTTGAACCGCATCTTCTCGAGTCTGTTATGAGCTTGGTTCGTAAGCCCATTCTTTATGAGGAGCTGAACGGTGTTACGCGCGAAGGGGCACCGTTTTCAACGCGCCAGGTGGCGGTGCTTGAGCTTCTTGAGAAGACCAACGAGGGAGACGAGATCGGTATTCTTGTTCCAGTTTCGCTAAAAAAGAAGGCGCTCGGCATTATGATTCTCGGGAAGAAGAAATCCGGAGATCCATATCGCGATGAAGATATCGAGCTTTTACGAACGCTTGCACATCAGGTTGCAATTGCAATCTCTAAGGCAGAGCTCTACGGAAAGGTAAAAGAGTATTCGAAGGAGCTTGAAAAGCGAGTCCTCGAACGAACCAATGAGATACGGGAACTTCAAGAGGAGCAACGGCAAATCATGATTGACTTGTCGCATGGACTTCAGACGCCCCTTACGGTTGCTAAGGGAGAGCTTGAATTTTTAAAAAAAACAATTCCCGGAAACAAGAAGCTAGAAGCTTTCGAGCGTTCTGTCGACGAGGTTTCGAAGTTCGTTTACGATCTCCTTCGTTTTTCAAGCCTGGAAGCCCACGCATCTTTTCGTAGCGATGAGGTCCGCTTGAGCGAGCTCTTAGATGAGGTCATTGAATATTTTAGAATCATCGCGGAAGAGCAAGACGTTAAAGTCGTTGTCGATGTCGAGCCTGGAATCGTCGTTAAGGGAGACAAGCGGCGACTTGAGGAAATGATTACTGCACTTGTCGGGAACGCGGTGAAGTATATGAAGAGCGGAAAGGGGCGCAAAATTGAAATCAAACTTTCCAGGAGGAAAAGAGTCGCAGAGTTTTCGGTTTCGGACACGGGAGTTGGTATTTCGAATGAAGACTTAAAAAAGATTTTTACTCGCTTTTATCGCGCAAGACAAGGAAGCACGAATGGAGTGAAGGGGGTTGGTTTGGGTCTTGCGATCGCGAAAAGGATTGCCGAGCGGCATCACGGGACGATTCACGCAGAAAGTGCGGTTGGCAAGGGAAGTGTTTTTACCGTCAAGATTCCGTGTTTCTTGAAATCACGAGAGAACAACAAGAATTGATCCGGCGACCACAATACTCGCTGCTATCGTTTTTCGAACAAGATGGGATTCGTGAAATAATTCCCCTCCGATAATGGTTGTAAAAAGACCAGAAAGCCTTTTTATTGCACTTGCGATTCCGAGATACGCAACGCGCACTGTTTCTGCATATGCGATGCGTTGAGTGACGGTGATGAGGGCAAGGGGGATGATAAGCCATCCTACGTCTTTAAACTCTTGAACGACAGATCGTATTCCTCCTCCGAAAATATGCGTTGCAACGAAGAAATTCGCTGCAATAAAAAGATGGACAATGGCGATATATTCAAAAGGCAGAAGAGAATACCTCGACAAGATCATACGATCAAGGAGGGAGCTTATTCCATACAGCGAAAGCGAGATGGCGATATAGCGAGCATACTTTGAAGCAAAGAGTTTTCGGAACGGATCAAAGAGTTTTTGATGCCGTTCTGTCTCAAGGACGTACGTACCGCAGATTGCAAGTACCAAGCCTCCGATTTGTGCGAGCGAGAGCCGTTCTCCGAGGAAGAAGAAAGCGAGGACGGCGCTGAGTCCTGCCCCGCCGCTAAGAAGCGGGGATGCGGCGCTAAGTTCCATATGGCGAATGCTCCGCGCGGTTAAAAGAAAGGCGATTGATGCAATGAGGGAGACGAGATAGACGAGGGCTAATGATTGGAAGGTGAGGTGAGTTCGGTCGATGAAAAGAAAAAGAGGCAGAGAAAGAAGGAGATTCACAAGCGCGAGCGAGGACGAGAGCTCCATCGAATGACTTCTATTTAAAACCTTTTTTTCAATGACGATTCCGATCGAAGAAAGAAGCGCCGAAGTAAGTCCGAAAATAATCAGGTTCATAATATATACAGTGGTTTAGAAACTAAAAATCCTCGATACGCGAGGATTTTTAATTCTACCATGCGCTGGCTTGCTACATTGAAGCTGGCTTTGGTCTGAACCATTCTCTCAAAGAAGTAGGCCATCCGGAGAGTAGAAGAAGCGCGAGCGGAGCTCCCCAGTTCGCCCAGCGTTCCACAAAGTCCCAAATAGGCTGTCCGACCAGCGGCCGTACCAATGCAGTCCAGAATCCCCAAAACGCCGCCCAGAGAAGGACCGCAGGAATCGGTCTTACAACAAGGACAAGAAGCGCTACGAGGATGTCGAGTATTCCAACGGCGAAGATGAATTTTGCCGCGAAAATATCGCTGGTACCTGCAATCTTCACTACCCAAGCAATCCAATCCTTTTTCCCTTGAAGGGCGAACATCCCATGGCCCAAAAACTCTCCCGCAACAGCGATCCTTAGAACCCATCCCAACAGTTTCTGATTGTTCATTTTTTCTTCAAATTACGACCTTTGTTCGAAAAAATTTCTTTTATTGCTGGGGGAGCGGACAGCCTGTTTCATCTGATAGCCGCTGGACCCCCTGTTCGCCGACCAGGCGTCTGTTTTCGGAAAGAATCCACGTTGGGTATGATTCGATTTTCTTTTCAATACAGACGGCTGGATTTTCGGGACACTCCACGTACGGAACGAGCCGGAACGAAGTCCCAAAAGCTTTTTTTTCGTTTTGGCAGTGCGGACACCAAGCCGCGCCATACATAGTCACCCCCTTATCTCGAAGACATGATGCAAAAACGTCGAGGGCTCCGGGTGCGGTGTTGTTTCTGCCAGCCCAGTATATGAGACCTCCGAATATAGCAACGAGGCCAACTACGAAAACAACGATATGAAGAGAAGATTTTTTATACATGGTTAGCAGCAGTCATCAAGCATTTTTTCGACTTTTTTCCTTTGTTCTTCATTTGTCGCTGGTGTGTCGATGAGGGCGGTTTTTTTTGAAAAGAAATCCAAGAAAACAAAAGCGATCGTGACAAGAATAAATATGACAAGCACACCAAAGAGCCAAAGCTCAGAGACGAGCGCATATGCAGCCACGAACCCGGTTGGAATAAAAAGCATTTTCCAGAGGAGGGAGGATTTTTTTTGGGCAAGCATTTTATCTCCTTGATACGCAATGCCCACAGCGCTTCCACCAAGCAAAGCGGCAATTACTATCGGATCAACAGCAAAGCCGTATGCCCTGAGAGTAAGCAGAACAATCCATGTTCCTGCGGTTCCGACGCAGATTGCGCAAATGCGAAAAGGAAAAACCTTGAGCTGATCGAGTGACCAGGCGATTCCTCCGAGGCAGAAGATTGAGATAAAGGCAAAAACAATGGTCATGTCTTCATTATAATGCAAGGATAAAGACACCCAAAACTATCATTGCAAGTCCTCCGACAAGGCGCATCGGCCCCTTTTCTTCCTTCTGCCATGCGCGGACTTTTTCGACGAGGAGGGGATTGCTTGCAATGGCAAGTATGATTCCGAGAGGCAAGACAAAGAGAAGGTTGTAGAACAGAAGATAGCCGAGTCCTTGAAGGTATGTCCCTTGGTCATGGAGGAGTCCTAATATCAACAAATATGGGCCCCCCGTGCAGGGGAACTCAGTTAATGCGACGAAGATTCCGAGGATGAAAGCAGAGAGCATCGATCCTCGCTCAATAAAAACCGACATGGTTCGGTGAGCGCTTTCGGGGATTTTGAGGCGGATTGGAAAGGTGGGGAAAATATCTCCGAGAACATTAATGCCGCCGAGGACAATAAGAAGAATTGCGGCAGCCTTCCCAACAAAGTTCGGTATGCCGAAGAACTGGAGGGTCTCAAGAATCCCAAGGCCGATCAGTATGTAGGTGAGGAAAATTCCAAGGATATAAATCGCGCCGATTTGAAGTACGTTTTTTCGAGTCTTGCCGATTTGGAAAAGAAATACGATCGTGAGAATCAGAACCGAGAACGCGCAAGGATTTATGCTGTCCAAGAGCGCCGCTATTCCGACGAGCGGAAGAAGCCATCCGGCACCTCCGTTCATGCGAGAGGATATGTATGAAGAAAAAAAGTTCGACGAGAAGAGAATGGCGAAGATTGCTATAACGCACACAATAATTGAAATAAGCGCGAATCGATGATTTTTCATGAATGTCTGATCATTCTAGCACGAAAGAGGTGGCCGCAAAATGCAACATCCTAGAAATCCAGATGAAATATAATAAGTATGCACGTTATAAAATGCCTATGAGCGAAAAAACCATCCTTGACAGCGATCTTGATAACAATGAGGCGCTTAGCGACAACCCATCTTTTGGCTGTCCGTTCGGGATTAAAAAGTTCCTTGTGGTCGTTCCCGTCACTTATCGCGGATCAGACGAAAGACTTCATTGCGGTCAGATCGTTGTGCATCAAGACCTTGTTCGTGACATTAGATTATTTTTCGAGGCGGCGAAGGCGAAGGCGTTCCCGATTCATTCGGTGATACCGATTTCGCATCCGCGCTTTTCTTGGGACGATTATCGCTCAATGGAAGTAAACAATACTTCAGGATTCAACTATCGCCCCAAGACAGGCAAGCCAGATGAATTTTCCTCGCACGCACTCGGGCGCGCGATAGACATAAATCCGCTTCAAAATCCGCACATAAAGAACGGGGCCATTTTGCCGCATGGTGCGACATATGACTCGAAGGTGTCGGGAACTATTACCAGAGATTCATTTATAGTCGAATTTTTCGAGAGCCACGGATGGACGTGGGGTGGTCGCTGGGAATCCCTCAAGGACTACCAGCATTTCGAGAAACCAGAAATAGAATGAGCGCCGGAGGGGCGCTCGTTATTCGTGAATACTCTGTCGATAGCCTTTCCCGCCTCCCGGACCGTGAGGAGCACGGTTTGTTTGGCGAACCAGATTGCACCAAGAGCAATGATTGGTGAGGCAAGGATCGCGATCGCTCCTACGACAACAATGGTTCTGCCGGTTTGACACATGGCAACACCTCGCGAAGGTAGGCAACTCTTTATTTACGCTACGCCGTAACCGAAGCGTTCGCAAGCGGAAAGTTTCATGAAAAGACCCCCGGGGTGGGGGTCTTATGTTTGGTTTCCGGTGCGACGGGAGAGAACAAGCGTCCCGAGTACGAGCGCCGATCCGGAGAATACCCAGGCAGCGGCAAAGGACACCTTCCACGCAATGAACCCACCCACCAGAAGTCCCAACGCGCCACCAATGTGGTGTGCGATGGAGTTCATCGAGAGGATGGTTGCGCGCTCTCGTGACGGAATGTGTTGATTCAGGTAAGCGCTTTTGAGCGGATCGTTGATGCCCCGGAAGACTTCGTGGACGAGGAAAATGACAATCATCCACGCGAGATTGTTCCAGAGGACGGTGAGAATAATCCCGACCCCTGCGCCGACCTGGGAAAGGACGATGGCTCTCTTGTCGCCTCCGACCCTTGCAAGAAAGGGGATTGCAACGAGCGCTCCAGCAATGATCGCAAGGGTCATGAGGGAGCGGAGAAATCCGAGGCCGATTGTTCCAGAGAACGCTTTTTCGAAGAGTGGTTGCCATTGCATATTCGGCGCCTGGAATGCGAAGACCTGACTTGCTCCGATGCCGAAGACGAAACGCACTACAGCATTTTTCTTAAAGAAAGAAAATGCGCCGGAAGAAGTGGAGCATATCAATCGCAAGTGTTCCCTAGGAGAGGAAGATTCGCGTACAAAATAATCTTCCTTCATCCACAGGAGCGCGAGTACGCCGACAATTCCCAAGATTATCGACGAGACAAGCCACGGTAGCGCAAGGTCAAGCGAGCCCAGGAATCCCCCCGCGAGCGCGCCGACCATCATAATCGACTTGGAAATTTGTTGCTCTCGTGCAAATACCCGACCCATCCCCCCGACATGTCCGTGATACTTGATTTGGTCAACCATCCATGCCTGAAACGCGCCGCTCATAAGTGTTATTCCGATCGCCCCCACAATCTCGGCGACGACGAATCCAGTAAACGATGTCGCCCGAAAGTAGAGAAACATGGAAAACGAATGGACGAAACACGATCCCACGAACGAAAGCTTCCTCCCGAAAACGTCGGCGACGACTCCTGTCGGTATCTCAAAGAGCGTAAGCGTGACGTAAAAAAACGCATTCACGACTTGAGCTTCAAAGATGGTTAGACCGTGCGACAGCAGGAATATCACGTACGTTGCTCCGATAAACGATGTCGCGAGGGCATAAAGCCCGGAAAGCGCGAAGTAGCATCTTGCGGTGCGCTCGACCACGGATGCCTCCTTTCTTTTCGTGCGCGGTTGTCAAAGAACAAAAAACCTCGGCTTATGCAGCCGAGGCGGACATCATGTCGAGGGATTTCGTCTACCGAGGGGAACTGCGGGGAGACGATAGAACATCATGGCTGTCTTGGCTGCACAAGAGACGGAATACGCCCTGCTTCGGGGCGAAGCGGGAGACGAGAATGCGCATATTCATTTGTGTACAATACCAATGACTCATGCGGTTATCATCGAATCAAACTGGGCAACTTGTCAAGCATCCTTGCGTGGGTGCGGCGCGAGATTGTTATAATCACAGGTATGCACAGCGACTATGGTGAGTATGAAGAGCGCGAACTGCCGTCACCACCGCATTGGACGAAGGCTCTTGGCGTGGGAATTGTCATTACCGGTCTTGCCATGGGGACAGGTGAACTTATTCTTTGGCCGCATCTAGTTACAAAATACGGGTTAAATATTTTATGGACTGCGGTCTTGGGGCTTACTTTTCAGTATTTCATCAACCAAGAAGTAGCCCGTCATGCGCTTGCGACGGGAGAAAGCTTTTTCACTACATCCTCAAGGCTTTTTAAGTGGTTTGCGCCGTTTTGGATGCTTTCCGCCGCGCTTTTGTATGTTTGGCCTGGGTGGGCGGGAGCAATCGGAACGACGCTCAAAGAGCTTTTCGGATTTGGTACATATCTAGGGTGGGCCCTTGCGAGCCTGGCGCTTGTTCTCGTGTTCACTTTTTTAGGGAAAGCGGCTTATTCAGTTCTTGAAAAGTCTCTCAAGATAACTGTTCCGGCGTTTTTTGTTTTGCTTCTTATCGCAAGCTTCTTAAATCTTTCGGTCGAAGATCTGAAGCTTCTCCTTCGCGGCGCATCAGACTTTGGGTTTATGCCGACAGATATTAATATTCCGGTTCTCTTGGGAGCGATCGTTTTTGCCGGTGCGGGAGGACTCCTAAATTTGTGTGTCTCGCTCTGGTATCGCGATAAGCAGGTCGGCATGGGCCATTATGTGGGAAGAATCATAAATCCGATTACGGGGAAGACAGAGGCGGTTTCGCATCAGGGATATCGTTTCCAGATAAACGAAGAGAATCTCGGACGATGGAAAAAGTGGATGCGTTTTGTGCGTATTGACCAGGGGATCATCTTTTGGCTTCTTGGGCTTATAACTCTTTTGCTTTTGAGCGTAAATGCCTACGTGACACTTACTCCTCTTGGACTTATTCCGCAGGGGACTGACGTTGCCGTGGTACAGGCTCATATTTTCGGAAATCAGTGGGGAAAGCCAGGGTTCAATCTTTTCTTGGTGATGGCATTCCTTATGCTTTTTTCCGTGATGTGGACCGTAATAGACGCCTTCACGAGAATCGTGACCGATATACTTTTTGTGAATTCGCGGACGGGACCGTTTAAAAAGTACCTCTCCTGGATCCAGGGAGTTTCAATACACAAGCTTTATTACACGCTTATCGTTGCGATCATAGCAGTAAGCGCGATGCTTTTACCGCTTAAACAGCCGCTCATGCTTCTTACGGTAAGCGCCGTTTTAGGGGGGTTTACCATGGCGATATATGTACCGATCATTCTCTATCTCAACAATACAAGCCTTCCCAAGCAGTTGCGTCCCGGACTAGTTACGAATTTCATGATGATCGTGGCAGCGCTCTTCTACGCATACTTTGCGGTTTCGATCAGCATCACGTATCTATTCGGGTAGGATTTCATCGCACAGAAAATGCCAACCAAACACAGAGAAGCTCGTATAAAAAACGTTGTTGCCAGGCGAGAGGCGGGACTTGTTGTGGTCTTGGAAGACATCTTCGATCCGCATAATGCCGGAGCAATCTTTCGAACATGTGACGCGCTTGGCATTCAGGAGGCGCACCTTGTTTTTAAAAGCGAAAAGCGCTTCAATCCGCGCCGAGTCGGACGCCGAAGCTCAAGTTCCGCAAATAAGTGGCTCACATTTCACGTTTATGCATCCATTCGCGATTGCATCGGAAAGCTTCGCAGAAGAGGATATGAAATTGTGGCAACTGCCCTTGATGGGGAAGCAGAAAATCTATACAACGCAAAATTTAAAAGGAAAAAAATAGCGCTCCTTGTTGGAAACGAACACAGGGGACTTTCGAAAGAGGCAATAGCTCTCGCATCTCGGAAGATCATGCTTCCTATGCGGGGGATGGTGGAGAGCCTGAACGTTTCCGTGTCAACTGCGATATTTCTCTACGAAATTGTTCGGAGCAGAACAAGCTCTCACCTTTCACGGAAGCTTTCATATAACGAATCAAAGCACCTTTTAAAAGAGCTCCTGGAGCGCTAGGGGCGGATGCCAAGGGGCGGTGCAAGGGCTTGACATACCCCCCCTGGGGTATACAATAAGCGCATCATGCAAAAAAACAAAGAGAAGATTATCCGGCGGCTCAAAATCATCGAAGGGCAAGTGCGCGGACTTCAGAAGATGGTTGGAGGTGGAAAATATTGTATCGACATAATTACACAGACGTCAGCGGTAAAACAGGCACTTTCGAACGTTGAAGATGTTTTGCTTGAGAGCCACCTAGGGACATGCGCTCTTCGTCAGGTAAGGTCCGGCGATATCGAAACAGCAAAAAAAGAAATCCTCAAGGTCTACAAGCTCAAACGAAAATAATTATGGAAGAAATTTATAAAGTTAAAGGGATGCATTGCGCCTCGTGCGCAGCGGTTATAGAGAAAACTTTAAAAAAACAAGAAGGGGTGTCTTCGATCTCTGTAAATTATGCGTCTGAAACGGCGAAAATTTCTTTTGACAACGCGCAAACATCACTTACAAAATTGAGCGGAGCAATCGCTTCTCTTGGGTATTCGCTCAGTGAACGGAGAGGAGGCGGTGAAGCAGAGAAGTCCGATGCGCGTGATGAGTTCGGCGATCTTCGTTACGCAGTAAGAGTTTCTTTTCCGCTTGTCGTGGTCACCGCGGTGATCATGACATTGGAATTGCTTGCGAATCCGTTCAAGGTTCTTCCCGAAATGCCTTCCGCGGTAGGCGAGCTTTTTCACCACCTGCTTCCTGTCATGGCGACGTATGTGCTCTTTGCGATTGGAAGACAGTACTTAAAAGGGCTTTGGATGTTTTTGCGAAGCGGAATGGCCAACATGGACACCCTTATCGGCATGGGAACTCTTGCCGCATTCGTTTATAGTTTTATCGTTTCCTCGTTTGAAGAGCCGCTGCGAAGATTTGTTGACACCGATGTTCTTTACTATGATGTCGTGATTATTGTGGTGGGCCTCATCACGCTTGGGAAGTATCTTGAAGCTCGTGCAAAACTCCGCACCGGAGACGCAATCAAGAGCCTGCTTGGGCTTCAGGTGAAAACTGCGTTGGTGATGCGAGATGGCGAGGAGCGTGAGATTTCGATTTCAGAGGTTGTTCATGGCGACGAGGTTCTCGTAAAACCCGGAATGAAGATTCCCGTCGACGGACGAGTGATAAGAGGGTTTTCGTACGTTGATGAGTCGATGCTTACCGGAGAATCGATGCCGGTTGCCAAAAAAGAAGGCGATACGATCTCGGCGGGAACCATGAATACGTCGGGAGCATTCATGTTTCGCGCGACTGGCATCGGAAAGGAGACACTACTTGCCCATATTATCGCGATGGTTGAGGATGCGCAGGGCAGTAAAGCATCCATCGAGCGTCTAACCGACAAGGTTTCAGCAATCTTTGTACCGATCGTTTTGGGTATCGCTGGCATCACGCTTATTGCATGGCTTGTTTTAGGGACAAGCGCATTCGGGTTCGGGCAGGCGCTTTCCTTCGGATTGGTTTCTTTCGTAGGAGTTTTGGTTATCGCTTGTCCTTGTGCGCTCGGTCTTGCGACCCCGACGGCAATTATCGTGGGCGTTGGAAAGGGAGCGACGAACGGGATTCTCATTAAAAACGCAGAAGTGCTTGAAAAGTTATATTCTGTTTCGGCTCTCGTAATAGACAAAACAGGAACGATCACAATGGGCAAGCCGACAGTCGTGTCGTTTTTGAATGCGTCTGATCTTTCAGACGATGAGGTGATAACCGTACTCGCTTCGCTTGAGAAGCAGTCAGGGCACCCGATTGCCGAGGCGATTCTCGAATATGCAAAAGAAAAAGGAATTCTTCCAAAAGACGTTTCAAATTTCCTTCATGTTTCGGGAAGGGGTGTGAAGGGGAGTTTCGGCGAAAAGGAATACGTTCTAGGAAACGAGGCATTCATGAAAGAGCAAGGTGTATTGATCGATCGGACGAAGATAAATCTTTCAGAGACTCCTGCAACAGTCATGTTCCTCGGCGAGAACGGAAAGCTTTTTGCGGCGATTTCGGTCGGCGACAAGATTAAGCCGGAAGCAAAAGACGCAATTGCTGTGTTGCACCGCATGGGCGTTCGGGTGGTGATGGCTACGGGGGACAATGAACCAATCGCGCAAGCGGTTGCCCGTGAGGTCGGAATAGACGAGGTCATCGCAGAAGCTCTTCCGGAGACGAAACAGATAAAAGTAAGAGAATTACAGGAGAAGGGGATGATCGTCGCCGTTGCAGGAGATGGCGTAAACGACGCTCCAGCGCTTGCGGCGGCAAACGTCGGTATCGCGATGAGTACCGGGACGGATGCGGCAATCGAGACAAGCGATATTACACTGCTTCATGGAGATATCCGCAAGATTGCTCAAGCCATAAGGCTTTCGAAGTTGACGATGCGGACCATAAGACAAAATCTTTTTTGGGCGTTTGTTTATAATGTGGTAGGCATCCCGCTTGCAGCCGGTCTGTTTTATCCTCTTTTTGGATGGCTTCTTTCGCCGGTGTTTGCAGGACTTGCGATGGCGTTTTCAAGCGTTTCGGTTATTTCTAATTCATTGCGCCTCAAGGCAAGAAAAGTATAAAAAAATGGAAGAGCAAAAATACACATTTCATGTTCAGGGAATGCATTGCGCATCGTGCGTCGTGCTTATCGAGGATGTCCTAAAAGGGATTCCTGGAGTAGGCGGAGTCGCGGCAAATCTTTCCCGCCGAGAAGTTGTGGTTGTGGGGTTGCTCGGCGACGATGCGGAGGGGATCGCGAACGAGCTTTCGAAGCATATCGCGCCACACGGGTATACGCTCGCGGTTGAAAAAAAGAAGGCAAGCGTTGACTGGTCCGAGTTTTCCTATGCGATCCCTATTGCGGCGGCTCTCGTGATGGGCTTCGTCGCACTCCAAAAGTCCGGGGTGGTTGATTTGATTGACGCGTCGACCATCGGATACGGGACCGCATTTTTCATAGGCGTTATTGCATCGCTCTCCACGTGTCTTGCTGTCGTGGGCGGACTCGTTCTTTCTGTTTCGGCGAATTACGCAAAAGGAGGAGATACGTGGCGACCGCAAGTGCTTTTTCATGCGAGCCGGATGGCGAGCTTTTTCATTCTTGGTGGAGCTATCGGAGCCCTTGGGACCATATTCCGATTTGGTCCGAGCGGGAATCTTTTTTTGGGCCTTGTGGTTGGAATCGTAATGTTTCTTTTGGGATTGAATTTGCTTGATATATTCCATGCACCCAAAAAACTGCAAATCACCATGCCGAAACTTTTCGGCCGGGCCACCGCTGTGCATGCGAAAAGTTCACACATCCTTGCATCGCTCTCTCTTGGGGCGCTTACATTTTTCCTTCCCTGCGGGTTCACGCAATCCATGCAGATATACACACTCACTACCGGGAGTTTTCTGCGGGGAGGGCTTATCATGCTTGCGTTCTCCTTAGGGACGTTTCCCGTTCTTGCACTGCTCTCATTCGGATCGCTCAAGATCACCTCCGGTCGCGCGCGACGGATATTTTTTAAAACCTCCGGCATCATCGTGATGCTTCTCGCGCTTTGGGGTATTATAGGAGCACTGACCGCCGCAGGTTTCATTGATCCCATTATTACGCTTTAGCTCTATGACCAATAAAATCGCACTATCTATTATTCTCGCCGCCATGTTTGTGGGCGGGGCGATATATCTCTCAAGCGGAAGCGGATCTGCTGGGCGAGAGGTCGAAGGAGGGTCCGAGGGTGTTTCTGTGGAAAACGGAGTGCAAATGATCGACCTTGCTGCAAAGGGAGGATATTATCCGAAAAAGATCGTTGCGAAGGCTGGAATCCCTACGACGCTTCGTGTAAGAACGAAAAACACGTTTGATTGTTCTTCGGCGCTTATCATTCCTTCGATTAAATATCAAAAGAATCTTTCATCAACCGGAGAAGAGCTTATAACGATTCCGGTTGAAAGGGCGACGGGAACGCTCCGAGGAACGTGTTCGATGGGGATGTATGGTTTTGAGATCGCATTTCGTTGATTTTGTGGGGATTGCGGTTCTCATCCGAAAACGCCAATATTAGTTTGAAAATAAAAGTTTTATGAAAAATAGAGCTTCGAATATATTTCATGAAGTACGTGTTGCGATCCGTGTTGGATGGTTTCTTGCGTTGCGCCAGGTTCGCCGAGCGAATATTTGGACGAATGTTCTCGTGATCGCCATCATGGCGCTCACGTTTTTAAACCTCGTCGTAGTGAGCGGCATCCTTGTGGGGCTTATTGAGGGGTCCGTGAAAACTATCAAAACGCATTATCTCGGAGATGTTTTTATTTCTACCCCCAAAGGGAAAAACTTTATTCAGCATAGCCAGGACATTGTAAAAACAGCGGAAAATATTCCGGGAGTTGTTGCGGTGAGCGCTCGGTACCTTGAGGGTGGCATTGTCGAAGAGGATTATAAAAAAACGAAAAAACCAGGAGATTCCGGAAATGAAGTTGGGACGAATATTACAGGAATCGATCCCGACTCCGAGAATCGAGCGTCAGATCTTGCACGCCTTGTGGTTGAGGGGGAGTACCTTTCTCCCGATGACTACGATCAAGTTCTTGTTGGGTCGCTTCTCCTAAAAAAATATCTTGATTTCGAGTCGCCGAACTTTCCGGTGCTCGAGCGCGCGGATATTGGAACGAAAATCAGAATTACTCTCGGCGGGAACACGAGAGAGGTTACGGTAAAAGGGATTATAAAGAGTAAGGCAGATGAACTTGATCGAAGGATTTTTATGGTAGATCGGCAATTTCGAAACATCACAAACCGTTTCGACTATAATGCCGACGAAATTGTTATCCGCATTGCGCCCGGCGTGGATTCTAAGGCGGTGCGCGACGCGATTTTAGCAACAGGTGCGGGAGCATACGCGAGAGTACAAACCGCAGAGGAGGGTGAGCCAAAGTTCGTGAAAGACATGAAAAAGACATTTAACATGCTGGGAACGGTGATTAGTTCAATCGGGCTTGTTGTCGCGGCAATCACCATTTTCATCGTTATTTTTATCAATGCCATTACGCGGAGAAAGTTTATCGGGATTCTTAAGGGAATTGGGATTAACGCCCTTGCGATTGAAATTGCGTACGTACTCCAATCAGTGTTTTACGCGATTCTTGGCACTGCTCTTGGTGTGGCATTTGTTTTTGGGTTTTTAAAGCCATACTTGGACGTGCATCCAATAAATTTCCCTTTTAGCGATGGAATACTGGTAGCGACACTCGACGGGACGCTCCTTCGTGTTGCGGCGCTTTTCATAGCAACGCTCATCGCTGGGTATATTCCCGCAAGGATTGTTACGAAACAGAACACGCTTGACGCGATCTTAAATCGATAACGGCCATGAAAAGAAAAGTCGTCATAGACGCAGAAAATCTCATACGGACCTACAAAAGCGGCGATGCCGAAGTCAAGGTTCTTCGCGGACTATCGCTCCAGGTGCAAGAGGGCGAGTTCGTTTCTATCATTGGCAGGTCTGGATCCGGCAAGAGCACGCTTCTTTATCAGTTGAGCCTCCTCGACGTGCCAACGTCGGGAAGGGTTTTTGTCGACGGCGTCGACACATCAACATTTTCCGAGGAGGAGAGGACGAGGGTGCGACTAAACGAGATGGGATATATTTTTCAAGACTACGCACTGGTTCCAGAGCTTACCGCGGAGGAAAACGTTGTTATCCCGCTTCTCATGCAGGACATCGAGACTAGGGAAGCGCGAAGACGGGCAAGGGTAGTCTTGGAGAAAGTTGGTTTGCTGCATCGACTGAAGAATCTTCCGAATCAGCTTTCTGGGGGTGAGCAGCAACGAGTCGCAATCGCCCGGGCACTAGGACACAGCCCCAAAATCATTTTTGCGGACGAACCGACTGCGAATCTTGACAACGAAACTTCGCTCGTCATCCTCGAACTCTTTAAGCAGCTGCACAAGGAAGGGCAAACGATTATCATGGTTACGCACGAAAGGGAATATACTGCAGAAACCGATCGAGTTATCAAGATTTTTGATGGAAGCATCGTCTTCGAGGGTTCACCGAAAGAGCTTCGAGAGTAGGGATGTTTTCGGTATTTAACTCGGTTAAGACAGGCTATCGAGATCTAACACTTCATCGATTCTGATCTTTTTCACAAACTCCGGAACGTGGCTTACAAGAATCATCGCTCCCCGGTATTCGTCGAGCGCTTTTGCGATGATCGGGAGGTGCCGGAAATTTATATGGTTCGTTGGTTCGTCAAGAATAAGAAGCCCCGGTTTTTGAAGTACGAGACAGGCAAACATCACAAGGCCTTTTTGTCCTTCGGAAAGACTACCGACCGTGCTCTTTAAAATTTCAGCGTTTAAAAGGAATCCTGCGGCAGTTGAGCGAAGTGTTTGCTCGGTTCCGTCTTTCGTCGCCGCAAGAAGCGAGCGATACACCGTTTCCTTCGGGTCAAGCGTTGAAAAGTCCTGACGGTAATAGCCGACATGAATTCCTGGCGCAATTTCTGACCCGCGAGCTTCACCCGAGGCGATTTTTTGAAGCAAGGTCGTTTTTCCGATGCCGTTCGGACCTGAGAGGAGAAGGTGTGCGTTGCGCTTGAGAGTAACACTCACTTTCTTTTCGCTCACACTTCCGTGCGCGACAACCGATACGGATTTTATCGTAATAATTTGTCCCGAGACATCTTCTTGACAGGGGATCGTGAAGTGGCGGATAGTTTTGTCTTCCTTGCGCATATCAACCTTCTCCTCGTCGAGATCCACAATTTTCTCGCGCATTTTTCGAGCAACGTCGCGCATGTGGCCTCCTTTCTGGGCGAAAAAATTTGCTTGTTCTTTCCGGTGGGAGATGTCTTTTTCAAGACGGACGTTTTTCATTCGCTCACGTTCGATTCGCGCCGCGATCTCCTCAATCACCTTGTTGTAGTTTCCGGTGTATTGTTCGACCTGATGCGTAAAGACGTCGAGATAAAGTACGCCTGATGTAAATGAATTCAAAAAGTCAGCATCGTGGGAAATAACAATGCATGTTTTTTCATAGCCCCTCAGGAACTCAGCAAGATGGGCCAGGCCCTCAGGATCGAGATTGTTTGTTGGTTCGTCGAGAAGGAGAAGGTCCGGATTCTGAATGAGCGCTGACGCGAGAAGTAACCGCGCTTGCTGTCCGCCCGAGAAGGACTCTACCTTTCTATCAAGCGCGGCTGTAAGATGCACAACTTCAAGAACTTTTTCGACGCGAGGATCAATATCGTACACCCTTTTTGAAAACATGGAAGAGAAAAATTCTCGGACAGTGAGATTGAGTTTTTCGGGAGGAATAACCTGTTTTGAGACGGCGATGCTTAGATTGTCTTTTGTTGCGATAGTTCCTTCTTCTGGGCGCAAGGCGTTTGTAATAAGATTGAAAATCGTGCTTTTTCCCGCGCCGTTTTGACCCATAAGAGCGACTTTTGATCCCTCCCGGAGCGAAAAGCTCGCATCCCTAAGAACGGGCTTGTTGAATCCATAGGAGAAAGAAACCGCGTTAAATTTTAATATGACTTCTTCTTTTGCCATCTATGTATGATTAAGGCCTAAGGATAAAGATAAATAATCAGCCCGGCAAGGGGAGGCTGCCACGTGCGAGAAGAAAAAGCTACTTACCCCCCTTCGATTCCTTGATCGTCTCCGGTATCGCTACTGTTTTTTCGGAGACTTTGTCGAGCAGACGGCGCAGCGTAAGCATGCGATCATAGTCGTATATCGAGATAGAAATTATTTTTTTTACATTTTTAAGCTGAGCGAGTGATTTTATCGTTTTTGCAAGCGAGTCCTCGCCTACGGTATCGGTTTTCGTGAGGAGTATGTACTCGTCTTTTTCAAGGAGAAGGGGATTATAAGCGCCGAGCTCTTTTCGGATCGTTTTGTAGTCCACGATCGGGTTCTGCGATCCCGAATCTATAAAATGAAAGATAATTCTTGTTCGTTCGATATGTCGGAGAAAGCGAATACCAAGCCCCTTTCCATAAGAGGCTCCATCAATCAGCCCGGGAATGTCGGCGAGAATGAGGTTCTCATACACTCCGAGATTCGGTTCGAGCGTTGTAAAGGGATAGTTGGCGACTTTGCTGTTCGCGTTTGTGAGCTCGTTTAACAAGCTCGATTTTCCTGTATTCGGAAAACCGACAAAACCGATATCAGCGATGAGTTTCAGGTCGAGTTTTAATGCGAAGACTTCTCCTTGGAGTCCGGGTTGCGATTGTTTTGGGGTAGTGTTTATTGACGAGCGGTAATGGAAATTTCCCTTTCCGCCGTTTCCTCCTTTTGCAACAAGAAGTCGCTCGCCGATCGAGGTAAGCTCCGACACGATGCCTGTCGCAAGATTAGAAACGACGGTTCCTCGCGGGACAAGGAGAGTAGTGTCTTCGCCGTTGTTCCCATCACGAAATGCCCCTCGTCCATCCCTACCGTTTTCCGCGGAAAACTTTTTTGTCGTTCGAAAGCGGCGGAGTGCTCCAAGGTCGGAGACCGCTTCAAGGTATACGTTTCCGCCCCTGCCCCCGCTTCCTCCGGTCGGGCCAAGCGACATCTTGATTTTGCTAAAAGCGACCGCTCCAGCACCGCCTTTTCCCGCAGAGACCTCTATTGAGACGCTGTCGATAAGCATGTGTGCAGTATAAGCCGATTTTCAAGAAAACACACCCTTTTTAACGCTTGAATCATTGCGTAGACATGCCTTTTTGTGGTATGAGAAGCGCAGTGGCTTTATAGCTGAATATGGAGGAATCATGAAAAAGTGCTTGATAGTGCTTTTTTTGACTTTCGGCTTCTTCGGTTTTTCCCCACAGGGGAGGAGCGACGGAGCGGAGATTGTCGTCGATAAAGACGCGAATCTTGTTCGCGCACCGCAGGAGGGTTTTTCTCTCAAGTTTTCCCTTGAAGACTTTACCGTTTCGCTTGGCTACGAAGAGCGAGAAGAGCTTTTTGGTCCTCAAAGCAAGCGATATCTCTTTGGTATCTCGCGTGATCTGAAAAATCAGCGATTCAGCCTCTTTTTAAGGAGCGAGGAAGTGCCTTCCGGAAAAAATCTTGGAGGTCATCTTTTCTACGAACAAGGCGGAGAGGAAGAATTAAAAAGAGGCTTCGAACTTGTTTACGCAAAGAAAGATTTCAATGAGTTTTTAATTTTCGAGAATGATCCATCGCATGCCCGTCCTTTCGTTGTGGCCGACAGTCAGGGATATTTACGCCTCTTTGTGCGTACCACGCGCGGCATTGAATTTTCCGTTTTCAGCGCTCGTAACGGGACGGCGGATGTAACGAGCGGAGCAAAAACGTTTGCAAAGATGCCGGCATCGACTCTTTTCGGTGAGCGAACACTCGCCGACGCATATCTTGGCGAAGATGTTGTTCAGAATTTTTATGGCGCGAGCGTTAGGTTTGCTTCAGAAGAAAAAAACAGAGAAGGATTGTTTTACGGAAAGAAAGGTTCGCAGCACATAAGGGGGCTTTCTCGTCCGGACGAATTTGCCGCTTTCGGCGGATTTACCCGTTCGCGAGGAGTTCATCTTTCGGAAAATCTCGAGCTTGATGTAAGCGATTTGCAGACGGTTGACTCGGTATTTTATGAGTCGCGCCTGCTTTTTGACTTTATGGCAGAGTTTCGTTCGGTCGAGTTCGGGTTCGGAGCATATTCGAGAGGCATAAGTACGGAGTTCGATCCGAGTCTTTTCTTGCATTTCTACGACAGTGCTGGCGGAGGACTTCTGACCTCGTTTCGAATAACCGATCGGTATCGACTTGGCTTTTGGGGGATGGGAGAGGACAATGCTCCTCATTTCCACAAGGTTTTAAGAGGAGCTCTCTTCTTAAAAACCCCGCACGGAGAGTTTGGTCTTGGGAAAAGAATTGATCGACAGGGAATGATTCGTTTCGAGAATGAGTCGGAGGGGTACTTCTTGACCCTGAAGAGCAGATACGCGGACGGCATTTTTGGAATTCAGGCGGGAGAGCCATATGGCACACTTTCGCTTCGGATTCGCGACAGCGGAAAAAGCGCGAAAAACAGCATTATTCCGTTTTCCGGAGCTCGTTATTCGCTTCTTCCGGCAAATGTTTCGCGGTACGCTGAGAATCCTCTCGTTGGCTCAACGATCAATGTTGAGTGGACGAGGAATAATCACACGGGGTCTCTCTATACGCGTCAGTCGATTTTTGGATTGAACGCAGGGGGGATGATCTCTGGCGAGAAGTATCGGTTTGTCGAACACGGCGGGAGGTACGTTTTTTCCTCGCCAGCGGTTGATGTTGAAACAACTTTCGCGCTCAGAGATATTTCTGGACTTGGTGTTTCCGAACCGATCGGACGAGCGGCGGTGCTTCGACAATTTGGGAGCGTCGGCGTTGGAGTCGGCTGGCTTAAAGAAGTGCTTTTCGATGAATCATTCGACGCTAGATTTCTTTTTTTCCGCATGCCTCTCGGAGTACTGGATTTCGAAAGCGCGATAGGAGAAGAGCGGGGAGGGTTATTTGTTTCGGGACGAGTTTCTCTTGGTATCGGATCTTTAAGCGGAGAGCTTCTTCCCACCCACCTTCTTCCGAAGGTGGGGCGAGCGAAGACGGAATCTTCAGCGGAAAGCATTCCGGGACCGGAGCGGCTTTGGATCAACGTTCATAATTGCGGTCAGGAGTGTGCCGCACGTGCGCTTCCGTATCTGCTTGAATACAGGACTGCGTATACGGGGGTAAGGACGGCTCCGCGCCTGGTTTGCGATAAAAACAGCACCCCAGGACCTCATTGCTTTGAGGTGAATCCGGATGATCCGTTGCTTACCGGGGTTTTGGACATCTATGGTCCGAATGGAGTCTTTGTTCTTGTGGATGACGACTTGAATTCGAGACCGTATGGGAAGATATCTCCCGAAGGATTGTATCTGAAGATGAAAAACACGCTTCTCTTTGACGAGCGGATCGTGAATGTGCAGTGCCTCGGGGAACCGCTAAATTCCGGAAACATTCTTCCAGAAGAGTACGTGCGCGTATACCTTCCGGAGTGCGTGAGGGCCGCAGAAGATGTGAACAAAACGCGCTCCCAAAGTCTTCAGGCAACGGTTTTCGCTGCGGCTCCGTTTGGAAGTTCGGCTGGGTCAAGGGAGAATCAGCGGATTATCCGTTCGGGGATTCTTCGTTATCCAAAAGTCGCTTTAACGTGCCATGTCTACGCGGCAAGCGAAAAAGAAGCCCTACGTCTTACCCGCGAGTGCAAGGCTGATGCGCATGGAAGACTCATTGCGCTTACTGAGAGCAATTTCGCTGATGGCGGAATGGGAAGCCGATATTCCAAACACGCCTGGTGGCTTGGAGAAGTTATGCCGAAGATCGAGAAGATACTTGCAGAGGGACTTGATCGGCGCTCTCTTAAAAAGCAGATCAATGTTTTTTACACGCTTGATGCGCATGAGGATGCCGAGTTTCCCCTTATCCAGTGGGACCGGTCAGGCCACTGGACTGCGACGAGCGATGCCCATAAGAAGATTATCGAAGCGCGTGACGCTTCGCATAGAAAAATCGCTCCGTTGGTGTCGGCGGCTACAGAGGAAAACGCAGAAGATGTCTCCGGCGTGATTCATGGAGGGAGGGACGGCGCTCTACGGACAGATCGTCCAAGCCGTTTTGAGACCCGAAAAGAGAAGGAAAAAAAATAGCACTATGCCCCGAAAAACGGGGCATTTTTACACCCTCGTAAGACAAGAGGGGGGAATCCGTTGTATACTATGTAATACAAAAGGTCGCAAAAAGACATATTCGAAATGACAAAAGTATTAAAATTTTTAGCCGTTGCAGGCGTAGCAACCATGACTGTTTTTGCACTTCAGATTTCTTCTGTGTTTGCGGAAGAAAACGGTGGCGCCAAGGGCCTTGAGAAGAAAGTCGAGAAGATGGAAAACAGGCTCGAAAAAGGCCAAGACTGGGTGATGAACAGCGTCGGAGAGTCTCGTGCGGTTATGATGAAGGCGAACGGAGAATTCCATCTCCGAGGCGCTGAAGTTGTATCCGTGAATGCCACCGCAAATACCATTACGGCAAAACTTTACGGTTTCACCCGAGAAGTGGGTGTTGCCGGAGCGAAGCTTCGTGGAACAGGTGGCTCTATCACTCTCTCGGACATCCAGGTCGGTGACAAGCTTGCCGCGTGGGGAAAGTTTGACGAATCAACCCGAACACTTACCGTATCGGAGGTTCGCGATCTTACCTTGAGGAGGCAGGACCAGGCCGCAACACGGTCTCGCATCGAAGAGCTTTTGAAGATGATCAAGGAGCTTCAGGCGAAGCTTAGGGGCTCGTCGAATTAAGTTTTAGGCTTGAAGGTGTTTTATAAGCCCCGCGTTTTACGCGGGGCTTTGTATTAAAAAAATCCGCGATTTTATCGCGGGAAATTTGTTCATTTCAAAAAAGTGTCGGGTTCGTATCCTTCCGGGAATCCACCTTCGTCGGATCCTCCGCAATCGCACATTCCGTCGCAGCAGGGTTGGGTGTCGTGGCGGGGAATCGTCGTTGGCGAAGAGGGCGAAGAGAGAGCAGAGGCCGTCTTTTTGATTTCAGCTATCCGCTTCTCAAGAGACTCCCGCGCGTATCCCAGGACGAGGGTCAGCCCATCTTTCATGCCGGTGCTGCTTTCGACGTAAAATTCTCCCGATCCAGAAAGAAGGATCTCAACTATAGAAAACGGATCGTTTCTTCCGTCTCGGATAAGCTTGTTGATTACAAAGCGCTCGAAAATGCGAGAAAGAAGTTTTTCAATAAGATTCAGTGTCTCTTCGTCAGGGACAGTGCTTGTTATTTCAGTTCGTCTTTCCTGCCACCAATGCTTAATCGTGACAGTTGCCGGACCTGGCATACCATAGCTCCTCTATCAAGTTCCTACGAGAACATTACAAGTTACGCGAGAACTTGTAAATGGTTGATTCTCGGTGATTTGATTTTCCCCGCGGCGTCCAATAGTCTTTTATGTAGAAACAAGAATTTTGAAAGAGGTGCGATGTGCGGATGTGGCTGAAGCGGATTGCTCGTCGGATAGTCGAGCGCAAAAAGAAACGGAATGCTTTTTTTCACTACTACAACGCTCTTTTTTTCAGGTCAAATTTAAATCTTTCGGCGATTGTGAAGGGATTCATGGAGTACGCAACGCTTCAGGGTAAGCGATCGTTCCCGCCGCTCAACCACAAGCTTTGGCATGACTTTCTCTGGAAAGTGCAGGAGCGGTTGTGCGACGATTTTCTCGATCTTGTATTTATCGGGAAGTTCAAGAAAGTCGGAGAAGGGAAGTATCGGAACTGTCATCTTTCCGAAGTACATTTCAAAATGCCGGTTGCGTCTCATGGGTGTGGAGACTTTGAGCGGATCAGGCTTCCGTATGAACCGGATCCGGCGCGATACAAGCAGCTTCCATTTTCTTATCACAATCAAGGGCTTGACGCAGAGATGTACAAAATCGCGCTTGAGCTTGACGGATTCATGTTTTAGAACCGATGCAAACGCATCGGTTTTTTATACTCTCCCAGCGTCGAGTTCGTCAGTCACGCATGAGCTGAGAGTCGACCTCTTCCCACACAATCCGAGAAATTTCTTGGATTGTTTTTTAAGAACTTCCATTTTCGGACCACGCGCCATTACGCAGGGCTTGTGTCGCATCATCCAATTACGAATCGAAAAGACTGAGGGCAAGGATATTTTGCCCGCCACGCGAGGACGTGATTCTCTTTGACTTCTCAAACGGCCGGGGAGTATGCTTTTTTTTAGACACAATTGAGAATTTAAGCAGACAGGAGGAAGACGCACATGAAGAAATGGGCTCGTTTCGCCCTGCGAATAGCGCTTCGCACTTTCGCCTTTCTCGTCCCGATCCTGCTCGTTATTCTCGTTTCGCTTGTCGGATATCTTGCGTTTCTGGGAGTTTTCCGCCCAGTCGACTTTTCGCCACTGAATGACGAGCGTGAAGTGAGTATCATCTACGATGCGAGTGGCGCGAGAATCAGCGAGGGGTGCGATCAGTTTTGTCGAGAGGTTATTCCGCGAGAGATGATGGGGCGCTTTCCGGAGTTCGCTGTTGCGGCGGAAGATAGGGGTTTTCACGATCGGAAATTACTTCCGATTGATCTTCTCGGAATTTTTCGGGCAGCAACAGAGAACACTTTTTCTGGAGAAGCTGTACAGGGCGCCTCAACGCTTGAGCAGCAGCTTGCTCGAACGCTCCTTACGCCAGACGAAAGACGGCGTGAGCGAGAGGAAATGTCAGCGAAGGCTAAATGGATCCGCAAATTTCGAGAAATTCGTGTTGCATTTGCTCTGAAAAAAAGATTTAGCAAGGACGAGATTCTCGATCTTTACCTGAACAACATTTACTGCGGAGAAAACAGATCAGGAATTCAGGCCTGCAGCCAATGGTATTTTCGCAAGAACCCTTCAGAGCTTACTCTTGGCGAAGCGGCGATGGTTATCGCCACATGGCGAAGTCCGCGATCCTCGCCGTTTTTCAGTGTTGAGCGAGCCCACAGGGCCCGAGAGAGGGTTTTGGGACAATTATTGAAAAACGGGAAAATAAACAAAGGAGAGGCGGATGCTGCTTTCAAAGAGCAACTAGGAACATCTCGTCCGGGGCTTGAGGTCTATGCGAAGAATTTCGCTGAGTACGTAAGAAAAAGCATCGTTGGGAAGCAGCGATTTGTTGATCAAGGGCTTCGGGTGCATACGACCCTTGACCCCAAGATTCAACTTTCTACCATCTCGGCTCTTCGGGAGTCTTTGGATGCGATGAAGGCTAGGAATAGTGAAATCTCCTCGGATCTTTGCGGGGCAGCGCTTGTCATTGATGCAAAGACAGGTGCGGTGAAAGCGTGGGCGCAAATCTCCCCGTTCCTCAATAGTGAGTTCGATCTGATTTCTCAGGCGAAACGCCATCCGGGATCTGCGTTCAAGGCGTTTCTGTACGCATTCATGGTCGGAAAGAGGGGATGGAGAGCATCTGTGATCGATGAAGGATTCGGGCCGTATCAAGTCGATGACGGATCCTCTATCGTCGTACCGATGGGAGGTGGGGGTCTTCATGCAATTGAAAATTTTCCATATCGATCAATGCCTCGATTCTTGGGTAGGGTAGATCTTCTAACCGCCCTTGCTCATTCGAGGAACGCTGCGGCGATGAGCGTGGTTTCTGGAGTAAGGGGTTCGACGGTTCCTATTGAACTCAGAATCTCGAAAGAGGAACTGCTTCGATTTACGGCGGATCTCGGTATCATGAGCGCCGAGGAAGGGCTCAAGGCAATTCTTTGGGGAAATGCGGCCGCGAAGGAAAGGTGGGATCCAGGACTTACGCTTCCGCTAGGATCCATTGACGTTTCGGTTTATGAAATGGTCCGTGCCTGGACTGCTCTTCGGGGCGGTTGGCTCATTGAGCCGCACGTGATCGAAAGCATCGAAACGAAGAGCGGATCGTATCATCATGAGTTTTCGCGAGGACAGAATGTGTTTGATGAGAAAACCGCCTTTTCAATCGTTCGACTTCTTCGCGCCCCCGTGGAGCTTCCCGGAGGGACGGCGCGAGGACTTCGCGACGAGAAGAGATTCGGCTTTCGCGGAGATGCAATCGGAAAAACTGGAACTTCGTCGAATAATGATCGGGACGCAACCGATAATTGGTTTGTGGGATGCACACCGAACTACTGTATGGGAGTCTGGATTGGCAGGAATACGAGACTCCCGCTTGCAAGGACGACTGATCCGGTAACCGGGGAGGATATTTATGAGACTGGAGGGAGAAACGCTCTGCCGGTTTTCGCAAAGGTTATGAAGATGATTTCTGTTTATGACGGCGAATACGCTTATTTTCCGGAAAAAACAGATCCTAGAAAATTGCTTCCTAAGAAATAGTAAACCCCGACGAAACGTCGGGGATTTTTTAAAAAAACGGTAAACGAGCCGACAGTGGGCTAAGATACGAGTGCAAAACTAAAAAAAGAACCCATGTGCTTGGGTTCGTGTAACTAATAGATCTTTACTTCGAGTCTTGTCGTTACTTGAGCTGGGTACATTACCCCAGCAACGACCTTTTCGCCTAGACGAGTGAGACGCTCAACCTCCGTCTTCCACTCCTCCTCGGTTTCAACCGCGATATAGTCAATGGTCGGAACGTCGCTCGCCGGATACCCGTGGCCTGGACACTCGCGAGAGCGCTGGTCCCCTGGGACGTGGATGCTGCCGAATCGAATTATAGCCCAGTGCTTCCCGGCTGGAAATTTTTCTGCTGATTTCGGAAAAACCTGACCCATTCTATTTTCCCCTCCTTCAAAATCCTGATTGGATACTACGTCTTCCCTTGTTGAACGTCAAGGCGTTAAAAGTTTTAAGGTTGCTTTCAGAGGAGTTTTTTGTTATCGTTTTTTCAGAATAAGCGTGCACAAGGAAGGAGGGAGAAATGCCCTACGTCGAACGTTCGGATGAGGAAATCTGTGGCGCGATCCTTTCCATCCTGCGCAGTCACGACCAGAATGCGCTGTTCGGTACCGGGCACGGTAATAGCACCGTAACAGTTTGCGAGCTTATCCAGTGCCTTGAGACGGATAGGCCGGCGGGAATTCGCGAAAAATTCATCGAATTACATCGCGGACTCGCGAAAAGATTGAACGAAGATCCTCTTTTGGTTGGTAAGAGGTAAAGCCCCTCTAAAAGGGGCGTTTTTTTATTCTTCTACTTTCCGCAGGTGAAATCGAGGACGTTTTGTTTGCAGGAGCAGAAGTACTTGATGCCATTATCCGATGGCTGTCAAAGACAATATCCGGTATTGCACTCGCCGCCATGCACGCACACCTCACCGGCTTTTTTTGTTGGTCCCGTTGTCGTGTTGATCGTTATGGTTTCGGTGCAGAAATCGAGTGGAGGAGCTTGATTCCCACGCGCGCGATCGCCGTCAAATGCGCAGCGTTGTGGTTTTAACTCTTGGGGATTTGTTTTACATGGCTTACTGCAGAGAATAACGCCGTTGTCTTGGCAGAGTTCCGCGGTGGCGAATCGGGAATCCATCGCGGTAACGCAGAAGCTGTCCGCTGCCGCAAGAGCGTCACAAGTTACAAGCTTTTTGTTCTTTTGATAGAACTCGCAGACGTACGAATCCTGGGGAATATCCGCTTGCACGGTGCCACCCGGACCTTGCACTCGTACGGTTACACGTTTTATTTTTTGTATCGTGAGCCTTCCGAGTTTTTCACGGAAGAGGTCGAACGAGCGGGCGACGCTACTTCGAAAGCCGCCCCACCATCTGCCCGGCATGCCAAGGATCTTCTTTAAAAGACCGGTTGGCTTTACCATTGTCGTCGAATCATCTCCTCCGGAACACTCAACATACATTTCGCGATATAAGTCTCCGATCTGTGTTTCGCAGGTTGCGTTTACGTTGCAGTTCGGACAGATGTGGCACGTATCCTTTTCATTTGCACACACGCCTCCCTGCGGAGCGCCGTCGCAGTAAAAACCTGCTTTGCTGCCGTTTGCATCACTTTTTATAGCAGCTGATTTGTGAACTTGCTTGCAGACGTCCGTGGTGTATCCCGTATAGCCGACACATGTTTTACCAACCAGTGCGCATACTTTGTTTCCGCTATTCTGCGCAGGGTCGGCGGATGTAACGATATAGTAGTTTTTGTCTTTATATTTAACCTCCTGCGGTTTCGCGAACGCAGTCGACGAACCTAATGCGAACACAAGCGCAGTGAGTACGAATACTTGGGTTGTTTTCATATAGTCATAATAATAGCAGAAACGGATGGATGGGAAGCGGGGGATTGTTGTGGCTTGGCGAGCGTTTTTATTTCCGAACTTGCGCCTGGCACAGATTTCGTTAAGCTAAATAAAGCATAAAGATCGCGAGGTTTGTCATGGCAAGAGCGCCGGATTATGAGTTTTACTGTCCACGATGCAAAAAGAAAGCTAGTACGACAGATCCGATATTCCGAAATTTTGTGCGCCGCCTTGAGCTCCCCATCTTTCACTGCAACGAATGTCGATTGATTTACATAGATAAGCCGACGGTCCGTCGGATCATAAGCGAATGGAGAAAAGGGGGTCTGACCATAAGAAACATGACCCTCAAGGCGCTCTATCAAGAATGTCTGGAAGAGCTCAAGCGGATTGTAAACTCCCATTTTGTGTCGAATCTCGGCTACAGAAAAGCGCGATTCCTAAAGCGCAGCAAAACACCGACATCTTGAAAGATTATTAGCGATTGTAAATAAAAAGCGGCCAAGGCCGCTATTTTGTTTTTCCCGTCTGTTTTTTAAAGATGCCATTTAGTCGCCTGGCCGCCTTACGCTCAAATTCGCAAGCTAACTTTTTGATTTCTGCTTTTAGCGCCCTTTTGAGCCTGGCGTTGTTTTGATACTTGAACAACCCATCCCAGGCGAATTGTCCCCAGAATTTTCCGTCGAGGTAGTCTTCAAAAGTTTCGATTCTTGATGGATTGCGCAGTAAAAAATCGCACTGGTTGGGTCTTTGTTTCGTATCGTCAAACTCAAAGCGAGAATGTCCTTCTGCCCTCACCTGAGTAGCGCCATCCTTATTTTCAATAATGATCCTGTCGAGCCCGATGTCGGAAGAAAGAGCTATGACCAAAGATTGGCCTTCGCCCATTGAAAATTCCGCAGATTTCACGAGGCGCCCTTCTCTTTCCATCCAAGCCTCCTGTCTTTATGCTGTCCAGACTATACACCAAAGAAGTTGGATATTCAAAACGGAGTATCTCACTGCCGGATTTTTTAACTGCCATTAGATTTGAAAAAATAAAACCGCAGGGGATTCCTGCGGGGCTTACCGTTTGCGTGGATGGATTTTGGCTACCAACTTGGCCGGGATTGGTTCCAGCTTTTCCGTGCTCCTTACGAGCGAGCCCTTTGGCATTCGAACGTACCTGAATCCGCGGAACGCGAGGGGAATCTCGCGCGGAGCGTCGAAATGGTGTCCGGTAACGCTTTTTATGTAGAAGGAAACTGCGGGACTTTGATTTTCTCCCATCTCGCTTTCAACCCCAAAGTCGAAAGAATCATTTCGATCTCTGATTCGCGCCGATGCGATGACCGTGCCATAGATCGAAAACCAGATACGATCGCCAGGCTTTGCGAATCTCGGAAGACGGCGAAGCTTCCAGTATCCGATGTCGAATCCACTAGCGGGATTCAGCTTGTACGCGCGAACGTGATCTTCTTTATCCGCAGGAATACAGACGAGAATATCCATCTAGTTCTTCCTGCGCCTGTTATCGAAGAGGCCAATAACGAAGAATATGAGTGCCGCTGTTGGATTTCCAACGATGAGAAAGATGAATCCGGTAATGAACCAGAAGGACATGTTCCGCCTCCATTGGTTTCAAGTGCTGCTGGTGTCATTATTGGGCAAGCCAAGCGAAATTACAAGACTTCTTGGTTTTCTTGCCTCGTCGTGAGGGTGCATGCGTTTTCTCCGTTTTTCGATCCGACAAAAAGAAGGGTGCGACGACAGAGATCCTGGATGTTCTCGGGTTTTTCATAGACGTGATCTTCGTCGTCATATGTTATAAATTCTGCTTGAATATTCGCCTCGTCGAGCGCATTTTTGAGGAGGGTTGACTGTGAGTATGGGACAGACTTATCGGCGTTTCCGTGGAACAGGAGGATTTTTTTCCCGTCAAAGAGAGTAATTCTCTTCAATATTGATGCCTGCTCATAGAGCGCCATATTTTTTCGTGATGGGATGCCGTCGAAATGGATGCGAAAGATTGAGTCATGGTAGCTGTCGACCAGCGACTTCCAATCCGTAACACTATTTATGGATATGATGCCAGAAAAAGCCGATGGGTTCTGAGCTGCGGTACGAAGAGCGAGATATCCGCCATAGCTTACTCCCATGAGGAACGTTCGATCTACCACGACCTTTTTCTTTGCCGCACTGATGGCTTCTAGTACGTCGCCTACGTCTCCGCGCCCGACTTGCCTCACGAGCGATCCAGCATAAGCTCTTCCGTATCCATAGCTTCCTCGGTAGTCAATATAAAGGATTGCTACTCCAGATTTTCGTGCTTCTTCAAGGATCCAGTTAAATTGTCCGTAGCTTGAAAACGGGTGATAGCCTTCACTTATCTGGCGATACGGTCCACCATGGAGCCAAACCAAGAGCGGTGTCGAGGTCGAGGCCTCCCCGTCGGGAAGGAAGAGGAGCGCTTGCCCGCCATTCGTGAGATTTATTCGCGCCGGCTTTTTCATAAACGCATCACCATCCGGAGGGGTAAGGGGTAGACTTAAGACTTTTTTTGATCGCGTATCATAAACCATCAGATCGGCCCCCGAGGGGGTCATGCTCGCGAAGGAAACAAGATTCCCATGTTTCTTGAGCGCCTCACCGTATGAGAGGCGAGAGGCAATAAATGAGACCTTGCGACTGCTCAGGTCATATTCATATAAGCCCCATTCGAGTGGATGTGTCCGATTTCCCACGAAAAGAATTTTTTCTGAGCTGAGCGCGAGAAAGGTTGGCGCCGTATATCGTTTCGTAATCAACGACTCTCCGACAAAAGTTTTCGCTTTAACCGGAAGTCGTACGCGCGTTGGTCCAAGGAAGCCGGTCTTATCAGAAAGGTAGAAAAGAGCAGATTCATCTGGAGAGAATTGAAAAATCGGCTCATCTTCCGCCACAAAGTCCCAGAAAGGAACGTTTTCTTTCGCCGTTGACTTGGTGCCGGTACGAAGGTCGATAAGATTATAAATTCTAACAGGCTCTCCGATTGTCGATGGTTTATATGAGGCTAGGTAATTTCCTTTCGGAGAGAGGGTGAATGCCGCTCGTCCGACTGGAAGAAGATATTCACCCAGCGCAGACCCGGACGAGAGATCAAGCACAGTGATTTTTCCGTTTGTGGTGCGGATGACCGCCCGGAGATTGTTTTCGCTTATCCATCCCGAGTGCACCTTTCCCAAAACCCGTACCAAAAATTTTTTTTGGGCAGTTATTGCATCGTATACGCCAAAAAAACTTTCTTCAGAAAGCGAAGACGGTTTTTCTTGATCGCCTCTTTTTTCTTCGCGAATCAAGGCGACTGTCTTATCGGGGCTTAATATATATGTTTTTTCCGCGAGCCACATCGGGGTTATCAACGAGGAAGAAGAACTTTGAGGCTGGCAAGAGAGAGGTTCGCTCGCGCACAAAAACGAGATGTCGATCGACGGGCTTTTAAAGGTCGCAACGAAGCGGGATCCGTCGCCTTCAGAAATTGTCCCATAGCGCGGAAGCGCAGAACTCTTCGCCGTGCCCGGAGAAGTAATAACGAGGAGAAGCGCGACGATGAGTGT
Source organism: Patescibacteria group bacterium (assembly GCA_038063755.1). Taxonomy (GTDB): domain Bacteria; phylum Patescibacteriota; class Minisyncoccia; order UBA6257; family 2-01-FULL-56-20; genus JBBTUL01. The sequence goes on from JBBTUL010000013.1 coordinate 82,173, forward strand.
CCTTTTCATATTTAAAACGCATTATAACATCATCTTGCCTTATCTTCGGCGAGGTGCAGCCTTCCATCATGAGCCATCCGCTTGAAAGGTTCGAAACAAAAATCCCTCAATGCGATCTTTGTGTCATGATCCCTGCGCTCGTTCTAGGGTTGTTCTTTCGATCAGTACTTCTTGCGCAAGTCGATGAAGCGCGCACGACTTTCTCGTTTCCTCGACTTCTGATACCCTAAAAGCAGTCCATTGAGGATCGAGGAAAAATGAAGAGAAGCGAAAAGGCCGCCAATGTAATCAGAAGATGCAGGGGAATGACCGGCATGTGGGCTAGCGCGGATCGCTACTCACGAATGTGCTGGACGAGGGACTTCGGATTTTCTGTGCCGGGTATTATCGCCTCCGGGAATGGAGATGCCGTTCGCGTGCATCTTCGAGAGCTTGCAAGGAGACAGGCTCCTTCGGGGAGAATCCCTGTCTGGTTTTTCGATGGAGCATTTCGGGCATCATGTTCTCGTCTTCTGCGGATAGAGCACAACCTGCTTCTTGTTCCTAGGTTATTCACGAAGGCTCCCATTTCATGGCTTCATTCAATCGCGGCGAGGTTTGGTTCACCGCATCATGCGGGGGACTCGGAATTGCACTTCGCAATCGCAGTGAAGGAATATGCCGACAAGACCAGGGATATAAACTTCCCGTTGTCTGTTCGAGATTCTGCTCACCGGGCGATCGAGTACGTCGAGGACCACCTTCTCGAAGACGGTCTTGTGTCTGGAACGGACTGGAGAGATGTCGACTATCATCTACTTGGCGCGACGTTACTTTCGAATAACTGCCTTTTCTACCGAGCGCTGAAGCTCTGGGGAAGAGATGAGGACGCTGAATCTGTGAAACAATTGGTGCGGAAGAAATTCCTTCGTGGCATGTGGTTTGCGGATCGACCGAATTCAGAAGAGTTTGAGCTTTCCGGAAATGCGCTCGCGATACTCTCGGGTGTCGCCGAGCGAGAAGAGGCACTATGGATTCTTGAATGTTCAAAAGTATACGAGAGAGAATTCGGATTCATCTCTCCAGGAGTCGATCTTCCTCCGCAGAATTTTCGGGAGCGGGCGATTAGCAAGAAAATCTTGAGTGAGAACAGCGGAAGAGTCTTTTCATTGGTCAACGGACTTCTCATGCTTGCCGCGCTCAAGGCCGGATTTCCCGATTTTGCGCGAGATATCTTTGAGAAAAGGAGTAGAATATCTGATTTTCCCGAGTGGATAGATCCATTCCACGGCTCTTCGCAAGGGGCGAGGACGTTTCTCTGGGACGCTTCGATGTATCTTGAAGCCGCCCAAGCGCTTTCTCGGTAATAAAAAGTTCCGCGCATTCATGCGCGGTTTTTCATTTATTTTTTTGAACCGACCCACTTTTATTTGCAATAATCGCTTTGAGCACCGCTTACAGAATCTCCAGCGGGCAAACTTTTTACTCTCGCGGAATCTTCCGGTGGAAGCAGATCAAACCAGCAGAGGGCGTGCAGCGCGTATTGATTTTGAGAATGATCCGCCCTCCACACTGGATCTTCGGCGGCCTTGTTCGTTTGCCCTGCTTAATGATTTTCGAACTTTGGACTGGGCAGAGGAGTATAAATATCCGACAGTGATTCTGTCCCAAATGAAACAGTTATTGGCCGAACATCAGGAGGGGTAACCCTGATTTGCCAGCTGTTTGCCCTTGTGGCGAGCCCTGCCTGCCGGCAGGCAGGTTTTGTGCCGAGGGTAAGAGCTCTGCACCAATTGCGACACTGACGAGCCGTAAACCCCCACACCCATGCATAGGTGTGGGGGTAAAACCAAATTTGAGAGTGCGCCTACCCGTCCGAAGCTTTCTTGTCCGCCGTAGCTTTACTGTGTCCTCCGTAGCTTTAGCGAAGGATGGAGCGAAGGAGGACGCGTAGGCGGGGGACGACCTGTCCCCACACCAAAAATTTTGGTGTGGGGATGAACTTAATTTCCGAAAAGTTAAGCAAAATATGACGAGTCATATTTTTCGGCTGTCGTATGCCCAATGGAGAACTGCTTGCCTTTGAGTGGGACGACAAGTCAAATCTTTTGTTCGACAATTCTTTTTTATTTGCGATAGATGCCGGCTAATTGCTTTCCAGCGCTTGATTTGCCGTTCGTCTTCAACAGGAAGTCGTCTGCCCATATGGTATCGGCAATACCACTGGAACCAGCCTCGAGGATCGTGCTCTTCATTGATCCATCCTTTTTCCTGCCACACCTTAAGCGGCTGACTGGCGTGCTTATGAAAGAAGTTGAGTGTGTCATCGTGATGTTCCGGCGAAAGCTTGGCGCGCGTAAACCAGTCTTTAGGAAACTCCCGTCTGCAATCAGTCATGTACTTGCCGCCAAAAACACCGAGCGCGAGCATTTGCTTTGGTGTAAGTTCCGGTTTGAAATCCGAACGAAAATTCCGTCCTACCGGCTCGGTAAGTTCGTATTTGTAACCCTTCTGAAACTTATCACTCACCTTGATAGTCTTTTTTCTCACGAGTGTTTATTGGCTTACAAGATATATGACCAGCAAGAACAGTCCGCCCCACCAGCCGATGTCAGAGACAATGAGGCTTGCCATGATTTTCTTTTGCCAGGAAGCCGGCAAGAGTTCTCCCGACCGACCCTCTTTTTCACGATTCACTAAAAATGGACTGACCTTGAAGGCTAAAAAATAGCCGTTAATGATGAGCGTCAATGCAATCACTGCATGAATGAGCGGAATGCCGGCAAAGCTTTGCTCGCGGTAGAAAATCAAACCGCCGATAATAGCAAGCATGATGCCGGCCCAGATCATCGGCTTAGTCACTTTATGCGTCCGGGTGGTGGCTTCGGTCCAGTATGATGATTTTTGTCCGAGAAAGCCGTGGATGTCTATCACTGTCACCGCTCCCAGGCCGATAACAAAACCAGCGAGGAATAAAAATAATCCTATAACGTCAAGCCAATTAATTAAGATTCCAGATAGCATAGTTTAAGTATACGGCAAAACTTACCCAAAGGACGTAGGGCACCAAGAGCCACGCGGCCAGTTTGCCGTGTCCCGCCGTAGTCCAGATACTGGACGAAGGAGGAGAGATTTTATAAAACGCAACAATCGTGGCGAGGATGGCAAGCCAGAGGAATATGATCTCAATGAAGGCAATACCGATGTTATTTAGGCCGTTTATGGTGAGCGAAGTCGAACCAAAAAAGATAATTGACCAAAGCGTGTTTAAGACCAACTGAATGAAAAATAGAACTATGCCCCTCCTTCGATCCTTTGGATCTATGGAAGGGTTACTTTTCCAAATAAGGAAAAGTGAGATGCCCATAAGCGCAAACAATGTCGTCCAAACCGGTCCAAAGACCCACGCCGGAGGATTGATAGACGGTTTAACGATACCTGCGTACCAGCCAGTAATGGACGGCGTGGTAAATACCGAGCCGATCACTCCCGCCATTTCCGATATCACAATCGCAATAACCAATTTTAAGAAATTATTTATTTGCATATGTTCACATTTATCACTTTTTAATCATACTTATAAACTCCAGTTTGTAAGTATGTTATTGGATGCTCCGAAATGACTTAAGGAAGCTGACGAATGTCTTGCCGTATGGCGAGAGCGTGTGTTCGACGAATTTGCCGCGGTATTTTTTGTTAACCAATCCGGCCACGGCAAGTCGCCTGGTGTGTTCTCCGAGAGTTTTCTCGTTCGCACCGATCGCGGTCACAATATTGTCCAACGTCGCCCCGTTGTTATCTGCAACATATAGCAAAATCTCAATCCGGTAATGGTTTGCCATTCCTTTCAAATGCCGCTCCATTTGTTTTGCTGTTTTTCCTTTTGCCATAGTTGTATTATACACCACAACCTTACATTCTCAAGTATGTAAGGTTGTTATTTGTGGGGATTTTTGTGATGCTCTAATAATACTTCGGCTGGGGAGATACCACCGAGGACTTTGTGCGGAAAGTAATTCCAAGCATCGATTACTAGTTCGAGCACGTTGCTTAATTCTGAAGCGTCTCCGCCACGATCAAACATAGCCCTCTTAAGACCCTTGTTTATAATTTTTTTGAAAGCGGCGTAAATAGGGCTCCGGACCGTTGAGGCAGTGCGAACCTGGATTAAGGAGAATCAAGGTACGTTTTATGTGCCGACCCTAGCAAAAGCGGGGTGAGGGGGCGGTATACCCCCGAAGTTGGTGCCGGGTGGGTGGAACAAGTGCCCAATCTAACTAACCTCAGCCTGATAACACTGCTCGCAATATACAATCTCTGGTTTACCAGGCGCGTATGTAGTCTGGAAAGTATTGGCGCAATGTTCCGCTCCGTGAAAGTGCGTGCTGTTGTTTAGATATTTCTTGTTTTCTGATTCTTTGCCCGCGCATTGGCAGGAGCGCTCCCAAAGCAAAGATGGATTGCGCTGGCGTATCCGCCGAGCAGACCGGCAGTTAGGGCAGAGTCTCGGCAACGGAATACGCATGTGTCGGTATATATCCAATTCAGGCTTGATGATTTTAAACGCAACCGTACAGCCTTCTTCGCAATTGCCCATATCCGCGCATTCGACGACCTCGTTCAGGATATCATCTTGCACATCTTTGATATTATCCGGTATATCTGCATTTTTAAGTGTTATTTCATAATGTCGTTCCGGACGATCAAACCACGCGAAGCCCAGCGCCAAAGCCTCTTTGCGGCCGAGGGGCATAAGTTCATAAGCAAAAGTTTCGTTGTAGCCAAAGGGCGACAACTCAGCAGGGAAAAAGTCGCCATATACATAGGTGCGGTTTTTCTTATCTCGATACGGCGCAGACTCCATGTGCTCCATGATTTTGGGAACTAACGCTTCGTATTCTTCTTTTGAGTATTGCTTGTTCAGAACACAATACTGCTTATTTTTTATCCCTACGCAGCCGAAGATATTGCCGGAGTCCTGACAATTGATGGAGTGTTTTGCGTTATGACAGTTAATCACGATCCACGAGGCGATGATGTTGCTGCTAGGATAAACACTAAGAGAGTTGTAGAGCAGTTCGCTCTTGAGGCCGCAGTGGCCACTACCGTAAGAATCTTTGAGGCCGCTGGCTGCAAGAAATATATGGCGGCAGTCTTCGGCCCCGTCAAAAATATCGAAGCAGTAGGTGCAATTCTTGCAGTTATAGAGATTGTCTCCGGAAGAATTTACGGAATTAATCATGCGATAGGCCCGGAAAATTGAGCGTGCTTTCAGCTCTTCGAAGCGCGCTTCAAGTTCCTCGATCGCTTTGTAGCTTCCGAAGTCAATTTCGGCAACTCGCTTCGCGTACTCTTCCGGCGAGAGCTGCTCATTGAAGAAGCACTGCTTCGTGTTTCGCAGGTTGATGCAGCCAATGCAGTTCTGACAAGCCTTCAGTTCGAATCCGAAACGCACATCTACACAGGACTCGATATAGCGTGCATTCGTGCATTGATAATTACTTTCGGCGTCGATCAATTCATAACAGAATTCGCCCTTGTTCACCCAATAGAGATCGGAGCTGTTTTTCGTATGGAAGTTGTAGCCGCTATATTCTGCATCTTCATTGAAGTCTCCTCCGAAAACGAGATAGCAGTTCTTATTGCCCTTTGTGAAATTGCAATAGTCGCTATTGACCGCATCCCAGTTATTCAAAGATGGAAATGGGACCTCGTGCATGAGTTCGCTGATCTGTTCGAAGAACGGTCGCGAGAAGTCATATTCCCGACCGTAGTTCATCGGATCCCACGAATCACCGCGCCAGGTATGCTGATCAAGCACTCTGATCTGCTTATCCGGCGAGTAGATGGAGATTATCTCTTTGCCGGTATCGTCCTTGCGCCGATACAGATTGCGTGCGTTGCGGAAGCTAAGCTGCTGTCGCAGCCTGCAGCTCTGGCAGATTCTGGGAGGCGTGACTTTGAACCGATTGAAAAACGCAAAATCCTGGGCTTTGAGGGTGAAGTCCGTTTGGCACTGCTGGCAGGTTTTCTGTTGGGATTCGGGAATGGATTTAGTATAACTCAAAAAGCCGGAGAATTTATCCGCATGGGAAAACAGCGGGTAGGATCCCGCTCGGTTTAGTCGGGATTCTTCTTCTTGCTCTTTATCACGCCCACAATACCGGCAATAACCACCAGGAGTCCGAGCAGTTGCCCTCCGGGACTATCGTCAATTTCACCGTATACAAACAGAAACGCCCCGAATAATATTGCGAGAACGGAGGATATCATTCTGCTTTTGTTCATAGTCGGTTTTGGGGCAGTCTTTGTTAAATCATCAAACGACATATTGGTAGTAAGGATAATTGGATTTTCAACTTCGGCGATTGGCTAAGAGTGTTTTGATTTCCCGAGAAGGTAATGAGTAATCGAGGCAAGGATGGTCCAGTAGAAAATGAGGTAGATAGAAATAAATGGGGGTGGCGGATCATCTTTCAAAAAATTAATAGAAGGCAACACTAAAGGTCCTATCAAAACAATTTTGATAGGTAAGATAATTGTGGACACAGCGCTCTTCCAGGCGATTGGCGAGTCGCCACCGGTTCTAAGGACAGAGTCGGGGGGCTTAGGGAAGCCTCGGGGGCCAGTTGATCCCAAAAGTGAGGAAGTAATAAAAAGAAAGGCAAACCCGGAGACGATGAAGCGGAAAACGAATTTTGTTCTTGAGATGTTCATCTTTTATGGAAAATACAGGATACATTTCTATTCCCGATTTTAATCTACAGAACTCTTATCCTGCTGAAGTTCTTTCCCGATAAGCCCTGTATTTGAACATCCTCCCATTTAAACGCGCCTTGTTCCAGCTGTGAGGGCGAATAGATATATTCCATAAAACCATCTCCACTTTCTTTTAAAACACCTGCACCCGTTTGGAATTTAACTACGGAAGTTTTGGTGGTTCCAATTGGTATGCTAGTCCTATCGCCGAAGGGTGTGGCTGATATAAGAATTTTGTCAGGTCGCTTATGATGAGGTCTCCTCTTGCTGACCGCCATGTAAGCATCGTGCAAAATACGATTTTTCTGAAAATCTATTTCTTTCCCCTCTGCTGGTTTTATATTAAACTTCATCATTTCCATATCTCTTTCGGTAAAGGAGACACCACCTTTTTGTTCGAGTTCTTGCACTTTTTCATTGAGGTCATCAAGAAATTCCTTCTTTGAGCCGTATCTCTCTCCTACGGGACTAAAAGTGTATTTAAAATTTTTTGGTAGATAAGTTCGCATAAAATCTATCAGATCCCCGAAGACCCTCTTATACCTTCCAGTATCTTCTTCGGGTATGTTGTTCATTAACTCTAAAATCGCATCATCTCCGCAAAAATCAAACCATACCCCTTGCTCATAGACGTCTGTTATGGGCTTTAACCAATAAGCGTAGTAAATCATCGCAAACAATTCAGCCCAATCTGGCTCTGGACTCTCTTCTAATCTCCACAATTTATAAGAGCCGAATGGGATGGCTATCTTTATAGGTTCCTGGTTTTGAATATTCAACTCTATGGCTTTGCTAACCATATCATTGGCTGCGGGATTTACGCTATATTTTCTAAACTTCTTTGACATTATTGTCGCGAAAATAAAGTGAGCCAGTTTAGCATCTGGCCGAACACTTTCATCTGTAATCCTTTTTAGTCTCTGTTTAATATATTCTTCTGCGGTCATGGAGATGTGGGTAGGAATCGAACCTACGATATTTGCTTTGCAGGCAAATGCTTTAACCACTTGGCTACCACATCAAGCATAGTTTAAATTAACCCCACTAGGGCATCAAGTAAGCTACACAAACCTGGTAATGAATTGGAGCAGTGGGTAAAATTGGGCGAATGTACATTCAATTTTGCTCGATACGCGCGATTCTGGTTCGAGAAAGGAGACTTGGATGTGAAACGAGCCATTCTTGCGTGCCTCGGCTCGAACCTCCGAAAATCCTTTGCCTAAAAAGAAAAGCGGAGATTTTGTCTCAGCTCGTCCTTCCTGGCTCCCCGGGTAAATAAGTTTAGAACTCTGAACTGGAGAAAGATAGAAGCCGAATTGCATTTTAGCGGTGCTTTGGAGTTAGCTCTTATTCTTTAATTTCAGGGCTGGCGTTTTCAACCCTTGCTTCTTGGTCAGGGGCTTTTGATTTCAGAATCATATCGATTATTTCGTAAATATGCTCAGCGGAGACAATTCTTACCAAGCCAGTTTGCTCGGTAAAGATTATCTTTGGTTCACCTGTTTGTTGGCTAATGGCGACATCGGAATAAGTTTCTCCCGAACTTATGACTCCTATTAGGCCAGCCGAATTATTGCTTGTCGTGCCTTTTATTGAGACAATTCCTGGCTTTACGATAACTGGCCCCCCACTATTGCCGGGGTATGTAGATGCGTCAACATAGTAAAAGTTTTCTTCAAGCACTTCTTCATCAACACGGGCAATAATTCCTTGCCTAACAATTACGAAGTTTTTCGCTTTTCCACTTATACTCATTGGAAAGCCAAGAACAAATAGCTCGTCTCCAGTAGAGATATTTTTTTTGGCGAAGTCTTTTGCGAAAAACGTTTCTTCCTCTCTGAAGAAATAATACTCTATATTAGCTTCCTTCATCACGCTGGGGTTTATCGGTAACACGGCTAAATCTACACTTTCCTTTTCGTGCATTGACCAGATTGGCTTACCATCGCTGTTTAGCAAGCTAATTTTGAAGTGCTGACTTTTGTTGTCGGTGGTGTTAAAGCGAAAAAGAACCTCTTTTACGTATTCCTTTTTTATCTCGTCATAAAAAACGTGTCTGTTGGTAACAACAAATAATTTGAATGTTCGCATTCCTTTTTCATCTTTCTCGGTTATAGCTTTACCAATCAAAAATCCCGTTGCTAAAGATTTGAATATTGGTTTACCCTCTCCATCTCTTGCCTTTACTCCTATTGAGATAACAGAGTTTAAATATGCGGGTGGTATTAAAGCCATAAAATTATATTGGACGTGTTTAGAACGTTGGATTGGAACAGTATTAAGCAAGAACTTTGATACGCGGGCAAACCTACCTAATACCACTCCACTGCTCCCCGGGTAGGATTCGAACCTACGACCATCTCGTTAACAGCGAGCCGCTCTACCACTGAGCTACCGGGGAATAGCACAAAAACCTTAGCAGACAAACCGATGATTTTCAACATAAAATAAAAACCCCCACCTGGTCGGGCGACGCAGGCGGAGGAAGCTACGAAAGCTGCTTTTTGGGCCAGAGGATGAAGAAAAGCGTTAGAATTGCGGTTGCCCCCATGACTATTTGAAGGAAGAGGCAGTACGCTGGGCTGGCGATATGCGCGGGAATGAAGGAAAAGATGCTCCAAAGGTTTGCGAGCAGTATGCTTACGACACTTAAAATTTTTACTTTGAGCGGAATTGGTTTGCGAACCGACGCGATCATCTTTGATCCGAATATCCGGGTTAGCACGCGGAGCACCCGATCGCTCGATGATCTCGTGAAGAGAATCACGGAAATCGCGAAGAATCCGTAGCCGGGGATGATGGGGAGTATAAACCCGATAATTCCTAAGACGAGAAAAAGTACCGTCGCCGCAAACGAAGCCCACTGTTTAAGCTCGGCCGTCTCGATTTTCAATTACACCTCCTTTCTTCCTTCAGAAAAAGCACGGCGCAGGACTATTTCGAGCATTGCATGGAATAGTGTTGGCGGTCAACAAAGGAACCTGCTCCAGGAGGCGGACACGAGAGCGGGTCCGATTGCTTCCTTGTGCGCTTCCATCAGCGGGCGTGAGACTCGGCGCTTCTTAGCTTTCCTGCTTCTTCCCCGAGATTTTTAAGAAGTGCTGCTTGAGACTCTTCGCCGAGTGCGTCCCAGAGTTCTTTCCAGACAGACAACTCTTCGGCATCTTCTCCGAGGGTGATAAGTTCAGCAATAATTTTTTCCAAAAGACTTTTTTCCATAAAAGTGTCAGCCTGAAGGCTTCAGTCGGTCGGTAATTTTTTGCATAAGAGCCCTTCCACCACTTGAGAGAACTTCTCTTGCTGTTTCGGCCATTTTTTCAAGCTTGGGAAGCGAATAGCGCGAAGCGATATTTCGAAGATCGTCTGCGATTTTAGGAATTCGCTCTATGGAAAAAGTAGCCCACGAAATGCCATAAGAGACAGCTCCCGTTTCAAGAAGAAGCCTTCGATGCTCTTCCGATGCCACTCCGGCTACTCCGCAGATATGCGCGAGTATTCCAGTTCCCGCGGCGATACCGTAGAGTAGCCGATCTTTTGGAGAGAGAGCGCTTCCGGCCAGAGTTTTTCCGGCGATGGCCTCTATCGCCATTTTGTAGTTGCCGATAAAAAAATCAAGAGCAGTTGATCCAAGATTTTTTCCTGGGGCGGTCGTTCTTTCTTCCGCTTCACCGACCTCTTTGGCAAGCGAAGAGAAGTGCTCTTCAAGAATTTCAAGACGCTCCTCTTGCGCCCTTTCGATTATTTCTCCTTTTTCTGTTTCAGGGGAGAGACTCGCCTCGGCTTCGGCAGGACCAGGCTTTTCTTGATCTAGGCGATTCGGTTCTTCATGATGCATCGCCAAATCATACAAGAAAAGCGAGACATTGACAAGGAGCTTAGGTATGGTATAATACAGAGAATCAAAAAAAATTCCAAAAATGTCAATAGAAATGCTTAACATAAAGAATCCGAACGAAAAAACCGGAGAGGGAGATTCGAGCGTAAGAGAAAGAGAGCTTCTCGCTGGGGCAATGGGTGAGTTAAAGCGTTCGTTTAAAGAGAAGACCGGAGGTGAAGTTCGAGAAGAAGATATGGAGCTCTTAAGAGGAGAAGCTAGGCAGCTTGTCGCCGAGAGGATGGCCCGCGAAGAGGCGGAGGAGAGAGTCCGCAATTCTGATGCACAGCAGAACGAAGTTGTGGCACGGATGAGACGAGATGCGGAAGCCGGAATTGTTAGGCCCGAAGAATTTGTTCCCGTAGATGCTGGGGAAGGGATTCCCGAAAAAGACGGGAAAGCGGATGAACGCACCGCTGATGAAATTGCGAAAGATTATTTAAAGGAGCTTGAAGGAAGAGGATAGGGAAAAAACGACAAGAAAAAAGAGGGTATCGTCTACGAGCCCTCTTTTTGTTATCGAAAACTGATTTTATTTTTAACTTTTATTGAACGGAGAGAAGTTAGTTTTGGTGCATGAAATGGGATTTTTTGCAGAGCGGTCGTTACCAGGTCCTTTTCGTGATTCTTAAGATTACATCTTACTGCGCTCTTGGAGCACTGCTTCTTTTCGGAGCCTTTTGGGCGAAAAATATTCCGAACGTAGAAAAGGACCTTGCGCTTCTCACATCGTCCTTCAAGAAGGTTTTTTCAGAAAACATTTCGCTTGAAAAACAGAGCGAAGTTCCGCTTGATGACGACGACGAGGTTCTTCCGACGGGCGAAGAGCTGTTTGCCGTAAAAAACAGTAGCCAAAATGATAGTTCGCGACCAAAAAGCGAAGAAGAAGCCGTCACGCAAAAAGAAAAGAAGGTTTGTGTATTTGACGGTGAGAAAAAAACCGAGCCGACGCTTCGCGTGAACGAGATAAATTGGATGGGATCGAAGGAGAATGCGAACGAAGAATGGATCGAGCTTTTTAACATTTCTTCGGGGAGCGTTCGGGCATCAAGATGGAGCATTCTTGGTCCCGATGAGAAGTTTCATATTGTAGTCGAGGGTGGAAATATCTCGCCGGGTGGCTACTGGGTGCTTCGAAGAGGAGCTGATTATCTCGGCGCGCTTCCAAATAGTGGTGTTTCGCTTCGGTTGGTGGATGTCGACTGTTTTGTCCATGATGAGATTGTTGTCGGAAAAAGCTGGCCTGCGGGAGACAATATTACAAAACAAACGATGGAGAGAACCGAGGACGGGGGTTCGTGGTATACGAGCGCGAAAGTCGGTGGAACTCCCGGTGAAAAAAATTCGAGCCAGACGGTTGTTTTGTTGCCAAAAAAAGAGGAGGG
>JBBTUL010000014.1:0-20740 GCA_038063755.1 Patescibacteria group bacterium
GTATACCGGTAGTACGCACGCTTCGGGTGCGTGTAGACTGGGTTCGATTCCCAGCAGCCCGACATTAGAAGTTGGCTTATCGAGCAAAGCGAGATTAGCAACTCTTATGTCCCGACTCCGGTCGGGACCAGAGAAAATCTTCGAGCGCAGCGAGTTAGAGCTTCTTATGCCCCGCCGTAGGCGGGGCTCTGGGGCGAGCGATCCAAATTTTATAATCCTCTCGCTACTGGCGAGGCGTTGAGGCGGTTTTTTGTTCCCCTGCAATTCCGTGGGTTACAATGTCCGTAAGGGTGACCGCCCCACTTCGTCATAATGAAGAGCAAGGAAGTTACAACAAGCGTGTTTCTTGATGCATACGATCAGCATGCTGATGCGATCTATCGGCATTGTTTATTTCGCGTGTTTTCAAAAGAGCGCGCGGAGGAGTTTGTGCAGGAAACTTTTTTGCGTACGTGGGAATATCTGGAAAAAGGAAATGAAGTAGAAAATATCCGCGCGTTCCTCTACCGTGTTGCAAGCAACCTCATCATTGATGCTTCCCGCAAGAAAAAAGAAGCAAGCGTCGAAAAAATGATGGAAGAGGGATCGTGGGAACCCTCGCGTGACGATAGGGCTGAAATTGAGGCAAAAATAGAAGTCCGTGCTATTCGAGAAGTTATGGAGCAGCTTCACGAGGAGGACAGGGAAATTATCACCCTTCGCTTTGTAGACGAGCTTGATCCGCGAGAAATAGCAGCTTTCTTTAGAATCACTCCAAATGCGGCATCGGTGCGCATTAGCCGCGCGATTGACCGACTGAGGAAATTATTATCCGAACATGATAGATAACTTTTTAGAAAAACTTACATCGACGAAAAGCCACATTCAAATGGATGTTTCGCGAAAGAGCGAGATTCGACAGGTTCTTCTCGCGCAAATCGAAATGACGAATCGACGAAACGAGCGGGCGGCTTCTCGTGGGTGGTTCTTTTACGTTCTTCGGACCGCACTTACGGTTTTTCTGGTTGCTTCGCTCGGAGCCGGAACGTCTTTTGCCTCGGAGAGGTCTTTCCCGGGAGACACGCTCTATCCCGTGAAGATAGGTGTTGTTGAGCCTGTTCGAGCATTTGTCGCGATCGGGGAAGAAGCGAAAGCGCTCTGGGACGTCGAACGTGCTACGCGGAGACTTGAGGAGATCGAGGCGGTAGAGGAAAATCCTTTTTTCACAGATTCCGATCTGCGCAAAGAAACGATTGCGGGGCTTGAGCGGGGGTTTGCTGAGCGAGCGTCTGACGTAAGACAAAGGTTGGAAGATATTCAAATAGACAATCCGGTGCTTGCTGCCGACATCGTTTCCCGCTTCGAGATTTCACTTCTCGCGCGACAAAAGAAAAAGCTTATACGAACCGAAGAAGAAAAAGAAAATACGGCGAGAGGACTGCCGAGGACGGATACGGCAGCCAAGAGGAATCCCGTTGCTCCAGCGTTTCTTTCGACAGAAGATGATACTCTCAGGACAGACGCTTTTCCTGGAGCGCCAGGCTTGGCGATAAAAGTGGAAGAGCAGAAGATTTTTCCGAAAAACATTCTTTCGGAAGAGATAGGAAGGCTTCAGAAGATCCGTGAAAGTATTGAAGAAGAACCTGAAGTTGGAACTGCCGCGGCGTTCCGGAGTCGAGCAGAGGAGGGGATAAATAATCTTTCCCGTCGGATCAACGAGCTTGAGGAAAGAGTTTCCGATGAGGAAGAAGATATTTTGCCAGAGGTGGGGAATTCTGCGAGAGAGAAGATAAGAGAGAGTCGGGAGTTTTTGCAAAGCGCCAGAGAGTCTTTGGGCGAGGGAAGTTCGCAGAAAACGATTCGATCAACTGTACGCGGTATCCAAGAAATTGAGAAAGCACGGACCAATGTCCGTCTCGGGGAAAAGATTTTTAACGGAGAGGACGACTTGCAACACGAGGACGATTCAACTGTTGACAGAGGTTTCTAGCGGTCCGAATCTTAAGTTAGAAATAAGCTTGAAAATCAGGAGGTTTAAAGGCCATGAGAAGGGGTTTGCTTGTTTTGTCTTTAATTTTCTCGCTGCTTGTGTTTTTTCCTCAAATTGCCGATGCAGGCAAGAGGAAGGAAGCGACGTATAGCGAAGAAGGACTTCAGTCGAAGATTGATGCCGGAAAGTCCTTCAACGAGAAGGAAGTGAGATGGTTAATGGGGCAAATGAAAAAAGAGTATCGGAAATGGATTGAGGAGGAGTGGATTGATCTTGTCATCTCTGATGACGAGATGCTCGTTTTGGTAAAAATTAAAGAACCGTATCAGTTCTACGAGTTCCAAAAGAAATTCTGGGAGCGCCGCTCGTTCAACGAGCTGGGATTCAGAATTTCATTCAAAGAAGAATTCGCTTCGCGTGTTCGTTTTGCGAAGGATTACTTCGGCTCACCCAACGATGACCGCGCGAGGACTTTCGTTTTAGTTGGTCCTCCTGCCGGACGTGGTTCGGTGAAGTGTCCGGGGCTCTATCCGATCGAGCTTTGGGCGTACCCGATGGGTATTCCAAAGATTACGTCACAGGAGACAACCTTGGTTTTCTACTGTGACAAGATGGGCGGATGTCGAGGATCCGGGACGTGGAAGCTCTGGATTCCGACAGACGGATATTCCAGGCTCGTTGATTTCTTGGACGCGTCGGTTTCAACATCAGACCTGAGGAGTCGAAGCGCGAGCTTCGGCGAAGATCTGGTTTTGAGCTGTATGGACGGAGACTCGATTTTGCGAGGACTTGCGTCCACGAAGATTGCGCTTGGGAATTACGGAGAAAGGAGCAACACTCTCTTCTTGCGTCCTCCGGCGGATCTTGAGGGAGTTGAGAATGTCTTGACTCACAGGACGATTCCCGATCCGCGCGCCGAGCCGCTTTCGATCCGGATTGAGGAAGAGTATCTTGTGCAGTTTTCGCGAGGATCTGGGCATCAGGTTCAGACGACCTTGAATTTCGCGGTTTCAACGAAAAATCTGAAAACGCGGCTACTTGGCGGCGAAGAGGTGTACAACCTTGATGCCACCCTTGTCGTTCTGCGAGATTCAGATTCAGGAATTCATGCCGCGGGGACGTGGCAGTTCAATCCTGGAAAGAAAGAAGTCGGAGAGGAGATATTTGTCTCGATTCCGACGAAACTTCGACCGGGAGAATACCAATTTAGGATACTTTTTTCCGACAAGAGTCGTGGCGGGGCAGATCTTCCGGGGGAAGCCGGTTGGCAAAGGACGCTCGTCGTCCCTGGCATTCCGGTGGACTCTGTCGGGGAAGAGGAGGTTTCGGTAATCGCGAAAGATACCACTCCTTCTTCTCCTCTTTCGAGTAGTACCCCGGCGACGGCGCTTCCCGTGATGCTCTGGGACAAGCCTCCCCTGGGATCGCTTGTCGGAGCAGTTCGTTTTGCGGTAACCACGGTGGACTTAGTGGCCAAGGTTCGATTTAATTTTGACCAGGGTGTCCATGAAGTTATCGTGAATCGTCCTCCGTTTAGCGTCGAGTTTAACCTCGGAGAGTTTCCGAGGAGACACATCATTGAGGCGGTCGCTATCGCTCTAGACGGCAGTGAGCTTGGGCGACAGAGGCTCTCGATAAACGAAGCCGTTGAAGGAGTTTCAACGGTAAAGATCGTATCTCCTCTTCAGGGCGCGCGCGCTGTTGGCGAGACACCGATTTACGTTGACGTCCGTCGCGACCCATTCGACAAGATTGCGAAGGTCGAGTTCCTACTCGATGGAGTCGTTGTCGGCTCGCGAGAAAAAACGCCTTTTGTCTCGGTGATCAACATTCCGGATGGAAGGATCTCTGAGGTTCGAGCCGTCCTTTATCTCGAGAGTGGGCTGAAGGTAGAGGACATTCTCATCGTGAATACGCCCGAAGGATTTGTTGATGAAGTTCGCGTAAATCTCGTTGAGGTGTACGCGTGCGTTACGGCGCACAGCGAATTCGTCGGCGGATTAACGGCAAAGGACTTCACCGTTTTCGAGGATGGTAAGGAGCAGAAGGTTGATCGGTTCGAGGAAAATACTGCCCAGCCGATCAGCATGGGGATTCTCGTCGATACTTCAGGATCAATGAAGAACGAGCTCTCAGGCGTTCTCGACGCGGCCGCCGGATTCATTAACGGCGTCCTTACTCCGAAGGACAAGGCGTTCACAATGGCATTTAGTCAAGACGCCTATGTTGCACAGGAACTTACTGCGAGTAAGGAGAAGCTTGTGCGGTCCCTGGCGAGCTTCCGAGTGACCGGAGAGACCGCGCTCTACGATGCGGTTGTCTCAGGAATCTTCAAGCTGCAGGGCGCGAAAGGACGAAAGGTTTTGGTCGTTCTTTCCGACGGAAAAGACTCTCGAGAAGTTTCTCCGACGAAAGGGTCGGAATTCTCAATGGAGAAGGTGCTCGAATACGCGCAGCATGCCGATGTGGCTGTTTATTTCATCGGATTCAACATCAAGAAAGACGATTTTGGCTTGAAGTCCGTTCTCACGA
Source organism: Patescibacteria group bacterium (assembly GCA_038063755.1). Classification (GTDB taxonomy): domain Bacteria; phylum Patescibacteriota; class Minisyncoccia; order UBA6257; family 2-01-FULL-56-20; genus JBBTUL01. The sequence continues at coordinate 4,502 of JBBTUL010000014.1, forward strand.
AGCTTTCGAAAGCTACGGGTGGAGCGGCATACTATGCTCCCTCTGCTGAGGAGCTTGCGGCGGTGTACGAAAAGATCAACAGAGAATTGCGTACACAGTACTTTCTCGGCTACTATTCCTCCAATACAAGTTCCAGGATGAAGTGGCGTGCAATTGATGTCCGCGTTGATCGGGATGTCGCTGTTCGCGCCAAGCCTGGCTATTACCCTTAGAAATATGAATGAACTCCCAAAATCCGCAAGGAAAAGGGAGTTTTTTGTTGGCAAAAATCTGGATTTGCGATAGCATAGTGACGGAAAGAGTTTGTGGACTTATGGGCCCGTAGTAAAATGGTATTACGCGGCATTCGCATTGCCGAGGTAGGGGTTCGATTCCCCTCGGGTCCACAATGGGCCCAACCACAGGCATCGGGACATTTGTCGGAGGGATCGCATATTTTGGAAGAAAAAAACAATGAGAGCAACGTTTCTTAGCACGACGACAAAAGATGGCATTGCGCTTACGGGACTTCTTTTTGTTCCGAGGCGAAAAGCCGACATCGCGCTCGTGTGGGTCTACGGGCTCGGGAGCCGCCTTTCGAGCGGCTCTGCGAGACATAACGCGCTTATGCGTGTATGCGGACAAGCCAATGTCGCCTACGCCGCTTTCGAAAACCGGGGAGCAGGGGCTATTTCATTTTTCAAAAATAAAAAAGGGAAGTACGTTCCAGGGGGAAAAGCGATGGAGTTGTTCGAGCGATGCGTGCTTGATATTGAAGCGATGATAAAAGGCTTGCGGCGGGAAGGATTTAAGAAGATATATTTTGCAGGACACTCGACCGGCGCGAACAAGCTTGCTTATTTTATGGAGAAACGCGGATGCCGCGGCGTCCAAGGGTTTGCGCTCGTCAGTCCCATGAGCGACATACCAGGGATCAAAGAGCAGCTTGGAAAGAACTATGCGAAGGCGCTTGCCTTTTCGAGAAAAATGATTGTAGCGGGTAAGGGAGGAAGCCTTCTGCCGCTCCCTCTTGTGGGGGGCCAGTTCTGGACCGCGAGGCGATTTTGGAGCATCGCGCGCGAGGGAGCAAACGAAGATACGTTTCCATTTTATCAATCAAAAAGAAAGTTTTTGTGGACGAAGAGGGTGAAGGTGCCGGTCTGTGTGATTATAGGAGAAAAGGACGAGTTCGCTGACCGACCGACAAGAGAAATTCTTGCGCGGTTTAAGAAAGAGATTCCAGGAAGATACTTTTCGGGCGCGATCGTTAAGAATGCCAATCATGGATTTCGTGGGAAGGAGGGGGAGATGACGTCTGCGATTATGAGGTGGCTGGATAAAGCGGGTCGCGGACGCGCCAAAAAATAACGGTTTTGGTATACTACATCTATGATGAATTATGGTTTCGGGGGGATGATGGGGTTTGGCGACGGTTTTGGATTTTTCGGATTCCTTACGTGGCTTGTGTGGACCGGCGTAGGGGTTTTTCTCCTTATTTTCTTGTGGAAAAAAATATCGAGTAAGTAGAGGGCGTCTTCTGATTGCCTCTTGCCTGTGGCGTGCATCGCGTGTTTTTGCTAGGGTGTATGTAGAAGTTTGATAGTAATAGAAAGGAGTACTGGATGAAGGTTTTGCCTTGTGTTCTTGTTGGACTCTTTCTCGTCGGGATAAGTCTCGCGGCCGAACCCCCTCCTCAAGCAGAGGAGACTCAAGGTTTTCGGCTGGTCAGTTTTTCTTCCTACTCAAGATGCGACATAGGAGTCGCCGTATCGAGCGCACGAGAGATGCTTGAAGGTGTCGAGGCGCGTCACAGCAAGGAATCCTCGCGTTATTATCAGGTCTATCTTTCGACCGACAAAAACGGAAAGGAAAGGAAAGAAGCCCGTTGGGCGGGAACGAAGAAGCGACCAGTGCGCGAGTACGTTTGGCGAGAAATTCCCCTCGTGCTTATGAATATTTCGACGTGCGAGCTTACGCAGCACACGGTTCTTCGACGCATCGTTCAGGGTGGCTTTGTCTTGGACGACAAGAGCGAAGACCTAGAAATTCGAGTCGAAGGTCGTTCCTACGGGACTATTTGGAACGGATACAACACTCCATATGAGGTTGTCTCATCTGGGGACAAGCGTTTTGTTGTCGTCGGAAATCTTTGGATCGCATACTCGGACAGAAAAGAGTACAAGTTCTATGCGCCATTTTCGCGGATCTTGTATCTCGAATTTCCGTACCTTCGTCTTGCCGGTTACGAGCACCTTGAGGCTGATCTCGAATCGGCTCTTGCCGAACTTGACCGCCTAAAAGTTGCCTCACGCGCATTTCCTGGACGGACGGTTGCTCACGTGGCACGAGAATATTTCGCAGAAGACATCGCTCTCCTTCCGCAGATTGAGCACGCTGACCCGCAGGAGTTCCTTGCGTTCCTTTCCGGAAGCGTAACGATGAACCCGTTGCTGCGCGCGCACTACATTCTTGGCGCGATGGGCGAAGATGCTTTTGAGGGAACCGTAAGCAAGGCAGGTGCGCAGGGACTTTATCAAATATGGCCACCAACGTGCAGATTGCTTCGGGAAAGATATCCAAAAGTCCTTCCGGTTAATTGTAGGGCGGGCATGGGTTCGAAGATTCACTCCCATATCGTTGGGATGATGGCTGCGATTCTTCTATACGACAACAATTTGAAAGAAGTCTTGGAGGTTCGGGGCGCGAGCGCTCTTTCGGATCCTGGCCTAATGCAGTGGCTTGCGGGGATGTATAACGGTGGACCAAAAAGGGTCTTCTGCGAGTTCCTAAAGTACCCCAAGGGGTGCAGGACGAAGATTCGTTTGGAAACCAAGATTTACCTTGAAAAACATGCATTTCTGAAACCCCAATAAGATATGAAGGAAAGCGGCGTACGCCGCTTTTTCTATTTTAAAACTCAGGTATTGGTATAATATCCACATAAAGGTCGTAAGAGAAAAAATTTATGACATTTGAATCTTGGACATACGTCATCGTAAATTCGCTTCAGAACCTCTGGCTTCGTGTTGTCGAATTTGTGCCGGTGTTTTTGGGAGCACTCATCGTCCTTGTTGTCGGACTCATTGTTGCGTCGGGCATCGGTGCGCTTGTCGAAAAAGCATTTTCGCTTATTCGGCTTGATGAGTTCTTGAAAAAGCTTGGACTCGAGCCTTACTTCGAGCGAGCGAACATGAAGCTTCATGGTTCATGGTTTCTTGGAAAGGTTGCCCAATGGTTTTTGATAGTCGCATTTCTTCTTGCGGCTTCTGACATTCTTGGACTTTCGACGCTTTCATTGTTCTTGCGCGATGTATTGGTATATATTCCGAACGTCGTGATCGCGGTGCTTATCATGTTGGCCGCGGCGGTTGTCGGAAACGTCGCGAGAAGACTCGTGCAGGGCTCGGTCATGAGCGCAAAACTTTCCGGAGCGCATTTCTTGGGAACACTTACATGGTGGTCCATCGTGCTTTTCGGATTCTTCGCAGCACTCATCCAGCTGAACGTTGCTCCGACAGTGATCAACGCCCTCGTGATGGGATTCGTGGCTATGCTTGCAATCGCCGGCGGCCTCGCCTTCGGGCTTGGCGGAAAAGAGTATGCGGCGCACCTCATCGCGAGGCTTCGCGAGCATACCGAAGGGAAGAAATAGGGTTTTCCACAGGTTCGCATATTGCCATCCCGGCTATGCATTGTGGTATACTTCTTGCAAATAAAAACTGTCTCCTGTGAGGGGAGGCGGTTTTTATTTTGTCCGGTCGGTCGAGTTATTCTGTAAATGACCCGTTGTGATATAAAGAACACGTGAAAGGAAACAAAAAAACAAAAAGAAAGAAGAAGCGCGTTGTCGTGATTCTCGAGGACATTCGAAGCGCACACAATGTTGGGTCGATATTCCGGACCGCAGATGCCGCAGGGTTCGAAAAGGTTTATCTTTGCGGAATTACGCCTGAGCCCATCGATCGCCTTGGAAGAACTCCTCCGGCGCTTTTAAAGGCATCTCTTGGAGCAGAAAGATTCGTTTCGTGGGAAAAGGTTTCTCGCGCAACGGTATGTATAAAGAAATTAAAAAAGGAAGGCTGGAGAATCTACGCGCTTGAACAGCATAAGGGAGCGATGGATTATAAAAAGAAAATTTCTGGACAAAAAATTGCGCTCGTCCTCGGAAACGAAGTTTTGGGCGTTTCGCCAGAAGCACTTCGAGAGGCAGACAGGATTTGCGAAATACCGATGAGCGGAAAGAAGGAGTCGTTAAATGTTTCGGTCGCTTTCGGGATAATGGCCTTCCGTCTTCGGGATTCTCTATAATTATGAGAAGATGTACAAGAAAAGGACCATGATACTTTTTGCTTCTGCGCTCGGCGTGATTTTCGGACTCGTGCTTCTTTCCTGGGGAGCATATATGTTTTTTCGTCGAGCTCCCGAGCCAAGCTTCGGCGAGGGGAGCGTGGTGGTAAACGGGAAACAATTTTCGGTCGCGGTTGCTGATACTGCCACAAAAAGGACACAGGGCCTTTCGGGCGTAAGTGCTATGGGGGAAAACGAAGGAATGCTTTTTCTTTTTCCCATCCCCGCAAAATACAGCTTTTGGATGAAAGATATGAATTTTCCAATCGATATTATTTGGATTCGAGACGGTAAGATCGCCGGAGTTTCTGAGAATCTTCCGGCTCCTACGGGAAATGGGGTCTTTTCACTCCCGAATTACACGCCAGAGTCGGCTGTGGATATGGTTCTCGAGATAGGCGCCGGTAATTCGAAGAAGTATGGATTCCAGGTCGGTCAGGAGGTAGAAATTTCTCGTGGAGAAGAAAAGTAGGTATACTAAATGAACACAGTCGCAAACATTTTTTTCTATGACACGGATAGCAATCAACGGGTTTGGCAGGATCGGAAGGCTTTTGTTCCGACAGTTGTTCCCTATGAGCAATGTCGAAATTGTTGCGGTGAATGATCTTGGAGACATTGAAAACCTTGCGTACCTTTTAAAATACGACACAGTGTACGGACGGTATGAGAAGACTGTCGAAGTGAAAAGCGGAAACTTGACCGTTGATGGAAAGACTGTAAAAGTGCTCCAAGTGAAAGACCCCGCGATGCTTCCGTGGAAAGATTTAAATATCGATGTTGCGGTCGAGTCGACCGGCTTTTTCGAATCGTTTGATAGCGCAAAGGCGCACCTCGCTGCGGGAGCAAAGCATGTTGTGATCAGCGCTCCTGCGAAAGACGAGGACGGAGATTTGGGACGGACTATTCTTATGGGCGTAAACGACAAAGATATTTCTCTCGTTCCGCTTACGTCAAACGGTTCTTGTACGACAAACGCCGCCTCCCCCGTGATCCAAGTTCTTTCCGAAAACCCAGGAATCGCAAAAGCGGTTCTAAGTACTGTGCATGCTTATACCGCGACGCAGAGCATCGTGGATGGTCCAGCTAAGGGACACGACTATAGAAGGGGGCGTGCCGCAGCGCAAAATATTTCGCCATCAACAACTGGAGCGGCGGTTGCAGTTACTCGTGCCATACCAAGCTTGAAGGACAAGTTTGACGGTATCGCGCTTCGAGTTCCTGTTCCAGCGGGCTCAATTGCGGACATTACCTTTGTAGCAAAGCGTCCTGTAACTGCGGAAGAGATAAACGAAATTTTAACAAAAGCCGCCGAGGAGCCGCGCTGGAAGGGGATACTCAAGGTTTCTAGCGAGCAGTTGGTTTCTTCGGACATTGTCGGCGAGCCATATGGGGCAATCGTCGATCTTGGATTCACGAAGGTCGTAGACGGTGACCTGGTGAAGGTGCTTGCTTGGTACGACAACGAGTATGGATATGTCTCAACGCTTGTTCGGCACATCCTTGCTGTCGCAGAGCACGCTTCTCGGTAGCTCGTAAGAGGGAGAGCGTCGTTTCGTCATAAAAAGCATGAAAAAATTAATTATTGCGGGTTTTCTTTCCCTGGCGCTTCTGCCGCTTGGGGCGTTTGCGGAGTTTTCGGTTTCGGGCGTAACTTTTTCGATCCCAGGATCGGCGAAGGCTGAGGTGCTTCCGGGGGTGAAAGAGCCGGTTCCGCCAACAACCGATATCGATGAGATTGTTCAGCTGAATAATTTAACGATACAGAACATTTCAGGAAACGAGCTTCCGGCGGTCATCTACGCTTCGCGCGATGTGGGTTCTGTGTGTAAGAGCTATGAGTCCCTCGACGCGACTGTTAGTGTCGTGAGGCCGTGTTCTCTTGCGCCGGCGATGCTCTATTCGATTAGGGTCCAGGAAGATTCGCGGATACTTCTTCGAAACCGATCTCGGGGGGCGCTTTCGGATTTCTCCGCAGGGGACCGCATAAATGTATATGGATTTTTGGGCGACGGAAAAAATGAAATCGAGGCGCTTATTGTCCGGAATCTCGACAAGCCAGTAAGTTATAAAAATATACAACTCAATAATGTTGAAATTATTTCCGGACCGGTATTTTCCGGATATGACGCAAGCGGAAGAGAACTGTTTCTTCTCGGAGGCGCGCGATTTCCCGTTGAGATCGTCGTTGCGAAAAGATTTCCCACTCCATGTCTTGGATTCGGCGCGGAGTCGAAGAGCGGATCAATCGTTCCTTGCCCTATGTTTGAATCGAAAATACAACCAGGGCAAAGCTCGGCAGAGGCAGCGCCTATGCGCTATCCATTTACGACCTACACGATTGTCCTTGGCGAAAAAACATCCGTTCTGAATCGCGTGCGAAAAAATATTTCAATTTCCGATCTCGCTGTTGGGCATGTGGTAAATGTTTACGGGAGGGCGAATAGCACAAACGGAAAAATCGAAGCAGAAGTTGTCCGAGACATTTCGCTTCCAGCAAACGGCGCGGGAACGCTTCGCGTGCAGGCGGTCGACGATGGAATCGTTTGCATTACTACTCCCTGCGGCGTTCTTACGGGCGCAAAAGTTATCCTTTCAGAGGCGAACGGAAGGTTCGTAGGATCGCGCACAACGGAGAAGGGTGAGGCGATTTTCGAAGGCGTGCCGGCAGGATCATACATTGTGAATGTCGAGGCCAAAGGCTATAAGGCGGCAAAACGAGAGATTGTTTTGAGCGAGGGGGGAACGGAGTCGGTTATCGTGCCTCTTTCTAGGACGGCGCAAGAAAAAGCATTAAATGTTTTATATCCGAACGGAGGCGAATCTTTTGTTCGTGGGTCGGGGGTTGTAATTCAGTGGACGGCGCGAACACTCACCACAGCGCCCATCACATTTGATATTTTCCTCGTTTCTTACGGCGAGAGAGAAAGAGTTTACACAATCGCGAGGGGTCTTCCATTTAATCCTTCGCAGAAGGCAGAGTCCTTCGCCTGGGATGTTCCTCAAACGCTTGAGAAAATATTGCTTAGCGACGGGTCATACTTTATTCGAATATGCGCATCCGGCCATTGCTCCGAAGGATCGTCCCTTCAAGATCAAAGCGATGGACCATTCAGGGTAACGACAAAAACCGAGGGTGTTCCCGTAAAAATAAAAAAGTTAAATCCAGAAAAGGGTCCGTTTGGAGCCACGGTTGTAATCTCCGGAGAAGGATTTACTAAGACGGGCAACACCATTTACTTTGGCGACGGCAATCATGTTCTCACCGTCGGAGAGTCGGATGGATCAACTCTTTCGTTTGTTGTTCCCCAAACCGCATCGTCATGCAATTTAAGCAGGCCCGATGTCTCGGCCGATGTCTCGGTGAGTAGCGGAGCGGAGAAGGCAATGCTCGGAGTAACCACTCCCGCAAGCACCGTTAATCCACCTTGCGCGCGCCTTAGGTATCAGCTTCCGGAGGGGCGCTATATGATTTGGGTTATAAATGAGAATGGAACAAGCAATTTAGTGCCATTTGTACTTACAAACATTCTCGTTCAACCGATGATAATACGCGATTTACCGCAATACGAGAGGAGCGAACCGATACCATCTTTACTACCGCGAGGAGTCCAAATAATGCCGTTTATGCAAACAAAAAACGCTCCGTTGTAGTTCAACGGCCTTGTGGGGGGGGGCCGGTGTGTTAAGCTGAAACTAATATAAAAAGGCTTGTCTAGCCCTCAAAACAAACCAACATAAATTACTGGATTTATGAAAAATAAACTTGTTTCCCTAGTCGTTATCGTCTTTCTTTTGGTCGGGGCGACCCCCGCCTTGGTGAGAGCCGAAACACTATCAACCGAGGCGCTACAAGCCTTAATCACAAGTCTTTTGCAACAGATTGCTTACCTCCAAGAACAACTCAACAAGATCAAGGGAGGAGGCACAACTCCCTCGGTCCCACCTGTCCCACAACCTCCGACTCTTGTACCAACAACCCCAACCGTTCTTTACCCGAACGGAGGCGAGACGCTTATGAAATGCAAGGGATGGACCCCCATGGTTACGACCGGAATTTCTACTGACTTTATGAGATCGTGCTATCTTTCTCTGACATGGCTGAACCCGACGAAGGGCGGAGTCGATCTTGCCTTAATTCCTGCCAATACTTCTTCTTATGTGCCGCACAGAATATACCAGAACCTGCCTTGGCAGGCGGGCGACAAGCAGGTGTATCAGTGGAAGATCGGATCAGCTGATACGTACAAAGAAGAGCACGTGGTTCCTGACGGGGTGTACTACTTGCGTGTTTGCCCCACTGGCGCCGCAAAGGAGTCGGCCTGCGATATGAGTGATGCGCCATTCAAGCTCGTTTCGGAGGGGGTCCCACCTGTCCCACAACCTCCGACTCTTGTACCAACAACCCCAACCGTTCTTTACCCGAACGGAGGCGAGACGCTTATGCGGGGACGATCCATGACTATTACATGGCTGAACCCTTCGCGGAAACCGGTAAACTTGTATCTCCAATCGTCAGGACTACTCATCGCCATAAATATTCCTTGGCAGTCAGGAGATAAACAGGTCTATACATGGAACACGGGCGTATTTAAAGAGGCATATGCTCCCGACGGAAAGTACTATATTCAGGTTTGTCCGGTAGACGCGACGAGCAAGTCAGAGTGTGATGCAAGCAATGAGGCGTTTTCGATTGTCTCCGATGCCATCACGCTTCCCCCATACGAACCACCGGTTGTAACCCCTCCAACGCCAGCAGGCGGTTTCCCGACGGTTCTCTATCCGAACAACGGCGAAACCCTTATGAGGCGCACAACGTCTTATATAACCTGGATGAGCGGAGGCGTGAATATAGGCGCAAACATTTTCCTTATTCCTGCGGGTGTCGTGTCGTACACCCCGTATGTGATTGCAATGAATATTCCGTGGAGGTCAAGCGACAAACAATCTTTCGAGTGGGGTGTTGGCGTTGTAAGCGGAGCAGGAGGGCTTGATGTCCCCGATGGCTACTACTATATCCAGGTTTGCAATGCATATTCCGATAAGAAAGACGGCGAGTGTGACAGAAGTAATTCGCCTGTAAGAATAATTTCTCCGACACTGCTTACGCCATCAACGCCGAAGCTCACCCTCACTTCTCCGAATGGCGGAGAGACTTGGCGCATGGGGAATATCAAGACCGTCGCCTGGAAGGCAGAGAACCTTGTTGGCGACATAGAAATTTATCTTTTGGGCACCGGTAACAGTTACATGTGTTATATGGGGAAGGCACCGGTTTCTGCTGGCTGGATAAACGTGAATCTTCCTCGGAACTATGAATGCCCAGGTCTTTCTGTGACCGTTAAGCCGGGAATCCATGTTGTTGGAATCTTTGCAAACAACAACAGGACAGACGTTCTTTGGGCGGCGAAAGATGCAAGTGATGGGACAATTACCGTAGTTGATCCGGACGCTCCGACCACCTCTGGTCTTCCAGGGGCAAATTCTCAAGTTGCAACCGTTCTTGAGGCGATGAGGGCTCTGCTCCGGGAGATTTCTGGTGGGTTCTAGCCTCGACAAGGTTCTAAAGACAGCAAGAAAAGCGGCCTGGATTTATGCCAGCCGTTTTTTGTTTCGCCTGGTATAATAGAAGGAACATGGTGATCTACTTTGGCGCGGACCATCGCGGTTTTGAACTCAAGGAGAGACTAAAAGTTTTTGCAAAAAACCTCGGATACGAAGTTTCCGATCTTGGGGCGGGGTCTCTTGTTCCGGACGACGACTACTCAGATTACGCGAAGGCCGTCGCAGAAAAAATAGCGCTTGATCCTGCGGTTGCGAAGGGGGTCCTTGTTTGCGGGGGAGGGACGGGAATGGATATTTCCGCGAATAAGGTTAACGGGATAAGATCGGTCTTGGGAATTTCTCCGGACCATGTATTTGCTGCGCGACATGACGATGACGCAAATGTCCTTTCGCTTTCATCGGATTTTATCGTGCCAGAAGCCGCAGAACAGATGACGAAAATATTTCTTTTGACACCGTTCGGTGGGGACGAGCGCTATAGGAGGAGGATCGAAAAAATTCACGAGATTGAAAAAGCAGATGTATAAAGTGATTCCGGTTGTAAATTGCCACGCAGGGGATTTCGAGTGCGTTGCGGGGCATCTTCAAATTATCGAGACGCTACCACAGCCGACAGGCGACGCCTGGGTTCATGTAGATATTGCTGACGGGGTTTTTACGCCGCACAAAACGTGGAACAGTCCGAGTGAATGGATGGGCTTGGCGAGGCCACTCAATCTCGAGGTGCATCTCATGGTTGAAAATCCAGGATTTGAAGTTGATGCTTGGCTTGGCGCGGGCGCAAGGAGGCTTATCGTACACGTCGAAACGCTAAGCGCAGATTCGTTTCACGTTATTGCCGATAAGGTGAAACGTGCGGGAGCGGAAATTATGCTTTCCACCAACCCAGAGACCGATATTAAAAAAACCGAGCCGTACTGGAATGACGTTTCCGGATTTCAAGTGCTTGCGGTACACCCCGGACTCGCGGGGCAAAAGTTTTTGCCGTTAGTTCTCCAGAAGGTATTTTTTTTGCGGGAGAAGATGCCCAGTGCTACAATTGAGGTTGATGGTGGCGTAACCGACGAAACTGGGCGCGCCGCAGTCGCCGCGGGCGCCGACGTCATCGTTTCTTCCGCGTATCTTTTTGATGACGGAGATCCAAAAAAGGCATACGAAAACCTGCTTCATCTTTTATAATGGACGCATTGCACGATCATAAAGCGCAGAAACTCGAAGAGATTGCGAATCTCATTCGACAAGACGTAATTCGTTCGCTTGTTGCGGCTGGTTCCGGTCACTCCGCTGGTCCTTTGGGTATGGCGGATGTTTTTACCGCACTTTACTTCCATATCCTACGACACAATCCCGACAAGCCGCTTTGGTCCGAGCGCGATAGGCTCATACTCTCAAACGGTCATATTTGTCCGGTTCTCTACGCGACTCTTGCGCGCGCGGGATATTTCCCCGTGTTAGAGCTAAAAACCCTACGAAAGCTGCACAGCAGACTGCAAGGCCATCCACATCGCGGATCGCTTCCAGGAATCGAGACCACATCTGGGCCTTTGGGATCCGGTCTTTCCCAGGCAATCGGATTTGCGCTTGCCGGAAGGATGGATAAGAAGAAGTATCGTACGTATTGCCTCATGTCAGACGCCGAACATCAAGAGGGAAATGTGTGGGAGGCGGCAATGTTTGCCGGTAAGGAGAGACTTTCAAATCTTACGGCGGTTATCGACAGAAACAATATCCAAATCGACGGTTTTACGGAAAACGTCATGCCGCTTGAACCACTTCGCGCGAAATACGAGTCATTTAATTGGCACGTAATTGATGCGAACGGGCATGATTTTTATTCAATAATTTCCTCCATCGCCGAAGCAGAGACGATTTATGAGAAACCGACCGTCGTCATTATGCACACCATCCCAGGGAAGGGAGTGGACTATATGGAGCAGGACTACCGATGGCACGGCACGCCGCCTGGTGTCTCGAATATTTCCGGCGAGCCGCCGAAAGAAGAACAGGCGCGAATTGCTCTTCGAGAGCTGAGAACGCTGAATGGCAAGATACACAGCGAACATCAATAGAAAATGCTAAGCAAACAAGCAAAATTATCATCTCGAATATTTGAGAAGGACGTGGAAGAGCGGCCGACTCGCGACGGATATGGCGAGGGCTTGATTCTCGCGGGAGAGGCCGATCCAAATGTTGTTGCGCTTTCTGCTGATCTTACCGAATCAACTCGAACGGAAGGATTTGCGCGAAAGTTCCCAGGCCGTTTTATTGAGGTTGGAGTTGCCGAGCAGAACATGGCTGCTATTGCCTCCGGTCTCGGAGTGTGCGGAAAGATTCCTTTCATTTCGTCGTATGCGACGTTTTCTCCCGGAAGAAATTGGGAACAGATCAGGACGACGATTTCTTATAACGACTCGAACGTAAAAATTGCAGGGCATCATGCGGGCATCTCGGTCGGTCCAGACGGAGCGACGCATCAGGCAGTTGAAGATATTGCAACGATGCGGGTCATGGCGAACATGAAGGTTATCGTGCCGTGCGATGCGGTTGAGGCAAAGAAGGCAACGATGGCGGTGGCGAAAGTGTGGGGGCCGGTGTATTTGCGATTTGGCAGGGAAAAGTCTCCAATCTGCACGACCGAAGAGACCCCGTTTGTCCCCGGAAAGGCAGAGGTTTTCTGGCATCCACGTGACAATGGAAAACCGAGCGTTGTAATCGTCGCCTGCGGGCAGCTTGTATACCAGGCGCTTGTTGCGGCGCAAGACCTCGAAAGCGAGGATATTCCCGTCGTTGTCATAAATTCACACACCGTTAAACCCCTCGATGAGGAAACAATTATCTCGTGGGCGAAAAAAGCAGGGGCGGTAGTGACGGTTGAGGAGCACCAGGTTTTGGGCGGGCTTGGCGGTGCGGTTGCAGAGGCTCTTGCGAAGAACTACCCCGTTCCGATGGAATTTATAGGAATGCAGAATGTTTTCGGAGAGTCTGGTCCAGCAAGTGCACTTCTTTCTCTTTACTGCATGGATGCAAAAGCGATCGCCTCTGCGGTAAAGCGAGTCCTGCGTCGCAAGAGGTAATACGCACTTGATCACGAATACACAACCCCAAAACCTGCGGCTGTATTCGTCTTTTGTTTTCATTGCGGCGCTCCTTGCTGTTTTTTTTCTTTCACTGAACCCAATAGATGAGTCAGATGTTTTTTATCACCTGAAAACAGGCGAACTCATATGGAGCACCGGAGAACTTCCCGACAAAGACGTTTTTTCTTCGAGTGCGTTCGGGGCTCCGTGGGTGCTTCACGAGTGGCTTGCGGAGATCGTTTTTTACGGCGTGTATGTTGCGCTTGGATTTTCGGGGCTTATTCTCTTTACATCATCTCTTGCGGTATTCGCTTACTTTCTAGCATGGCGTATCAGCCGCGATCATGGAGCGCAAACACATCTTTCGCTTTTTGCGGCGCTTCTTGTCGGATACTTCACGTTCGGTCTTTGGGTGCCGCGTCCGCATGTCTTTGCGTACGTTTTTTTCGTCCTGCTAATTTTTCTTCTTGAAAGATATCGGCGGAACGGAAAGACTTCGTATCTATGGCCGATTCCGGTGCTTCTTCTTTTTTGGGCGAATATGCATGCAAGCTTTATTCTCGGTCTCGCGATTATCTCCGGGTACGTTGTGCTTTTTTTCGTTGACAGGATTCGTCCCGAATGGCGCGTGGGGGGAGGTGGAGGCGGTGCACGCCGCTCGCTTCTCGTGTTTCTTGCAAGTTTCGCAGTCTCGTTTTTTAATCCAGCAACGTATCACGCGCACCTGTATGGCATTACCATCCGCCCCGTTGCTCAGGCGATGAATGTTATTGAGTGGAAGCCGATAACCGCATTTCTTGAGCATTTCGATATCCGTATTCTGCTTTGCGAAATGACGGTTATTCTCTTCTTTGCCCTCCTGGTTTTTGGCCCGAAGAAGAGGCGCGACGTTTTTTTGATTGGCATGCTTTCGGCGTTTACCGTTCTTCCGTTCTTGTCTGTTAGACACATCGGTTTTTGGGCGCTTGGCGCAGCCTTCATTTTTCCCCTCGCCGTGTCTCAATGGTTTTCTAAAAAAGAAAATGAGCAAACACAGAACGCTCTTCGCGTGATCGTTGTTTGCGGGGTTGTTGTTTTTCTTGCGGTTGGCGTAGTTTCGGCTCCCAGAAAAGTCATTGACGAGCGCAAGGTTCCTGTGCGCCCCGCAGATTTTTTAGAGCGCGAAGGAGTTAAAGGACCTTTTTTCAACACCTATAGCGAAGGGGGATATCTTTTGTGGCGTTTTTGGCCGAAAGAACATGTTTTTATAGATGGTCGGTCCGAGGTTTTCTTCGGAACTCCGGTGAGAGAGTTTTATGCAATTTCGCGCGGTGAGCGAGACTGGAACGAGATTGTGGATAAGAAATACGGATTCAATTCATTTTTTGTCGGATATCAGCCGCCATCACGTTTTCGCTCGGCATATCCAATGGTGTTGAAGCTCATTCAAGAAAATTGGCCGTTTGTCTATTGGGACGATTCCACGCTCATCTTTGTGCGTAACATTCCGGAACACGCCTCGGTTATTTCAGAGTACGCGATTCAATATATCGCCCCGTGGAGAGCGCCCACGAGCATTCCTGACGAGCAAGTAAAGCCGGCTCTTGTCGAGGTTGGTCGTCTCCTTGAAGCATCACCGGATTCCGTCGTACTTCGCAGATACGCCAACGAATTGCTTAGGCGGAAGTGAAGAGCTGCGAGTTGTCCGCGGACGACTCGCTAGCGCGTACGGCAATTTCTTCCTGCCGTGTGTCTTGAGGGAGGGTAGGACTTGGCCTAGCGGCCTGGAGCGCACTCCCGAAGGGCACGCGGCAGGATTATCAGGTTTTTGGGTATGGGGTATAATAATCTCATTATGGATTATGATTTTGTTGCGATTGGGGACATCGTGACCGATGCCTTTATTCGTCTTAAAGAGGCATCCGTGCACTGCAGTGTGGACAAAGAGAATTGCGAGATATGCATGCGCTTTGCGGACAAAATTCCCTACGAGGATGTCTATGTCGTTCCTGCGGTGGGGAATAGCGCGAACGCCGCCGTTGCCGCTTCTCGCCTTGGGCTTAAAACCGGACTCGTAGCGAACATCGGGGATGATTTCCAGGGCAAGGAATGTATTTCTGCGCTTACCAGGAATGGCGTTTCAACCGAATTTGTAAAAACACACATCGGCATCAAAACCAACTATCACTATGTGTTGTGGTATGAAGATGACCGGACGATCCTTATCAAGCATGAGGCATATGACTACGCGCTTCCCGAAATCAACAGCCCCAAGTGGATATATCTTTCCTCGCTCGGCGGAAATGGCGCTACGTTCCATAAAACGATCGAGCAGTATCTTGATGTGCATCCGGACGTAAAGCTCGCGTTTCAGCCGGGCACATTTCAGATCAAGATGGGGCACGAGGCGCTCAAGAAGATTTATAACCGAACCGAGGTATTTTTTTGCAACAAAGAGGAAGCACAGCGTATTTTAAAAACCGACGAGCACGACATAAAAACCCTGCTTCAGAAGATTCATGCGCTTGGACCGAAGGTCGTTTCTATTACCGATGGTCCCGATGGAGCGTATGCGCGTGATTATGACGGAAAGGTGTGGAGAACCGTGAAATACCCCGACCCAAAGCCGCCCTATGAACGTACCGGAGCAGGTGATGCATTTTCCGCGACATTTGCCGTTGCTCTCGCGCACGGCCTTCCGGTTTCCGAGGCGCTCCGTTGGGGGCCGATAAACTCTATGTCGGTTGTGCAGTACGTCGGTGCGCAGGAAGGACTTTTAACGCGCGCGCAAATCGAAGAATATCTGAAGAGTGCGCCGGACTATTACGTTCCAAAACAGATATGATCCTGACCCTGCGACAAGTCATAGCCGAAGCGAAGGCGAGTCGAGTGGCAATCGGCCATTTTAATTTCTCGGACTCATTAGGTGCTCGGGCGATTCTGGATGCCGCTCGCGAGCTTGGCGTGCCGATACTCTTGGGGACCTCGGAGGGAGAGCGAGATTTCTTTGGCGTGCGTGAGGCGGCGGCATTTGTAAAAAACTTACGCGAGGTATATCAAATTCCCATATATCTGAATGCGGATCATACGCACTCGCTCGAGAAAGTAAAAGCCGCGGTCGAAGCCGGATACGATGCGATCCTCTTCGATGGAGGCAAGCTGCCGTTCGAGGAAAACATCGCTCGCACCAAAGAGGTGGTTGCGTATGTTCGATCAATAAATCCCGAGATCGTTGTCGAGGGTGAGCTCGGCTATATCGGATCCTCTTCCGAGGTTCGTGATGCGCTTCCCG
>JBBTUL010000015.1:0-11205 GCA_038063755.1 Patescibacteria group bacterium
GCTGGGAATCGAACCCAGTCTACACGCACCCGAAGCGTGCGTACTACCGGTATACTACAGCCCGCCGCAGGAACATTATTACCCAACCTCGCCTTCCTGTCCATGAGGGTTCTTCGTCCTTCCCATAACGATCCTCCGTTGCTTGGTAAGGTAATCGATTATCTGACGAACCGAATTGTTGTCCTGGTCAACGCCCATCATTCCAAGAACGCGGAATGCGTCTCTCCCAAACGTTTTTGTGACTGCCCGCCCGATACTCAAAAGACGGCCCGAAAAATGTGCGTCCAAAAAAGCATCCATTGATTCTTCTTCGGAAGAAAATGCCCCTGCTTCCGTAAGCGTTCTTACGAGATATCGCAAAACCACCCGCTGCGGAATATACGGAATGCTCTCGTAATGATCTCCGTACGCCCAAGGCAGATCTCTTGGCTCTGCGCCAAGCCTCTTCGCCACTCTCGATCTTTCTGCAGCAGCGCTCTCCGAAAAAGCCATATCGAAAATGCCACGAATTTCCTTGTTCGCCTCTAGAAATTCTCTGAAGTATATCGCCTGCAATTCTGAAACAATTCCTTCGTGAAGTCCCCGGAAGTGTATTGCCCCTCCTTTTTCTCTTGCCTTTCTACCGGTCGCCATCACATCCATCCCCGCTCTCAATATCCTTTTCGACCCATCCTCACCAAGCTCAAACGACAAAACACCCTTCAGGTGAATCACCTCGTGCAAAATCGCTGAAAGAATTCTTTCAGGATGCTCTTCTTCTCGAAGTTTTTCGCTTAGGAAAATTCCCTGCTTTTCATACGCGGTAATAGCAAGGTCCGTAGAACCTGCGAAGCCTCTTTCGGGAGAAAATATCCGATATGCCTCGTCTGAGACAATATGGATATTCTGTTCTGGTATTTGGAATGGGGGTAATTCGAACTTCTCTCGTATTTGGTTCGTTATTTCGTTCGCAAGAACAATCGCCTCTTTTTCCGCTGCGGTTTTTTCCCTCTCTCCGCCCTCCAGAGCCTCAAGCTGCTTGTCAGAAAATTGGCTCAAATGATTTTCTGAGAATTTCAAAAGCACGTCTTCTTGAAGCTCCTTCTTCTTCTCCGCCGAAGCGGATCCGACAACCCGCGGTTCCGGGCGCCAGCCTGGCATAGATTCATTCATTTTATACGTGATGTTTTTTCTTCATTTCTTCTTCGACCCCAGACTCAAATTCCTCTTTTCTCTCTCGAGAGGTGCTTGCTAAACCAGACATTTCTCCTTCGGTCATTCGATACAACTCAAGTGCACGCCCCTTCAAATACTCCTTAGTATTGAGCGATGGATCCTTGAGTACTTCGTCCAAAAGGATTGCAAGTATCTGACCAACCTTGGGTGAGGGGTCGATGCGCAAAAGCGCCATAAGATCATCTCCGTTCATCTTAAGCATCTTGGGCGATATGGGATCCGCTTTCACCTTGTCGATCATAAAAAGCAAATGCCTCGACTTATATGGCACCGCCTTCGGCACACCGGAGCCGATGCGATCGGCCTCTCGAATCTTCATAAGATCATCAACGTATTCCGATCCAACGCGCCGGAGAAAACGGCGAACACCTGCCTCAGTTACTTCGCCGACGTTGTAGTAAAACATATGACACCTTACAAGATGCGCGACCTGTTCGATGAAGTCTTTTGGAAAATGAAGCGTATCAAGTGCTCGTATTGCCATTTTCGCACCGACAACTTCGTGCCCGTAAAACGTCGCGGTCTTTCCCTGGCCTCTTTTTGTGCTGGGCTTACCGATATCATGCAGCAAGGATGCAAGACGAACGAGAAGCGAGTACTGCTCCTTGGCCGCGTAATCAAGTGCCCGAGTGCTGTGCTCAAATACGGTGTAAATATGGTGCAAGTTCTGATCAACTCCAAGCCCCTCGCGAAGCTCTGGGAGTACGAACTTCAAAAGATCAAGTTCTTCAAGAAGAATGATCCCCTGCGCAGCACGAGGTGAAAGAAGAATTTTTATAAGCTCGTCGCGAATGCGTTCCTTCGCGATCGCCTCGAGCGTTCCCGCAAGTTTTTCTATGGCACGACGGGTATTCATGTCAAGCTCGAAATCAAGCTCTATCGAGAATCGAACGGCGCGGACGAGACGAAGCGCGTCTTCGGTAAATCTCTCTTCCGGCACCCCAACCGTCCGCAGGACTCTTCCGGAAATATCTTCTTCTCCGCCCCAGGGATCGACAAATTCTCCTTTCGCGGCTCCTTCCGGTCGATATGCGATCGCGTTTACAGTAAAGTCCCTTCTCGCGAGATCTTCTTTGATTGTTTTCGCGAACTTAACCTCGTCAGGATGCCGATGATCGGTGTAAACCCCTTCAATCCGAAATGTGGTGATCTCGATAATTTTTAATTTTGGATCTTCTGATCCGGTTTTCACCGCAACCGTTCCGAATCGATTTTCATAAACATGATCAGGAAAAACCTTTTGAATCTCCTCGGGTAGCGCATCGGTGGCAACATCCCAATCTTTCGGCTCCCTTCCTATAATTAAATCGCGAACGCACCCGCCGACAAGATAGGCCTGAAAACCGGCTTCGGTCAGCCTGGAGGTTGTCTGTGCGACTTCTGTTGGAATTTTAGTTTTCATCTGATTTCTCCGCCAAATCGTGCGACCGTCTCTCTTACTAGCCTATCCTGCATCACATCAACCTCTTCTTTTGTAAGCGTTCGTTCGGTGGAACGATACACCACGCGATAGGTATAACTCTCGCGATCTGCACCAAATTTCGCTTCGCTCTCAAAATGATCGATGAGATTTACCTCTTCTGCCATATCTCCGACAACATCGCGAATAAGGTCAAAATACTCGTTTGGAACGAAACCCTTCTTCACTACAAAAGAGATGTCGCGAGTGATCGGTGGGTATTTACTCACCTCCTGGAATACCTCCCCAAGCACAAGCTGTTTTTTAACGCGCGAATCTTCAGACCAAAGCAGACGAATATCCGGCAAAGACATGCTGATGATCGCGAGCCTTTCAAGGCCGAAGCCGAAAGCCCAACCATTGTATCTCTCTGGGTCGATGCCGAAGTTCGCAAGAACCGAGCCGCGAACTATGCCGCAGCCTAACACCTCAAGCCAAGCATCGCCGCGCCTTATTTCCATCTCGAGAGACGGATCGGTGTATGGGAAAGAATCTTGATTGAAGCGGTACTCCACGTCCGGCCCGAACGCCGCCTGCGCGATAGCGATCAAAACATCTTTCAAGTCTTCGATTGTGATAATCTTCTGGCTCCGTTCGGCAACATACACGCCATCAATTTGGTGAAACACATTCATGTGATTGCGGTCGATTTCATCTTTTCGATACACTTTGCCATAAGAAAGAGCCCCGATTGGTCGGCCAGCCTTATACGCGGTCTGAATTTCGGGGTGCGTAAAAAGGTAATACCACATGACGGTGGTGTGTGGTCGAAGAATATTCTTTTTGTCTACATAGTAGGTATCCGAAGTATTTCGCGCCGGATGATCTGCGGGAAAATTAAAAAGGTCGAAGCTCTTATCTGCCGGTACGATTTCCGGAACCTCGATATGAACGAAGTCCTCAAACATCGGAATGGCGGCGAAACGGGCCACAAGCTCCGCAAGCGGATTTTCAGCCATACGGCTCAAGTCTGGCATCTTTAGAAACCTCTGCATGCGCAAACCATCCGGATCGTCGCGTTTTTCCAACTCCGCACGAATGGTCTCTTCTTCTGGATAATTTATTACAATCTTACTGCTCATTTATATTATTATTGTACCTTTTCGCTATCGCCCACCAATCTCGCTAGTGCCTGTGGCAGGATTCGAACCTGCGACCAATGCCTTATGAAAGCACTGCTCTACCACTGAGCTACACAGGCAGCACCCTAGTGAATCTTATAACACGCTACTTTTTTTAGCACGCTCGGAAGTTTTTGACAATGCGAACAAAAGACATATAATTATGAAGCTTTGTAATCGCGGGGGGCTGGGAATGGTTTCCCGGGGAGCCCCATAAGCTCTTGAAGCCGGTTCGATTCCGGCCCCCGCAACACGAAAGAGAAAAGTTCCTCAAGGATCGCGCTCGATTCTCCCAAGAATCGGCTCTGCCTCTCGCGCCTCAACGCTCCGAGAGCTCCTTGAGGAACGTTTTCTCTTTTTGAGGCCGGAATCGAACGTCGGGAAGTTCTCGCGGCTCTTGAAGCAAGGCGATATAGAGCCGCGTAATCCCGTGGGAGGGTCGGGAAAACGGGAGTTTTCCCGTGGCGGAAGTATTGAAACCGCTGGGTTTCAAAACGCCCGCGATAGCGGGTGTTGTTCGAAGCGCAGTGTCCGGCCCCCGCAACCAGCTACAGATATTTACGCACGAGGGTCGTGTCGTTTTTTGCTAAAAACACACTGCATCTCCTCGCCTACGCTTGTCCGATACACCCTCGTGCGTAAATATCTTTCGCTCCACGTAGATGGATGGGACCGAACAGCGAGATGTGTTCTTTTTCGAGAAAGGTCCTTGTCATAGGACAGAGCCATGCTACTATGCAACATAGTTATTGCTTCATACTGCGAGGGACGACATATGGTCAGGGTGATAGCCGTTCCAAAGATGTCTGTATCACCTCATGAGCCACTACTCGTCGGAAGCCGAGTTTCTATTACCATAGACCTTGGGGTGATGTTCGGAAACCTTAGGCTTCTCACCGAGTCCATGGAGGTTTGGCTGATATGCAGCGATCACTTCTCGGTTGAAAAAGGAAAGGAGGTTCTAAGGCTTTCCGCAGAGGAGATTCGCGCTGGGCACAGAAAGCTTCACTTCCCTGTCACGGTCCAAGCAGTAGAGAAGACCGAGCCCCCAACGATTCAGGCATTATTCAGCTATAATGGCAGGCCTTGCGGAAAAATAGAACGAACATTTAGGCTCGCCGCCGCCCGATAGGGCGGTTTTTTCTGGTCTATCCCCGAAACTCGAGTCGCCCGCTAGTACAAAATCTTTGCCGAGATTTATCTTCTGGAATCGGTCTTAACCGACCCTGATCGAAACTACACCCTCAATGTCACACTCCCTCTTTGGCATAATCCTAGTTCACGTACTGTTCTACTGCAGATATAAGCCACGTGTCTAGCCCATCATCATCCACGATCAGCTTGTACGGCCGCCCGGCCCCTCCCCTGTTCATAAACTGCGAGAACTCCCTGAGCGGAACACGGCGGACTGGGCCTATGTTGCCGTCGCCGTATTGAAGCATGCAGATACGCGCGTCCGGCGTGAAAAAAATTGTTTTCTCCCGTCCTTCGCTTTTAACAGACATTGATCCGCCGCCATTGCGGCCGTCATTTCCAGTTCCGTCGCCAGACAAAGAAACGCTGTTGATTGAAACCAGCAAAACATTGGCTTCCGGGCTTATGTAAGGACATTCTTCTCCAAAAGAGTTTCGTAGTACACGAAAAAGCCTTTCGTCAACCACGGCTTCAAGCTCCTCGACAGACGCGCCATCGAGCACGGCTTTTTTTAAGAGGACGTCTTGAGCAAGCACCCCTGTTTGCTCTTTTTCCTGTACGGTGGTCGCTAATTGTTCGTATCGGCTTCCGAGGAAAAACCCGCCGAATGGAAGTGCGATAAAAAGAACCGCTGCAAGAATTTTCGAATACGTTGTAACTTTATTCCACTCGATTTGCATCTCTATTGTATTATATATCAAGCTCACAGATCGGCAAAGCATACGTCTTTAATAACTACTCGACTCAAGCACAGATGCCTTGCGCTTGCAGGCATCTTATGGCACACTGCTTTTAGTTTTCACTTCGGCGCGGACTCAAGGAGGAGAAAATGATCGGACTCAGTATCTCTTTTTGTATTAGAGATATCGCAAGTGGCAAAGTCGATGCGGCCGAAGTCGAGAAGATCATCGGCGGAACGGCCGCCCAGCCGCATGAAGTCGATGACCTGATTTCGATCTACAAGAAAGTCTACTGGAGTGCCTTTCCAAAAAAAGCTGAAGCAATATTCCGAGAGATGCTCGCGGCAGGCAAGATCAGTCAGCCTCGCCTTCTCGATGGTCGATGCCCTCTCCCCATCGCCAGCGGGCCCTGGGTCAAAAGCGAATCCGACATCACGTGGCGTTCTGTAGGCCAGGAGGACTAACCAGTCACGATAACGCTCTTCTTATTGAGGAGTGTTTTTATTTGCCGAACAAGCAGTTCAATGCTCTAACAAAGGCGGTTCAAGCACGGATCATGGAATTGCATTTTCTGATTTCGTGTTTTAGGATAATCGCAGAACCGTAACCGCAAGAGGCGCATAATGGACGACGAAGGGCTCGACCGGCCGCTTGACCAAAGAAGGTTTGATGCGATAGACGATAAGGCAAAAGAAATAGAGCAAATCCTTCTCGTTTGGAGCGTTTGCGGAGAGCAGGCTAAGAAAATTGCCGAGGAGCTCTTCCGCTGGGCTATCGCAGAAGAGACGTCTGGTCGCCTCGACGGAGTCGCCACCATGCGAGATATTCGAGATAACTGCGGATCAAAAACCATCCTCATCTGCCAAGAGGTAGGAGGCCCAAGCGACGCGTTTGAAAGGCTTTTCCTCGGTTGGGCAAAGAACGAAAGGCTCTTTCTCGGCTGGACGAAGAATCAGTCCCATCCTGAGCAAAAACTGCTTCCGAAAGAATCGCTGACAGCACAAACCATTCGTGGAGAAAATGCTTCCGCCCCAGCCGGCGAGCAGTTGGTTACCGCCACCCAAGAAGAAATTGATGGATATATGCGCACGCTCGAAGCGGAAATGCACGCGTTTCTTCGAAGCGGAAAGTATCCCGCCTTCTAGTACCCTCCTTAAACGGAGGGCTT
Source organism: Patescibacteria group bacterium (assembly GCA_038063755.1). GTDB lineage: Bacteria > Patescibacteriota > Minisyncoccia > UBA6257 > 2-01-FULL-56-20 > JBBTUL01. The sequence goes on from JBBTUL010000015.1 coordinate 6,838, forward strand.
TTATTTGCCACCACAGGAACCCAATGCTTTAATAAGGCAGATACGATCATGAGTCTAGAAATCAACAAAAAAACGCTGGAGCATCTCGCAAAGCTTTCAAAGATTGACCTTGATCCGCAAGAGGAAGAGCACCTCGCCCAAGACATGCAAAGCATCGTGGATTACGTAAAGGTGCTGCAGTCACTCGACACATCTTCTGTTTCGCCGATGAACGGCGGAGGAGAACTTGAAAACTCCTTTCGGCAAGATTCCGAACGTGAAAATACGAATCAGGGAAACGGAAGGGAACTTTTCCCGCACACGCACGAAGGACTGCTTGCCGTTCCTCCGGTTTTTAAATAATTTCCATGGACCTGAACGAACTTACCATATCGGAATTTTCGCGGGGCATCCGAAAGAAACTCTTTTCCGCAGAAGAAGTTGTTTCGGCATACCTTGCGGAGATTCATTCGCACGATAAAAACATTGGAGCTTTTCTTGAGGTTTTCGAGTCTCAGGCTCGGAAAACAGCTCAAGAAGTAGACTTAGCCCTTGAACGCGGAGAGGAACTTTCCCCGCTTGCCGGAGTGCCGCTGGGGGTTAAGGATAATATTCTCATCGAAGGAACGCGAACAACTGCCGGATCAAAAATCCTCGAATCGTATGTAGCAAGCTACGACGCAAGCGTCATTAAAAAATTAAAAGAAAAGCGGGTGGTATTTATCGGAAAAACAAATCTTGACGAGTTCGCGATGGGGTCATCCACAGAGAACTCAGCGTATCAGGTCACGAAAAACCCACATGACAAAACGAGAGTCCCCGGAGGATCATCCGGCGGATCTGCCGCAGCTGTGGCATCAGGAATGGCTCTCGCGGCGCTTGGATCGGACACCTTTGGATCAATCCGTCAGCCGGCATCATTTTGCGGCATTGTAGGGCTCAAACCAACCTATGGAGCAGTTTCCCGCTCCGGTCTTATCGCCATGACCTCAAGCATGGATCAAATCGGGCCTATGACGAAAACGGTTGAGGATGCAGCTCTGCTTTTTTCCGCGATTGCCGGAAAAGACACGCTCGACGCAACGAGCGTTTCGCATGAATGGGAAGGTGAGGTAGCCAGGCCGGACCCTTCGCGAGCACGTTTGCTTCGCATCGGCATCCCAAGAGAATATTTTATTGAGGGACTCGATAATGACGTCCGAATTGTTATCGAAGACGTTATTTCGCTCTTTAAATCGTCTGGCATCGCCGTCACCGACGTCTCGCTCCCGCACACTGCATACGCGGTCCCCTGCTATTACACCATGATGCCGGGGGAGGTAAGCGCGAACCTCGCGAGATTTGATGGAGTCCGTTACGCGGAAAACAAAGAAGCGTCTCGGAGTCCTCTTGCGCAGCGGGGAAAAGGATTCGGCACGGAAGCAAAGCGGAGAATCATCTTAGGAACGTTCGTTCTCTCATCAGGACATCATGACGCCTATTATAAAAAAGCTCAGGCTGTTCGACGACTCATTTCAGACGATTTCCGCCACGTGTTCCAGAACGTTGACGTTCTCCTTTCTCCAACCGCTCCGACTCCGGCATTTAAGATAGGGGAGAAGGTAGACAACCCAGTACAAATGTATCTCTCCGATGTCTTCACTGGACCAACAAATCTTGCGGGGCTTCCCGCAATCTCAATTCCGGGAGGGAAAACTTCCGAGAATCTTCCTGTCGGGTTCCAGCTTATTGGCAAGCACTTTTGCGAAAAGGATATCCTCGCCCTCGGAAGGTGGTACGAGAACGAAACAAGCGCTTAGAAGCGCTTGTTTTTGTGTTCTGCCTTTTCCTTCTTTTTTATTCCACCGAGACTCCATTAACCGCTTTTACCGTAATCTCATTCATGCCGTCGAGGTGGACACCTGATACCTCAACCGATGCACCAACGAGCGGCTTCAATGCTGCATCAACTTTTTCTGTCTTTGAATTCTTTACGATCGCTCTGAATCCAAGATCGGTCGCTATTGTGTAAAGAGATTTCCCGCCCCCCGAAAGAGCTCCTCTCACGGTCGCTTGAAGTTCTTGTGGAGGAGTGGATGTTCCTGCTCCGACCTGCGGAAGTGCAAAAAAGAACGAAAGAACATATTTTGCGTCGGCTTCGCTTTTCTGAATAGCAACAAGTTGCGTCTTCAGGTCTTCGTTTGCCTTGTTGAGCTGTGCGATCTGGCTACTCGCACCGGAGAGCGCCGCATCCGCGCTTCCTTTTGCGCTTAGAACCTCTTCGAGCTTGCCGGACATTGTAAAGTACAAGAACACTCCTGCGCCAATGAGTACGAGAATAACGACACTTAAAATTACGGTTGAAAGCGAAATGTGATGCACCTTCCTTTCTTCTGCGGGGGCAAACAATGCGCTTCCTGCCGAAACAGCCTCTTGCGCCTCCGGTTGTGTTGCGACTTGCGGCTGCAATGGCGCTGCTGTCTGCGAAGAGACGCCGCCGCCGATGCCTTTCATCGCCTCGTTTACATCTGCCTCCGACCATCCGGCGCCGGAAAGTGCTGCGCGAACCTGCTCAAGGGGAACTCCTGCTTTTACCTGTCCTACGACATAGTCGATAAGTTGTTGGCTCATGCCTCTATTGTAGCACTTTATGAATACAGGGAACGGTCCGAGGTTATCCACATGAGCCTCTCGCGTGTTCCGGCCCTACAAAATAAAAGGCCCCGCACTAAAGCGGGGCAAATACGTAATCTCTCTAAAGCTCAAACTCCGAAAAAGCTCGCTCCGGCGTTCGCCTCAAAGTCGGGAAGCCTTTCCGGCATCGGGGCTTTTTCGGAAACCTCTGAAGCCTGGGTTTTTCCGAAAAATTTGCCCTAGCTACGCGCTGCCTCTTCAACAACAACTCATCGGCAAGAAGCTCCGTGTCTTCGTCGCTTACCCCCTCTGGGCAAGGCTTTCCCCGAAGCTCGGCTCTCTTCGCCAGTTTCGCGCGCTCCATTATGAGAAGTCGCTCTTCTGGATTCGGGTTGTCGTCCAAAAAATCCTCAAGCGGCACGAATCCGGTCTTGGGCGGCGTGTTTCTAGGTTCACCCAGAAGCCCCTCTTGTCCATCGGCATGCCGTACTCCTTCCTTCGCGAGGCTTAATCCTCGCGCATGGTCTATAAATAACCTCTTTTTGTATAACGGATAGACCAAGAAACGTCAACTGTTTTCATTGAAAATCAATCTAAGCAATCGCTCCATCCGTACCGCAAGAATAGCGCTTTCAGCGGCGATCAGGGTATTTCTCTAGTATCTTCTTGACCCGCTCAAGATATCGTAACGCTTTTTCCTTTTTCGCCTCATCGGTCATCTTCTCGATCTCTGGGACTACTGCTTCAATAAAAGATTTCAAACCCCTCTTGCCGATCACTACCGCATCTACATACACCGCCCTGCCATCCTCCCCCACGCCGAGGTTCTTTGGCTGATCATCGAAGAAGGGGGTTCTGATTTCTCGAAGTTTCGTGCGAAGCGCGACAATCCTCGGATCAGTTGATATTTTTTCTTCTGCTACATCCTTGTCGGGTACAGGGCGAGTTGCATAATCCTTATTGAAATTCCTAATAAGATCTCCTTCCGCCCCCAAGTCAACTTTTTCCACACCCTGCAAGTCTTCTTTCGAAAAAGAAAACCTGCTCCTTGGGACACCCCCGTCCGTTACAAGATGGATAATGTTCGTTACGTGGTGCCGGAGCACGGCCTCCGGACCATCCGTTTTTGTAAAAAAACCTTTTTTCTCTTTGACAACCATGTCGGGTCTGTTTTTGTGAACCCAAACATCCTTACTCCCTCCTTTCCCATGCAACTCGGAAGATTCGTCGATAAAAAACTTTTTGATTTCGCCGCTCATGATTATGAGTATACATCCGCTCCACGACCCCATACAACAAAGAAAAACACGCCCTAAGGATGGGCGGATATTGTCTATTTGCGCAGCCGACCGGATCCTTCGACCGTGCTCAGGATTCACGGTAAGTCGCATCGACAAACCCATGACCCTTGCTCAATTTCCTTAATAGCATTTTATCTCCAACGATCAGGGCATTCTTCTTTGCGACAGACCATTTCTTGAGCTGCAGCTCACGCCTCTCGGCTTCTGCGTGATTCCGACATTTCTCCCGATACATTAACTTTATATCAGAAAACTTTTTCGTGTACGGTGAATAGCCGCACTGATGTTCATTGAGGCGTTTTTCTACGTCATCTGTCATCCCGACATAAAAAGTTTTCTGATCGCAAAAAAGAATATAAACAAACCAAGACCGCATACGATAAATCTACCGTAAGGGCCCTGAGCTTGTCGAAGGGCGCAGCCGACCGGATTTGAACCGGCGATCTTCTCCGTGACAGGGAGACGTGTTAACCGG
>JBBTUL010000016.1:0-13041 GCA_038063755.1 Patescibacteria group bacterium
GCCAGGGTCGTGGGGGCGGCCCCGTGAGGCTGGCCCACGGAGTGTTTTGTGAAGAACCATATTGACTGCTGCATGCCCGATCACTCGCATTAAGCGAAAGCCTCGCATCGGTTATAAGAATGCCGGGCGAAAGATCTTTCGTTTCTACCCTTACTTGTCCGCAATTCGGATCAAACGCATTTCCGTCTGTTGCCCAGGGAGCCGTGCCGCCACCCTCGGATGCCCATGGCGTGTAGGTCCAGCCGCCATGCTGATCAGAACATCCTGCGTTATTTCCGTCTTTGTCTCCCATCTGAAGACCAATACGAAAATCTTTTCCATACGGATAGGTCTGCATAAACGGCGTTCCAAACGAACTTATGGAAATTGCTGCACAATCGGGATCGAATGCATTGTCATCACCCACGAACGATGACTCTCCTCCAGGTGCGGCAACGCCGATTTCCCCGACATGCGATCCGCACCCCTGATCGGAAAATTTAATACTCACGGTCGGGGCAGCCGTCGCAGCGGCAGAAGCAACTTTTGGAAAAAGAAGCGGTGACGCACCGCCGACAAGGACGACAAGAAGCGTTAGAATAAAATGAAACGTCAATATTTTTTTCATGTTTGCGAAATTAATTATGCTTTAAATACGCGATACTCACATTAACCTTTCCTTCTTCTTCGAAAATTGCGACGTTCACCTCTTCGCTATCTCGATATCCATAAAACATAGTCACCGGGTATTCGCTTGCACTTCCGGCGCGGCGCACCTCCCAACCAGCATTAAAAAGGTATTCCGCAACCATTTCCACATTTTTCGAGAAACTCTCCTTTGAAACGTAGCCGAGAACCGGCTGATTTGCCTTGTCGCTATAGTGGATAGAATAACTGTCGGCAAGATCCGCACCTTTCTCAATTATCAGTTCTTTTGGAAAGTCGGAAATAACCTTTCCAGAAGCCGCAACTGTTTTTGTGTTGCCGTTTCCGATTTCCTCGGTTTTCTCTCCGTATTTCCACAGGTAAAGCGCATAGAGCCCCGCACAAACAAGAAGAACGACCACAAAAATCGCGATCTTTACAAGAGCCCCGCGGCCTCTTTCTGCTGCAATGTTCTTTGTCGTCTCCTCGGTAGGAAAGTCCATATGGTTATTGTAACACGACGACCTTTCGTCCTTACAACATCCCCCGGCTCGCTTCTCGCGAAAAAGAGCTGCTAAAACTGCCTGGCGCTTATGGTTGTCTGGATATTCGTCGATCCCCCTTCAATTCCCGGAGTTTTTACGCTTACTCCAAGACTCACCGTGATACGCTCCGGATAAGAGGAGCTCCCAAGAAGCGCAAACGAAAGATAGAGAATGTCGATCGTAGGGGCAGTCATCGAGGCAAAAGACCCTTCGATTCCTCGCTCGAGAACTCCGCCGGAGGAAGGAGCCGAATTCCCGCGACGATACACTACCACCTGGTTGTCCGCATTGGTGAATGAAAGTTCATCGCAAACACTCATTGCGCCGACACAAGAAAAACCGGTTCCGGTACGAATCTCTCTCGCCATCTGTTCGATCGCCAGGCTCGCGTTTGAATTCGCCGACACCAACTCTATGATTCTTCTCTGCGTCCGAAGCGCCTGGACGAAACCGCCGACCGCAATGGAAACGACAATGGAAAAAAGAGCTATCGCAACAAGAAGCTCAATGAAAGTAAATCCCTCTCGAGATACAAGTACGAAAAAACGATTTGTTTTCTTTTGATGTCTCTTCATGTTTTTATGATCGCCAATCGAAAAATCTATCCTCAAGATTGGTCGTGAACACCCCGCCGCCGCGAGTCACCCAGCGCACCTCTGAATTTACCTTGACTTCGTTGTCGTCGATAAGCTCGATCGAAACGCAGCGCTCAAAGGACGTTTGGTAAGCCGTCTCGGTGTAGCTATAACGCTTCGCTATGTCGTCAAAGTAAAGCTTTCTTCCCGAACATCCCGGAAATGTGTTTATGTCTCTCGCGCTCGTGTATTCGATCTCAAATCCGCCGTTTTGGAATCCAGAATTCCACGCCCTCCCCTCCTGCACCGCATTACCATCCAAAATATTCTTTGTAACCTCTATCCCCTCTGCGGCAAGATACGTTGCAATATAATTGTCGGCTACCACGCGGTTCAGGCTAAGCGCTCGGGAGAGAAGAGTCATGATTCCCAAAAAACCGACGACCAAAATACTCACCGCTATCATGACCTCCACAAGGGCTTGTCCTGAGTGCTTCGGCAGGCTCAGCACGAATTTTGCCAAAAGGACTTGTCCTGAGTGCTTCGGCAGGCTCAGCACGGGCTTTACCGAAGGAGCCTGTCCTGAGGAGTCTTGTGGGGCGTCCTTTGTTTTCTTTTCTTTTGCACGATCGGTCTTCATTTTATTGTTGTGTCGCGGCATTTACCCTCTCGAAAGAAACCTGTCCTGCAAAATTCACGCCAACCCCGATGGCCTGCTTCCCGCTCCTCCCTTCGATAACAATCATCCCATCGCTTGATGTTGAAGTGCCTCCGCCCTCGCGCCAGATTGTCGTTTTCGGATCAGGCGGAGAAAAAAGTATGTACTGCACGCTCTCTGGGCGATTTGCTATCCGAATCTGTGATGAAAGGGCATTCGTTTTCACGACAAACACGAGGCTCGGGTCAATGCTCGCAATTGATCCGCAAGGAGCAGTCCCGTAAGAGAAAAGTGTATAGGTGTTCGTTGGCGCGTCTATTGAGACACCGTACCCGCATGGGATAGTGGGCTGATTATAAGTGGAAAGCGTAAGTGACTTCGCGCGAAGAACGGTCTGAGAAAGTTTCGACTGCTCTATATAAAGCGCAACCTGCTCACGGCTCGTGCTGGTATAGGTAAGCACGAAGCTCGACAAAAGCGCCGTAATCGCAATAACGATAAGCGTCTCGATGAGCGTAAATCCTTTCCGCCGCAAGCTCTTGGACATCATGCTCATCATATCATCTCGACCACGAAGAAGATATATTCGCTACAAAAACAAAAATCCTGGAAGGGTTATAAAGTACGCCTGCGCAATTGCCCTGCCAAAAAAAACAACAAGCACCGCCGCAAGCGCGAGAAATGGCCCGAATGGCACGGCGCTTTTCATGGTGTGCGTTTTTCTAAAAAGAACGACCCCGCCCCACACTCCACCCAGCAAAAACGAAAGAATGGTGATGAAAAGTATGTCTGGCCATCCGAAGAGAAATCCTAGTGCGGCGGCGAGCTTTACATCTCCCATTCCCATTGCCTTTCCGCGAGATGCAACGAGAAGAATCACGAAGAAAAGGAGGCCGGCAAACATGCCCAAAAGATGAACGGTTAGCGGACTCCACGATCCGAAAATGTCGCCGTACTCCCAAATACGAGGAAAAAAGGAAACGCCAAGTCCTTTCTCGGCAAAAAGCGCAATGACTCCGGATGCGAGAATGAAAAGATTTGCTTCGTCGGGAATAATACGAAGCTTCATGTCGATAAGCGCGACCAGCAAGAGCATCCAGAGAACAGCACCGAGGAGGATCGCTGTCGTAAGTTCAATGCTCAAAGAAAAAGACCCGGAAGAAACAAGTGCGTAGGAAATTAAAAAAAGAATCGCGCTCAGAAGTTCAACTGCGGGATACTGAAAACTGATTTTCTCTCTGCATGTTCTACATTTTGCCTTGAGAAAAAGAAAGGAAAGGATGGGGATGAGCTCAAACCAGCGAAGATCCGTCTTGCAGTGCGGACACCTGGACCTTCCACCGGCTACACGAGGAGAAAAAAGAAACGCGTCGCCTTGATAGCGCAAGACAACAACATTTAAAAAACTGCCGAGGGCAAGACCAATGCCGCCCATAAAGATATATTCCCAGATCATTTCTCTTGCGGCCTAGAACTGAACGCAATAGACGCTCCCGCCGCACGTAATGCCGTGGATAGGGCCACTTGGACTATCCTTCATCGCTGGGTTACTCGCGTCTTCAAGGGTTGCGGCAAGCACATAACCCGAACCTTCGCGGCCGCTTTCCGTGTCAACTCCATATTGATAAACCCTGCCGCCCGATGGGTCGCTTGGAATCTGATTTACCCCAAGGGCGCTCCCGACAAGGGCACTTTTCACCGCAGACCAGTCCCCTGGTGCGCCGCCAAAATTTGTACATGCAGCTCCCGCCTGCACGCTTCCCGGATAATACCCACACTTGTTGAAGTAGAGCTCAAGGGCATTCTGCACCTGTTTCAAATCCGAAATGCGCCGCGCGTCTCGTCCTCTTCTTTGTACCGGACCCAAACCAACCAAAACAATGGAGGAAAGTATTCCAATAATGGCGATCACGATGAGCATCTCGATAAGCGTAAATCCTTTCTTGTTCCGTAAAAGTTTCATATATGTTTCGTTTCTTGACCTTTTGTCGATTTTTTTATTATACCACGCACTACTGAATTGTTGAGGTAAGCTGGTAGAGCGGCAAAAGAATCGAGGCGAAAAGGATACCGACCAAAAGTCCGATTCCGATCATTAAAACTGGCTGGATCAAATCAACGAGGTTGTTGATAAGGGTGTCCGTTTCTTTCCCGTAAAACGAAGAAATGCGAGTAAACATGGCATCCACCTGCCCCGTCGCCTCTCCGACCGAGAGCATCTGTGGTACAAGCGGAGGGAAATATGCCTTGTGCCTTCCTACGGCTTCGGCAAGATGAATACCCTCGCGAACTTCTTGGGATATTTCTGCGAGAATTTCCTTATACACCACATTTCCGATTGTTTGCCCCACGATCTCGATTGCTTGAGCAACAGGAACCCCTCCCATAAGTAGCATTGATGCTGTGTTTGCGATGCGCGTAATGGTAAGAGGAAGATAAATCTTCTTTATGAGCGGCGTTCGCACCATTATCTCGTCACGCAAAGACTTTCCCTCGTCGGTCTGAAAATAATCAAGCGCGACCATAAGCAGGAGTCCGAAAGAAATCACAAGTGCCGGCCACCACTGCGCAAGAAACTTTCCGAAGCCGATGAGAAACTGCGTAAACCATGGGATTTCGACTCCGGATTGCGCGAAAACCGGTTCGATCTGCGGAAAAACAACCGTCACCATGATGAATCCAACGACAACGAAAAGAGCGATAATGATTCCTGGATAAATGAGTGCGGAGCGGGCTTTCGTAACTAGGCTCGCCTCTTTTTCAACATAGTCCGCCAAAAATCCGACCACGCGCTCAAGATTTCCGGTAATTTCTGCGGAACGGATCATGCTCACAAAGAATCCGGAAAAAATCTGGTTCTGCCGTTCAAGTGCCTGGGAAAGCGAAAGCCCTGCATCAACGTCTTCCGAAATTTGAAATACGGCTTCTCGCAACACCGGATGCGCCGCTTGGTCGTGAAGCGTACGCAGCACGTCGGTTAGGGGAAGTCGCGCCTCAAGAAGAGTCGCCATCTGCCGCGTGAAAATAACAAAATCTTTTCGTTTTACCCTCCCGAAGTATCGGGAAATCCTATCGTACCACCGCGCTTTTTCTGTCTCTTCAACGCTTAAAACGAAAAGCTGATGTCCAGTAAGAATCGCGGCCGCGGCCTCTCTTGTCCCCGCTTCAACAAAGCCAACTTGCGGCTCACCTTCTTTTGTACGAGCTTGATACTTGAACTTCATAAGCAATTATCTTTCTTATTCTAGCACAAACACGGTTTTCGGGGTTAAAAAAATCGGTTGAATTTCAACCGAAAAATTGCCGAGGGACGGGGCGTTTCCACACCGCCTCGATACCGGCTCCAGTAAGGACGACAACCGCAGCAAGAAGAAAAAGCGAGCCGAAAAAGTAGCAAAAGATCTCAAATGCCCAAGAGACGGGTACCAAATCCAGCAGGAAGTTCGGGAATCCAACTGGAACTACCATGTTGTTGCCCCTTTGTCCGATAAACAACTAGGGCAAATCATAGCATCGCCCGGCACCTCTTACAACCACTATATTCTCTCTAGAAGTATTCGCAGCTCCGCAGGGTTTAACGAGTACAACTCAGCGTTTTCGAGAGAAATCTGTTTGTTCTTGATGAGATTCACCATCGAACGGTTCATGGTGATCATTCCTTCCTGCAGGCTCGTTTCAATAACCAGGTCAATTTGATAAATCTTTTTCTCGCGAATCAAGTTTCGGATTGCAGGATTTACGATCATGATCTCCATAGAAGGGATTCTGCCGCCGTCGATGCGCGGAAGAAGTCTCTGCGAGACAATCGCAACGAGCGTCGCGGCAAGCTGTGAGATTACTTGTCCCTGCTGTTCTGCCGGAAACGAATCGATGATGCGATCTATCGTCTGCGATGCTGAATTCGTATGAAGCGTTGAAAAAACAAGGTGGCCCGTCTCTGCCGCAGTCATGGCGGTTGAAATTGAAGCCGCGTCGCGCATCTCCCCGATCATTACTACGTCGGGATCTTGGCGAAGCAATGTGCGAAGACCTTCATGAAAGGCCGGCACGTCGGAACCAACCTCGCGCTGTGAAACGATGCCCCTGTCTTGCGTAAAAAGATATTCGATCGGATCCTCGATGGTAATAATATGATCTCCCCGCGTGTGATTTACTTCGTCCAAAAGAGCGGCGAGCGTTGTCGATTTTCCATGCCCTGCAGGACCGACGATCAAGATAAATCCTTGTGAAAGCTTCGCGAAGTCATGAAGAATTGGCGGAAGCGAAAGCTCTTCGATAGTTCGGATGCGGCTCGGAATAAGACGAAGCGCTGCGGCAAGATATCCTTTCTGGTAGTAAGCATTCACGCGAAATCTGGCTTTATCCTCAAAGGCATATGCAAAGTCAATTTGTCGATCTTTTGCAAGGCGATCTCGCTGCTCCTTGGACATAAGCCCACCAATCAACGCCTCCGCTGATTCAGGAGTAACAAGCACCTCCTTTGCAAGTGGAATGAGGACGCCGTCTACCCGAAGCGTTGGTCTTCGCCCGACTGCAATATGGAGATCTGATGCGTTTTGTCTCGCCGCGTCGGTCAATAGCTCTTTTAGTTTTTCGGTGTAATTTTCCATGTATTTTCAGTATACCACCCTTAAACCTATTCCGCAGTTTCGCGGATCACCTCTTCAAGAGAGACTATTCCCTGGAGCGCCTTCAAGACGCCATCTGCACGAAGCGTGATCATTCCCTGACGCAGAGCCTCTTCGTTTAACTTCTTGATTGTTGGACTTGTCGTAACTATTTCTCCAAGCTCTTTCGTCATGTGAAGCACTTCAAATAGCGCGATTCGCCCAACGCTGCCCCTCCCCTTACACTTCGGACAACCCGGCGCGTGGTAGATCTGATAGGGCGGAGCATATGATCCGCGAAATTCTTTCGGAATCTCATTTAAAGATTTTGTGATAGCCGCCTCAAGACCGGAAGGTGCCTGATCGGCTTTTTTGCAATCTGGACAGAGGATCGGAACAAGACGTTGCGCAAGCATGAGATTTACGGCTTCCGGAACAAGGAACGGCTCCACCTTCATGTCGATGAGTCGAGGAATAACACCGACAGCGTCGTTTGTGTGAATGGTCGAAAGCACAATGTGTCCCGTAAGCGCAGCGTGAATAGCGAGTCCCGCAGTTTCGTTGTCTCGGATTTCTCCGACCATGATCACGTCGGGATCTTGGCGCAATATTTCTCGGAGTCCCGATGCGAAGTCGTAGTTGATCTCCGGACGAACCTGCGATTGGTTGACTCCGGCTACGAAATACTCAACTGGATCTTCAAGACTTACGATGTTCACGTCTTCTTTGTTTAAAAGCTGTAGAAGAGCATATAGGGTCGTCGACTTACCGGATCCGGTAGGACCTGATATGAGAACGAGGCCGAAGGGTTTTTCGATTTCGGATTTTACCGTCGCAAGATTTTTCCCCACCAATCCCAGATCGTCCAAAGTTTTCAGCCCTGTCTTTGGGTCAAGAATACGAATTGCCACCTTTTCACCAAGCGGCGTCGGAAACGTTGAAACACGAAAGTCGATTTCCCGATCGAAAATCTTCGTCCGAAACCTTCCATCCTGCGGTATGCGCGTCTCGTCAATACGCAAATTCGACATGACTTTTACTCGAGAAACAACTGGCTGGGCAAGTTCTGCGGGAAGCTGTGCAATTTCATGAAGATCGCCTCCGGTTCGTACGCGGATACGGAGATAGTTCTGCTGGGGCTCTATGTGCACATCCGAAGCATTTGCCTGCACCGCCTCCCGGAGCGTATCTGCGACGATCTTGATGATCGGCGCGTCTTCGCCGCGAGCGGCTCCCTCTTCAATGCTTACAAGCCTTGCACTATCTGATTTCAGATTAAGCGATTTTACCGCAGCTTCGACTCCGGTTTTGTACGGAGAGTACTTTCTTAAAACTTGTTGCCAGTCTTCATACGAGATAACGTAAATACCAAGATTCATATGCGCGCGGCGAGCAATAAACTTAAGCGCCTCCTGCGCCTTTGAGTCGTCCGGATTCATCATCCCCGCGACAAGCAGATTGTCTCGCTCCTCGAGCGGAACAATGCCGTAATTGCGAACCGTCTCCTCGGGAATAAGCTCTAATAATTTTCCGGAGATGGTCGCGAGATTCACTTTTTGATATGGAATTTTAAGAGCCTGGCTTTTCGCTTGAGCAATTTTCTCGTCATCCACAAGGCGGCGCTCATGGATCAAATCTTCTGCGGACTTGTTCGCAACAAAAGCTTCTCGCTTCAGTTTCGTCGTAACCTCCTCCGAAAGCAGTCCCTGACTCTGCAAAATTTGTAATAGCTGATCGTTTGTCATGCGAGTTTCAAGAGCGCGCAATGCGGCTTGTTCATGCCGTCAATACACTCAGAATATCACGCCGCAAACTAAAACCCAAGAAATGGATTCTGTCTTCCGGCGTTTTCACTGACAAGCGGACTTACATACGCCTTAAGCTTTAAAAAGAGCGGGTTCTGGGTTATCTCTTCCGGCGTAAGTTTCACCTTCGAGAGGCGCTCGGTGTTTTGGAAATTCGCCGGTGTCGCTATCTCAATGATTTCTGGCCGCCTAAAGAAAATATAGTATGCAGCCGCACCGACCGCGACCAAAACTATGATCCAGACGAGAATCCCGATTATTCCTTTTGTTCTCTTTTCTCCCTCAATAACAATCGCCATGTTAAAGATTTTGATAGTATGCGACGACCGCCACGTCGAATAGGTAGAAGTCTTGATTCGGTTTCCCCACCGGAGAAACTCCGACATTCCGCATGTCCATGATTCGAATATTTGTTTCAATGTTCTGGAGGAAGGCCCTAAAAGACGCGTATGTTCCCGCAAGGCGCAACTGTATGTTCAGATTCCCAACAGGCTTCGCAAGCGTTGCGATATCGCCGCCTTTTGTCCCAGCCTTTGGGATGTTTCTGTCAGAAATGTTCTGCACGCTCGGCGCAGTGACCGCAAGCGTTTGTATGGTAAGAGAGTTCACACGCGCAAGCTCGGTAACCTGATGAATCGCTTCCGCCTCTTGTTTGGTGTTCGGCAGCGCTATTGCGGCAACTTCTGCGAAACTTCCTTCTCCTTTGTATGTATTAATGAGCGCTTTAACCTGGTCGACTGCTGCCTTTTGGTTCTTCAAAAGTTCCTCCTGACTAAAAAGTCTGCTTTTTCTCTCAAGTGCTTCGCTGTATACGGGCCTGATGAGACTCGAGAAGATGAAAAGAGCGCCAAAGATGAAAACAAGCGCCACGGCAAAACTTATAAGTCGTTTTGTTGATTGCTTCATGTTTTTATGGAGCAACGGCTCCCGAAGAAACGCTCGACGGTCGCAGCGTGTCTGGTTTTAAAAATATACTCATCGTAAACTGCCATCCCTCCACGCCCGAGACGGAAGAAACGTTTGAAAAATTTACCCTCGCAACGTTCGGATCTCGCTCAAAAACTCCTGTCTGTCGGGAAACCTCCTCTATCGTTTTTGCAATTCCGGTAAGCGCGAACTCTCCGGTTAGTGCGTTAAGCGATGCTTTTGTAAAATACACTCCAGGCAATGCGTTGTGTTCCAAAACCTCAAATGCTGGAGTCGCGGCCACCCTTGAGGAAAGAAGGGATCTTAGATTAACCAACTGCGAATAAAACGCTGTGATTCGATCCTGCTCTTCTTTAGAAATCTCCTGTCCGAATTTTTGAATCTGCGCGTCGAGCTTTGAAACGGAAGAATCGAGATACGGCTTATATCCGAATTTTAGGCCGAGATAGACGACGAGCGCCAGAAAAAAAAGCGTTCCGGAAAGCAGGAGAAGTTGCCGATACCCTCCAGGGGATTGTCCTGGGTCACGAACGAGTTTTTCTATTGCTTGTGAAGGAAGTGCCATGATTATTTACTAATTTCTCTGAGAGCGAGTCCAAGCGCAACGGTAAGCACGGGATTGAGCTCTGGAACAAGCGGCTCGAGTTCGCGGGGATATTCGAATTTCACAAAGGGATTCGCCTTTACCACCGGCACGCCAAGCTGATCTTGGAAATATTTTTGAATCCCCAAGAGATTTGACCCCGCCCCCGTAAGAATCGCCCGCTCAACTTTCGGAGCGATTGGAAACTGACTATGGTAACTAAAGTCAGTCCGCTTTACCTCACTAATTATAGCATCTAAAAACGGCACCATGATTGTGGACAATTCATAATTTGGCCCCGTACCAATGATCCCACGTTCTTTCTTGAGCTCCTCCGCGCGCAAGGGGTTGATGTTTAAGCTTGTGGCAAGGGCCTGTGTAAGCGATGAGCCTGCGAAATCGGTCTGCGACGTAAACTTGATCGTGCCTTTGTCTGTGATCGTAATTGCTGTTGACCTGCTGCCAATATCGATCACATAGGTAGGCGTTGGATCAGAACCGATAAGTATCCGGGTGGCACTCACGGGTTCAATTTCGAGCGACTGCAGCACAAGTCCGGCTGCCTTGCAGATATCTTGATATTTTTTAATCTGCTCGTGAGGAACCGAGACGAGAAGCACCTGGACATTTTTTTGTCCTTTTTCGTTTTCATATTCCCCGACACGAGACCAATCAAGCGCAACCTCTGACAGGGGAAGCGGAACGTACTGTGCCGCCTGAAACGCAACCGCCTTCTCAAGATCGGCCGGATTCATATCTGGGAGACTAAGCACGGTCGTAAATGCAGAAAAAATCGGGAGCGAGGCGATCGCCAGATTCGTTTTCGGCTTCATTCTCCCGATGAGCGCTCGGAGAAGCCCTTCTACCTCCTCTTCAAATAACTTGAGCGTGCTTGTTTGGAATGCTGTGTTCGCGCGCGCAAGCGACCCCTGGCTCTCAAGTATGCCGTAATTTACCAAGCGCGGGAGCTTGTCGCCGCGCATTACCTCCACAACCTTTATGGACGTTGTGCCGATATCGACGCCCAAGTATGATGGAGAAATCTTCTGCTTTAAAAAATTAAATGCGCGTAACATAATTAAGAACATCTCCATTATATCACGTATGAAATGCACCGCTTTTTTAGACTTGCTGTTTCCTCCGAGGTGTCTCTCGTGCCTCGCGTTCCTTTCGCGCGACGATGGAATGTGCGCGGCTTGCGCCATTACCATTCCGGTACATCGATCATTTTTTTGCGGGGTCTGTCATGCGCGACTCCCCTCTCCAACTTCGATTTGTCACAAACAATCTCCGTTCGCTCTCGGCGCAGCAACCGACTACGACGTGGAAGCAGTCCAGAACCTCATCCACCGGATGAAATTCGAATCAGTAAAAAGTGGAGCCGTTTTCTTGGGCTACCTCGTCGCCCACTATCTTCGTTTCGTCTCCGAAGATATTCCGGCAGACCTCATCGTCCCCATTCCGCTTTCATCAAGGCGCTTCAAGGAAAGAGGATTCAACCAAGCCGAACTCATCTCGAAAGTTGTAAGTGATCGTTTTCTCGTCCCGATGGAAACGAATGTGCTCAAGCGCACAAGAGAATCTCGCCCGCAAAGCAGCCTCGAGAGCTACGAATTGCGGGAAGAAAATATCCGCGGGTGCTTCGAGGTGAACGAGGGTGT
This sequence comes from Patescibacteria group bacterium, assembly GCA_038063755.1. Classification (GTDB taxonomy): domain Bacteria; phylum Patescibacteriota; class Minisyncoccia; order UBA6257; family 2-01-FULL-56-20; genus JBBTUL01. The sequence continues at coordinate 11,986 of JBBTUL010000016.1, forward strand.
TTTAGTGTGCAATAAGCGCATTCTCCTTGTAGACGATGTTTTTACCTCTGGAGCAACTGCGCGCGAAGCAGCACGGGTGCTCAAGCTCGCTGGAGCGAAAAAAATCATTGTTGTTGCGGCAGCGGCGGCGCGAAAGAGCTAGCTTCTCGCTCCAGGGCAGGGAGCGAACTCACATTTCGGTCCAGTGCGCCCAACATACGATCCATCGGAACATTCCATTGCCTCTTCGGTACACGCCCGAACCTCTTCGCCACCGTACTTGTATGCATACCAAGCCCACAAAGCAATAAGGCAAAATAAGGAAAAGATGGCGAGCGCGATAAGTGGAGCTTTTCTCATATATGTAATATACCAGAAAATCGATTCGTTGTGGTAGAATCACTGCATGCTTGAAGTTATGTGGGATGCACCCGAGTTTGAACATCGTCCTAAAACGGTTTCGTGGTACTGGATTACCATCATTGCCGCGGCACTTCTCGTCGGCGTCGCGGTCTGGCAGCGAAATGTCCTTTTCGGAATATTCGTCGTAATCGCCGAAGTGCTCATCCTCGTATGGGCAGAACGTGAGCCGCGAAACATAACTTTCCACTTGAGCGAAAAACATATTTCGATTGATGAGAATAAGCGCCATGCGCTCGACGAGTTCGTTTCGTTTAGCATCGACGACGGACACGAAGAAGAAATCATGGAAGCCTTTCTCCGCTTCAAAAGCCATTTTCGCCCCATTCTCCGCGTAAGGATCCCGAGCGAAAAACTCGTCACCGCACGACAGGTGCTGCAATCAAAATTACCTGAATCAAAATTCGAACCAGCACTCCTTGATGTTATAGAAAGGTTTCTTGGTTTTTAACGAAAGCGATTTGCCTTCGCCCGTTTTGCGTACTATGATAGAGGGGATTTTTTGTAACCGCGCTGATCAGCACAAAGAAGAGCCCTCGTCGTTCAACGGATAGGACGCAAGATTGCGGATCTTGCAATCGAGGTTCGATTCCTCGCGAGGGCACCATAAGAAGATTAAGAGGAATTTTTTCTATTTCACAATGGGCTTCCGCAATG
>JBBTUL010000017.1:0-16439 GCA_038063755.1 Patescibacteria group bacterium
AAGGCATACGAGATTTCTTACGCGCTTTTCCGTGTTGCTGGCGTGGCGAAGTCTCATGAAATTTCGAAAGCCATCGAGCGTTTCGGTGTAGAGCTTTTTGAGAGCACTGTCGACCGAAAATGGGGTGCTGTTCTTTTGACAATAGGAAAGACAAATTACTTTCTACGCCTCGGAAGAGACGTCGGAGCAATTGGGCACTCAAATGTTTCTGTTCTTGAACATGAGCTCAGCAGGTTTTGTGCATCAATTGAGGAACTCCAGAAAACAAGCGACGAACTTCCGGATCTCGATCTCAATTCCCATTTTAGTGATTCTCCTTCCGTGCCAACACAAAAATATCCAAGGGGCGTTTCCGGAATAAGAGACGGGCAGAATCGGCAGACCACAAGACGGGGTGCCGGTTTCGGAGAGGCTCCGGCAGACCAATCGGCAGGCCAGAAAGAGCGGCAAGATGTTATCCTTTCGCGGGTTAAAGAGCTGAATATTTGCAAGACAAAAGACATCCAGATCGCCTTGCCGAATGTAAGTGAGAGGACGCTTCGCTATGACCTGCAAAAACTTCTTGAGCTCGGCCAGGTGGAGAGGGTAGGAAGCGGCGGTCCGGCAACTTTTTATCGTGCGAAGGAGTCCGGAACAACTCTCGCGGGAGGCTCGGTATCGTCTAGGTAAAACAAGCCAAACGAACCCATCTTGCGGCTTTGGAAGTAACGTTTTTGACGCTTGTTCGTTGTATATAGAGTAGCTTGGAAATGCAGCTCCTATTGTGTATTCTCATGGGCGCATGTATAATTCTTTTGCTACAAGTTCAGAAGTGAGGCTGAACTCTTCGAAATGTAATCATCGTTTTTGCGCATTTTTTGAGCGTGGCGATGGATGCAGAAGAAGTGTTTTTCCTCGCTCTTGAAGCGAGTTTTTTGTTAATGCTACACCCCCCTTCTCGCCATCCTTTAAGGCGCTCGCGAACCTCACAACGCGAGAGCCAAGAAGAGATGGCTTGGAAGGTCAGAAAATAAATGAAAGGTCGACGTCCTATGTGTTTCCACTTGTTGGCCCGTCGAAACACCAACAAGCAGAACCGTTAGGTCGATAATCTTCAAAAGAAAAGTCGAACTAATTAGTAAATGAATTATTTGAGCAAAGGCTTTATTTCAGGAGTTCTCACGATCGCCACGTTCGTGGCTTTCTCGGGAGCTCTTCTTCCTGTTGTGAAGGCGCAAACAAGCGCCGACCTTCAGGCGCAGATTTCAGCATTGCTCTTGCAGATCCAAGCGCTTCAGTCGCAGCTTGGGCAGTCAGGCGGTTCATCCTCGTCATACAATTTTACTCGCGACCTCACCGTGGGTTCTACTGGTAACGATGTTATGGAACTTCAGAAGTTCTTGAACAGCAATGGCTTCCAGGTTTCTTCAAGTGGTGCTGGTTCAGCAGGCAATGAAACAAGCTACTTTGGTTCTAAGACCAAGGAAGCTTTGGGAAGGTGGCAAGCAGCAAACGGAGTTTCTCCGACAGCTGGCTACTTTGGCCCAAGGACTCGCGCAGCTATCGGTGCTTTGGCAGGTCCAGGACCAGTCCCGGGACCGGGACCAGTACCAGGACCAGGACCCAGCTCCGGCTTAGTACTCTCACTCTCGACCGGTAACCCGGTCGGCGCAGCTATTCCGAAAGGAGCAGCGGGCGTCGCATTCTTGAAATTTGATGTTTCGGGAAGCGGAACCCTCAGTTCTCTTACCTTCAAGCGTATGGGAATCGGTGCAACTGGTGACTTCTCGGCAAGCGGCATGTACCTCTATGATGGTAGTGCCCGTCTTACGACTGGTCGCAGCTTGAACTCAACCACTCACGAAGTTTCGTTCTTAAACCTCAATTTGGTGGTGAATGGAACGAAGACCTTGTGGTTGGCAGGAGACGTCGCTACCGCGGCAACAACTGGCAACAGGCATTCATTCCAGCTTCTTTCGGGTACGGGAACTCCAAACCCGTCCGGATCGCTTTCTGGCAATGAATTCGTAATTGCTGGTCAGGCCGTCGGTACGATCGTCGCAACCTCGGGTGCCGCGCCTACCAACCCGAAAGTTGGTCAGCAGGCAGCCAAGATCGGCGAAGTGAAACTCGCTGCAGGCTCGACGGAAGACGTGAACGTACTTCGTCTTTCCTTGAGCGAAGGCGGTTCAGTCGCCAACAGCAATCTTTCGAACTTTGTGTTGAAGCAGGCCGGCAATACGCTTGCCACCGCTTCGGCAGTTGGTGCGAGAGATCTCATCACCTTCGAACTCACCTCCCCATTCCTCTTGGAAAAGGGTCAGGAGAGAACCTTCGAAGTGTGGGCTGATGTATCCGGTTCTGCCCGATCGGCCGACACGATCGTTCTCTACTTTGACAGCAAGGCTGACGTCTATGCTGTAGGTAAGACGTACGGTTTCCCGGTTGATCCGGACATTACCGCGATCGACGCTACCTCGGAAGGTGACACGCTCACCATTCAGGGCGGCGACATCACGATTACGTTCAACGGCCCGATTGCGGCAGACATTGCGCTCCGCGGTCAGGACATTGTGCTCTTCGATTTCACCCTTGCTTCGCAGAACAACGTTGAAGTCAGGAACCTCCGCTTCCACGCTACGACCACAGGTCTTATCGCGGGCGAAGGATTCAACGACTTCAAGGTTTGGGACAGCGCAAGCAACTCTGTTATCACGAGCGCTGTTGACGTCACGACCTCAAGCGATGTGACCTTCACTGATGTGTTGAACATCAATGCCGGTCAGGCAAAGAGGTACAAGGTAACTGCAGATGTTGATGCAGACAACGACGCGAACGACACCGTATTGGTATCGCTCCTTGCGTTTACGTCGAACGACATCCGCAACCTCGACAACAACACGTACGTTGCAACGAGCGTGATTGTGCCGAATAGCACGATCTCCGGAAACACGATGACCGTGAAGGCTCCAACCCTCGACACGCAGCTCTCGGCAACCCCGTCCTCGCAGACCTATGCGAAGGGTGTGTCGAGCCAGTCGCTCGCCGGGTTGAGCTTCAGGGCAGTTTCGGACAATGTCCGCTTGGACTCCGTCCGCATCACCGCATCTGCAAGCTCCGGTACATTGACCTCGGGCGAACTCACGAGCTTGGCGCTTTACGATGGCTCGACGAAGATCTCCGACTTCAAGTCGCTTGACTCGACGGCATTGACAGCCACCTTCTCGAACCTGAACTACACCATTAATAAGGGTGATACGAAGGTTTTGACGGTGAAGGGCAACGTTGCAACCGACGCTACCTCGAACGACGTTTACTTCGTCTACTTGGCTTCCGCCGGTGCATCGGACCTTACTGCGTATGACGCCGCTGGTAACTCGGTGACCTACTCCGGTACCGCCGCAAACTCGGGCGGAACCGTGGCAGTCACAGTTGTTGGCTCCGGCGACGTAACAGTTGCAAAGGCGCCGGACGACTCTGAGTCCGAAGCTGGTATCGTTATTGCGAATCGCGAACAGGTGTTGGGCAAATTCCGCTTCACTTCTGCAAACGAGCAGATGACGTTGAACAAGCTCCAGCTCTTGGTCGTTCCGACCGCTTCCGCTACCGCAACTTCATCGGCCTCGGCTGATGATGCTCCGACCGTTAAGCTCTACGATGGCTCGACCCAGATCGGTGCCGCCGCTGGTTACTCCGTAACCAACTCCGGTGTTGATTCCGGTACCGTGTTCGTCGAGAACCTCGGTTGGATCCTCCCGAAAGATGGTTCCAAGACTCTCACGGTTCGTGGCGTCTTGAACTCCGTCACGGGTGGTGCCGACAGTGGTGCGTCCGTGTACGTTTCGGTTATGGCCGCTGGCTTTGAAGCTCAGGGCTCGACCGCGCTTGACACGACCGTCACTGCCGCAACCGGCAACGAAAAGTTGGTCTACAAGACCAAACCGACCGTTACCGTTGCTGCTGGCGACACAACCTTGACCAATGGCTTGAAGAAAGTCATGAAGTTCACGGTTGCTGCGGACTCTGCTGAACAGGTTGCGTGGAGGAAGGTACAGCTCGCTGTTACCATGACTTCCGCCACCATGTCGGCATCGAACGCAAACCCCGGCACAACCGGGACAGTGCAGATCAAGGATGTGTCATCGGGTTCCAACTTGAACATTGCGACCGGCTTCAGCGGCAGCGCTGCTACCGCTTCGACGACCGTTGCAATTACGGGTGGAAACTCCGGTTTCGTCACCTTGATGCTTGCGAACGAAGAAGTGATTCCGGCAGGATCTTCGAAGGAGTATGAGGCTTACCTCACCTTCACTGATATCCCGTCTACGAGCGCTTCCGCTGTGGTTAATCTCCACAGGCAGGAAACGTCCGTGGTTGCCGCAACGACCTTCTCGGGCGCCGAAGGTGGAGCGCCGTTCAACGGCACCCCATCGTTCATTTGGTCGGATTACTCCACGGTTGGTCACAGCCAGGATACATCCACCGACTGGGCAAACGGCGTATACGTGAAGACGTTGCCATCAACTTCGTTCACGGTCTCGAAGACATAAGCTCTTAGGAGCTCTTGCCTCGCGAGAAAAGCCCCTTCGACTTCGGTCGGAGGGGCTTTGCCGTTCTTGGATCTGTCGAAAGATCGATCGTGGATTCTCCCGCCGCACACTCTTCGGGAGGGCGCTCCGGGCCGCTAGGCCAAGTCTTACCCTCCCTTAAAAATGTGCGGCAGGAGCGGTGAGGCCTTCTGTATGACAAACCGGTAAAAGCCCGACCGTTTTCCGGGGTATTGCGGAGCGCGACGGAGCGAGCAGTAGCGAAGTTTCAGTCAGAAACTTACGCGACCCCGAGAAACGGTCCGGGCTACCGGGTCGGTACACGCGGTGCGGGGTTTACCCTGATTCTTCCTACGGGTACAATGGTGCATATGCGTATTTCGCGACTGATGCTCTGGGGAGTGCGCGGCTTATTACTCCTTGCCGCTTGTACCCCTCTTTTTGTAAAGTGGAATGTTTTCTTTCCGTTCGCGTTCGGGAAGGCGCTTTTTTTCAGGACCGTAGTGGAGTTGGCGCTCTTTCTTTGGGCGTCGAGAGCACTTCTTCTCTTGTATAAAGAGGAGAAGGGTGCGGACGACTGGTTTCTTGGATGGCGAAGCGCTCTTGCTCATCCAATCGTTATTGCGCTTGGGGCATTCTTTATTTCGCTTGTGGTGAGTACTATATTCGCAGTTAACAACTACCGGGCATTTTGGGGAGACGTCGAACGTGCGGAAGGATTTTTCGGCATGTTGCATTACGGGGTTTTCTTCCTGCTTCTTCTCCGTTTTTTCGGTGCGCGGGAATGGGGGTGGTTTATGAAGGTGCTTTTTATCGGGGGACTTGTCCTTACGTTCTACGGAGTTCTTGAATACTTCGGCGTGAAGAACTTCCCGTTCGCTATACAGCCGGTTCTAAACGCCGACACGGTTCGCGTGAGCTCTCTTGTGGGAAATTCCGCGTTTCTTGCAACACACATGCTCCTCCTCGTCGTGTTCGCTGGTATATTTATTTATTTCAAAAAAGATAAACTTCAAACCGAATCACGCTTGTGGTCGTACCTCGCGCTCGGAGCCGCCGCACTCGCGGTGCCAACGATATTTTTCACGCAAACGCGTGGCGCAATTCTCGGTCTCATCTTCGGTGTTGGTGTGTGGGTTCTTCTTATGGCAATGGGCTTCTCTCGTTCGTCGCGGCGTGTGCGTAACGCGGCCATCGCCGCATTGGTGGGGCTTGCGTGTTTGAGCGGTGTGTTTTGGGTCACGAGGTCGGCAAGCGTCTGGCAGAGCATTCCCGGCCTTGATCGACTGGCAAGAACGGAGTCGCTTACCACCAAGGACGCTTCGACGCAGACGCGCCTTATTACCTGGAAGGTTTCCTGGGAGGCGTTTAAGGAGAAGCCCGCGATTGGTTGGGGTCCAGAAAATTTCCTGGTCGCGTACGAGAAACACTACAACCCGGACTACGCCCTTTATGGCGAAACGTGGCTTGATCGTGCGCACAACAAGGTCTTCGACGTGTTGGTGACCCAGGGATCGTTCGGACTCCTTGCGTATCTGGCCATATTTATTGCCGCCGCGTATGCGATTGTGCGGCGTCGGCGTCCGGAGGGCGCGCTTATTCTCGCCGGCCTTGCCGCATACGGAGTGCAAAACCTCGTGGTGTTCGATCAAGTCGTTTCGTACCCGGTTATCTTTTCGATATTCGCTTTCGTCGCGTGGAGGTTCCGTCCAGATGAAGCGGCGGAGCAGTTGCCTCCTGTATCATGGTCGGGAAACATCGCGCGGGAGATCCGCATTATTCCTCCGGTACTTACCATCGCGATGTGTGCGTACGCACTCTACGCGTTGAATTATATTCCATACCGCCAGTCGGTCGCCATGCGCCTTTCTCCAGGACTCGGGGACATCGACAAGGTGGTCGCCAAAGTAAAAGAAGGAATGTATCCCTACAATTTTTCACAGATCAATAATCGCGGCCAAGCGGTTGATACGAGCTATCTCGACCAATATTTCTACAACGACGGATATCGCAACAATCCGCGATTCAGAGTCCTGGGCGATACGCTCATCGAGGGAATCGACGAGATTGTCCGCCGCGAGCCGTACGACGTGCGCCTTATCCTTCGCGAGGCCGAGATGCTCGACCCGTTTGCATATTCCGAACCTGCGCTCTATAAGCGGATTGAAGACTTGCTCCGCATCGCTCTTGCCCTCGCGCCCCAGAGACAGGAAGTGCTCTATCACCTGGCGGTAAACCTCGCGAAACAAGGGCGCATTGACGAGGCGCTCCCGATAGTCAAAGAAGCGCTCGACATGAGCCCTGAAGTACCCCGCGCGCGGTTTCACTACGCGCTCATCCTTGCCGCCGCGCGTCGGGACAAAGAGGCGCAGGAAGAACTTGCCTATATGGAACGGCTCGATCCGCGGTTTCAAACTCTCCTCGGGGCGGACCACAATAGCGTGATGATGCTCTACAACGCATGGGGCCGCAAAGACAAGATTGCGGAGCTGGTGATGAAAAATATCGACGGCTTCGTCACCCTCCGTTTCCGCGACGAATACTATCTCCTTGCGATTCAGTATTACGCCGCAAATCAAGATGCATCTAACTTCATTAAGGTAGCTACATTCATAGAGAATGCCCTTCCAACATACAAAGACGAGATGGAGGTACTCGTCGATCTTGCCAAAAGAGGGCGATGGGATATTATTTCTGGTTTTTAGGCTTGTTCGTGACAGCAATACGGCAGAAATGCTATACTTACCAAGTAGTTATAAAGGTCGAGCAATAACCTATATCATTTTCAAATGACAAAAGAAGGATTAGTTGAAGCAGTCATGCAGGCTGCAGGTATCGAAACAAAGGCCGCAGCACAGCGCGCCGTGGAGGCATTGTTTGACGCAATCTCAAAGACCATGGGTCGCGGAGAAGACGTTGCAATAAGCGGTTTTGGTACGTTCCGTGTTGCAAAGAGCGCCGCACGCCAGGGGCGAAATCCGAAGACCGGAGAAGCCATTTCCATCCCAGCTTCTATAAAGCCGAAATTCCGAGCAGGAAAGGCGCTTAAGGAGGCGGTAAAGTAAAGAATTTTCGAGAGGTCTCTCAAAAACGAAAAAGCCCCGCTCTGGGGCTTTTTCGTTTTTGAGGAACAAAGCTTATTATTTTACTGCCTGCGCGACAACCTCGCTTAAGCGGAGGAGAGAAGCGTAAAGATTGCGGAGATCATCAAGCGATGCGTTCACGTATTTTAATACGTCATCCGATTTTCCGAAACGTTCGATTCCCTGCTTTGCTTTGAGATGGTTTTCTTCTGCGCGGAGAGAGTGAGTCTTTGCTTGTTCGAACGCGCGCTGAACCTCAATCGCATCATGAAGCTTGAGTGATTTTAATGTCTGCCGAACCTGGAGTATCCGGCTTTCTGCTTTGTCGAGCAGTATCTCGCCGTTTCCCCAAACAACAAAAACTCCTGCATTTTCAACAAGGGCAAGATACTCATTTTTCCGCCAATCTGCGATATCGCGTGCAATTTCCTTTGCGGTTTCGACAGTTTCCGTCTCTTCGATCCTTTTTTCGATTCGAGTGATCTTTTCTCCGGCTCTTTCGAGGCGGGTTAGGATGTTGATCTGCAGGTCTTTCGCGCTGGCTCCCGCAAGGGGAATATCTCCAACCGCCGAGAGAAGACGACCAACATCCCGCCTGGCGCATTCAAGAATTTGAAGCGTAAGAGTTTTTCGGGCTGCGAGCGCTGGATCCTCTTTTCCCTCGCGAGTTTCCGACGAAGACGCCGATTTTTCAGGAGGCGCTATGACTTCCGAGCTTGATGCTGTGGCGGTTTTAAAGTCCTGGAATTTTGAGCTTACGTCGCAGGCGGATTGAGAAGCGAATATCTCGACAACGGCAACCGCCCTTGCGTAGCCAGGAAAAAGGCCGGAAAACGAGAATATGGCAAGGAAAACCGCTGTCTTCTTGACCGCTCGTGAGTATGCCTGCATAGTACTATAATTATTCCATGTACCAGGCCCTGAAGCAAACAAGCGTCTTCCGAGCGAAAAGCAAAGAAAAACGGGCGTTCGTCGTAACTTTTCGCCCACTTTTTCGTTTTCCATGTTAGATGGTGAGGAAAAACTAATCGCCCGAGCCATCGAGGGTGAGTCCTCGGCCTTCGGCCTTCTTTACGACTACTACCAGCCGAAAATTTATCGGTTTGCAGTGCTCCGGACTGGCCGGCGTGAGGAGGCTGAGGACCTTACCCACCAAGTATTTTTACATGCCTGGCAGCGCGTCGGTGAGTATCAGTTTTTGGGATTCCCGTTCTCGAGCTGGCTCTATCGAATCGCGCGCAATGCGATCATTGATCACTACCGGACTCGTCGTGAGGCTTCAAGCGTAGAAGATGTCGATCTACAAAGCCACACGAATCTTGAGCGCGACACCGACATGTTGCTCCAGATGGATCGGGTGAGGAAGGCGATCGCCTCAATGAGAGATGAACACCAAGAAGTTATTATCATGCGCTTCGTCGAAGAGTTAAGTATAAAAGAAGTTGCCGATGCGCTTGATAAAACAGAGGGAGCGGTAAAGCTTTTACAGCACCGGGCAATGAGAGAGCTACAAAGGACTCTCGACGTAGAGAGGGCGAATAACAAATAAAAAGGAAAAGCATGGAAATCCAAGAGATACTAAAACAATTCAAAACGATAGAGCCTCGTCGGGCGTATACTGAGCACTCACGAAGCGAGATTCTTTTGGTTCGGGTGGACAATGCGAGAAAAAAGCAGAGCGGAATGTTCCGTGTATTCGGCGAGATATTCCAGTCTGTTTCAGCAATCGTTCTTACGAGCGTGGCGATTATCCTTGTTTTTGGTGGATTTTCTGTTTGGCGCTTAATCAGGCCGGGGCTTCTCGCTCTTGATCCCGCAGGACTCCGCGCAGAAGCACAAGCCATCGACATACAAATTCAACTTGCCGGTGTAGAGTATCGAGAGTCAACCATTGCCGAAGTAGAAAATTCTTCGGGTGGGAGCGGAGTGCTCTCCATCGTTCCTGCCAGTTCCGACACTGATGAAAAAGATGTCCCATCTTCGACGAAGCCGATTAGTATCGATGAAGCGCTTGAAGCGCTACTAGAGTAGGGCGGTTTTCCTTGTTAATGCCCTTCTGCTGTGATACGCTGTACCACAGCTTTTCGCACAAGAAAGGGAAAGATGAAAAACGAGAGTAAAATTATTTTGCGTCTTTTGTTCGCTGGAATTTTTGGCATGTCGTTTTGCATCCTCCTTTTACCATTCCGATCACTAGGGATCCCGACAATAAACATCTTGGGAGCTATTTCGTTCATCCTCTCCCTCGGATCGCTTATCGCGGCGGTTTGCAGAGGCGTTCTCATGGGGGTTGTCTCGACAATAAATTCAACCTTCGAAAGTTCTAAGGAACGTGAAGCCCTCCTGCGCTCGAAAACCGTCACTTCACCCTCCGATTAGTATCGGAGGCTTTACTTTTTTCGAGAGTAGAGCAAGATTACAGAGGCAGTTTTGAGAAGAGGAGAAGAGGCTAGTGGCGAAGAAGGCGAAGGTCGTCGTGCCAGTTTGCTCGTGTGTTCGTAAGGGCACGAAATATGAACATGTTTATGGCGGCCGACATAAGCCGCCTTGCCGGTTCTTCATTAACAAAAAAACCATGGACATGCTTAGGGGTCGAACGAAGAGACTCGAGAAAGCGATCGCCAAGCAGTACGATCCACGAAGGCTAGATATTTACATGCTCGCGACAAGGCGATTGCGATTAATTCGAGAAGGAAAGAAGTGGGCAATTCTATACAAGGGCCCAACGGGAATTTCCGGGCTGGTTCCAGATTTCATGGGGGTGCCAGGAAATTTGACTGGGGTGAACCCGGTCCGGGTTTACGCCCAGATTCGTGGAGCGCTTGTCGACTTCGCGATCTCAGTTTTGAAAGCCAACTTCGCGGCCAAGAAGTAGCTTCTCCTAAAGGATATTTTTGTATTATTACCCCGATTGTTTCGGGGCTTTTGTTTTTAGGAGAGATGGCTAGAAACAAAAGGCGCCAAGAATGTCTTGGCGCTTAGGGTGTGTGCGGGATTATGAGCTACTTTGAGGTGGGGGAGGTGTTTCTTTTGTAGACTGTAAGTGGCCACAGATGCCAAAAACGCGCTGTAAAAGATGGGTCAAGGAAAATTCCACATTCCCACGGCGGGAGGGAAAATTCACACCGAAACCTCCACTTCCAGTCGGGATTTTGTGGATCGTTCCGAAGCACCTTGTCTCCTCCGATGGTGAATTACTACATAGAATTATAAGAAAAATTTTCCGAAACGCAAGCCTCAATCTTTTTGCTTGCGAATCTTGCTGTTCGGATGACACTCCGCTAAGAGACAACGTCCGACTTGAGATCAGACAGGCTTTTTCCATCTTTTCCAATTTTTCCGATGACCAGATACAGAAACCCGCTTTTTTGTCCGACGACGAAGCAGCATAGGCTATCAGGTTCCTCTTGGCTTAGGTAGGCAGCATCCTCATCTCTAAGAAGCGTCAGGTCGTCGACGGAGGTCGAGAACTTTTTTGCAACGGCTTGTTTGATCTGGAGCTCGAAAGATCGAGCAAGTTCGCGCGGGTCTATTTTTTTATTGTCTTGTGTCATTTTAAAAAGTTAATTTATTTAGTTTAAGCCGTTTTTTCCACAATACGTCCCATGTTCCGAAAAAGTCTATAGCTGTCAATTCGTATTGCTTCGAGGCCAGAAAAAGACTTCTTAAACTGATCGAAGGTCAGCTCAATAGGCCTCGAAGTATTCCAGGGGTTGGCAATCTTAACCGTTCTCTTCTCTTTGTCAACGCTAGAGATCGAATACGCATGGCCCGCAGCCAGAAGCTTTGCCGCTCCTTCTACTTTGTAAAAGCCGGCTGGTCCGCCGACTCCATGTTTGGTTGATGCGGTTGCGATATGAACCTCTGGATCAAAGTTCTCAAGATAGTGGTCTAGATAGGCCATATTTCTTCCGTCAAGCGAGCTTAGCCCCGGATACTCCCACTTGTCCTCCTGGTTCAGCACAGCGGAAGAAACATTGTACTGTATGAAATTATCTCCCCCCAATGAAAGCAAAACATCATCCCCAAAACCGCCCCTGTCTGCTGCTAGCCTGTCGACACTGCCAAATTTTCGTTTTATGGCGGCTGCTTCCAAAACTCGTAATCCTTCCTTTCCTTTTACCGGAGCCAGCTTCATCCTCAGATCGGGAAGCACTCCTTCGCCCTTCCTTCGTCTTAGGAATTGTTTGTTTTTTTGCGGTAAAAGCTCTTCCGGTGTAATAGTGATTATTTCTCCGTCTTCGCTCATGAACGGGACACGTACTTTCCATGAGCCATCAGGCAACCTCTCCATCGAAGACCTGCAAATCATCTCAAAATGCGGGGAACTGCTCATGGCGTGAATTGCCGCAACGATATAGCAATCGCCGACATTTTGTTGTTTAAGGTCAGCGTGAACTTCAAAGTCTTTAGATGCAAAATAGCTGTCGAAGTCGGATTTTGACATCGAGAAGAGCCCTCTTGCCTCGAGAAGTTGGTTGCGCCTTCTTCGGGCCTCTTCAATGACCGGCCCGGGTATTTCTTTTTGCTGGCGCCGAAGATAGTCTTTCATCTCCTGATATCTTCGTCCTTCGTCGTTTCTCATTCTCTCTATCGGAGCCTGATTTTCTTTAGCGAGCAGCTTTGAAATTTCTCCCTTTAGCCTGTCGAACAGGCCGTTTGCTTCATTGATTAGATCGTTTAGGCGTTCAAGCACTCTAACCCTTCCGCGAACGTTCACAATGTCGCCGATCGGCAAATTTGCTTCTTGCTCAATGCGCCTTATCAGTTCCTCTCCGTTTCCGGAGAATCTAGCAACTTCGCTTTCGGCAATTCGGATCTTTTGAGACGCAAAATCCGCAAGGCGCACTTCTTCTCCTTGGTTTTCTGGTGTCGTGTTTCCACCTCCGGGTAGTTCGTCTTCTCCACTGCGCCGTCTTTCGTTCTCGTCGGGCGGACCATTTTGGCCTTCCGTCTTCAGCTGCTGGGGTCTTTCAAATTTCATAAATGATTTTTATTCCCGATATTCTTCGGGCCATAGCAGTTTGTGCCGTTCCAGTTTTTTTCGATACTCTTCCGTTAGCCGCCGTTGTTTTTCCTTGATCGAGTCTAGCCCGGCAACAAACTCTTTGTACTCTCGCTCAACTTCTATTGCCGCGTTATCGGGAGCAGAAGAGCGTGAGCGCATAGGATAATAATAGTGCTAGTTTTGTGCTGAGCGGGTAAGGGGAATCGAACCCCTGGCCTCACCATGGCAAGGTGATGTATTACCACTATACGATACCCGCGCTAGAAGCTCTTTGCCGCAGGGCGGCTTAGAGCTTGTTGCGCTCCGTCGCAGGCGGAGCTACCTTCTTTTTCAAGCGTAGCGACTTAGAATCCGTTACGTCCCGCCGAACGGCGGGACCTACGCTTTTTCAAATGAGCTTGCGCGTCTTACAAACAACTTACGTCCCGCCAGCAGGCGGGGCTTGGTCGGAGCGCAGCGACTTACGATTCCTTATGCCCCGCTAAGGGCGGAGCAACCTTCTATTTCAAGCCCTTCTATTCTATTGTCTCTGCCCTAAATTCTCAAGGCCCTATGCTGAGCGCTTCGGCAGACTCAGCGCGAGCTTTGTCGAAGGGCCCTAGTAATTCGGCGGATCATTTCGAGGGCCGATAATATAGGGCTTTCCTGTCGGGCCGCGAAATCCATAGGGCGTTGGTATGGTTGTGGGATCCGTCGTTGTGGCCTTTTCCATGCGGGGCACTTCTGTCTCGATGAGGAGGTTTTTGTCAACCGGAGAGGTGAAGTGACCAAGAAAAAACGAGGCGACGAGGAGCACCGCAACGCCGCAGACCATGAGCGCAAAAAACAGAAATCGCATAAATTGAGAATACACTTATTCTACCCGGTTTTGTTGTTTGCTCGAAATGACAAAAAACAAAGGCGCGGGACATCTCTCTTTAGTCGTAATTCCCGAGGAGCATGATCCCGGCGACCATAACCGCAAAGAGGAGGGTTCGTTTGAGTACAATTTTGTTTTCTGTATTTTCTTTGATCATAAGCGGAAGCCTTGTCTTAAGCATCTTTCCGTAGAACAAGACGAAGAAGGGAATGAACATGCCGACAGATTTTACGATTGTAACGGGGGCAAGGCTGATCGCATATGTCTCGGCGGAAAATGCTATAAATGTTAAGCCTTCTTCGAGCGAAAAGAGAGGGATGAATTTTTTGAACGTTTTCCAGTGAGTCGCAATATCGCTTCGTACGTTTTTGACGAAAAGCAGCGGGATTGAAAAAGCTGTCGCCACAAGCATTTCGCCACCGACCGCGGTCGAAAATTGAACGCCGTGATCAAAAAGATATTTAAGAAGAACTCCTTCGAAAGAGAGCATGAACGCGGCCAGGCCGATGTACCAGAGCGACCTACTAAACAGCATCTTGGCATGTTCTTTTTTGAAGCTAAGCGCAATACTCGAAAAGACAATAAGGGCAACTCCGGCATACTGGGCGATTGAGAGGACTTCTCCCACCACAAAAAATGCCAGGATCGGAACGAATATTCTTCCTATGCCAAAAAAAGCAGCAACGATTGACGTGTCATCGTTCTGAAGGCCCTTGTAGTATGGATACAAGTATGCAAGTTCGATAAAGCCGATGACGAGAAAGATCGGAATAGTGCTTGCGGGCGGCCAGGTCGGCCTTTCGAAGAGAAAAAGAAGCAAGACAACGAATGGGTTGCAGAGCGCAGAGAAAAAAGAAAGTGTAAGAGGGTTTTTGAAGATTTTATTAGACAGGAAGTTGTCCAATATTTCCGCAACCCCATACGCCGCCGGAGCGATAAACGCATACAAAAGCCACATGAATAGAGTATATCAACCGTCATGACTTGAACCAGGTGCTCCCTCCCGGTCTCGGACCTTTGTGGTTCAAGCCCGGGTATTCAACTTACCATCCAACCTCCGATAAACATGCCACAAATTAAATTTCGTGCCAGTAGAACTGGCACGCTACTATGCACGCTTTACTTTGTCACCTCACGCTTATTGCGAAATACACCTTAAGGGAAAATCCACAATATTAGGATAATCACCTTCAGCTACAGCCCCGCAAATATTTACTCCGCCATCAACAGCCATCGAAGAAGGTACGAAAAGAGGTGCCCGCATCGCGGAGTTGAAATCATTGCCGCTAAATTTGTTATTGGAGACGACATATGGAATGTTACTGCTTCGTCCTTTCTCGCCACCGGAAGAGTTATGGAAAGAAAAAACCGCTGCGCTTTCTCCGGTAGGGTTCAAAAACTTATTGCCGCTAAAAACATTATCGGCAAAATATACCGCGATTTCTCCGGGACGTAGCGGGTATAACCTAAAAAGATAGAATAGTTTAGGGGACGAATCCACTATATTGTCCGAAATCGTATTTCCCTTCCAACTGTTGTAATACCAACCACAAATCCCGCCCGTGCCGCTGTTTGTCAGGGAGTTTCTTAAAATTTTAGAGCTTTGAATTACCCCTTTTGTTTCCATGCTGCACCCCCATGTGTTTTTGATTTTGTTTTCTTGAACTGTTGCGTATGATTCATCCGATAGGTGAATTCCAAGGTCTGCACCTACTTGTAGGCTCGGATCGCTGCGGTCCCACCTGCCGTCGATAGTGTTGCTGCGAATGGTATTGCGATTTCCGTCATTAATGCTTACCACATGCTGGATTTGTCGCAATGTTTTCAATGTCGGAGAAAAGATGTTATTTTCCACGATATTGCCGCTTGAGTAATGTTGTTGATAAACACCATACACGGTGTTGCCGCTGAATGTGATTTCATTGGTATGGTCAAAAGTCACGGAAAAAATGTCCAAGCCGCTTGACATTGCAGATGGATCGTAAAAAGTTGTATTTGAGATAGTGCCATTACTGCTGTTTTCGAAAATCACGGTCGATGACATGGGGCTTGGGTTGACCACTTTCAAATTGCAAGATGTTACGGAAAACCTCTTAACATTTTTAAAACCCAACAACGGCCTTTGTCCTTCTGTGCCGATTGGTTGATTTAGCTGGTCCAGCGTAATCGAATGCCCGCCACAATCAATAGCCACGTCATTTATATTCTGAATATCTAAACAACCACTACCAACAACATTTAAGTCTTTGTCCATGGTGTAACTTCCGGATCCCGTAATAGAATTGCAGGATGTGATTTTCTTGTTTCCTGACTGGCTAACTAGTGTCGAGCTGGGCACCGCAGTAGGGACAGTCTTGGGAGTAGGTTCTGGTTTGGCAATTACGGGTGGGGGCGTAATCGGAGCTGGGGTTTCGGTAGCTGTAGGACTCGAAGTCGAAATTAGCGTTTCAGTCAGTGGTAGATTAGTTGAAGCCGATGAAGGCGGGATTGTTGCTTTGTCTGCTTGTGTAAAAACAAAATACCCCGCAACCCCCCCACCGACCACAATCGCGGCAAGTATGATTATTAACACGGCGATGGTGAATCCACCTTGTTTGTTCATATTGTAAACATATCATACAAGTAGCCCCGCCAGGTCCCTCTATACTGAATATTGCTGGTGCCCCACCGCGGCCTCGGACCTTTGTGGTTCAAGCCCCACAAGGGATTTTGGAGAAAATATCCGATCCAGATACATTCGCTTAAGGGGGCCGGGGCCGTCTTTTTGATAAAGCGCAATAAACCCTTCGCACTTTTCGCAGTTAATTATTAAAAACCTCGAATAACCACCCCTAGATTTTCTAAACTTATCTTGCTTTAATTTTGATTTTTTCATGACACTTCGGTCCCTTGGACCGCGCCCTGAGTTGTGAGTGTTTATCGTTCAGCTCGCACTTATTTTAGCAGAAGTATGGGCCTCTAGG